>JBEKMN010000111.1:0-17038 GCA_050008495.1 Terriglobia bacterium | reverse complement strand
GAGGCGCTATCGAAAGCGCGTGACGTGCTGCGAAATACCTACACGAGCTGCGCGTGGCAGGACGACCTGCTGAACAAAGCCGAGGACATGGTGCAGTGGAACTATGCGGATGCCAATTTCGCCCACCTGCTCGATCCGCGCTTCAGCGGCTATCCGGATACCAAAACCGTGGACAACGCTGCGGGCGAACCGGTGGACATGCCCGTGGCGCCCTTTCAATATCTCGAGACGCACGACCACAGCCAATTGATCGTGTTTGCCGGCACCCAGTCCGACGGATTCTTCCCGCCCGGCGACCGCAGCCTCTTCTATAAGCTGCAGCCGTTCGCGATCGCGCTTTATACACTGCAAGGTGTTCCGATGCTCTGGCAGGGAGAGGAGTTCGCAGACAACTACAATCTTCCCAGCAGCGGGTCGGCGCGGATCGGGCTGCGGAGGGACACGCACTGGGAATTCTTCTACGACGACTACGGCGCCCCGCTGGTGCGCGTCTACCGCCGGCTCGGACTGCTGCGCCGCACCTACCGCGCTCTGCGCAGCCGCGAGTCCTACTACTATTACTTGCAGTCTCTCCAGGGTAACCAGATCATTGCTTACCACCGCCACGCTCCAGCGACCTCTACACAGCCTGAAGAGTATGTCATGGTGCTGCTGAACTTCTCGGATACGGCTGGAACTATAAACCTCCCGTTTCCCAAAGCGGGAACGTGGCAGGAGATGATCGATGCAGATGTGCATGTGCAGACGATCACGGTAGCAGCCGATGGCGCCACCCAAGCCATCACCGTTCCCGCAAACTATGGCTTGGCCTTCGTCTGGCCAACCTGACCAGAAGCCGCATTGCCACGTCGATATTCAGGCGTAGGGCCGGGGCTTGCCCCGGCCTCTCGAGTTCCTATATTTCTTGCCCGGATGAGGCCGTTACGCCCCGCCATGGCGGGAGAGGCGGCCCTACACCGGCGGGGTTAAAACCGTTAACTCATTCATTTTCTATAACATTCCCGCTTTTGACGGATATCTCCTTTGTTTTCATAGACATTCCCGCTTTGGCCCTGGGTTTTCCACGGCGGTCCTTTGTTTTCAATAAGATTCCCGCATAGTTCACGCATTTTTAAAGTTACTACGGTCGCCGTGGGAAAGCGTGGGCAATGACATATCGTCGGTTTGGAAAGAAGGGCGGGGGAGTCATCGGTGAGGTCTCTCCGGTCATGAGCGAACAGTCAAGCATCCTTAGGTAGCCTACCATGTCATGTGTAGGTTGTCAAGGATTCTCTTCGCCCCTGATAATGTCCGTGCGCGCCGTGATGTGATCGGGATCGAAGCTGGAAACCCACCACCGTCAAGTTCTGGTGGCGCAGCCTACTTCGTCGCTCCTTCGCTCTGCTGGCATTGCGGATCGGTGTTCGGAAAAACCTGCAAAGCTCCGGAATTAACCCGCAAACTCTCCCTAGTCGTTGCATCGAGTGGCCGGCGGTGATACCGCCGGCATACCTGTGGTTGAGGAGGTATTCGCTGCTCATTTCTCGCTTTTCGCCGGGGAGGGATTACGTCTTGTGCTTGGCGCGC
Organism: Terriglobia bacterium; assembly: GCA_050008495.1. GTDB lineage: Bacteria > Acidobacteriota > Terriglobia > UBA7540 > UBA7540 > CAVROP01. The sequence goes on along the minus strand of JBEKMN010000111.1, from coordinate 15,472 downwards.
AGAAGAAAACGATGAATGTCCGGCCAAAACTCTTTCAACTCGTAACCGGTGGCATCCAACAATATTTGTGTGCCCAAAACGTTGGTGCTGCTTGCGAACGTATGGGGGCCGGGATGGTACGCATTGGAGAGGCCTGCGGCCAGGCCATTACCGAGGAATTCGGAGAAGTTGAACTGAGTTTTTCCCGACGAGTCCGAGCGCGTGATTACAACCCGCATGGCGGCGTACCCGAAACGGTAGAAAAAATTTCCTTTTCCCCTCTGGTAGTAGCGCGGGTCTTGCCGCAGCAAAGAGGGGAATATGGCGCCGGTCCCAAAGTTTCCGATGATGGCGTCGGTATATGCCGTCCCGAAGCGTTTGGAATAGCCAATCAGCCCTTGGCCATAAGTGGGGTTCGTGTTGTCGGCTTGACCGATGCCAGCTTGGATGCCTATGAACACGACTTCAACCGGGTCGAAGCACCCCTCAGCCACCGTCTTGAACTTTTGCCCGGTCGTGAGCGGAGGTAGCGAGGAGGCATTTTCCACGGTCAAAAGGTTGGGCAGCGCAAAGAAAATTCGGTCATTTTGTGGAGCTTTGGGATTTTTAGCGGGTTTGCTTTGGGCGGCGTCTGAGTCATTCGCGGATTTCGTTTGGGTTTGTGAAGTAGCCGGAGGGGGAGCCTGCTCCACCTGTTGGGCCAGCAGTTGATGAGATAGCCCAAGTATACAGGTGAGCAGGATGACCAGCACGTAGCAGCGCGGCCAGGGATTTCGGTTAATCATCAGTTCAACAATCTCCGTGTTCACATACCGGTATAGTAAGCTTGAGACTCTAGCACGCTTTGCGGGCGGGCCACGCTACGTCTTTGACGCGTCAAGCGTCAAAAAGGGTTACCTGTCGCTCTATCTTCATGGTACCACAGTCTCTTTTTGAACGCATAACGCCCAACCATCTCCGGGCTGCGGAGGAGTTGTTGACCCATCCCGTGCAAGGGTTGAGGTCGCGGGAGATCGGGGGAGGCGCGGGAACGGGCGCCAGTGGATGAGGGGCGGCGGATTTGAACGGGGCCGAGTTGCCACTCGGAGGCTCCCGCAAACAGCTCATACGAATTTGACATCCGAGATAGAGTTTCGAGTGGGTCAAAACACTCTCTGTAATGTGTAATTGATTTTAGCCCGCGTTAGCGGGCGCAAGATCCTAGCCCACAGCGCAAGCTGTGGGAACAGAGGCATCCTCCGCGTGTGGCCTGAGCCCCGGAGGGGTGGAAGAAATCGTCGGCACATTCTTTCGCCCCTCCGGGGCTGGAAGGACATCGCTCGTATTCCCCACCCACAGCTTGCGCTGTGGGCTACGATCTTGCGCGCCTGACGGCGCTGCGAATCTCCTCCTTTGATGTCTAATTGGTATCACATCAGTTCCCGGCTTCGACGTGTACGCGGCCGTTGATGGAGTTCGGTCGAAGGTCTCGGGGTGCTCGCGCTGTGGTCCTCCATACTCTTCTGTGTCCGCCGTCAACCTGCCGGAATGTTCACGTCATGCGCGACGAATCTTCGGTAAACACAAGGCGACTACTCGTTATCGATGCCAAAACCGATGGGAGTCTGACCCGCTTTCAAAGTGCAGTCGTCCCACTTTCCGGGTAGGGCGTTTTTCGTTCCCAATCCGGTGAACCCCCCACTCAGTATAGTTTCCGAGTGCGGCGTTGGTTCTACTCGGTCGAACTGACGCGCCCGTCGTTAATCTTTAATTGACTCAAGGTCGTCCGCACGAATCTGCTCAATTCTTCAGATGCTTACAGTGGCGCCTGATCGCCGCCCGATGCTTGCTGCCGGATGCATTGCAGATCTCCACTGGCCTTGCCTGCCTCCATTGTAGCTCAGCAGTCCCTGATGGAGATCGGCTCCTGCCGGCAGCTACTGGAAGTTTCCAATCAGAACGAACGGCGCCCAGTAGAACGGATGAGCGTAGCCAGCTTCATGAGCCGTAGATGTCGACTCCTGCTCGATTTGAGGCCCGCGCTCTCTTTCAGGGGTCGGTGACGCGGCTGCAACCCCGCGCAATAACGCAAGCTGCGCCTGGCGCAAGGCTTCCCCCTTGCCCTCCGCGGGGTGCTTCACCCAGCGCGCATAGAAATCACTCATGAGCCGGCTTGTGCTGACGTCGTTCACATCCCACAGGGTGGCGAGTACAGCTTCTGCATCTTTCTGCTGGGCAATCATTCCTAAGCTGTCCATCTCCAGGCCATCCTTGGCGGCGTCGCCTTTGGCGGTGCTGCAAGCCGACAGTGTCAGAAGCTGTGTTCCATGGAAACTGAGGGATGAATCCTCCATCTTCGACAGAGTAAGCTCGTATCCGTCTGCTTCTCCGGCGCTGTCCCCGCCCAGCATCAGGTAGGGCTCCGCGCCGCTGCCGGTCTCCACTACAAAGTGGCTGGCAATGTGCACCACCGGGAAGCTCTTCCCCGCGCCCAGTTCGGTCTTAAGCGCCGTTAGCGTGAATCGTTCATTGGGCAGCAGGATTCCCTCCATCGGGCCATGGGACTCGGGCACCGCAGGGTCGTGGACCACCGCATCCAGTTCCGGCATCACACCGGACAGGGCCGGCAGACCGCCATAACTTTTGGACAAGCCCATCGCCAGGACGCGCAGTCGGGGAGCGTTTGGGTCAGAGGAAGCCGTCATGTGCCCATAGCTTTCGGGAGTAATGAGGACGTTGTTGAACCGCTCGGCCATGTAGTGCTGGCCGTCATAGAGCGCCGCCATGGGCAGGTAACGCAGCACGCCGTCCAACGACCATAGCAGCGTCGGGACACGGTCATGCGCGGCGGGGCTCTGCTCCAGGGCTTTCAACTCATCACCGAAGGGAGCGACCACCATCGCATACAGCTCGGCCAGATGGGGCTTGGGATCAGATGAAGATGAGCGCAGATCGTCCCGCACCTGCAAAACCTTGCTGCGCAGCTCCGCCGGCGTGGCCTTCAGTTCAAACTTCTCTCGCGTGTGGGCCGTCACCACAATCGCATAGGCATGCTCCTCGCCTAACAGCAGCCGGATGCCCATCACCCGCGGCCCTAGTTCCGCCAACGTATTCTGAAGGTTGCTCACCTCCGACCTCTCACTCTTCACTCGCGCATTGGCATCCTCTGTGCCTGCCTTCTGCTTCAGCTCCGGGTAGAGCGTATTCTTGAAGAAGTCCGAAACCTCTCCGTTCCCTTGCTCGATGCCCGCCTCCAGCACTTTCAGTCGAGCGTCTTCCGCGGAAGTTCGCTTCTCGTTGGCCAGCAATGCAGCATACTCCACGCTCAATGCGGTGAGGGCCACTGCCGTCTTCTCGGGAGCAGCCAACTCGCTCTGCGCCCTCTGTTGCGCTTCGGTGAGTTTCAGTGGCTTGACCTTGGCTGCGGCATTACCGGCCGCGCCGCGCACCACTTCCTTCAGTTCCTCTTCTTTGAGGAGATCGAGGACTTGTTCGGCTTCGCCCAGACGGTCGCTCTGCACGAGCAGTTCAGCCAGTTCGCGATATGTTGCCGACTTCGATTTCGCAAAGCCCGCCTGCACGTCCTTATCCAGCCCGGAGATGTCCCTGCGCATCTGCTGGAAGGAGTTCACCGCATCCATGCCAAAGAAGATCGCGACTTCTGGGCGTTTTTGATCGCGGAAGTGGCTCATCAGCGAGGTGTCAATCCTGCCCTGCAAGTCTGGATCTTCCACCGCCTTGGCCAGCGACAGAGCGGCCACTTCGTTCAGAAGCGCCTTCTGCTCCTGCCCCAGAGCGCCATAGACCGCGCCGATATTGGCCAGGGTCGTCGCCTCGCCGCTGCGGTCGCCCACCTCGCGTTCGACGGGCAATGCCTGGTTGTAGTACTCCAGCGCCTTCTGCTTCTGCCCCAGAGCGTCATAGACCCCGCCGATGTTGTTGAGGGTCGTCGCCTCGCCGCTGCGGTCGCCCACCTCGCGTTCGACGGGCAATGCCTGGTTGTAATACTCCAGCGCCTTCAGCTTCTGCCCCAGTTCGTCATAGACCAGGCCGATATTGCTCAGGGTCACCGCCTCGGTGTTGCGGTTGCCCACCTCGCGCAGAACCGGCAATGCCTGGTTGTAGTACTCCAGCGCCTTCTGCTTCTGCCCCAGAGCGTCATAGACCCAGCCGATATTGTTCAGGGTAGTCGCCTCGCCGCTGCGGTCGCTCACCTCGCGCCGAATCGGCAATGCTTGGTTGTAATACTCCAGCGCCTTCTGCATCTGGCCCAGATCGCTATAAACATTGCCGATATTGCTCAGAGTAGTCGCCTCGCCGCTGCGGTCGCCCACCTCGCGCCCAATCGGCAATGCCTGGTTGAAATACTCTAGCGCCCTCTGCTTCTGCCCCAGGGTGTTATAGACCCAGCCGATATTGTTCAGGGTAGTCGCCTCGCCGCGGCGGTCGCCCACCTCGCGCTCCATGGGCAATGCTTGGTTGTAATACCCCAGCGCCTTCTGCTTCTGCCCCAGATCGTCATAGACCAAGCCGATATTGCGCAGGGTAGTCGCCTCGCCGCTGCGGTCGCCCACCTCGCGCTCAATCGGCAATGCCTGATTGTAGTACTCCAGCGCCTTCTGCTTCTGCCCCAGAGCGTTGTAAACTGTCCCGATATTGCTCAGGGTCACCGCCTCGCCGTTGCGGTCGCCCACCTCGTGCTCCATGGGCAATGCTTGGTTGTAATACTCCAGCGCCTTCTGCTTCTGCCCCAGAGCGTCGTAGACCGAGCCGATACTGTTCAGCGTCGCCGCCTCGCCGTTGCGGTCGGCAACCTCGCGCCGAATCGGCAATGCCTGGTTGATATACTCCAGCGCCTTCTGCTTCTGCCCTAGGTCGGAATAGACCAAGCCGATATTGTTCAGGGTAGTCGCCTCGCCGCTGCGGTCGCCCACCTCGCGCTCCATGGGCAATGCCTGGTTGTAGTACTCCAGCGCCTTCTGCTTCTGGCCCAGAGCGTCATAGACCCCGCCGATATTGGTCAGGGTCATCGCCTCGCCGCTGCGGTCGCCCACCGCGCGCGTAATGGGCAATGCCTGGTTGTAATACTCCAGCGCCTTCTGCTTCTGCCCCAGAGCGTCATAGACTGCGCCGATATTGGTCAGGGTCCCCGCCTCGCCGCTGCGGTCGCCCACCTCGCGCTCCATGGGCAATGCCTGGTTGTAGTACTCCAGCGCCTTCTGCTTCTGCCCTACATCGGAATAGACCAGGCCGATATTGTTCAGGGTCACGGCCTCGACCCGGCGGTCGCCCACCTCGCGCTCGATCGGCAATGCCCGGTTGTAATTCTCCAGCGCTTTGTGCTTCTGCCCCAGAGTGTCATAGACCCTACCGATATTGTTCAGGGTAGTCGCCTCGCCGCTGCGGTCGCCCACCTCGCGCTCGATCGGCAATGCCTGGTTGAAAAACTCCAGGGACTTCTGCTTCTCCCCCAGAGCGTCATAGACCCCGCCGATATTGTTCAGAGTAGTCGCCTCGCCGCTGCGGTCGCCCACCTCGCGCCGAACCGGCAATGCCTGGTTGTAGTACTCCAGCGCCTTTTGCTTCTGCCCCAGAGCGCTATAGAACCCCCCGATAATGCTTAGAGTAGTCGCCTCGCCGCGGCGGTCGCCCACCTCGCGCAAAACCGGCAATGCCTGGGTGTAATACTCCAGCGCCTTCTGCTTCTCGCCCAAATCCTCGTAGGTCCAGCCGATTAACTCGAGGGTGTAAGCTTCGCGAAGGGGATCCCCCAAAACCCGCCAGGAGCCAAGCGCCTCTTCGAATTTGACGATCGCCCTGCGCGCCCCATCCGTTGTACCTTGTGCCTTCAGGCGCGCTGCCTCTGCAAACAACATTTCGGCGGCAACGCGATTCCTATCCTGCGATGTCGCGAATCGCAGCGGTTCGACCGTCACCTCATAGCGCCCGGGAAGAGCATTCTTGTCAAGCGATCGCACGTCCACTCGATACGTGCCCGATGCCTGTGCAACGAGTGACGCCGCTTCGGGCCCGTGCGTGCCATTGGGGCTGTCCATCTCGATCAGCTCCTGCCCATCCACTCCGATCAAAGCGAGCACCACATCGATACCGCGCTGATCAACGACGACATGGGCGTATTGGCCGGCCCCGACGGTTAACCAATAGGAATGAGTCTCACCAGCTTTCATCTCTCGCTCAATTGGTTTGCCGGGTACGAGCTCGACTGCTTCGCCCGTTCGGGTTGGTAGTGCGTTCTTCGACGCGCCCACGGAGCCGATTTTGGCCGGGGTCGGCTCACGCTGCTTTATCTGGTCCTGTAGCGTCGAACTCTGCGCGCACGCAGGAGAACATCGCATGAGGCAGGCCACTGCCAGCATCATGAAGAAGCACCACCGCACTGATCGCCTGTGACGAATGTCCGCCATCCCACACCTCATTTCATCCAGCATGCCCGCAATGAATAGGACACACTGCTACGGCTTCTTCGTGCTGCCACCTGAGCCGCTCTTGCCTGAACCCTTCTTGCTGCCGCTCTTGCTGGGAGAGCCTTCACTCGCTGCGGCGGCCGCAGGTTTGGCTGGGGCCGATGCCTCCAATGGCTGCACGCCGACGCGCATGCTGGCGTAAGTGATGCCGGGTAGAGTGCTCTGGGCGCGGCTTTGCAGGGGCAGATTCGGGTCTGCGTCCTTGCGCACCAGATAGCCCTGCACCAGGTCGAGATTCGGCAATTCCTTGGCCAGTTCGTCAGTGTGCTTCTGCGGGACCATCAGATAGTCGCCATTGAGCAGGCCGATGTAGCGGTCTTCGCGCTCGGGATCGTCGAACGCCTGCTGCGTAGCAACAGCGGCGGTCAGGTTGCCAGCCATGAGAAATTTTGTCCGGTTTTCCCAGTAACTCAATACTTCCGTAAACGAGCTGAGCGCAGGCACACTGATGGCTGGCAGGCTGACCAGAGGCGCCACCATCTTTGCGCCGGCAATCATTACGTTGAGCGCCTTCACGAAGGCAGAAGTCTTGGCGGCCTTGGAGATGTTGACGGCGAGCTTGCCTGTACCCTGATTGAGCAGGATCTTGCTGGTGCCCTGCGTAGCTTGGGGCGACTTGAATCCGAGCTGGTCGAGCGACGGTATCTTGCCGCTCTTGTCCGGCTTCAGCGAGGCGATCGCCGTCCACGCCAGGGGAGCGAGGATGTTCATAAAGGGGTGTATCTGTGATGTGTCTACGCGCAACTGCGCCGCATGCACATTGCTGTCGCCAGTCCCGGGACGATACTGCGAGAGAGCGATGCTCACGGCAACGTCACCGGGGTGGTCCAGCAATTCGCCTTTGCCGATGTCCGTGGCATAGCGCAGCTTCTTCTCGTCGGTCTTGTAGTGCAGATACTGCGTCATGGCAGCGGGGTCGGGAAGCTGGTCTCCCGGCCCGCGCGCCGCTGCTTTCTGCCCATAGTTGGGACTGTAGGGGTTGACGGAGTCAAAAAAACCATTCCAGAACTGGTAGGAGTCGTGTGGCGTATCCTCTGCGGAAGCCTGCGCGCCGGCGGTTTGCGCGGCAGCAAGCTTGGGCAGAAGCGCGGTGAGCAAGCCGAGGGTGGAGGCATCAGTAACGAAGCGTCGGCGGGAAACGGGCATGTTCATTCTCCTTCAAGAAGATTCGATCTTACGGGCGGTAACGTCGACGAGAAACGCGCCAGCATACAGGAGTCATTTGGCGGCATCCTTTGGAATGCTGCGTATGGTCATCAAGTATAGGCCCCAGTTGGTGGGTATCTCCGGCCGGGGACCACGGGTGCCACCGCTGGTGTCGGTAAGCAGCTTCTGCAAGGGTGATTCCGTTCCGCGAGTGCCGCGCGAGGCGACGCCCTCAAAGTTCAGCGCATAGGGGTCCGGCAGCGGTTGCGCGGTGCTGAGCAGAATGAGCGTGTCCACACCGTAGGGCGGGCCGATGCGCAGGGTGTGCGCGCCGGGCAGGACGATCTGGAGGCCGTTGTCAGCAGCGCTGGGAAACTGGTTCTCAGAGTAGTCGAGCGGATAGAGCAACGAGCCTTTGCCGTGGCAATCGATGTCGAGTATGTAGACCCATCGCCGGTCGATGATGCGATCGTCTGAGTTCAGGGCCATCTTCATCCTGTCGCCCTCGTGCACGGGCTGGTCTGCGGGCAACGGCGTCTGGTCGGGTGCTTTGACCATAGTTAGCGTGTAGTAGTCGGCGCTGGATGTGCTGCTGGGGCTATCGGCCAGTTCGAGCCAGCCGTGCACTTTGGCCAGCAGCGCTGCGTACTTGTTCAGCGCCACTACGCTCTTGTCGAGGACGGTCACATCGGCAAGCAACACCCAGTCAGTGCGCACGGGATACTGCGACGTGGTGGAGCAACCGGGGCTGTGGTCGGTGGTGATTGATGCGCGTGGGCCGGCGGCGAATTCGCTCTTATGGAACCAAGCATAGGCGGGTCCGGCCTCGGTGAGCACGCCGGTGAGGATGTAGTTTGCGCCAGCAAGATCGGGCGCGGCCTGGACGGCGCTGTTGCTGTCATGCAGCGCGAGCTTCGCGGCCAGCTCGTTTGGCGGCGGGAGGTTTACCCAGAGTTTTGCGCCGGCGGGAAGGTGTTGCTTCAAAGCATTCGCCGTAAGTTTTGCGCCCAGGCTGATGGGCACCGGCGTGCCGGCATGTTGAACGGTCCAGTTTGTGCCGTCCCAGCAGAGGATGTCAGTCCACGGCTCCTCGGCTGGATCCGAGACGGAGGCGACTCCGGCGGCTTTGATCTGCGCGGCAGCGGCGAGAATATCGTCTTCAGATAGGTTGGAAGGCCAGAGCCAGAAACGCAGCGGCGCGGACTCTGCCGGAACCCATTTCGTCAGCTCGAAGACTTCTCCGGCGGCGACCGTTGCGCCCGGCGGGCTGATGACTTTGGCTGTAGAACGAGCGATGCCCTGCAGATCTGCAACTCGGAGTTTGATGGTCTGCCCCCCGCTGTTTTTGATCATCGAGGTGAATTCGCTGCCGCTGCCGATGCCGGAGACGCGGCCGATGTCGAGCCAGACGGCGCCGTCGTCATCGGTCTTGAGGGCAGCGGTGCGGACTCTGCCGGAGTCCCCCGCCGCGCCGCCGAAAAGCGGCTGCTGCCGGCGCGCGGCCGTGGCATCGAGATCGGGTTCCTGGTCGGAGATACTGCTGCCCTCGAGCACCGCCTTCACACGCTGATAGACGAGGGAGGCCGGCGCGTTGGCGGGCAGGACTTGCAGCGCCTCGACAAGAGCGGCGGTGAAGGCCCCGTGCGGCTCAGTCACCGTGTCTGACGGAGGCGATTCCTTCGCCGATTGGTCCTGCTGCGCAGCGGAGAAGACCAGGGCCGGATTGTCCGGGCGCTCCGTGGGCGCAGGCCGCGGTTGTCCATTGGGAAGAACGTCGGGAGCTTCATTGATGTCGCGCGGATCATAGGCCAGAGTGCGCTCGCGATACCTCGGGCCGATGCCGCGGGTGGCGCCGCCGCTATGGCAACTGTCAAAAATCACCGTGAGACGAATCCCCTTGTCCAGGGCGGCGTTGAAGATGCGGGTCATCTCGCGGTCGCGCACATCGTAACCACCCTTGTAGGCGTCGGCGGGGACGAGCGTGCTGTCTGCATGAACGTACTTACCATTCACCAGCACCGTGAGTTTGTTGCCTTGGCTGTTGACGCGCAAGGAGCCGTGGCTGGCGTCATAAAAAACCACGGTGTCGCCCGAGCGCGGCACGTCGACGAGATATTCTTGCATAGCAGCGAGAATGCCGTCGCGATTGGTCTGCACGGCGGGGACGACCACAACTCCGGGCCGCGGCTGCACTGGCGCAGGATTGGTGAGCATGATGACCTGGTCCCCCGGAAAACCGAACTTGGGGTTAGTGAGCAAGTCGGCCATTGACTGTGCATCGTTGACCGCGCCCTCCAGGTTCGGGAATTTGGCCAGTTCGCAGCGACCGCACGTGCAGCCGGCAGCATGCTGCGCACTGGTGCCTTGGGGCTGGTAGGTGTTGATGCCGATGAGCAGGGCGCGTCTGGTCTGTGCGGCAGTCTGCGTGCCGAAGAGGACACAAACACAAAGGCACAGAACGACGAAGTATCGGTTCATTATTGGCCCAGAAAAGTATTGGGCTAAAGTATAGCATTCCTATTGAAAAAGTCAACACAAATGTAGTTTCAAGGGGACAATTTGGTGTGCATCCAGATTCTCTGAAGAGGGCGCTAACTGTCAGGTGAGCACACATTCCGTTTGTTGGTCACCAGGTTTGGGATTCGGCCTGAAAAGTCGGCTTCCCGGAGAGTGGCCCCAGTCCAGACGCAGTACTCCTCAGACGAAGGCTCACCCGGAGTGACCCGGCAGTTTCGAACTCCTGGGGGAATGGGCCGAATCAGCACCTTCGGCGCCTTCCATCGTTTAGCACATGGAGATAATACGACCGGTATCCGAGCACCGAGAGAGCTCTGCCCATCGCGGTCATTCTTTCGATGTCGTCATGCTTGGTGTTGAGCCGTTGTTGCTTATCCTCCGTCACCGGCGGTTTCAGGCCTCGAGGACAGTGCCGCCCTTGGCCGCAACCCAAGAAGGATTTCATCTCGCGCCTGCGGGACCACAGAGGTCACGGAGAAGAGATGCAGGCAAAGACTGTGGGTCAACAAACAAGGAACCGTAACCTTGTAATCCCTGCTCGCGCGAGCAGAAGTACTTTTCTCTGCGCTCTCTGTGGTGAATTTTTTCTTCGCGGCAGGATAAGGAAATGACCCCTAGTGCTACTCAGGGACGGCCATTCGGGACCGGCGTAACGACGAATCAAAACATGCTATTTGCCTAGGGACAAACTGTCTTCTGACAAACTGTCTTCTTGACAACGAGGCGGGCGTAGATTACTCTCCGGTCAACTATTCCTTCGCCAACTCTCTTGGCGGAGAATGGCGGAAGGCATAGCCGTTACCATCCCTGCACGGAGGTGAACAATGAGAGTCTCGCTCGTCGGCGCCGAACTAGAGGAAAACCTGGGACTGCGCTATATGGCTTCCGCCTTGCACGCGGGCGGTCACAGCGCGGAAATTGTCCCGTTCAATGCCAGGGATGACATAGCCCAAGCCGTGGAACGTGTTTCCCAGTTCAAGCCGGAAATCGTCGGACTATCCATGGTCTTTACCGGCCGAGCGAGGGAATTCTGCCAGCTCGCTCTTGCACTCCGGGAGTCAGGATATCGCGGGCACATCATCGCAGGCGGCCACTTTGCTTGCTTCAACGCTGAGCGCCTTCTCCGTGATTTTCCCGTCTTCGATTCCGTGGGCCTCGGTGAGGGCGAGGAGATCATCGTATCGCTTGCCGACCATCTCTCCGACTACTCCCAGGTGCAGGGGTTGTGCTTCCGGTTGCCAGACGGAACCGTGCAGACGAACCCCTCTAAAGGCAATCCGGACAACCTGGACCTGCTGGCCTTTCCCGAACGCACGCACTACCACCGTTACTTTGATAAGCCGATTGCCAGCCTCCTTACTAGCCGCGGATGCTGGCGCGACTGTGCCTTCTGCAGCATCAATGCCTGGTACAAGAAAGGGGGAGGCAGGAAGTTCCGGATTCGGAGCGCGGAAAACGTCATTGCAGAAATGAAGCAGCTCTATCACGAGGACGGTGTCCGCATATTCAACATGCAGGACGACAATTTCTTTTTGCCGCGGCCTGAAGACGCGCTACGCCGCTTCGAGGCCTTACGAACCGGTCTCGAGAAAGAGGGAGTCCGAAACATTGCGATCGCGGTGAAGGCGCGGCCCGACAGCATCACCTACGAGGCCGTGCGTGTCCTGGATGATCTCGGCCTTTTCCGCGTTTTCCTGGGGGTGGAAAACGCCTCTGAGAACGGTCTGCGGAACCTGAATCGGAAGTGCAGCATCGATCAGATCCACACGGCCCTTCAGATTCTGAACGATTTCGATGTCCACGTCGCCTACAACATCCTGATGTTCGAACCCGACACGACGATGGACGACATTCGGGTTAACCTCCGCTTCCTGGAGAAGAACGTAGAGAATCCGCTCAATTTCTGCCGCGCGGAGGCCTACGCCGGTACGGGTCTGGAAAGCAAGCTCGTGGCCCGGGGAGAACTGCTGGGGGATTACTTCGGCTACGATTACCGCTTGAGCGATCCGCACTGCGAAACCTTCCACCAGATTTCCAACTTCGCATTCTTCGACCGCAACTTCAATGACAACGGTCTCCATTATTTCAACATGCAGGTGGACTTCTACTTCCAACTGCTGCGGCGCTTTTATCCGCAGGTTATCACTCAAACGCTGCGCAGCTCGGTACGTAATTTCATCAAACGCACAAACCTGGACACTTACGCGCACCTATGTGAGGTGCACGACTGGATCGTGGCTTCGGATCCCCGCGACCAGGTTGCGATACGCGGATTCGCACGCGAGATGCGAAGGCGCGTCGACTCATCAGGAGAAGTCCTCAGGGACGAGGGAGAGCGTGTGCTGGCCGCGCTGACGCGCGCCTATGACCGGTTCGTAGGAGGCGAAACGAGCGCGCCGAGGCCTGCCCCCGAGATTCCTTTTCCCTTTTTCGGGGGACGGCCCGTACCCTATCTCGGCTTGGATCGCCTGGGGGATAGCGATCAGCGCGCTTGGGAACTCGGATCCGGAATCGACGTACACTTTGGCGTTCTGCCCTCGCCCGTTCCCTATGCTGAATTTGTGTCGCGGGTGACAGGACGCAAAACAGAGGAGTGTTGATGGTCAAGAGCGATGCCCCCTCTGCAGGCGGCATCGGGTTGTAATGGCGGAATAACTGAAGACAAATTGAGGAGGTGTGAAATGGCAGACGAAAAGTTATCTATTTTCGGGCATTGGCGTGAACCCGCACATCCGGGGGTCATCAAGTTGCACGACGACCTTGTGGCAATTCTGAGCGTTATCCGCGACAAGTACCAGTCCGGGATCGACGCCGCCTTCGACAATGTCTCGCGCCAAATCGGCTTCGTCGTCACGACCACGTTACCGGTCACTATCGACGTTGGCCCGGGGGGCAAGCTGTCAGCGGTGAAAATGGGCGCCGATAATCTGAGGGGTACCATCTTCGAGAAAGGCTTCATGGAGAGACTTAGCCCACTTGCGAACGAGCAGATCGCAAGCGTCACCCCCGGTACTTACAAACTGCACTTGATATGGCTGGGGGCCCTGAAGTTGCGCCTGCCCTGCGAGTGGTGCGAGCCGGTGCACCTGGCGGTCAGCGCGCAGATCCGGCCAGGATCCTCGGCCGCCTTGTTCGACTTTGGGCCCATCGAGCCGGCGCAGTGGTTCGATCCCGGCCTCATGGTCAGCGTGGAGGATGCTGTCCTGATTCAGGCGCTTGACGAGGTCTATCCGCAGCTCAAGCTCATCGAACGCATCGGACAGATTCGAGCCGCGCTGCGGACGAGAGTCGGCCCGCACGTTCTAGAACCCGCCCACCTTCAGTCGAAGGGCTAGTAGAGGCAACACGGAATGGCGCCGGGCCAAGGTTTGTAGCTCAGTCGCCCCAAAGAACCTTGAGGGGACAGTAACGTCCTGACGGAATAGAATTACACCGGGGAAAACGCCGGTCAACCCGATCCTGATAAGAGAAGGTCGCGGAAACCCTGCAGGGGCGGAAGCAATGAGGTCAGGTCCAGCCTTCCCCACGTGGCGTGTGCTCGCGCATGAAGCCGGGGTCGATTTCGAGACCGAGGCCGGGCCCCTCCGGAAGCTGAAAGGTCGAGTTCCTAACCACCGGCGGCTTTCCCGCAGCCATCTTCTCGACCATGCGTCCGGGGCGGCCCAGACGGTTTTCAGAGCGGTAGAAATTTGGAATCGCTGCGGCGAGTTGAACCGAGGCATACGTCCGCACCAGTGTCCCCACGTTGTGCAGGGCCATGGGCGTGCGGTACAGCGCCGCGTAGTCGGCGATCCTCCGGCAGCCGCTGATACCACCCGCATAGGAAACATCGGGATGGATGATGTCCACCGCCTGAGTATCGATAAAGGGTTTGAACTGTTTGACCATCTCGAGCTTTTCCCCGGTCAGGACCGGAGTGCGTGTCGCCCGCTTGACCGCCATCCACGATTCGCAGTATTCGACGCTGCTCAGCGGGTCTTCAATGAACAATGGCTTCATCGATTCGGTGGCCCTGGACACGGCAATCGCGCTGGGGGTGTCCCACTGGTTGTGGCAATGGACGGCGATGTCGATGTCATCGCCCACGGCGGCGCGCACGTTCTCGAATCCCCGGGCGATTTTCCTCAGTTGCGCGGTGGTGACGGTGGGGCCCACCTCTTCGTCGGCAGCGAGGGCCTGCTTCGGCTCGATCTTGAAAGTCGTAAAGCCTTCGGGCTGCTCGCGGATCATCTGCGCCCACTCGCGGCACGAGGCCGGGCTGCTCATGTCCTTAATAAAATCCCCGTGTGAATACAACAGCACGCCATCGCGCAGCGGCCCTCCCATCAGCTTGTAGATGGGGAGATCCAGAATCTTCCCGGCCACATCCCACAAAGCGATGTCGATTCCGCTGATCAAGGGGATGATCGGCCGGAAAGGATGAATGGCTCCGGCCATAGCCTGGAAATGACGCTCGATGGCGAGGGGGTCGGCGCCGACGAGGTGCAAGAGCGGGATGCGGGCGCGCGCCGTTGCGACATCCACGCCGGTTTCTCCGTACCCGGTAATTCCGGCGTCGGTCTCAATCTTGACCAGACAACCATCGCCTTCAAAATCCAGTTGCAGCGCCTTGATGGACGTGATCTTGACCGCACCGCGCAAAGGCGCGGCCAGCGCTTGATAGCGTGCGAGCCATGACCCAGCGGGCAGGGCCAGAGCCATTCGCAGGAAGTCTCTTCGTGTCCACATGGCGTCTCCTTATCGATATGGATTTGGCTCTCTGGAGCGCGCGGCTTGCGTTGCGGGAGCCGTCCGGGAGTATACCCTCCTGCTTACCGGATGTACAAACGATGGACGGGGGGTAGTGTCCTAATATGGGATGTAGGGCCGGGGCTTGCCCTGGCCAGGCCGCCCCAAGGGGCGGCCCTACAGTCGAATTCGGACACTACCGACGGAGGACCGGAATACTTGCAGGTCTGCGTTCAACAATGTAGACTCTCAGTATTGGAGGACAACATGTCCCTTCGACCTATTAAGCGGCTCATCAAGGCGAAGCCGACCCTGGAAGGTGCCGGCGTTCATCTGCGCCGCGCGTTCGGCTTCGGCAACACGTCCGAGTTCGACCCGTTTCTCCTCCTCGACGACTTCAGGAATGACCGTCCGGAGGATTACCTGGCTGGCTTTCCATGGCATCCTCACCGCGGGATCGAGACCATCACGTACGTCCTCGCGGGAACCGTCGAGCACGGCGACAGCCTCGGGCACAGCGGCGCCATCGCCGCCGGCGATGTCCAGTGGATGACGGCGGGGAGCGGCATCATCCACCAGGAGATGCCGAAGGGTGATGATGACGGCCGAATGCATGGTTTCCAGTTGTGGGCCAACCT
>JBEKMN010000110.1:0-21199 GCA_050008495.1 Terriglobia bacterium | reverse complement strand
GGCATGGGTGTGGTCTATAAGGCCGAAGACACAAAGCTCAAGCGCACCGTCGCCCTGAAGTTCCTGCCTGAAGAACTCTCCAGGGACCGGCAAGCCCTGGAACGGTTCCAGCGCGAGGCTCAGGCGGCGTCGGCGCTCAACCATCCCAACATCTGCACCATCCACGCGATTGAGGAGCACGGGGGCATGCCCTTCATTGACATGGAATATTTGGAGGGGCAGACACTGAAGCATCGACTCGCCGGAAAACCGCTCAAGACGGACGAAGCACTGGACCTGGGGATTCAGATTGCCGATGCGCTGGACACTGCCCATTTCAAGGGCATCATCCATCGGGACATCAAGCCAGCGAACATCTTCGTCACGACTCGTGGCCAGGCGAAGGTCCTGGACTTCGGCTTGGCCAAGCTGGCACCGGAAAAACGGGGGCTGGGTGCTAGGGGCTGGGGGCTGGGGAAAGAAGGCCTGCAAGAGATGCCGACCGCCGCCGCCGGAACCGCAGAGGAACACTTAACCAGCCCGGGCGCGGTGATGGGAACGGTGGCCTACATGTCGCCGGAGCAGGCGCGGGGAGAAGAACTCGACGCCCGCACGGACGTATTCAGCTTCGGCGCGGTGCTCTATGAGATGGCCACCGGCAAGCAGGCGTTCGGAGGGGTCACTACAGCGGTGATTCACGATGCCATTCTGAATCGCGCACCGACATCCCCGCTGAGGTTGAACCCCGCCTGCCCGGTAGAGTTGGAACGCATCATCAACAAGGCGCTGGAGAAAGACCGGGTGACACGCTATCAGACGGCCTCTGACCTTCGGATCGACTTACTGCGCATGAAACGCGGCACGGAACCCGGGCGGGGTTCGCCATCGAGCGAGCTGAGAGCGGACCAAGTTCCTGTGGCGGGCAGGAAACGCTGGAACGCCCTTGTTCCCGCCGCCTTGGTACTTGTCGCGGCTGCCATCGGGGGAACGTTGTACTTCCGCTCACGGCAGGCCATGGCCCGCCTGACCGACAAGGACACCATCGTCCTCTCCGATTTCGACAACAAGACCGGTGACAGCGTATTCGATGACACGCTGAAGCAGGGGCTCTCGGTACAGCTTGAGCAATCGCCCTTTCTCGCCCTGATTTCCGACCGCAAGGTCAACGAGACATTGAAGCTGATGGGCCGCCCCGCCGGTGACCGGCTGACGCCGGAGATCACACGCGAGGTCTGCCAACGCACGGGCAGCAAGGCCATGCTGACCGGCTCGATTGCAGGGCTGGGCAGCCAGTACGTCATTGGCTTGAAGGCCGTAAACTGCGAAACGGGGGATGTGCTGGCGGAGGCGCAGGAGCAGGCGACAAGTAAGGAAGCGGTGCTCAAGGCCCTGGACGCTACGGCGGTCAGTATGCGGAGCAGACTAGGCGAGTCGCTCAGCACGCTGCAGAAATATGCCACGCCGGTGGAGGAGGAGACCACTTCGTCGCTGGAGGCACTGAAAGCGTACAGCCTGGGAGTAAAGACCGGCTATACGAAAGGGGGCACTGCCTCCCTGCTATTCTTCAAACGGGCGGTGGACCTTGACCCGAATTTCGCCATGGCCTACCGAGCCATATCGTCTACCTACGGCGACCTCAACGAAGCCGGGCGGGCGTCGGCGAATGCACGGAAGGCTTACGACCTCCGGGAGAGAGTAAGCGAACGTGAGCGGTGCTCCATCGAGGGGTTCTATTACATCAGAGTGACGGGAGAGTTGGAGAAGGCAGCGCAGACCTACGAGCTGTGGCAGCAGACCTACCCAAGAGACAACATGGCTTACGGAACTCTGGGCGTTATTTCCGCCCGTCTGGGAACTTGGGAAAAGGCAATGGAGGCAGCTCAAGAGGCCCTGCGCCTGGAGCCAAACAATGTGCTCAGCTATCTCAACCTGGCCGCTGACTACACTGACCTCAACCGGCTGGATGAAGCGGAGGCGACGTACAAGCAGGCGGAGGAGCGGAAGCTGGAGCATGAGTATCTCCTCCAGGGCCGCTACTGGTTGGCTTTTCTGAAGGGCGAAACAGCGCAGATGGCGCAGTTGCTCTCGGCCGCGATGAACAAGCCGGGCGCGGAAGACCTGTTGCTGGCCACGCAGGCGGACACAGAAGGTTGGTACGGGAAGCTGAAGAACGCGCACGAGCTGACCGGGCGGGCGATGGATTCAGCCCAGCGGAACGACGCCAAAGAGACGGCCGCAGCCTATGAGACAGCGGCAGCGCTGCGCGAGGTAGAAGCGGGAAACCGGGAACAAGCTCGTGCCGAGGCCAACGCGGCGTTGAGGCTGGCCCCGAACCGCGATGTGCGAGCAGTGGCTGCACTGGCCCTGGCGCAGGCGGCCGACACCGCAGGGGCCGAGAAGCTGGCGGCCGAACTCGACAGGACCTATCCGCTGGACACACTAGTCCAGAGGTATTGGCTGCCCACCATCCGGGCGGGGGTTGCCCTGGAACGCAAAGACCCGAACCGGGCAATCGAACTGCTGAAGGTGGCGAGCACGATAGAACTTGCCCTACCAACGCAGCTCACGATACTGCTGTGCCCCGCTTATTTGCGTGGGGAAGCCTATCTCATGCAGCACGACGGCGTCCGAGCGGCAGCGGAATTCCAGAAGTTCATCGACCACCGAGGATTGGTGGGGAACTTTCCCTGGGGTGCGCTGGCCCGATTGGGACTGGCGCGTGCTTACGGCCTGGAAGCTGGCACAGGTGGCACGGCCGTCCCGGCCGTGAGAAACCACGCCAGCACCACGGGCGAGACGCCCGTGCCACAGCAGGACGCCCTCGCCAAAGCCCGCGCCGCCTATCAGCACTTCCTCACGCTCTGGAAAGACGCCGACCCCGACATTCCCATCCTCAAGCAAGCCAAGGCGGAGTACGCAAAGCTGAAATAACCCCAGTGCCCCGGACATCTGAAGGCAATGGCGCAAGGCGGGGACTGCGGACGAAAACTCCGCAAAGTCGCGTCCTTCCCGCGAAAGCGGGAATCCACGGGCTTGGTTTCACGGAGAAAACAACTGCGGAGACCCTGCCCTGCGCTCAGGGTGACAGGCCGTGGGCTGTTTCACTTTCTTCGGTAACGCAACACGAGGCGTCGTCAATGCCGAGATCCCCGCGGCCTCTGCTCGCCCGGCCGTCAGAGAGGCGCTGCGAACGATTGTGACGTTCACGGCGCCGCCCGGACACGACACAGCGCCGTCAGGCCCATTGCCCGCCCGCAATCCGTAGCGTAAACCAAAGTTTTCGAGTCGCCAAACCAAGCGGGAGCAATCGAATTACAGTCACCAATAGTCAGGGGGCGCTTTTCTCCCGTCGAAAATCTCATCACCCAGAGTCGCCAACTGCCCGCCTCAGCTTGACTGTAAGCCAGCCACTGGCCATCGGGAGAAACGGCCGGATAGCGGGTTAGGCGCGAGGAGACCGAGAGCGGCGCTATACGCTGCGTTTCGGGATCAAGCGTAAAAAGCGCCGTCGAGCGGCCGGTCTCGGCGGCGAAGACGATTCGATCATCGGGGAAGAACGCCGCTTCGAGGACGCTCGACTCGTCGTCCCCCGCCTGCCATCCGGCAGCGCTGGCGCTCGTAGTGTTCGCCTTCGGCAGCAGCTCCTTGACCCACAGGCCTGCGTGCCCCCGCGCCTCGCGAACAAACGCAAGCCATTTCCCGTCCAGCGAGACAACGGGCTGTTCTGCGTCTTCCGCCTCAACGACGAGCCGATCGGACGTGAATGGCAATGGCCGGAGCGGAAACCGCACGACCCGGGAACGGGTGGAGGCTAGCTCCACCCAGCCCTCACCCGGCTCGGAAGCAGTCAGATGGAAGGCATCTGATCCTTGCGTGTTTTATTGCCGCTTGCATTCGCGAAATCAAAATGACTATCATGACTATATTTGCTTTTAGCGCAGGGAGGTAAACCGTGGGCGTGGATGCGTGGACAGTCGCCCAAGCCAAGGCGAAATTCAGCGAGGTCATCGACAAGGCGCGATCTCTGGGGCCGCAAACGATTACGAGGAACGGACGCAAGGCCGCCGTCGTAGTTGCCGCTGACGAATGGGAGCGCAAGACGCGGCGAAAGGGGAACCTGCCCGCCTGCGCGGTGGCCTTCGTAAGGCGGGATTATGAGTTTTCTGCTCGATACCAACGTCGTTTCAGAATGGGTGAAGCCACGCCCCAATCCGGGCGTCGTGGCGTGGCTGGCCGGGACCAACGAAGACCAGGTCTTTCTCAGCGTGGTGACTCTCGCGGAACTGCGCCAGGGCATCGAGCGCCTAGCCACGGGCCGGCGTCAAAGACAGTTGAGCGCATGGTTAGAGAACGAGCTGCCGATGCGATTCGAAGGAAGGGTCCTGAGCATCGATTCGGCTATAGCCGACGCCTGCGGCAAGCTTGTGGCGAGAAGCGAGGCGGCGGGGCGGCCTCTCGAAGCCATGGATGCCTTCCTGGCAGCCACTGCCCAGGTTCACCAATTGACCCTCGTCACCCGTAACACTGCACACTTTGATTCGATTTTGAAGGCCCTCCTGAATCCTTGGACCTAGTTTTGCGTTACCGAAGAAAGTGAAACAGCAGGTGGTCTGTCACCCTGAGCGCAGCGAAGGGTCTCCGCAGTTGTTTTCTCCGCGAAACTGCGGGGATGCTTCGCTTCGCTCAGCATGACAGCATACGGCCAGCGTGTTTCACCTATTTGCGTAACGCGGCAGTAGAGTTGGTGGTGCGGGGTTTGGGGCAACCCCTGTGGTTGCCCCGAGGCGGCCACCAGGCCGACCTACGACGCCGATCGCCGTCCGCTGGCTACCCACCCCACAACGAACGTCACCACCGTCCCGATGGCGACGTACCATGTCCAGGCAATGGGCGTATAAGCTACTACAAAAACCATTACGGCCAGGGCGACCAGCGCGCCGGTCAAAGCGCCCCGGGTGTTGGCGCGCTTGGTCAGCACACCCAACAGAAAGATTCCCAGCATGCTGCCGTAGGGAACGCTGGCAATCGTGAGAGCCAATTCCAGAGCGCTGCGGTGAAGTAATTGGGCCACCAGGGCGATGCTCACCAGCACCGTGCCCCAGGCTAAGATCATCCCACGTGAGACGGCAAGATAATGCTTCTCGTCGGCATTGGGACGAATGAACGGCTTGTAGAAATCCATTACCGAACTCGAAGCCAGGGAATTAAAGGCGGCACTGAGATTTGCCATGCCCGCCGCAATGATGGCCGCGATCAGCAAGCCGGCCAGCCCTCGGGGCAGTTGGGTCGCAACGAAGGTGGGGAATATCTGGTCCGCGCGAGCAAAGTCGTGAGGCGGCGGAAAATGCCGGTAGAACGCAAAAAGCGTTACGCCCACCACCAGGAAAAGGGTGAATTGCAGCAGGATGACCAGACCGCTTGCAAGCAGGGCCGCCTGGCTTTCCCGTTTCTTACGCGCGGCCAGCAGAAGCTGGACGATCAACTGATCAGTGCCATGACTGGCCGTGTTCAGAAACGCTCCGCCCACCAGGCCCGACCAGAATAAGTAAGGCTCGTGCCAATTGAAATGGAAGTTGAACACCGCCAGCTTGTTGCCTTCGAGATGCGCCATGCGGCTCACCTCCGCCCAGCCGCCGGGGATGGCGTGCAAGGCCAGCACCAGCGCCACCACCGTTCCGGCGAGATAAATGAGCAACTGGACAACTTCTGTCCAGATCACTGCGGTCAGGCCCCCTTCGAACGTGTAGAAAAGGGTCAAGGCGGTGACGATGAGCAATGAGGCGAAGACGCCGCTTTTGAAAATAACCCCGATGACAATCGCGATGGCGAAAACGCGCACGCCTTCGGCCAGGGCGCGCGTGGTGAGGAAGAGTCCGCTCGTAAAGAGCTTCAGCACCCGGCCGAAGCGCTGCTCGATGAGCTGGTAAGCGGTGAACATCTCACCGGCAAAGTAGCGGGGAATGAGCGCGAAGCTCACCACGACCCGTCCCACCAGGTAGCCGAAAACCAGTTGCAGGAAACCGAGGTTGGAATGGTAAGCGATGCCGGGCGTACTGATGATGGTCAGAATGCTGGTTTCGGCGGTGACAATGGCAAAGGAAATGGCCCACCAGGGCAGGCGGCGTCCGCCGAGAAAATACTCGCGCAGGGTCGGCTGGCGCTTGCGGAAACGCGCACCGAAGATGGTGATGGCGGCGAGATAGGCGATCACCACCAGGAGGTCAGGCCAACTGATTGCCACAGAAGCTCCTCAGAAGAAGCCAACCGCCGTCAGCTCTCAGCTTTCAGCAGACAGCCTTCAGGGCATTTAACATACCAGTGACGAGTGAGGAGAGACAAGGGCAGGAGTCAGGAGTCAGGAGTCAGGAGTCAGGATTCAGGAGTCAGGAGTGGGAAGACCGAGAGGCTCAGGCCCGAACTACCTCTCGGCTTCTGAGCCCTGGGCTGACAAGGCTCGGAAGACGGCGCGTCCCTTGCCATACAGAATCATCCCCACCATTCCTTCCTTGAACTCGTCGTCCTCGAATTTGGTGACGGAGAGAGGAGGAAAAAGAATCTTGATGACCGCTCCTCGGCACTGGACGGAAATCTTCTTTTGCGGTCCCGGCATCTGATCGCTGAGCGGAACCTCGGTCCAGGACAGAAGGTCCTGCGCGACCTCATCAGTGTGGTATTTCTTGACCAATTTAAACGCGATTGAGCGAGAGCCGGGAGTGGGCTCACCGATGATCACGGCGTATTATCCGCGCTCATTGAGGCGGAAAACCAGCCCGGCGGCCACATTGTCCCCAGATTTCAACTCCACGCTGACCGAAGCATCGAGATCTTCAAACCACGGCCCATTCGCGACGAGCACGCCTGCCGCAGCTCCGCCTTCCGGAGATCCAATGCCTCCGGAGGACCCCAGGAAGATTTCATCTGGCTGCTGCGTCACGCTGCTGATCAGGTACGCTCCGTCTTCGTAGTGAAGGCTCTTCCGGTTGGGCCAGCCGCTGGCTTTGTCGCGGAAGTCGTCGTGGTAGATGGTCAGCCCATTCTTGAGCGTCACTTTGGACTCGTACGGGTAGGGCTTGAGCTTTTCATTCTCACAGCCGCCTGATGGTTCAGGCGAGTTTCCGGCAGCCGCCTCTTGCTGCCCGACGAAACCACGCCGCGCCCGGACCCTTGCCCCGGATTGCGCGACCTTGACCTTGATTTCGCGAAAGCCGACCTTAGAAGCGCTCAGGTAATAAGCAAGTGTATATTGCGTCCTAAGTTGATGAGCTACGGCATCGACGGCGTCCTGGAGTTTGTCCGGTTTCGGGAAGAAGGCTTCTGCACCTGATTCGTTGGCAAGCCGTTTAAAGGCGCTCAGTGGGTTATCAATCTCCTGGTTGGTTACCAGCGAGACCTTTTCGGCGTGAGCACTTCGATACAAGTCGTATTCTGCCTTGCCGAAACAACCGAGAATCATGAACACTTGTGCCTGCGACGCCTGAACAATGGGGATGAGGTCTTCCAGGGAGCGATGGCTGTTCTGGTCTGCCCCGTCGGTCAGCACCAGCAACGCCTTCTTGTGGTGGCGGGCGCTCCGCATATAGCAGAGCGCTCGAGCTATTGCGTCGTACAAGCTGGTGCCGTCCTGCTTTACAATGGTTGCGGTGATCGCCGCAAGAATGCGCTGCGGGTCGTTGGTGAAGTCGACCACCTTCTCGACCTGACGAGAGAACCGCAGATAGAACATTTCATCGGCGGGGCGCATTGTGGCCAGCAGGCGGGATAACGAAGCTTTGGCGAGGTCGAGTTTTCCCGTCGCCTCCATGCTTCCGCTCACGTCCAGAAGAATCCCCAGGCTGACAGGCTCGTCCCCCGCGTCGAAGAACGCAATCTTTTGCGGAATACCGTCCTCGTAGATTGAGAACTGATCGGCACGTAGCCCGTGGATCTCATTATCCTTGCGATCGGTCACCCGGACAGCAACCGAGAGCAAATCCACTTCGGTCCGGATGGTACGTACAGAACCGCCAGATTCCGGTTTCTGCGCTTCCAAGCGGAAGGGGGCAATCATCAGGAACGCGAGAATGAAGGCACCTCGGTTGCTGTTGCGGTCGGCCATGGCAACGCTCCTTGGCTCGAATTTCGCTCGCGGACTTGAGTGTATACCCAACCGCCCCCGCCTACAAACGCCCGCCGGCTTTTGAGCCTTCAGATCGAGGTGTATGCTGTCCCGTCAACAGGACCGCGGCAAGCGTGATTCGGGCGGGAATACTTATCTGCGAAATTGGTATTAGCATAATGAGAGGCCAGAACGAGCCCGCGGTCGTATAATAGCGGTTCAGACATAGCAGGCTGGTGAATAAGCGGTTGAAGCTGTCATCCTGAGGAGTCCCGATCTGATCGGGACGACGTAAGGGTCTCCGCAGTTGGTTGAAACCGCAACTGCCGAGATTCCCCGATTTCTGGGGTCCGATGGACCCCATCGGGGTCCGGAAATCGGACTTCGCTTCGCTCAGAATGACAGGTCGCGGGTGTTTTTGCTCAGAATGACAGCTCGCGGGCGTTTTTCATCGGCCTGCCAGGCTGAAAGCCTCGCGAAGGTGGAGATCGACTTGTTCTTTCGTCCCAAGGTCCGCGTGGAGGACTTCGAAGCGGCGGCGATGGTGCATTTTCCTGCCCTTTACCGGACGGCGCGCCTCGTGGCACAGGAGACCGCGGAGGCGGAAGACCTGGTGCAGGAGGTTTATCTGGAGGCGTGGAAATCGTTTCACCGCTTCGAGACGGGAACGAACTGCCGCGCCTGGCTCTTCAAAATCCTCTTTCATCGCCTGCATCATTTTCGGCGGCGTTGGGCAAAGGCGGCCAGGGTGGAGGCGTTTGAAAAGCCCGAGGATCAGGAGAGCGTCGCCGCGGAGCCTCCGGTGGCGCATGAAATCCATGACGAAGACGTGCTGGGGGCGCTCGAGAAAGTGCCGGCCGATTTCCGGGAAGTCGTGCTGCTGGCGGACGTGCAGGAGTTCTCCTATAAGGAGATCGCCGATACGCTGAAGCTGCCCCTGGGCACGGTGATGTCGCGCCTGAGCCGGGGCAGAAAGCTCTTGCGGGGAGAGTTGGCCGAAGTGGCAAGCACCTATGGGATCAAGCCGGCAAAAGACCAGGCGAGCACGGGTGAATCCGCATGAACGTCCTCACATTCGACTCGAGACAGTGCGAACGGATACGCCGTCACCTCGACGCGTATCTGAGCAACGAACTCCTGGTGGAAACGACCAGCGAGATTCTGCGGCACTTGGAGACGTGTGAGGCCTGCACGCGGGAATTGGAAACCCGCACGCGGGTGCGCGACTTCGTGCGCCGCGCGGCCACAAACCTGATGCCTCCCGAAGAACTTCGCCTGTCAATTCAGCGGCGGCTGAGGGAAACCCAACCAGGCTTTTGGGCAGGATCTCGACAGTTGAACTGGGCTGTGGCGCTTGCGGGGATAGTCGTCATCGTGCTGGGAGGCATCGTGACGCACGAATGGGTGCGCGTCGTGCGGGGACGGAGAATCGTGGCCGGGGTACTTGCCATCGGCGTCGCGGACCATGTCCAGTGCGCGATCAAAGGCCACAATTACCCGGAGGTCGCGAATCCTCCCGAAGTGCTGCGCAAGAAACTGGGGCCACAATACGCCGGTCTGCTCGAGGTCGTGCATCAGAACCTCCCCGGATTCGAGGTCCTCGAAGCCCATATCTGCTCAATTCCAGGAAGCTCGCGGAAGTACGTGCATTTCATTACGCGGGGCCGTGGCACAATTCTCTCCGTAATATTGACCAGGAACGACGGCGCGCAACTGCCGAGCGGAGGCGCGTTCCGAACTGTGGTCGCAGGCCATGTCAATCTGTATGCGGCTCGCGAGCAGGGCATGAACGTGGCGGGCTTTGAATCCCGAGGATACCTGGGGTTTGTGGTTTCGGACCTCGACAGAAACGTGACCTTACAGATTGCAGATCAGCTTGCTCCGCCCTTAAATGCGGCCCTTCAGACGGCCGGTTGATCCAAAGTGTGAACTGGTAGTTGCCTTCCGCCTCCCCGCCTATGCCTACGAATACAGCCCTCTCCCTTGGAACGTGTGAAGAAATCAACGTTTGTCATCCTGAGCGAAGCGAAGGATCTCCGCAGTTTGCTGAGATTCAATGATTTACGAACAACTCCAGAGATCCTTCGCTTCGCTCAGGATGACACATTCCGAATTCTTTCAGACCTTCTTGGGGAGAGGGTGTCCGGCGACGGCGTTTTCTCCAGCCGTCGTCGGACGGGTGAGGGGCCGCTTCCTTTCTCCCCTCTGCAAGCAAGGGGCGAATTCAAATGATTTACGATTGGCCATTTCTTCAAATTGCAAACCCGTCGTGCCGTTTTAATTATAGTTAGTCTTGCCTCTTGCGAATTCACACTTGAATCGTTGGGCTGGTCCTGCAATCCACCACTCACCCGTCACCTTCCGGCTGATGAAAGCGCCGGAGCGTGACACCCTCTCCCCAGGGGAGAGGGCTGTTCCTTCAGTTCGGATAAGCGACTGTGGGATTTCTTCAGCGAGAGGGAATAGAACCGAACCCAAATGGTATTTCCAGAGTGTGGGAGGAGCTGCTCGCGAATTGAGCGGCTCCACCGGTCCAACAGGGCTCTTCAAAATTAAAGAAAAGGAGATACGTACAGTGAAAATCAATTTGTGTCGCGCCGGCAGCGCGGTGGCGGCGGTACTTCTCGCAACCGCCTGGGCGGCTGCGGGCGATTTCGGGCGAGGCGTGTACGTGCTGACCAGCACGAATAATCCCAAGGGCAACGATGTCGTCGTGTTCGAGCTCACTAGCGGAGGGACGCCATCGTTAAACATGGTGAACATGTTACCCACGGGCGGTAACGGCGGAGCCAGTACCAACGCTGGAATTCTGCAGTTCAAGGACAATCTGGGGGCAGTGGCAAATTACGGGTCGAATACCGTCACGCAACTGGTGCGGGAAGGCGACTTCATCGGCATCGGGCAAACCATCAACCTGGCGCAAAACTGCACGAATCCCGCTTCGGTGGCGTTCAGCGGAGGGCAACCCTTCTCTTTCTTCGTGGGACACCTCCTCGTGGTGGGCGCAAATTGTGCCGAGAGTCACGAATGGCCGTCCGGCAAGCTGGATGGCACGGTTGTTAGTCTGACCGATCCGACGGCTGCTCAGATCGCAGCCGGACAGACCTGGGCGGCTGTCACTCTGGCGGACCCCGGGGGCACAGGCTCCGTCCTTCAACTGGGCCTCACTCCCTTCGGGGCGTTGAATGGGACGAGCACTACCGTGACTCTCCCGTCCGGCGCAAACATGGTCCCGCTCGGGGAGGCTTTCTGGGGAGATCTTCTGGGCTTCACTCCGGCCCACAGTCCGATGAGCTTCGCGATCCTGAACAAGGGCGGGATGGTGTCCCCGGTGACCGGACCGACGCCACCGTTCCCCACAAACGCGCCTTGCTGGGTGGCTAAAGGCGCCGGCAATATTTGGTACACGGGCAATTCCCCGGGCGATGCCATCTCGATCTTCTTCAGCGACGGCCAAGGCGGAGTGTTCTACAAGTCAGTAAGCCTACCTGGTTCGCCTACAGACATCACGGTGTCGCCTGACGGCAAATGGCTGGCTGTTATCTACAGTGCCGGCGGTGATGCCTACGTGGCCGTCTACTCGATCGACAGTTATGGCGATCTGACGGCCGTGGCCACTTCAAGCCCGGTGAGCGGCGTTGCTTCGTTTAGCGGAGTGGCATTCAGCGAGTAGGCTCTACTGGTCCGGTCAACCTGCTCGCAGCTTCAGGGCGGTCCTTTTGGCCGCCCTGAGGCTTCCACGCCGCGAAAGCGGGGCGAAGCTTGCGGCCCGCCCGAAGCAAGTCTCTCCCCTGAAAGTCATCCCCGCCGGCTATTGTACGGGCACGCCATGGCGTGCCCCTACGTGAGGCCCTCCCAAGAAATCGCTCTTGACCGTCGCAATCCAGCAGAAAAATGTTATGATAGGGACGTCAGGGGGAGGTTACTTCTCTCCTGTCCCAGCATCCAAGTGAATAGGCGACGAACGTCCAGGAGCGGGTGAGGGGCAGGTAAGATTTTGCTTGAATTGTTCCTCAATCCTTGATATTGAAATGCAACATCTCTTAGGATTTGATTCGTGCATCAAACATCCAGGGTGTGCGCGCACCCTAGAGTTTGACTGAGGAAACGAGATGCAGCGCGCCCGGACTCTCAATAGAGTCACAACCCAAACAATGAGGTAGCTTCCCCATGAGGAAAACAACCGCATTTTGGAGCTTCACCCTGCTCGCCAGCCTGCTGGTGTCGGCATCTTTGGCGCAAGCAGCGGTCCGAGTGCAGAGCGTCGAGGGGCGAGTATTCGCTCGTCAATTGAACGCACCTCCGCAAGCAGCAAAGGCCCCGAGTTGGAAGAGCCGGGACGAATACGACGCGTTCATGGCCATGGCGAACGAAAAGGATTCCAACAAGAAGATCCAACTGGCCGAGGCGTTCCTCACGAAATATGCCAGTTCGGATTTCAAGGACGGCGTCTACGTAATAGAGATGCAGACTTACCGGCAGTTGAACCAGCCGGATAAGGCGGTCGAAGCGGCCCACAAGGTCTTGGAGGCCAACCCTGATAACCCCGACGCCTTGAATTTCTTGTGCTTCGTATTTCCGTTTATGTACAAGGGCGATGCGCCTGACCATGACGCAAAGTTGGCGGAGGCAGAGGCCGAGGCCAAACACGGACTCGAGCTAGTCCAGAAGCTCCAAAAGCCCGCCAATGTTCCCGAAGATCAGTTTAACCAGGCGGTTAAAGGCTTGCGGGATGTTTTGAACGGGACCATAGGGTTTGTGGATCTCCAACGCAAAGACTACGCAGGCGCCATCACCGCCGATAAGGCCGCCGCCGAGGATAACCCCAGCGACGAATACGTTTTCTACCGCATGGGCTTGGCGTACCTGTATTCGAATCCTCACGATTACGACAATGGGATCTGGTACCTTGCTCGGGCCCTCGTTTTGGCGAAAGCAAACCCTGGCGACACGAATGCCGCCGATTTCGAGAACTACCTCAAGAAGACGTATGTCGGCTACCACGGCAACGACCAAGGGCTGGAAGACATTGAGACTCAAGCTAAGACTTCCCCGAATCCGCCGAGCGGGTTCAAAGTAGCCGCGATGGAGGCCCCGAAGCCCACGGGCAACAAAATGATCGATCAGTTCAACGAGATGACCTATGCTCTGAAATTCGGGGGAGAGACCGCGCAGAAACAATGGGACGGGCTGAAAGGACAGCCCCTAGAGTATGGCGGCAGCGTGGATAGCGTGGAAAAGGGAACCGATCCCGGCACTTATCTGGTGCGGGTCGATATCCTTGACCAGTCCAAGGCTACGCCGGGCGTCTACGACATCGAGTTGAAGGATTCGAAGCAGCCCAACGTCAAGAACCTTCAGCCGGGCGACCTGATCCGGTTCAAGGGAACGATGGATGCGTATACGGCCACCCCCAATTTGTACATCACCGTGGTGGGCGAAGTTACGGACCCCAATCCGCTGCCGGATCAACCTCCGGCGAAAGAGAAGCCTAAACACAAAACTACAAAGAAGCCTACGAACTAGGGCACAATTCTCCTGCCGAAGGAGCCAGCGCCAAGCCACGAGGCTTGGCGCTGCGCTCCTGAATCTTCCTGCAACCGAAAAGCTACCTCTAAATCAGGTTCGCGCACTACTCGCGCTGCCTTGACCGAGTTGTTGAGAGTGTGTTAGGTTGAGTTGTTTAACTTTAACAGGTTATGTCGCTTGAGAGAGAGAGTTTGGCGCCGGCGCGAGCGGCTCTAAAGCGCACGGCGCTCAACAGACTGCACAAATCGCTCGGGGCCAAGATGGTGGAGTTCGGCGGGTGGGAGATGCCGGTCGAGTATTCCGGCATCATTCAGGAGCACCTCGCCGTGCGGAACACAGCCGGGCTTTTCGATGTCAGCCACATGGGGGAGATTGAAATCAGCGGACCCCGCGCTTTGTCTCTCCTCCAGCGCATCACCTCGAACGACGCATCCCGCCTGAGGGATTTTCAGGCCCAATACAGCGCTTTGATGCATCCCAAGGGAAGCGCTGTCGATGACTGTGTGGTGCATCGCTTGACGCAGGAGCAATATCTCATCTGCGTCAACGCGGCGAACACCGACAAGGATTTCGATTGGATCGTTGAGCACAACTCCGCGGGGGCGGAGGTGCGCAACGTTTCGAGCCAATACTCACAACTTGCCCTGCAAGGACCGCGCGCTGCGGAAATCGTCGCCAAAGTAAGCAGCGTCAACCTTGCGGGGCTCAAGTATTATTGGTTCTGCCGCGCCCGGTTCTGCGATGTGGGGGGCCTCCTGGCGCGCACCGGCTATACCGGCGAAGATGGATTTGAATTCTATTTCGCGCCCGGCGACTCCGAGCGGGTGTGGAACACGCTGATCGAAGCCGGCAAGTCCGAAGGATTGGTTCCCGCAGGACTGGGCGCCAGGAACACATTGCGCCTGGAAGCCGGCTACCCGCTTTACGGTCATGAACTGGATGAGGATACGACCTTGCTCGAAGCCAACCTCGGCTGGATTACTAAGCTCGAGAAGGGCGAGTTCATCGGCCGTGATGCCCTGATCGAGCAGCGGGCGCGAGGCACGCGCAAGAAACTGGTAGGTTTTGAGATGACAGGCCAGGGAATTGCGCGCGATGGCTATGATCTGTACGTCGCAAGCGAACTGGCGGGGCGTGTGACGAGCGGTTCATACGCACCGTTCCTAAAGAAAAACATTGGTATGGCATACACCTCCTCCCCTCTGGCGAGTTCGGGCAGTGAGGTCGAGATCGAAATTCGTGGCAGGCGGGCAGGGGCTCGGATCGTTCCTCTGCCCTTTTACAAACGCCCGAAGTAGATGGTCAGCAATTCGGGAAGTTCGAAATTCGAAAATCAAAATCCGAAATTCGCCGCGAGTTTCGATTTTCGGATTTCGAATTTCGGTTCTTGAGAGAGGAAGCGTCCATGTATCCCCAAGAATTTCTCTACACCAAAGAGCACGAATGGATCCGGGTGGACGAAGAAATCGGCACTATCGGCATTACGGACTTCGCGCAGAAGGAACTGGGCGACATCGTTTACGTTGAGGTTGCCAAGCCGGGCGAGCACGTCGCTGCCAACGAAAGCCTGGGGACCGTCGAATCAGTGAAGGCAGTCTCGGAGATTTTCTCTCCGGTCAGTGGGGAGGTGACTGGCGTGAACGCCAAGCTCCAGAATAATCCGGAATTGCTGAACACCGATCCCCACGGCGAAGCGTGGCTGGTCCAAGTGAGGCTGTCGGACCGAGGCGAGATCGAAAAGCTGATGACCGCCGATGAATACGAAGCCTATATCCAGAAGGAAAAATCCACCTAATGCGCTATTTACCGAACTCTGACTCCGACCGCGCCGCCATGTTGAACGCCACCGGCCGCACCAGCGTGGAGGAGTTCTTTGACCGGATTCCGGAGGAATTGCGGTTACAAGGCCCGCTAAACCTCCCGGGGCCCCTCTCCGAACCCGAGATCCTGGAATACTTTCGCCAAGCCGCGCGACGGAGCGCAGCCGAGTACGTCTCGCTTCTGGGCGCCGGGGCGTACACGCACTACGTACCCGTGGCCGTCAACGCGTTACTTTCGCGAAGCGAATTCTTCACCGCTTACACGCCGTACCAAGCGGAAATTGCCCAAGGCACGCTGCAAGCGATGTTTGAATTCCAGACCCTGATGACGCAACTCACCGGCATGGAGGTGGGCAACGCTTCGCTTTACGACGGCTCCACGGCCACGACTGAGGCCGTTTTGATGGCCTTGCGCGTCACGCGCCGCAACCGCGTCCTGGTGGCCCGCACCGTGCATCCGGAGTACTACCAGGTCCTGAAGACATTCGTCCGCCATCAGGGCACCGAGCTTGTGCAACTCCCCTACCAGGAATCGGGCCAGCTTGATCTCTCCAGCCTCGAAACCGCGCTCAATGCCGCGACGGCTGCGGTGGTGGTGCAATCGCCCAATTTCTTCGGAGCCCTCGAACGCACGGCCCAGATCGCGGAGGCGGTGCATCGCCGCGGTGCTCTTCTGATCGTGACCATCGCCGAACCCTTATCGCTGGCGGTGGTGAAGCCGCCCGCGGAGGCGGATATCGTCTGCGGGGAGGCGCAATCCTTTGGTGTGAGAGTGGCCTTCGGCGGGCCATATCTTGGCTTTTTGACCGCCAAGGAGAAGTTTCTGAGGCAGATTCCGGGCCGCCTGGTCGGCCAGACGGTAGACAAGGAAGGCCGGCGGGGCTTCGTCTTGACTCTCGCCACGCGCGAACAGCACATCCGGCGTGAGAAGGCCACCTCCAACATTTGCACCAACCAGTCGCTGTGCGCCCTGGCTGCGACCATTTACCTCAGTCTGCTGGGGAAAAACGGACTGAAGAGGCTTGCCGAATTGAACCTTGCCAAAGCCCATTACGCTGCCCGGCAGCTTGCGGCCATTCCGGGCGTGATCGGGCCGTTTCGCGCCCCGCACTTTAACGAATTCGTGGTCAAGCTCCCCTGCGATGCCGACGAGTTGCTCGCCGAATTACGGAAAGTAAAGATCATCGGCGGCCTCAACCTGGAGCGCTTCTACCCGGAACTGAGAAACCACCTGCTCGTCTGTGTCACCGAAACAGTCAGCCGTGAAGCGATTGATCGCACGGTCGGAGCCTATCGGCGCACGGCCGAATGCGCTGCAGGGAGCGCCGAACTTACGGGGTGCAAGACTGCGGTTTGACGTTAGGCCGGTTTTTGTGGCCGCCCTTACGCAACTCCCCGGTTTCCGCGAGCGAGAAATTATGGAGAATCGCATTCGTGAGGCGCGGCCTCACGTCAACCGAAACGAAAAACTGATCTTCGAGAGGAGTACACCCGGGAAGTCCGGTGTGGATTTCGCGCCGCTCGATGTGCCTCCGGTATCTCCGGAAGAAGTCCTGGGTCCGGAACTAACTCGCAGCGAAGTCGAGGGTTTCCCGGAAGTCTCGGAATTGGAAGTCATCCGTCACTTCACGCGCCTTTCTACGTGGAATTACGGGGTGGACACGGGCCTCTATCCGCTGGGTTCCTGCACCATGAAATACAATCCGCGGATTAACGAAGAAGTGGCGCGCCTGGAAGGGCTGGCCACCGACCACCCCTACGCACCCGAACCATTAGTCCAGGGCTGCCTGGGAGTGCTGCACGAGACCGCGCGCTGCCTCAAGGAAATCACCGGCATGGACGCGATCACGCTTCAGCCCGCCGCAGGTGCTCAAGGCGAGCTGGCCGGCATACTGATGATCCGGGCCTGCCTGGCCGAACGCGGCAACCCACGGCGGCACATCCTGATTCCCGATTCCGCGCACGGTACGAATCCTGCCAGCGCGACCATCGCAGGCTACGAAGTTCGGAACATCAAATCTGATGAGTGCGGCTGCATTGATCTCTCCAACCTCGAACGCGTCATGACCGATGACGTGGCAGCCTTGATGCTCACCAATCCCAACACGCTGGGCATTTTCGAGTCGCAGATCAGGCAGATCTCGGACCTGGTGCACGCGCGAGGCGGCTTCATGTACATGGATGGAGCCAACATGAACGCGCTGGTCGGGGTTGCCCGCCCGGCGGACTTCGGCGTGGACGTGATGCATTTGAATCTGCACAAAACCTTCAGCACACCTCATGGCGGCGGCGGTCCAGGTTCGGGGCCGGTGGCGGTGAAGAAAGTCCTGGAGCCTTACCTGCCGCTGCCTATCATCGAGCAGGGACCGGACGGCGTGTTCGGCCTGAACTATGACCGGCCCCGGAGCATCGGGCGGGTGCGCGCATTTTACGGCAACTTCGGCATGGCGGTGCGCGCGCTCGCATACATCCAGGCCAATGGCTTCGAAGGCCTGCGCCAGACCGCGCGAGACGCCGTGCTCAACGCCAATTACTTGAATAGCTCGTTGACGGGCCTCTACGAGCTTGGCTCTTGCTGTCCTCCGATGCATGAATGTGTCTTCTCGGACCGCCGCCAGGCGGCACGCGGCGTCCGCACCGGCGACATCGCCAAGCGGCTCATCGATTATGGCTTTCATCCTTACACCACGGCCTTTCCTTTGATTGTTCCTGGGGCGCTGATGATCGAGCCTACGGAAAGCGCCAGCAAGGAGGAACTGGACGCCTTCATCCACGCGCTGGCATCCATTGCGCAGGAAATCGAAGAGGATCCGGAGTTTGTGCTTCAAGCGCCTTACACGACCCGCGTCACTCGGCTGGATGAGGCCGCCGCGGCTCGCAGGCCAGTCTTGCGCTGGAAGCCGTCCCACCAGGCCTGACCGGCGAACGAGGAATGCAACTAGGGCAGACCCCCCTATAACCGCTTCATATCCTACGTCGGCCAGTCAGAGCTGCGGCCTTCCTGTAGCACTAGCTCCCATCATGTTGTTGCGCCGCGAAGATTCCTTGGTGTTCGCGCTGGCCCAGAAAAGCGAAACACAGAGGTCACAGAGAATACCTCACAGAGCGCACAGAGATGAAAAAACGGTCTGTTCTTCTTTCTCCGTGATCTCTTTGGGCCTTCTCTCTGAGGTCTCTGTGGTGGAGGCTTTTGATTTCGGCTTTGCTGCGCTGTACAACTTGACACTCCTTCCCGGACGTTATGAGAAGATAACGCTGTGATTTCAGTTCTGGAGGATGCTCAATGTCATTCGCTCACCGGCGGGATTTTCTCAAACAATCCGCTGCCCTGCTGGCGTTGGGAACAGATGCCTCAGCGGGCGGGCAAGGAAAGCCGACCGCCCAACCGCAGACTGGCCAGGCTTTCCCGGCCTTCCAGGCGAGGCGCCGCAAAGAGCTCTGGGGCCTCCTCGGCGATTTGCCTTGGGATCACAAGCCCGGTCCGGCTTCGTTGCTGAAGAGCGAGCGGCATGACGGGTACACGCTCCAGCGCCTGGTGTTGGATCTGAACGGCATCGAGCCCGTCCCCGCGCTTCTGCTCATCCCCGACAAACGCCAGCAGCCTGCGCCCGGGCTGCTTTACATTCACTGGCACGGT
Organism: Terriglobia bacterium; assembly: GCA_050008495.1. Classification (GTDB taxonomy): domain Bacteria; phylum Acidobacteriota; class Terriglobia; order UBA7540; family UBA7540; genus CAVROP01. The sequence continues at coordinate 2,139 of JBEKMN010000110.1, read as the reverse complement.
GGAATGTACGACTTGGGGAAGGAACAACTGCTCATCGGTGCGGATGCCCAGCCCGCCTACGCGCCGGTGTGCGCGGAAAAAGGCATCGTGACGCTGGCCATCGATAGCTGGTGTTTCGGCGAACGCAAACACGAGGCCGAGGGCCGAACGGGCGAAGAAGACGCTTTCAAACTGATGCTTTGGAGAGGCCAAGTGCTTTGGGGCATGATGATGTTTGACGAATTCCGGGCCTTTGATTACCTGGCGAGCCGGCCGGAGGTTGATCCCCGGAGAGTGGGCGCGCTCGGTATGTCTATGGGCTCGACGAAGGCCTGGTGGCTTGCCGCCCTCGAGCCCCGCGTCCACCTGTGCGTAGATATTTGCTGCTTGACCGACTTCGAGGAATTGATCAGGACCCAGAATCTGAAGGGCCATGGGATCTATTATTACGTGCCGTCCTTGCTGAAACACTTTCAGACTGCCGAGATCAATGAGCTGATCGTTCCCCGCTCTCGACTCAGCGTGAACGGCCGCCGGGATGCATTGACGCCGCCCGCCGGTGTGGAACGCGTCCGTGATCATCTGCTGCCGTTGTATCGAGCGCATGGCGATGCCGGCGACTGCCGCATCGAGCTTTTCGATTGCGCGCACGTCGAACTGCCGGAGATGAGGAAACTGATTTTGGGATGGATGGACAGCAAACTGATAGCGGCGGTTGCGTGAGGGCGGCCACGAGGGCCGCCCCTACAGCGCGTTCAGATTCCCCCCACGGGTGCACACTGGCCTAGTAGCCCTTTTGGGCATTGTGCTTCTTGTTGTAGATCTGGTTCGATAGCTTATTTTGCTGTTGATTAACGGCCTTGCGGTCAGCATTGGTCAGCTTCCCGCCATTCGCTTGGCGCATGCCTTTGACTTCACGGTTCACACCCTGTTCTTTATTCCCCCTCGGCAGCGATATGAATACTCGTATAATATCGTATATAGATGTTTAGAAGGATTGACCTTAACCAGAGACTCTGATATACAATATTTATTCGCACATAGAGACACGGTGCAGCGGCAACTTTACACGCCAAAACCCCGGCGGTAGCCATTTAGCCAAGACGATGCAAAGTCGCCGCGGCAGCGTGCCGTTTCTTGACGGGGAGGAGCGCACATACATGAATCCCTCGAAAAAGGGGATGACGTCAATTCGCGATTGGATTCTCGGGTCAGCGGCGTTGCTGACGCTTTTAGTTATTTCACCCGCTCGTGCACAAACGGGAGCGAGCCTTTCCGGCGTGGTGACGGGCCAAACCGGCGCAGCCCTTCCCGATGTCGCGGTGACAATCAAGAACGTCGACTCAGGTGCAACGCGCACGATCGCAACCGATGGCGGGGGGCACTATCAGGCGTCCGGCCTGCCTCCGGGGCGCTTCGCGATTCGAGCGGCAAAACAAGGGTTCGCCGATGAAACGCGCACGGGAATCAGCCTGGCGGTTGGCCAGGACGCCACGGTCGACATTAAGATGCAGTTGCGCACCCCCGACGCCTGCGCGAGCGGCCACGAGTTCGCCACCACCGATTGCGCGCTGACCTGGCACGGCATCATAGTGTACGGTGCGTATGACGTCGGCGTCGGCTGGGTCAGCCACGGCTTACCGCAAAACGCCACTAACTATGAAGGCGAATCGCTGGTGAACCGAAACGGCTATCAACATCGATTCCTCGTCGAACCGAACAACCTGCAGCAGACGGGGCTGGGCATCAGGGGCAAGGAAGAGTTTGTGCATGGCTGGTCCGTTGTGTTTAACGCTTCAACTGGCATCAATCCGCAGTCCGGCGAACTCGCCAACGCGTCAGCCACCGACACCATCAACAACGGCCTTCCCAGGAGCAGCTATTCGGAAGCCATCGACGGCGCGCGCGCGGGCCAACCCTTCAATGACGAATTCTATGCCGGCATATCGTCCGCGTCCCTCGGGACGCTGACCTTCGGTCGTCAACGAGCTCTCGGTACCGATGCGATGCTCGTTTACGATCCGGCCGGCGGCGGCTATGGCTTTTCGTACATCGGGTATAACGGCACGATGGCCGGCGGCGGCGACACCGAGGACACCCGTTGGGACGACGCCCTGAAGTATCGCCTCACCTATGGCCCGGTCCATTTCGGCGCGATGT
>JBEKMN010000011.1:0-84589 GCA_050008495.1 Terriglobia bacterium | reverse complement strand
CTGGATGCGGAGCGCAGCTACCGCGCTACCCAATTGGCCTACCGGCAGGCCTTAGCCACCTACATGCTGGCCATCGAACAGTTGCGAGAAGTTGTTGGAACGAGGAAACTGCAATGAAAGCTACAAAAGGAGACCCGACAGGGCCGGCAATTGCCCTCCTTGGATAACGATTGGCGAGGAGTGGTCTGAACAAGTGGGCGCGGACCTGAAACGGGCAGTTTACGCTACCTCGGCGCGAGAATTGCATTTCCCGGACGGGGTCTATAAAATCGAGTAATGGGTCTGGCCCGGCATTTTGAACAAGTAAGGAGGTTCGTCAATTGATCCGCAAAAGATGGTCTGGCTATCAAGTATGGGGCGGGGTTTTACTTCTCGTGGCAGGGGTGTCGATTGCCCGCGGCGTGGCAAGAAGCAAAACAAATGCCGTTGACGATACCGCGCTGGACGAGAAGATTATCTCCTTCGTTCGCGCCCGATTTGGCATCCCGGACACGGTGAAGATAACCGCCTCGCCTTTTCAGGCGTCGAGCTTCCAGGGTTTTCTGATGTCCACAATTACTACGGATGACGGCAAGCAGCAGAAGAATACCAGCGTGTTTCTCACCAACGACCGCCGATATTTGATCGTGGGGCAACTCTTTGCTCTGGGTAAAGATCCCAAGAACGAAATCATTCAGCACATCCGTCAAGAATTTAAGGTTCCTGAAACCACCATTCTCACCGTCGGGCCATTCCATGACTCGGGCATTCCCAACTTCCTGGCGGCTTCGATTGCTGCGCAAAGCGACAAGGGGAAACAAACCGAGGATTTTTACGCTACCCCGGACAAGCAGGTATTCGTGATGGGTAAGATCCTCAACCTGGGCGTGGATCTGCGGCGCGAGGCGCTGCGAACCATGGCAACCGTCAACCAGCCTTCCCAGGGCCCGGCGCACGCTCCGGTGACCATCGTGGAATACGCAGACCTGGAGTGCCCGATGTGCGGGAAGCTCCATTTGTTCCTTGAAAATGACCTCCTGCCCAAATACGGGGACAAAGTTCGAGTTATCTTCAAGGAATTCCCGTTGGTTCAAATCCACGACTGGTCGCTGACCGCCGCCATTGCCAACGAGTGCGTCTACAAGCTCAAGCCCGAGGCTTTCGCACCTTACCGCACGCTGATTTTCCAGAGCCAGAGCACCACCAATGCCGCCAATGTCCGCGACAACCTCCTGGCTTATGCTGACCAGGTGGGAGTGGACCGCTCCAGCCTGGCAGGTTGCCTGGATTCCAAAGCTTCGATGCGGCGCATCGACGAGGGCACCAGCGAAGCGAAACAACTGGAGGTTCAAAGTACGCCAACCTGCTTCATTAATGGTCGAATGCTGGTCGGATTCGCTTCCCCCGACGCTTATTACAAGGCCGTTGATGCAGCTTTGCAGGAAGGTAAGAAGGGAACCAAATAGCGTAGCGCGGTAAGCGGCCGGTGGCCGCACCATTCAACTCTCGCTCACTTTTCCGGACTCACTGGCCAGCGCGATGTCCTGATTTGGAGCCGCGGCGGCTTTCAGGGTTGTGAACAAGCCGCGGAGCCAAAAGCCAGGCGCCCGCGCCGCTGCTTCATCTTCACGGCTCGTGAAGCGGTCTATTTCGAAATTGGGAGGGAATATGGCAACGAAGAAGGGCATCCTGGCCTCAGGCATAATTTTCCTTTTGCTCCTCAGCGTGCGAAACGTCGCGACAGCGTCCGGCCAGGGGTTGTGGGGGGATCGATCGCGCGAATCCCAAGAGCGGCTTGGGGCTGAAAGGCTTTTGGCTTTGCTGGATAACGATCGGGTTAAAAGTTACTTGGGGCTGGATGGCTCCCAAATTGAACGGCTACGTCAGATCGCACTCGATACGGAGAAAGCTGATGTGAAGGTCCGGGCCGACATCCAGGTGCACAGCATTGACCTCAAAGAAGCTCTCCGAGCCGATAAACCCGACCGCGATGCGATTCTGAAGAAGGTGCAGGAAATTTCGGACCTTCGCGGGCAGTTGATGAAGAGCTATGTTGAGGCGGTCCTCTCGGCTAAGGCGGTTCTTTCCCCGGAACAACAAAGGAAGATAGTGTCTTTCATTGGAAATCGGGGAGAGGGCGGCGCGGCGGGAGAAGAACGCCAAGGCATGCGCGCCTGGCCGCGACCCCGACAGGCAGCGCCGTCCCAGCCTCCCCCCACGCACCCGGGCGAACCGCCCGTGCAGTAAACCCAGGGAAGCCTCTCACGCGGGAGTGACCGCGTGGAGCAACAGAGCACCTTCTTGCTTGAAATTCCGCATTTGCTCTGCGTCGCGGAACCAGCGCCCGGGGTAAACTTCCGGGGTAGGCGAACGGTCGGGAATGCGGCGGTTTTCCACCGCTTCGAATCCGGCTTGACGGAAAAGGTCCTCCCACTCCTCCGTGGACAGTAAACAGGTCGGCACCTTCAACTGCCCGCCCCATTGGTGGCAATGCGGATTGTCGCGGTAGTAGTTGATGAGAATCCAGGCCGCGCCACCCGGCGAGAGCACACGGAAGATCTCGCGGACGCCTTGCGCGGGGTCGGGCCAGTAATAGGCGGACTCGACGGAGAGAACCTTCGTAAAGTAACCAGTCTCCCAGGGAATCGCATCGACTCCCCCGCGTTTGGAGACGGCATTAGGCAGTAGCGCGCTCAGAGACTCCGCGCGCCCCAGCATCGCATCGGAAACATCCATTCCCGCCGCCACACCCGCGGAAACGAGTGGCGCAATCCTGCGCACCAGCCAGCCCGTGCCGCAGCCCACATCCAGAATTTTGTCCTTCGGATCAAATTCGATGAGCGCCAGCATCGGCTCGACGATCGGAAGATGAGACTGCTCCATATCGTCGCCGCGGCCCGCTTCCGCCCAGCGGTTGAATTCCTCGCGAAGGTGCTGCTCGAGCGATGGATCGGTCATGTGGTATGGATAACCCCGAGCCTAAGCCGGCACGGGTTTGGCGTTTTGAATCGTAACCTTTGGTTCACCCGCAGGGGCCGGGACGGTCAAGCCATGTTCGCGAAGTAAGGCAACGTGTTCCTCCATGCCCCACTTGGCCTTGTAGAGACAATCTTCGATGGAGTTGCCGACACCAGTAAAGCCTTCCAGATCGGGAGAGTAAAAGCCGAAGAAATTGGGGTCCTCGGTGGCTTCAATTACAAGTGAGTATTTCATGTCGATCATCGGCGCTCGCCTCTCCGGATACCTGCAGCTTTCAGTATAGCTGCACAGGTCCCCGTTGGCACCTCTTTCGAACCATGAAAATCAACCCGAATTAGGTTATCCATTCCGGGCTTGTAATAGTAGCGAATAGATCCTTTTTCCTTCAGCAGTCTGAATCCTTCGCCCTCCAGTAACCGCACTAACTCGCTGAACTTCATGCATGCAACCTGACTAGCCCTGCACTTTCGTGAGCAACTCCACGAATTTCTGCTCCCGCTCGCCCTGGTCGAGTCCCAGTTGCTTCTCCAAGACCTGGGTAGTATTCATCGAGCAGAACTTAGGGCCGCACATGGAGCAGAAAGCGGCGTCCTTATAAGTTTCGTTGGGCAGGGTTTCGTCGTGCATGGAGCGGGCCATTTCAGGGTCGAGGGAAAGGTCAAACTGCTTGTTCCAGTCGAAGAGGAAGCGCGCGTAGGAGAGCGCGTCGTCGCGGTCGCGAGCGCCAGGACGGTGCCGCGCGACGTCCGCAGCGTGGGCGGCAATCTTGTAGGCAATGATACCCTGCCGCACGTCGTTCTTATCCGGGAGCCCGAGGTGCTCTTTAGGGGTCACGTAGCAAAGCATCGATGCGCCGTGCCAGCCGATCATTGCCGCGCCGATCGCGGAAGTAATGTGATCGTAGCCCGGCGCGATATCGGTGACCAGCGGGCCCAGGGTATAAAAGGGCGCTTCGTGGCACATCTCGATTTCCTTGTCCACCTGGAGCTTGATCTGGTCCAGGGGAATATGCCCGGGGCCTTCGATCATCACCTGCACCTCATACTCCCAAGCCTTCTTCGTGAGTTCGCCCAGAGTCTCGAGCTCGGCGAATTGCGCCTCGTCGCTGGCGTCCGCCAGGCAGCCGGGGCGCAGGCCGTCGCCCAGGGAAAAAGAAACGTCGTATTTCTGGAAAATCTTGCAGATTTCTTCGAAGTGCGTATAGAGAAAATTCTGCCGGTCATTTTCCACACTCCACTGCGCCAGGATCGCCCCGCCGCGGCTGACGATGCCGGTGATGCGTTTCCGCGTCATGGGAATATACTCGCGCAGCACGCCGGCATGGATGGTCATGTAATCCACGCCCTGCGCCGCCTGCTCCTCGATGACTTCGAGCATGATCTCGGGAGTCAGATCGCGCACGCGCGGCACACGCGAAAGGGCTTCGTAAATGGGCACCGTTCCGATGGGAACAGGACTGTGGCGCAGAATCGCTTCCCGGATCTCGTGAATGTTGCCGCCGGTCGAGAGGTCCATGGCCGTATCGGCGCCGAAATGCACGGCAGCATGGAGCTTCTCAAGTTCCTGATCGATGTTGGAAGTGGTGGCGGAGTTGCCGATGTTGGCGTTGATCTTGCACTTCGCCGCAATGCCGATGGCCATGGGCTCAAGCTCGAGGTGTCGGACGTTGGCCGGAATGATCATCCGCCCGTGAGCGACCTCAGACCGGACGGTTTCCGCGGGAAGATTCTCACGCTTGGCCACATACTCCATCTCTTCCGTAATGATTCCCAGACGCGCGTAGTGCATCTGCGTCACCACGGGCCCCGTACGCTTCTTCACCCAGTCACTCCGAATTGGAGGCAACATAGAGTTCTTCTCCCACATACGAATTCCGGCTTGTAGCGCCGTCTTTCAGCTCAGCATAGTGGTGCCGCCTTGAAGGTCAGCGCTACGACGTCATCCCCGAGAATTCAGTTTAGCGCCTGTCGGGGCGTGCCGCAAGGTTGCGGGCCCGTGTAGGGGCGGCCCTTGTGGCCGCCCTGGGCAACCACAAGGGTTGCCCCTACGAAATGCTGCGCAGAGGCCTAAGCCTGCGCGCCCCCACTCTCCGCGCTTTCTGTGAGGAGCGCCCTGAGCCCCTCCGGCGAATTCACCGGCGGCAGGCACGAGGACCCGACACAGACCAGCGCCAAAGGTGCGTCGGCAAGGGGTAAATTCGGCAACGTCGCGGCGAGCCCTGGAGGAAGTTCGCCGTTCTTTATCACCGCCGGCGGAAACGCGAAGACTCGCTTGTTCGCGCGCGGCGTCTGGTAGGCAGCGGTCAACAGCTCGGATGTCCGCTCGTCTTTGGGCTCTCCGATCACCACAACTTCCAACGGGGCCTCCAGGTGGTTGAGCAACGCCAGGCCGTAGGTCGAAGCAAACAGGCCGTAATCAGCAGCCTTCGACGCAAATAGAGCCAAAGTCTCTTCCGCCTTGGCGCGAAAATCCACACGCTCCGCAAGGCTGGCCAGGCGGTCGAGAACAAGGACCGCTACAGAATTGCCCGCCGGTGTCGGAGAATCCTGGAAGGGTTTTCGAGACATCGTGAGGTTTCCCAGCCGGTCACTCAAGTCGCGAGCCGCGTCAAAGAAACCGCCATTCTGTTCGTCCCAAAAGCGACGCAAAGTGGTCTGCATTAATTGCTGGGCGCGGTCAAAGTAGATAGGAGCGCCCGTGACCTCGTACGCGTCCAGCAACGCGGCGGCCATTAACACCTGATCGTCAAGCAATCCCTCGACGCGGGCCTGTCCATTGACGAGGCTGTGGTACACCCCCTTCTCGGGATCGTAAGCCTTGGCGAGAAGCAGATCGAGCGCAGCCAGCGCCCGATCGCGCGCCTCCGCTAAGCCCAGAACCTTGAACGCCTCGAGCAGGGCGGAAATCATCATCCCGTTCCAACTGGTGTAAATAGTCTTGTCCACAAACGGCGTCGGCCGCTTGGCGCGCGCTTCCCTCAGCTTGGTCTTGGCCCTCGTCAGAATTCCGGCGATTTGTTCAGGCTTCAGCTCCAGGCGCGCAGCAATCGCTTCCAGGGGTTGGTCAACGAAGAGCACGTTTTTGGCCGGGTTGTGTTGCATTTCGCCTTGAGGCTCGATGTGGTAGTAGAGCGATGCCACGTGCGCTTCGAGCGGGTCAAGAACGGCCTGGGTTTCTTCCAGCGTCCAGGTGAAATAGTCGCCATCATCTTCCAAACTGTAGTCTGCGTCCTGGCTGGCGTAGAATCCGCCTTGCGGATCGGAAAGAACATCCCCCACGAACGAAAGAATGCCTAGGGCAATTTCCCGGAAGAAGCTGTTTCCCGTTACGTGATAAGCGCGCAGGTAGTTTCCCAGCAAACCTGCGTTGTCATAGGCCATTTTCTCGAAATGAGGCACAATCCAGCGCTCGTCCACCGCATAGCGATGAAAGCCGCCCTCCAGTTGGTCGTAAACCCCTCCGCGTCCCATCTGCTCGAGGGTGTTGGCGACTACGGCCAGCAAGCCGGCCTGGCGGGTTTGGAGATAAGTCTCCAGCAGTAAGTCGAGGGCGCCAGGGTGAGGGAACTTGGGGGCGTTGCCGAACCCGCCGAACCGCGCGTCGTACATTCCTTGGATACTTTCGAGGAGCGCGTCGAGAACCTCTTTGCCTGCCGGCGCACTGTCACGTTGGAAACGCTCCACCCCGGCCAGCGCTTCGGAGATCTTCTGCGCGCTCTCCAGAATTTGCGCCCGCTGCGCTTTGTAGCTTTGTGCCACGGCTTCCAGCACGCGCCGCATGCCCGGGCGGCCGTATTGGTCGTCGGGCGGGAAATAGGTGCCGCCGTAAAACGGTTTGCCCTCGGGCGTGAGGAAGGCCGTCAGCGGCCACCCTCCTTGCCCGGTCAGAGCGCTCACGGCAGTCTGATATCTTGAGTCAATATCCGGCCGCTCGTCGCGGTCCACCTTTACCGCCACGTAGTGCTCATTGATCACACTGGCAACTTCCGGGTTCTCATAACTCTCCCGGTCCATCACGTGACACCAGTGGCACCAAACCGCCCCGATATCCAGGAGAATGGGTTTGTCCTGCTCGCGAGCCTGCGCGAAGGCCTGGTCTCCCCACTCGCGCCAATTGACCGGCTGGTGCGCGGCACTGCGCAGATAAGCGCTTGCAGCTCGCGCCAATTCGTTGGTGGATGAGTTAGAGTTCATCAAACTCCGTCGGAGGCTGGAAAATGGAAAATGGAAAGTGGAAACTCGCAGCTTTGCCCGACGGTCTTGGTGTCATGCTAACGTTGAAGTCACCATTTTCCATTTTCTATTTTCCAGTTTCCCTTTTCCCGCCGTCACTGCACGCGTGACGGCCCCGGCGGCTCCTCTTCAGATTGCACATCGTCCAGCGGTTTGCGTCCCGCGAAGCCCTCCTCGATGCCGTGCCAGTATCCGATGCGCTCTTCGCCGAGCTTCCAGCAGAGATAAACCTTCTCGCCTCGCCGCAGGCTTGGAAAGTCCACCAATCCCGTATCGAGATCTTTCACCACGCATCCGGTTTGTTGAATCTCGTCCACCGTCCGGCTCAACTGCTCGGCAATCTTTTCGCGCTGAGCTTTCTTCTGGTTCAGCTCCGCGAAAGGCGGAAGCGAGCCGCCCAGCATCATGATCCGCAACGACGCGTTGGAGATATCAGCAGTAATGCTGTCCAAGGCCTGTTTCTGCTTGCGTGCCTCCTCGAGAAACCGCTCGATGGCGGGCAACAACTCTTCGGCTTCGTGGCGGTCGAAGTATTTTTCAGCCATGGAAGTTCAGTCAAGAGTCGAGAGTCAAGAGTTGAGAGTCGAGAGCTAAAACCCTTTGACTCTCGACTCTTGACTCTCGACTCTCAACTGCTCTCCAGCATCCGCTCCAGCGCTACGCGCGCCCAGCGTTTGGTCTCCGGGTCCACCCCAACCTGGTTGACGACTTCTCCTTCCACCAGGCTTTCCAGTGTCCAGCAAAGGTGCTGCGGCGAAATTCGATACATCGTGCTGCACATGCACACGCAATCGTCGAGAGGAATAATCTTCCGGTCCGTATGCTCAGCCGCCAGCCGGTTGACCAAGTGAATTTCCGTGCCCACAGCCCATTGGCTTCCTGGCGGCGATTCCTCGATTCGCTTGATGATGTATTCGGTCGATCCCACGTCATCCGCCAACTGGCAGACTTCCCAGGAACACTCGGGGTGAGCGATGATTCGGATGCCGGTATGCGCCCGGCGCGCCCGCTCGACGTGTTGGGGCACGAAGCGCAAGTGTACGGAACAGTGTCCCTTCCACAAGATGACGCGCGCTGTCCGCATTTCCTCTTCGGAAAGCCCGCCTGCTTCCGCGCGCGGATTCCAGACGGCCATCTGGTCGAGTGGAATGCCCATGCGGTAACCGGTGTTGCGGCCCAGGTGCTCATCGGGTAGAAACAGAGCTTTCTCTCCCCGCGCCAATGCCCACTCCATCAGCTTTTTCGAGTTCGAGGACGTGCACACGGCGCCGCCGTTCCGGCCCACGAAAGCCTTGATGGCCGCCGTTGAATTGATGTAGGTAACGGGAACGATCTTCGCGCCGGTCGCCGTGTTCAATTCCTCCCAGCAGGTTTCCACTTGCTCGAGTTCGGCCATGTCGGCCATTGAACAGCCGGCGTTCAGATCGGGAAGCATCACGACTTGGTGGTCGGCGCTCAGGATATCCGCGCTCTCGGCCATGAAGTGCACGCCGCAAAAGACGATGTACTTTGCTTCCGGCCGGGCAGCCGCCAATTGGGAGAGCTTCAGTGAATCGCCCCGGAAATCAGCGAACTTCACCACCTCATCGCGTTGATAGTGATGTCCCAGGATCACCAGGCGCGACCCCAGCGCCGCTTTCGCGCCGGCAATGCGCTCGTCGAGTTCTTGCTCCGAAAGTCCCACGTACAGTTCCGGCAGGGCATTAAGAACTGCTGTCGCCATTTCGATCCCTCAAACCATTCTAACCTAAGACGCATCAGGGAATCGCGTCGTAGGGGCGGCCGTTGTAGCCGCCCTCGGGCAACCACCAGGGTCGCCCCTACAGCCGCGCGTTGCCTCAGCCCCCGATGTACACCATCGTGCGGTCCGGCTGAACAAAATCGGGCTCATTGATGCGGTGCCCGGGCTCTTTCTGGTAAACCGCATCGGTGAAAAATCGTCCGATGTCGCTGTCTGTTGCTCCATTGCGTACTAAGTGCCGCACGTCAAACTCTTCCATCGAGAACAAGCACGTGCGCAGCTTTCCGTCGGCGGTCAGGCGGATTCGGCTGCATTGCCCGCAAAAGGGAATTGAGACCGGCGCGATGATTCCAATTTCACCCTGCCCATCCGCAAAGCGATACCGCAGAGCGGTTTCGCTGGGAGAATGCCGAGGGATCTCGACCAGCGGATAAACCGGTGAGATAGCCGCGACGATCTCCCGCGCGGTTACCACCAACTCGCGCTTCCACGTGTGGTCGGCGTCCAGGGGCATAAACTCGATGAATCGGAGGATGATGTCCCGCTTTCGGGCGAGGCGAGAGAAATCCACAATCTCATCGTCGTTGAACCCCCGCACCAGCACGATGTTCACCTTGACAGGCTTCAACCCTGCCTCGAGCGCGGCATCGATTCCCGCCATCACCTTCTCAAGCGAACGCGGTGTGCGCGTTATGCGGGCAAACTTTCCTGGGTCTAGCGAATCCAGACTTACCGTGACGCGGGGTGAGCCTGCGGCGGCAAGTTCCCCTGCCATCTCCGGCAGAAGATAACCGTTGGTGGTTATGGCGATGTCTTCGAGGCTACTGATTTGCCGAAGTTGCGCTATGAAATCCACCACGCCCGGTCGCAACAGGGGCTCGCCGCCCGTAATACGAACCTTGCGGATCCCGAGCCCCGCGAGAACCCGGCTGAGCCGCAGAAACTCATCCCAGCTCAGCAAATCACGGTGCGGAAAATAGTTCTTCGGATCGGCGGACTTGCAGTATACACAACTGAAGTTGCATCGGTCCGTCACCGAAATGCGCAGGTCGTGAATGTCGCGGCCGAATTTGTCTTTCAGTGCCATCGCAGAAACGCCCCACAGACGCGTAGCGCCGACCTTTAGGCCGGCACGTGCCGGCCTTCGCTGTCATTCCGAGCGCAGCGAGGAATCTTGCCCTGTTTATTATTCCAATGCGCAGAGCGAGATTCCTCGCTGCGCTCGGAATGACAGCCATCCCGTATTGCTACGCCCCAAAAACAAAAAGACCTACACGCGTTTGGAGTAGGTCTTGTTCTCCTTTCCAAACACGGGAGGCGGCTCGATTTCTCAAGTCACCCTATCGGCCCGCAAGGCTTGGGCTTGTGTTGTGCCTTTAGCTACCCCGGGCTCGGAGAACACTCTTATCCTAAAGCATTAGATGATTGGAAGCAACCTGCGGTTCAGATTCGCCAGGAATAACGCGACTTTCGAAATAGCAAGTCGGCGGAATTCTCTATCCGTTCACTGCTGCGAAAAAGCCTCGGGCGCCGAGATAGGAGTCCACAATTGCGGGTAAGGCAAGCCACAAAGTTCTTGACGAGACAATTCCGTAGGAGTTATATTCCTTCTGTGGAATGGCTGGTCAAGTACACGGATGGCTTCGAGGGGTGGTGGAATTTTCTCAGCGAAGCGGAGCAAGAAGACGTGAACGCCAAGGTGATCTTACTTCAGCGGTATGGCCCGGCGCTACGCAGGCCTCCCTCCGACGTGATCGCTTCCTCGCGTCACTCCCACATGAAAGAACTCATCATCCAGCACGCGGGGAGGCCGTACCGCGTGCTCTACGCCTTTGACCCGAGGCGTACTGCCATTCTGCTCCTGGGAGGCGACAAGACTGGTGACGATAGGTGGTACGAGAAGTTCGTTCCGATAGCCGACCGGCTTTATGACGAGCATTTGGCCGCGCTCGAGAAGGAGGCCTAAAGGCATGGCGAAGAATTTCAAAGAGCTCCAGGCAAAGATGTCGGTCGAGGTGCGCGCTCGTTCTGAGGCTAAGGCCGAGCGGATGATCCAGGAGATGGCGCTGGATGAGTTGCGGACTGCCCTGGATCTGACCCAGGAGCAGTTGGCCGAGGCCCTGCACGTCCGGCAGGCCGCCATCTCCAAAGTCGAACGGCGTTCGGATATGTACATCAGCACACTTCGGAAAATCATCGAAGCCATGGGCGGAGAACTTGAAATCCGCGCCGTCCTCCCCTGCGGCATCGTGCGCATCAACCAGTTCGGAGAACTGCGCAAACCCCCACTCTCCTAGAGCACCTGCGCCCGGTGCCACTCCGATGGAAGCAAAAGGCCGGCCGCGCGTGAACGCGGCCGGCCCCTGTTTCCCCACAATCCAACCCTGGAGTTAGGCGGGAACTTTTTCGTCAACCTCTTGGGAGAGTTCCGGCGCGGTGACGCCAATCTGGACAAGTTCGCCCTTGGGCTGCTTCAACACCATCTCTTCATAGTACTGACGGGCTTGTTGCTCTTCCCAAGCGGTCTTGCGGCGTTGACGTTCTTCTTCCGCGGCGGTGATCGGGATGTCGTGCTCTTTTGAACGTACGCGGGCAGCATCCTCGGCGTTGACGTTTAGCGAGATCTGCTGGTTTTGCAGTTCGACGGATTTGCCCTTGGCGTAAATCTGGTGCTTGCCGTGCGTCTTGTACCACTCCGCCACGGTCGCGTTTTTGTACATGTTCTCGAGGATCTTCCGCCAGCCGATTCCCGTGTTGTAAGCGCAGAAGGAAATCTCGCCCTGCTGCGTGGCGTAGGGGATGATGCACATCTCGGTGCGGCGGAAATCGTAATTGAACAGGTCCTGGAACCACATGCCGGCGATGAAGAGGAAGTTCCAGGGATCGGAGCGGCGCTTGAGCGCGTCTTCATAGGTGCGATTCGGGTCCGAGGCGCCATACTTCTTCCTGGCCCGCGCCTCGCCTGTTAGGGCAAAGGACTTGTCGAACTTCTTGAGCAGGTCGATCAGGGCCAAGCTCTTAGGCGCCCGGAAGGGCTTGTAGTTCTTGAGCAGCGCCAGCCCCATCATGAGGTTGGAGAACACCTTGCCGCGCGCGGCGTCAGTGATCCCCCGCATATCCGTCACAAGCTGGGGAACGTCGAGGAACTGGGGAACCGGCGCCCATTCCTTGGTCTCCTTGTTGATCATTAGCGCCGTTCCCACACCGCAGTTGGGGTGGCAGCCACAGCTAACCTGTCCCCACTGCGCTTCGGGGCCGTGCACCAGGTCGGCAAAGTCGGCAAAGGCGCCCATCAGGGAGATGGGGAACCAGTCGCGCGTCGGCTCGGTGATGCCCGTCTGCTTTTTCACGTCCAGCGCCAGATGCGAGAGCGTATACCGCTGGCGCTTGCGGCGTTGTGGCGTGATGTCCTCGTCGCGGCCCGTAAAGCTGACCGGCTGGAAAGCTACGAAGGCAATCTTCTTGGGATTTTCGCGGGCGAAGTTGACGATGGGCCCTACCTGGTCGTTGTTCAGGTTATTGACGATGGTGGTGACCAGGATGATCTCGATGCCCGCCTCGTGCATGTTCTCGATGGCGCGCAACTTCACGTCGAAGAGGTTGCCCACCTGGCGATGGTTGTTGGCGTCATTGCCGATCCCGTCAAACTGCAAATAGGCGTAGCGCAGGCCTGCCTCGAAGGCGCGCTTGCAGAACTCTTTGCTCTTGGCAAACTCGATTCCGTTGGTGGCCGCTTGCACGCTGTTGTAACCCAATTTGCGCGCATAGCGGATGGCGTCGATGAAGTAGGGCGACATGGTGGGTTCGCCGCCCGAAAACTGCACCGACATCTGCCGGCGGGGCTTAATCTTGATGGCATTGTCGAGGATTTGCATGATGTCTTCCCAGGTGAGCTCGTGCACAAAGCCGACCTGGTTGGCGTCCATGAAGCAGGGGTCGCACATCATGTTGCAGCGGTTGGTCAGGTCCACGGTGAGCACCGAACCGCGGCCGTGCTTAATGGAGCTGGAGCCGTGGTTGTGCAGGCCTTCGTCGTTGTGGGCGCGAATGTCGCGGCCGGGAAAGTTCTTTTCAATCCATTGCAGAAAACCCGCATCCACCGCCATCTGGTCTTCGAAGTGGCCGTGAATCGGGCAATCCTTTACCATCCAGACCTGCCCATCCCGTTCGAGAATAGTGGCTTTGATTTCGCCCACTTTCTCGGAGAGGAGCGTTTGCCAGTTCCGTTCCCCGCTCATGATCTTCTCCCGCGCTTCCTTCACGCATTGCGGGCAAAGCGAGTCGGTCTCGCGAGGCCACCCCAGTGGTGGTTTGGTCTTTTGCCATGATTTCAGAATAGGCTTGTCGGACCAACGGGGAATGAAAGTAGGTCCAGGATGGTATTTGTTGAAGAACTGGATGGCATTGAAAAGCGCTCCAGCCGTCGAGGAAACAGCTTGGTCGGCGTACTTCATCAGCCGCTGACCTCGGATTCTTGGCATAGTGGTTTTTCCTCCCGAAATCGACACTCCGCAAAGCTCGCGGAAAGCCTAAGCAGGCATAGTTTGCAGAAGTGCCTGAATGCAAAAGCCAATGGTACAAAGAAACTGACGAGTCTCTAAGGAGAATCTGCCGAATGGCAGTATTTGCGGCCCCTACGGTACAATTAGTCGATTGAATCGCGACCAGCTACGGCCTTCCCCGTCTCAACACGTTATCGGGATTCGTACCTTGCCAGCACACCCTAGCCCACCCCGCTGTACCGCCCTCGCCACGGATCTGACGCCTGCATTAGGAAAATCGGGGGCCCTCTGGAAAAATGGGAAGGGTCCCAATTCGACCTGTAGGTCTGGCCTTTAGGCCCGCATCTTGCGGTTCTTCGAACAGGTTGGTCTGAGGGTCGGCGCCACATCCAAACCGGAACGCTGCCGATTGTCGAATCATGTCCTGTTCTAGGCGACGCGATAAGTGTACACTAAGGGGCCGTCACGCTTGTGCATTCTCGGAGGTCCCATGCAATCAGAAAGAACCACAGTTGCGCAAAGCTGGGCGATTGAGCCCCACAGCGCAAAGCCGTCTTTCCCTGTGTTCACCCCGTCTGGAGCGAGTCGCCGCGGTCTGTCCCGCCGTGAGTTCATGGGCAGTGCTCTCGTCGCGACCGCCGGCGCCATGTTGAGCCGCGCCAGCCAAACGCCGCGCTGGCAGATCGGATGTTACACGCGGCCTTGGGCGCAATTTGATTATCATGTTGCATTCGATGGCATCGCGGCGGCCGGCTTCAGATATGTGGGCCTGATGACGACCAAGAGCAAGACCAGCCTGATTATCTCTATGGCGACCACGCCCAAGGAGGCTGCCGCCATCGGCCGAGAGGCACAGCAACGCGGCCTCAAGATCATCTCGATGTGGGCGGACGATGCCGCCATGGGGATTACAGGCGGGCTCAAACACCTCATTGACAATTCTGCGGCCTGCGGTTGTTCATACCTCTTGCTGGGAGGGACGGAAGAGCAAAACGCCGAGGCCTATTACAAGACCGTCGCCGAGTCTTGCGACTATGCCGCCTCGAAGGGCGTGGTCCTCACCCTTAAACCCCATGCGGGAAGCAATCCCAACGGCGCGTCGTGCCGCCAGACCATTGAACGGATCGGCCATAAGAGCTTTCGGCTATGGTACGACCCCGGAAACATCTTCTATTACTCCGACGGAAAGCTCGACCCTGTGGACGACGCCGCGACGGTGGACGGCGTAGTGGCCGGCATGAGTGTGAAGGACTTCCGCGCACCGAAAGAGGTGGAGATAACTCCGGGCACGGGAATGGTGAACTTCCCGAAGGTGATGTCCCGTTTGGAGCAGGGCGGCTTCACGCACGGCCCGCTGGTCGTCGAATGTCTCGACCACGGCGAACTGGCCCACGTCAACGCCGAGGCCGCGAAAGCTCGCCGTTTTTTGGAAACACTCACCGGCCAGAAAGCCTAAGCAGTAGGAGCACGCCATGGCGTGCCCCTATCACGAGGAATGTGGTGCGGAGGGCGGGAATCGAACCCGCACAGTCCTTGCGGACCGAGGGATTTTAAGTCCCTTGCGTCTACCAATTCCGCCACCCCCGCAGGTTGAACCTCAAGGACTCGCTGAGTGTCCTCGATTTCGGATTCTACCACTGCAGTCGAAGCTGGAGTAGGCTGATATTCAGCCGCCCGACTCTCGGTGCCTTTTGGCAGGTCCGCGAGGTCGAAGTTCCGTGTTGTCGCTTGGGCGAGGGCGCGGGATCTCAACGGCGGCAACTCCGCCCGGGAGAGGTTGCAATGATTCACAAACACGAGAAGTCAAGGCTGACGCGCCGGGCGATGTTGCGGGGCGCTGCGGCTGCGTCCATGCTTGGTCCCATATTCAAGGCGACGGAAGGTTCGGTGAGCGCGCAGGAAACAGTGAATCGTAACTCGGCGCCCAGCGGGCTGAAGATCACGGACATGCGAGCTTGCCGGTTGGCCACCAATTACGACTATCCGCTCATCAAGATCTACACCAACCAGGACGTTTACGGCCTGGGCGAAGTACGCGACGCCGGAGTGGAAGGCATTGCGCTCGTCCTCAAGGCGCACCTGCTGGGCCAGAATCCTCTGAATATCGAGGGCAACCTGAGAACGCTGCGCGAGTTCGCCGGGCACGGGCGCATGGGCGGCGGCTACAGTGCGGTGGACATGGCCCTGCACGATATCGCCGGCAAGGTTTACGGCGTCCCGGTCTACCGGCTCCTGGGCCAGAAGAGGCATGACCGAATTCGTATTTACGCGGACACGACCGCCCACCCGGACCTCAAGGTTTACGCGGAACGCATGCGCAAGCGCAAGGAAATGGGCCTCACCTTCTTCAAAATGGACTTGGAAACTGATTTGGTGAAGGACCGCCCGGGCGCGGTCAACGATCGCGGCGTCGCCACCGACAAAGGCCTTGGGTACCTCTGCGAATTCGTCGCCGCCATCCGCGACGTGGTCGGCTGGTCGGCCCCCCTGGCCGCCGACCATTTTGGGCCGCTCAATGTTCAGGACTCCATCCGCTACGCCAAGGCCTTCGAACGCTATCAGCTTGCCTGGGCCGAGGATATCCTTCAAATTGGCGAAGGCAATCATTACCCGTGGCAAAACTGGCGAGCCTACAAGATGATCACGGAATCGAGCACGACGCCGATCAATACCGGCGAGGACATCTTCGGGCTGGAAGAGGGCTTCCAGCCGCTGCTGGATAACCGCGCCGTGAACGCGATTCATCCGGACATCGAAACCTCCGGCGGGTTGCTCGAGACCAAGAAGATCGCCGATTATGCCGAACTCGCGGGCATTCAGGTCGCCATGCATCACGCCGGATCGCCCATCGGAGGGTTCGCGGGCTATCATTGCGCGGCCACTTTCGGCGAGAACTTCCTGGCGATGGAGAACCACGCGCTCGACATGCCGTGGTGGCAGGACCTGGTCACCGGTATCCCCAAGCCCATCATCGACAAGGGGTACGTGACCGTGCCCGAGAAGCCCGGGCTTGGACTGGAACTCAACGACGAGGTGGTCAAGGAGCACCTGCGCCGGCCCGGATACTTCGAGCCCACGCCCATGTTCGACGACTACATCGTTTCCGGATTTCGCACCGGCGGCCCTTGGCCTCATTATGATGAAACGGGCAAATGGTGTAACTGCGTGACCTTCGAGTAAGGCGCCTCTTCGGAACCACCTTGGACGCCGTCATTCTGAGCCCGTTCGCTTCGCTCAGGGTAAACTCCGCGAAGAATCTCGGCAGTTGCAGTTTCACCGAACTACGGAGATCCTTCCTTCGTTTCACTCAGGACCGCCTGCGGCTCCTCGGGATGACAGCCCGAGCGAATTGGCCGCCCGTCTCGCACTTCCTGCCGTAATGCTAACCGCCCCTGGCAGAGCGACGTCTTAACAACAGGGTAATCGGGATTCGATCTCGATCCGCTCGACAAGGGGTGTGCAATGAACGCACTGATCCAGGATCTTCGCTATGGTTTGCGCCGCCTGCGGCAGTCGCCCGGCTTCGCGGCAGTCTGCGTGATCACGCTCGCGCTGGGCATCGGCGCCAACACCGCGATCTTCACCCTGCTCAACGCCGTGATGCTCAAGAGCCTGCCGGTCTCGAAACCGGGCGAGCTTTACAGACTGGGCAACAGCGGCAATTGCTGCGTGCTCGGCGGGTTTCAGGACGACTGGGCCATCTACTCGTATCCTCTCTACCAGCAGTTTCGCGATCACAACCCCGAGTTCAGCGAGATGGCCGCCTTTCAAGGGGGCTTGCAGAACCTGAACGTGCGCCGCGCCGGGGCTTCGGGTCCCGCTGAACCGTACGTCGGCGAGTTCGTCTCCGGCAATTACTTTTCGATGTTCGGCCTTGGCGCCTTCGCGGGCAGGACCATCTCGCCCGACGATGACAAGCCCAACGCCGCGCCGGTTGCGGTGATGAGTTACCGCACATGGCAACAGCATTTCGGGCTCGATCCCTCGGTCATCGGCGCCACCCTGAGCATCGACAATCTCGCCTTCACCGTGATTGGAATCGCCCCTCCCGGGTTCTTCGGAGATCAGTTGCGTCCCGATCCTCCCGATTTCTGGCTGTCCCTGGCCGCCGAGCCGGCCCACGATGGGGAGACCGCATTGCTGAACAGCCCGGGAATGCACTGGCTCTTCATCATTGGCCGCTTGAAGCCCGGCGCTAATCCGGCGAGCGTTCAGTCGAAGGTCACCGCGCAGCTTCAGAACTGGCTGCGCACCCAGCCGGACCTCTCGGCCAAGGACCGCTGGCAGATCGAAAAGCAGCGCATCGTGGTTGCGCTTGCTAAAAGCGGTGTGGCCAATCTCCAGCACGACTCGGCAGAAGGTCTCCACTTGCTGGCGATCGTTGCCGGCCTGGTGCTGCTGATCGCGTGCGCCAACATTGCGAACCTGCTGCTGGCGCGCGGCGCCGCCACGCGCTTTGAGACCGCCATTCGAGTGGCCCTGGGCGCGCCACGCCGCAGGCTGATTCGCCAGATCATCACGGAAAGCGTTCTGCTGGCGGTTCTGGGAGGGCTGGCCGGGCTGGCCGTGGCTTTTGCCGGGGCGCGCGCCATCCTGCTGCTTGCTTTTCGCGGCGCGAACTTCATCCCGATCGATCCCAGGCCCTCGCTGCCCGTGCTCGGTTTTGCCTTCCTTCTTTCGCTCGTGACTGGGGTCGTCTTCGGGGCAGCGCCTGCCTGGATTACTTCCCACTCGGATCCCATCGAGGCGCTGCGCGGCGCCGGCCGCTCCACGCGCGATCGCGGCTCGCTGGCCCGCCGGTCTCTGGTGGTGGTGCAAGTTGCCCTCTCGGCGGTGTTGCTCATCGGCGCCGGTCTGCTCACCCAATCGCTTCGCAATCTCGAGAATCAGAAGTTCGGCTTCGAAACCCAAGGCCGCGTGATCGTCAGGCTGAACGCCAACCTGAACGGCTACAAGCCAGAGAGACTGTACGGACTCTATCAGGAGATCGAGCGGCGTCTGACGCAAATCCCCGGCGTGATGAATGCGAGCTACTCGCTTTACAGCCCCATGCGGGATGACAACTGGGGTCTCAACATTCATATCGAGGGCCATCCGCCGGACGAACAGATCGGCGCCTCCTTTGACCGCATCGGGCCGCATTACTTCGAAACCATCGGCTCTCGTCTGCTGCGCGGGCGCACCATCGGCGATCAGGACACGCCGAATTCGCCGCAGGTTGCGGTGGTGAACGAAGCATTCGTGCGCAAGTACTTCCACAACCAGGACCCGATCGGCAAGCGTTTTGGCTTTGGCGATATCCGGAACGCGGGGGACTTCGAGATCGTGGGCGTGGTGGAAGACGCGAAGTATCAGGACGCCCGCGAGCCCGCCTACGCGACGTTCTTCCTGCCCTTCCTGCAAATGGCGAAAGACCCGAAGCTCGCTTTCATGCTAGGCTCGCATTACATCGGCGACATCGAACTGCGTGTCGCCGGCCAACCGCAGAACCTCGAGCCCGCGTTGCGCCGCACGCTGGCCGAGATCGATCCCAATCTGAACGTCCTTAACGTCATCACTCTCCAGGAGCAGCTCATTCGAAACTTCAACCAGGACCGCTTGATCGCTCGGTTAACGGAGCTTTTCGGCGTACTCGCGCTGCTTCTCGCCTGCGTGGGACTGTACGGCGTCACCGCCTACTCGGTGGCTCGCCGCACCGGCGAGATCGGCATCCGCATGGCGCTGGGTGCGAACCGCTCGAACGTGGTCGGAATGGTGTTGCGCGGAGCGCTCGTGCAACTCGGCCTGGGCCTTCTGGCCGGTCTGCCGGTGGCCCTCGCCGGCGGCCGCCTGCTCAGCAGCCAACTGTATGGCGTCAAGAGCCACGACCCGGTGATCGTGGCCTCCGCCGCCATCGTGCTGGCAGCTTGCGCCCTGCTGGCTGGACTCGTCCCCGCCCGGCGAGCGGCTTCCATTGAACCCATGCGCGCCTTGCGAACCGAGTAGCCCCGCCACGCACAAGCCGCGATAACACGACAGCATCTGGAGGAAGGGGCGCACGGCCATGACCCCCACGCCGCATCCGGTTTCGTAGGGGCGAGGCGGCGCCTCGCCCCTACGCCCGCAGGTTGTCGATGGAACAGGGTATGCAAATTGGGCTTGATTCGAACGAGCCGGCGACGTACGGTTGTAAGCAGGGGCGAAGATTGAAGACCGGACCTCGGGGTGAGCATGAGTGTCGTCAAGGCTCTCGTGGGAATCGGCTGCGCGTTGTTTCTGGCTGCGGCCTTGTATGCGTTCCAGCGGCCGTTCCGGGAGTATCCGTCGGTCGAATACGGTTACATGCAGTTGCCGCCGGACTGGAAGGAGAAGGGGGAGTGGACTTTCGCGCGACTGATGTACCCGCCGGGGCCCAATGACGGCTATCGCGGGCGGTTTGACGGAGACTGGAGGCTGGGGCTCTCCCTGTGGACGCAGGACTTTCCCCGCGCCGACCGGAACCTGGCCCAGGCCGTGCGGCGTTTGACTCGCATTCAAGCGCGCTCCGTCGAGCAGGCGGTGAATCTGGAAGATGGCGACGAGGTGTTCAACTGGCCTTGGCTTTACGCCGTTCAGACGGGCGAGTGGGGATTGACTCCTGCCGAGGGGAAGGTGCTTCGCGAATACCTGCTGCGCGGCGGTTTCTTCATGGCCGACGATTTCCATGGCACCGAGGAATGGGAGGTGTTCGAGAGGAGCATGAAGCTGGTCTTCCCGGACCGTCCCATTGTCGAGATTCCCGACTCCGACCCGATCTTCCACACCATCTTCGATCTGGATGACCGCTTCCAGATTGTGGGCGCGGAGCACCTGCTCGAGGGTTCGAAAAACGGCGGCAAGGTGGCGCACTGGCGAGGCATTTACGACGATAAGGGCCGCATCATGGTGGCGATCACCTTCAATTCGGACGTGGGCGATTCCTGGGAGTGGGCGGGCGATCCGCGGTATCCGCAGAAGTACTCCGAGATGGGAATCCGGCTGGGCGTGAACTACATCGTCTACGCCATGACGCATTGAGCCTGCGATATCCCGAATGGACACAGGGCTGGCGCACAGCGAAGCTGTGCGTGTTGCCGGACTCTGACACATCCAGACCGCAGAGCTTCGCTCTGATTCCACCCGCGAAGTTGGGCGCGCAGCTCACTGACCTGCGCTTCCATCAAGAGCCCGCAGCGGGGGGAGTGGCGACTGCATGTAGCAAATTGTCTGTGCTCCCGAGCAACAATTGGATGTCAGCATCTGACATATCTTCATAGTAAACGACGGTCCTGCCGGCTGAGATGCGGCTGTTGATTGCCGGGGATGCCATGAGCGCGGAACGGTACTTGTGGTATGGACCTTCGGGCAAACCTAATTTCTCCGCCTTCTTCTGCCTGAGGCAGTTGGCGAATTCGGGGTAAGCGTCAAAAATAGTTGCCTTCTTCTCCTTCCAATCAATGCGCAAGCTAAACCCAGCTATTCCCCAGTAGACGGTGTATCCCTCCTTCATCCACTTCTTGATGTAGGGCTCAAAAATCCCACGAGCATTGGGAGGCAAGGAAGCGATGAAAACTGGCAACGTAATGTGACCGCGAGAAGTTGGTTCTATGGATGGAGTGTCGATCTTGACTTCTGGCTTCTCCTGTTTGTACGTAATTCTAACGACTGCTCTCTCAACTTCCCTGGTTTTGGCAACGAAAGCTGGGAAAACGACGAGTGGCCAGTTTGAATCCTTCTTCAGCCTGTAGCACTGGAGTTCGACGAAGTTCATAGAAAACCGTAGGCGAGGAGCAGATTGAATAATTTCCGCCAGCTCGGTCGCCCCAGGGAAGATTCGATCACCGACCACTAGGAGAGCGAAGCGGCCGTCAGTCAGCCCGCCCTGCACCAGATCCTGGAATTCTATTTCGCTTACTTCCAAATTTCGCACGTGGTCTTTGACAGCCTTGAATAGCGACTTTGGCTTCCCAAAGGACTTCTGCATGAAGCCTTGAACAGCATCGTCCAGATCTTTGTAACTCCAAGTCGTAAGGCCTTTTGCGTAATCCAGAATTTGTGCTACTACGGTCCTATGAGCCTGCGGGTTACGCCAAAGCTTTGTTTCGACAATTGTCAGGAGTCCCTTAGGGCTTATAAAGAGGTTGTCGATGGAGGCAATTTCCTGGCCAATAGGAATTAGCGGGCCGAAATCCTCGTCGACGAGTTCAATGGGGAGAACTGAGGGGTGCCTGAAAAGCACCTCCTGCAACCATATTTCGTCAAATACCTTGTCGTGAACGGGTAAACCATGAAGCTCTTCCCCCTTGGCTTCTTTGTCAGTGATGAGGTAGGGCCGCTGTTGAACCATATCGAATAATTCCTTTCTCGCGGGCGCGATTGCACAGCGGATAGCGAAGACTTCGATTATAACGCTGCGGCTCGTCAAATGTTTCCGAATATACAGGGAAAAGGGACAGGCACGCTATTTCCGGAATTTGCAAGTGGCCGGGCTGGAGATGGCGCCAGTAGATGGGCACATTAACTATATTGGTGGGTGCTGAGCGGAACGTGAGTCGCAGAGCTGGGCTCGGTCTGCGCCAGCCCCCGGCTTGACGGCCATCGTCACGAGACTCCATGCAATTGCAGACCATATGCAAACCGACCCATCGCCATAAGCAGTCAACAGTTCGGGTCAGCCAGTGACCTCATAGAAGCTTACTCGCGTTAAAGCTGGAATGTGGAAGCTGGAATATCGATTCTTGAATGTCGATCTGGAATGTGGGACGCTACTGGTAATGTGGAGTTTCCTGTTGCGGTACCGCTGCCGGACCGCAATCCGGGATAAGCTGGAGCGAATCTCATGCGATCCAAACCTTGCCTTTTCATCCTGACCCTGTCTACCTGCCTCGCACCTTCCGTTGCCCAGCAACCAGGCAGGACCGCGGCGCCCCGGCGACAGGGCATCAGCGTGAACTTGCCGATTACCCGAAACGCCACCCCGGTGCCGGATGCGGACAATCAGGATTCGCTGATCGTGGCGGTAACGCGCGACGGTAGCGTGTACCTGGGGCTCCACCGGATGACGGAGTCCGCCTTGACGGCTGCAGTGAGGGTTGGCCTGTCCAACCAGGCAGGCAAGAAGCTTTACATCAAAGTGGATTCGCGTACCTCGTATGCCAACGTGGGGAAGGTCCTCGACGCCGTACGCGCAGCACAGGTCGATTCGGTGATCCTGCTGACAGCCCAATCAAGCCCGGCTCGAGCAGACGGCCAAGTGGCTTCACAAGGCTTCAAAGTACTGGTGAACGGGCCTGAGTTCCAATTTATTCGTTTGATATTTCATAGACCGTTCATTATCGAGCATTAGCTAAATTAAGCTGGTAGCCACAGCGGCGCAGAGTCCCCGGTGTTGGGACTTTGCGGTCCTTAGTGTGAGGTATTCGTGCGCGGGCATTGATAATATAGGAATTATTCAATGCAAAAGCCGCAGAGTTTGAAAGGCACAAACTCTGCACTTGTATCTACCCGCTTCGCAAGTGGAAGGCGCGTAGAGCCCCAAGATGAGCGTTATTCTTTCGAATCCTGCGAAGAACCTGCTTACGTCCTCCCCTTACAGCAGGAGTAGTTTAGATTCGATAAGACCCATTTGTAAGGCCCGTTCAGGTTATGGGTTAGGTCCACGGCAGGAAAGTGCTGGTCCTCCAGGTACCAGAGGAGCTTGTTGGTTTTCGCGTCGAAGAGCTTGGCCTGAATGTGCGTGCACACCCCGGCCTGCGGCTGTATCGTACTCTCGCAAGGAACGGGGGTTTCCTCCCAAACTTCCAGGACAGCGTCCGCTTCGTCCTTATCGGGCGTATTGTTCAGGCAGGTCTCGTGCGCGAGATTCTCCCTGATGTAGGAAACCGCAACGCTGGAACCGTCCACATAAATCGTCTGCAAGGAGTGCAGGCGTGCTTTAATGTCTTCTTTCTGTTTCTTACCCAGCATGGCTGGCTGAGTCGAGCCAATCACAATGCAGATAACGGCAGCTAAGGTCAAAGCTCTACGCATGGCCCCTCCTTCGCCTGCTTTTTAAGGTAAGTCTATCCACATTCGGATTCTCGGCCTAACAATGGTGTGATTCCTAACACAGCCGCCGTTGGGATGTCAAGAAGCGTGTCGCAGTTGCCAGGAATTGCGAGCGGGTGAATCTCATGGCGGGTTCAATTTCCTGACTCGAGCGGGTAGCGCAGAGTCCACGGTGTTGGAACTCTGCGGTCCTTAGTGTGAGGTATTCGTGCGCGGGCATTGATAATAGAGGAACTCGAAAGCCGCAGAGTTTGAAAGGCACAGACTCTGCGCTACGATTGACCCGCGGAGCAAGAGGGCGCGTACCTGGAGAGCCATGCGCCACCCGTGGGGGGCTACTGCTCAACGGCGGGCTCTCCCTGGAGAAGCGATTTCATGCGTTCAAGGCCTTCGGAGCCGGCGGCCAGCAGGCAGACGGCGGCGAGGACAGGACAGAGGCCGGCGACCAGAATCGCCGGTCCGAAATGCTTTTGCGGCCCCAGAATCAATCCGGTGATTATGGGCGCCGCGGCGCCTGCCGCCACGGAGATGGTGTTCAGGAATCCGATCGTGCGCCCCACCATGTTCCTGGGCGGCACGTGTTGCGAGATCGTCCAGAAATTCGAATTGCCGATTCCGGTGGCGCACATCGCAAGGGTGAGGATGGGGAGCGCCCAGGAACGATCCCGCGCCACGAGCAGCAACAGGATTGCCCCGGTGCCGATATATCCCGCAACCGCAAATCGCAGGCGCGCGGGGAAAACTCCGATGCGCGCCGCCCATTTGTCCACCACCCAGCCCGCCGTGACGTTAACGATCGCCATGGTAAAGAGCGCGGTGGAGACCACGCGCCCCATTTGGAGTGTTGAAAACCCTCGGGAGAGGATCAAGTAGCTCGGCACCCACGTCAAGACGAAGTACCAATAGTAGGACGACAGCAGGATGCTCAGCGACATTGCCCAGAAGGTTCTGTTGCCTGCGAACATTCCCCACCTCCAGGGCTGCGACGGCCCGGATTCTTCAGCGACTGTGGGGGGCGAATTGGATTCCCGCGATGCATCCTCGGGCCTCCCCCGGCTCCAACCCGGCTGCGTTTCACCGGTAGGGGCGAGGCGACGCCTCGCCCCTACCACGGGACCGCGGGCGGCGCGAGGCCGGTCGGAAGGAGTCGCGATCCACCAGCAAGGCAGCCAAACGAGCGCGCCTAATCCCGTTATGGCAAACATCACGCGCCATCCGAAGCGGTCCAGCAGAATGGCGCCCACCAGCGCGCCGAGGGCCGGCCCTATATTCTGGCCCGAAATATAGATCGAGGTGGGCAGTCCTTGATCCTGGGCGGCAAAGTTGTTGCGGATGAAAGAAATGCTGGCCAGCGGCGCTACGGCTTCCGCCAGGCCCAGCAGCAACCGCAAGCCGGTGATGTCAGCGGGGGCGCGGCTGAGGGCGATCGCGGCCGAGGCTAACGACCAGACGAGGAAACCGGCCGCATAAGTGCGGCGGATGCCGAAGCGATCCACGATCGCGCCGGCCGGCATTTGAAACACGCCGTAAGTCCAGAAGAAGGCAGAGAGGAGCACCCCCATGACGGCGGGGGCGATGCGGAACTCACGCATGATCGAGGGCGCGGCGACGCTGAGGTTGCCGCGATCAACGTAGTTGATCACGATGCCAAGAAAGACGAGAGCGAGGACAATCCAGCGGCGGCGCATGGGGTTTCGATTATATGCACTCGTATTCAGGCCTGTCATCCTGAGCGCAGCGAAGGATCTCTGCAGTTGTGCGCAAGTCGTTCGACCCTAGGAAACTGCGGAGATCCTTCGCTGCGCTCAGGATGACAGCCTTCGACTTTTCCTATTTTACGAATTTGACGATCCCAAAAGTCGCGGGCTGGTGGAACGAACCGTTGGTGCCTGCGGGCAAAGGGCTCCACGAAAGGAATCGCCGTTGCGAGTCGTCGCCGGGGCCGTCGCAGCGATAGAGATTCACCCGCCATTCGTCTCCTGCTTTGATGGCGTTTGCGTTCATGGAGCTGGCAGGGATGCGCATTTCGACCGCCCAGGCTTTGTGCGAGGCGTCGACTTTGGTAGCGTGCTCGAAGTGAGAATCCCAGGCGGCGTCATTCATCGGATTTTTGCTGAGATCGATTTCGAGGTCGATCCACTGGTTGTTAGGCGCCACTTCGAACTCGTAATAGTGGAGGAAACGCTCGGGTTGGGGATTGATGAACGCTTCCACCACGTCGCGGTTCCAGAGTTCCCATCGCTCTTTCGCAGGATCCTCGCCGGCGTAGATGTTCAGGGACTGGTATCGGCACCAGTAAGCGAAGTAGATGTAATGAGGTGTCCAGAGGCTTGCCACCTGGGTTTCAGAACCGGCCAGCGGTTCGTGGCTAAAGCGGTCGCCCAAGGTTACACGCGCGGCATCCTTCCAAACGCTTTTCGTGAGGTCGCCGTTCGGGACGAAATCGGCAGCCAAGGACTTCGAGGTCATGGAGACTTTCCGAATGTATGGTTTTTTCTCCGGCACGTTCTGCGCACCTCCCAATACTGTAAACAGACATGCAAAAGCCAGCGCCATCAGTGGCGCGATCAACAGAATAGCCCAACGTCGCATTAGGATCCTCCATAAATGAGTCCATGCAATATAGCAGGATGAAACGAAAAACAAAACGAGCCAGCAACAGGCCAGATGGGTTATTGTAGGGGCGGCCCTTGTGGCCGCCCGCAGGCAGTCACATCGCGGTGCAACCGCGCGGGCGACCACAAGGGCCGCCCCTACTGGAGGAGGTTACATGAGCGGAGTTAACCGCAGGCAATTGTTGAGGCGGGTTGGTGCGGCGGCAGCCGCGGGAGTGGCCGTCAAAGGATCGCCAGCCAAGGGAGCGGAGCCAACCGAAGCGGCGCAGGGCGCAAAGCCGGAGCGCTTGGCGCTCGATGACTTCCAACCCCGCAGCATGCTTCACGTGCCGGAAACGAAGGTGGAACGCTCGCGCTTCCCCGTTATCGATGTGCATACCCACCTCACCATGGGGGCGCAGCACAAGAATGGCGTGACCATCGGGGAGGAGGTACGGTTCCTCACAACTCCGGAAGAGGTGCTGCCGGTGATGGACCAGAAAAACATCCGCATGATGGTTGACCTCACCGGCAACCATGGAAAGGGCCTCGAGCAAGCCATTCAGCGCTTTCAGCGGGCTCATCCTGACCGGTTCCTGGTCTTCACGGAACCCGGATGGGACCACTTTAACCGGCCGGACTACTCGCACTGGCAGGCGGATGAGATTGGGCGCGCGCACCAGGCAGGGGCGAAAGGATTGAAGGTGGTGAAGACTCTCGGTCTCTACCTCCGGCAGGACGTCACTTCGGGCCCGCTGGTGAAGATCGACGATCCGCATTTCGATCTCATGTGGGAAGCGTGTGCCGGCTTCAAGATGCCGGTGGCCATTCACATCTCCGATCCCGAGGCTTTCTTCCTGCCCATCGACAGATTCAACGAGCGCTTCGAGGAACTGAACCATCACCCCGACTGGTCCTTTTATGACCATGACTTCCTCAGCTTCCGGGAACTGCTCGAGGCGCGAAATCGCATGTTTGCGCGCCATCCCAAAACCACTTTCATTGCTTTGCACGTGGGACACAACGCGGAGAACCTTGCTTCGGTCTCCGAATGCCTGGACCGCTTTCCGAATATGTATGTCGAACTCGCGGCGCGCATCGGCGAGCTCGGCCGGCAACCGCGCACGGCGCGCAAGTTCTTTGAGAAATACCAGGACCGCATCATGTTCGGGACTGATGCGGTGCCCAATGGCAAGGAGACTCCCCAGCAGATTCTCTCTGCCAAACTCTATGAGATCTATTATCGCTTCCTTGAAACCGAGGATGAGTATTTCGACTACGCTCCGGCGCCCAAACCGCCGCAGGGACGGTGGCAGATTTACGGGCTCGGGCTGCCGGAGGGAATCCTGCGCAAGGTGTATTACGAAAACGCACAGCGCGTGTTGGGGCTGACGTAAGCCGTCAGCTCTCAGCCGTCAGCTATCAGCAAACAAAAGCGCTGTCATTCTGAGCGCAGCGAAGTCCGATTTCGGGACCCCGATGGGGTCCATCGGACCCCTGAAATCGGGGAATCCCGGCAGTTCCGGATTCACCACAAGGCGCAGAGAGACCACAGCGCGGTCTGTCGGCCGCATCTAAAATTCCAGATTCAAAATTCCAGACCAGAAATCCTTGCGCGCTGCAGAAGATCTTGGGAATGGCAATACAGAGAAGAGCAACTGCGGAGATCCTTCGCTGCGCTCAGGATGACCGCGTGTGGAAAAGGGTTGCTGAGAGCTGACGGCTGAGAGCTGACAGCTTTTTATCTCGCCTTAATTTCCGTCCAATACCGGTCGTAAAGCTGTGCAGCGGGGCCGACGTCGCGCATGAACTCACAGTGAACGAGGGAGGCGGGGTCGGGAAACACGGCGGCGTTGCGGAGGAGCCAGGGTTCGATATCTTTCTGGTCGTAGCGGTTGGGTGTGTTGAAGCCCGAGTCGTTCACAAAGAGCGCGGCCACGTCGGGGCGGTGGAAATAGTTGATGAAGGCCTCCGCCAATTGTTTGTGGGGAGCGGCTCGGGGGATGCACGCGCAATCAACGGAAATGGTACAGCCTTCTTTGGGAATAACGTAACGGAGCGTCGGCTCATCGCGCATTACGAAGGTCATGTTTCCGTTGTAAGCCTGTGCGATCCAGGCATCCCCGGCGGCGAGGTCTTCCTGGAAATTGGAGCTGTTGTAGCCCTTCACGAGAGCCTTCTCCCTGAGCAACAAATCGCGGGCCTGGCGGAGTTCGTCCGGGTTGGTGGAGTTGAGCGAGTAGCCAAGTTTCTTGAGAGCCATGCCGAAGACTTCGCGCGTATCGTCGAGCAGAAGAATATGGCCGGCGTAGCGGGGATCGAATAGCGCCGACCAACTGTCGAGATTCTCCTTCACGAGGTCTGCGCGGTAGGCCAAGCCGGTGGTGCCCCAGGCGTAAGGCACCGCATAGTCGTTGTGCGGATCGAACGGCAGACTTAGAAATCGCTGGTCGATGTTGGCCCAGGCGGTCGGGAGCTGGGATTTGTCGAGGGGCGCAAGCAAGCCTTGCCGAATGAGAACCTGCACCATGTAATCGCTGGGAACCACCAGATCGTAGCTGACGTTGCCTGCCTGCAGCTTGGCGAGCAGGGCTTCGTTCGAGTCGTACAGATCGTAGTTAACCTTGCAGTGGAACTCACGTTCAAACCCCTGAGCCACGCGGCGCGAGCTGTACGTGGACCACGTATAAATGTTCAGTTGGGGGAGGTTCTCGCCGCCCGTCCAGGTGCGGGCGACGACCGGCGCGAGCATAAGCAAAAAAACCGCCGTGGCGCTCAGGACCGCGGCGCGGACTTTCATGGCTCCGCGTTCCAGCCGCTGCGCGATGTAGACCAAGGGAATGGTGGCCGCCAGGATGACGGTGGAAATGGCGTTGATCTCCGGCGTGATGCCGCGCTTCAGGCGGGAATAGATCTCCAGGGGCAAGGTGGTGGAGCGAACTCCCGCCACGAAGGAAGTGATCAGGTAGTCGTCAAAAGAAGTAGTAAAGACCAGCAGGGCCGCGGAGAGGATAGCGGGAGCGGCGATGGGCAGGGTGATGCGGAAGAAGGTGGTCCATTCGTTCGCGCCCAGGTCGAGCGCCGCTTCCTCGATGGAGGGGTCCATGCCTGCCAGGCGCGCCCCCACCACGATGATCACATAAGAAATACAAAAGGTGATGTGAGCGAGGATGACGGTGGAGAGGCTCAATTGCATGCGCAACAGGCTGAAGAAGATGACTATGGCCACGGCCATGACGACTTCAGGTATGACCAGGGGAAGATAGACGATTCCGTCCAGGAGGGTCTTGGCGCGATGGCGAAGTTTCGGGAAGACCAGGGCGCCCATAGTGCCGAACGCCACACAAACCAGGGTGGCGGCGGCGGCGACCAGAAGGCTGTTGAGCAGCGATTGGATGATCTGTTCATCGCGCCAGAGCAGCGCGTACCATTCGCCGGTGAAGCCGATCCAATGCGCGGAGAGGCGAGAGCGGTTGAAGGAGAAGAAGATCAGGACGAAGACGGGTGCATAAAGGAAGAGGTAAACGAGTGTGGTGGCCGAAGCCAACCCCCAACCCTGGCGGCGCGGACGCGGCATTAGAGTATCCCCCGCGTGAGGCGCTCGGCGCGGCGCGACCCTGTCCAAAGAAGCACCAGGACCACAAAGGTCAGCAGGAATGCTACCGCCGAGCCGAAGGGCTGGTCACGCACGGAGGCGAACTGGTTTTGAATGAGGTTGCCCACCATGATGGTGCGCGCGCCGCCCAGTAGATCCGGCGTGATGAAGGCTCCGATGGAGGCGATAAAAACCAACACCCCGCCCGCGCTGAGCCCCGGCATCGAGATGGGCAGAGTAATCCTGAGGAAAGTATGCCAGCGGTTGGCGCCCAAGTCCTGCGCGGCCTCGAGGAGGATGGGATCGAGCTTTTGCAGCACCGCATAGAGAGGCAGGATCATGAAGGGAAGTTCGCCGTAAACCAAGCCGATGAAAACCGCCAGCGGGGTGTAAAGCAAGCGCAGCGGCTCGTGCACAAGGTGCAGAGCCATTAGAGCGGTGTTGACCACACCCTCGGTGCGCAAGATGACCATCCAGGCGTAAGTCCGGATGAGGAAGCTCGTCCAGAAGGGTATCACCACCAGCATCAACAGCGCGGATTTCCACCGCCCGGAGACCTTCAGCGCCAAGGTGTAAGCCACGGGATAGCCCAGCAGCATGGAAAGCACCGTGGTGAGCACCGCCATCCAGAAGGAGCGCCAGTAAACGCCAAGATAGAGAGGCTGGAAGGCGCGCCAATAATTTGATAACCCCAGGGCCCATTCTATCGTCCCATAAGGCGAGCGGCGGGCGAAGCTGACCGCCAGGAGATAGGCCAGGGGAAGAAGGAAAAAGCCCACCAGCCAAACCAGGCTGCCGGAGAGAAGACTGGCGGCGCGCAAGGCCGGGCGGCGCCGAAAGAAACGCAGCACAGGTTCCGCTTTGGAATCTACTAAGGGTGTGATTTCCGGGCTCATGTCTTGGCAAGCGAGGATAACGGAAGGAGTCGCCGCATGTCAAACCCAGGATGTGGTGCGGGCGTCTCGCGCGCCGTGGCACGGACACTCCTTCGCTCCGCCCAGGACAGGCTCTGCCTGTGCGTCTGCCGGGGTTGGTGCGGGAGCGGGACGCTCCCGCGACAGCGGGCGAGACGCCTGCACCACCGCGGCGGATGAGACGACCGCGCCCATTCGCGCTTCCGGGTGTATCCTATTCTTATAGGGAAGACCAAAATGAAATGCCTTGCGCCAAACCGCCCGGACCCCAAAACGTTCCCGTTGCTCTTCTGCGCCTTGCTTTTGGCCGGCTCCTGCCTCTTTGCAAGCGGCGGGCAAAGCGGAAGCGCCCAGCAGGCTGGCAGCGCGGTGGCCGGCAGTCCCACAACGCAGGAACCGCCTGCTCCCGTTACCGCCGAGGAATTTTTGAAACAAGGCAACGAATTCGCCCGGCTGCACAAATGGAAAGAAGCCGAGGAGTCGTTTCGCAAAGCGAGCAGCTTACGGCCCGATTACCCCCAGGCGCACTACAACCTGGGCAACGCCTACCTGGCGGAACAGCAGACCGCCGACGCCGTTCGGGAATACCGGGAGGCGTTGCGGTTGAAGCCGGACCTCCCCGGCGTCCACATGAACCTTGGCGCGGTGGAGGAATCGCAAGGGCACCTGAAAGAGGCCATCGCGGAGTACCACGCCGAACTCCGCCTCCACCCCTCGAATCCCGCGGCCCACGTGGGTTTGGCGAACGTGTTCACGGCCAACCGGCAATTCAAAGAGGCGGCTGGCGAGTACCGCACCGCGATCGAACTCGACCCGGGGGACCGTCAGATCCGCGTGGCGTTCGCGAATTCACTGCTGCAATCGGGAGACGTGGCGGCGGCCAGCGCGGAATATCAGCAAGTCCTTGCCCAGGCTCCCGATGATCCCGAGGCGCACTCCGGGCTGGCCACGGCGCTCGCCCAGGCAGGCAGATTCGATCAGGGTGTGGCCGAACTCCGCGCCGCGGTCCGCCTGCGCCCCGACGACCCTGATCTGTACCTGTCGCTGGGCAGCTCGCTCCAGGCCACGGGGGACCTGATTCACGCCATCGAGGAGTATCGCCGGGCGGTTGAGTTGCGCCCCGAGCAGACCGACTACCGCTATGCGCTGGCGATGGCTTTGCGGGAGGCGGGCGACTACGGCGGGGCCATCACCGAGTTGCGCCGGGTGACCCGCCAGCAGCCGGGAAACGCCAATGCCCATACGGCACTGGCCGCAGCCTACCTTTCTGTCTCCGACCATCCGGCCGCGGAGTCCGAGTATCGCGAGGCCCTGCGCTTGAAACCGCAGGACCCCGCCCTGCACGAGAACCTCGGCCTGGTCTTGCGCAAGACCGGAGACCTGCCGGACGCCGTCCGGGAGCTTCAGCGAGCCGTGGATCTGGCCAAAGACAACGCGGATTACCATCGTAACCTGGCGGAGACTTTTCAATCGGCGGGCGATCTCGCGGGCTTCGTGCAGGAATACCGCGAGGAAGTTCGGCTGCGTCCCGGCGATGCCGACGCCCATCTGCATCTAGGCAACGCTTATCAGGCCGCCGGCGATTGGGACAACTCGCTGGGTGAATACCGGGTGGCGCTGGGGATGCGGCCCGACAGTCCGGAATTGCACTACACCTTCGCCATGGCGCTCAAGGCGTCCGGACACGCGCATGAGGCGGAGGCGGAGTTGAACCGCGCGGTCCAGTTGCGTGCCGACTACCCAGAAGCCTTGGTGGCGCTGGGCGATATGCTAGTTGCCGACAAGAACTACGAGCTAGCCATACCCACTTACCGAGACGGGCTGAAGTTTCGGCCTGACGATCCCACGCTCCACTCCCGCCTCGCCGGCGCCCTGCGCCAGGCAGGAGACGCAGCCGGGTCGGCCAGCGAGAGCGAGCAGGCGGCTCAGCTCGACCCGAGCTTTGCCGGATATCAAATCGATTTGGGCAACGCTCTTTACAACAAGGGCGATTACAAGGGTGCGGTGCAGGCTTTCCGAACCAGCCTGTCGCGCCGCAACGACCCCCAGGCGCAGGAGAATCTGGGGCTGGCCCTCGAGCAACTGGCGGACTGGCAGGGCGCTTCGCAGGCGTTCCGCGAAGCGATTAAGGCACGCCCCGATTGGTCTGACGCACACCTGAATCTGTCTATCGTTCTCAGCCACATGAACGACCTGGCAGGCTCCGCGGAGGAAGCACAGGCGGCGCTGCACATTATTCCCAATAGCCCCGAGGCCCACTGCGCGCTCGCCAGCGCATGGCTGCGCATGGACAAGGCAGAGGAGGGAATCAAGGAGTTGCAGGAATCTCTGCGAGACAAGCCCGAATACGGGGAGGCGCGGCTGGCGCTGGCGGATGCCTTCGCGCACTCAGGCCAACTCGCCGATGCCATCGCCCATTACCGCGAGTACCTGCGCCTGAACCCCAAGGACGCCGTGGCGCACGTCGATCTTGCCAACAGCTTGCTGAAGACGCGCCAATTCAATCCGGCCATCCAGGAGTACGAGGAAGCTCTCCGGCTTGAACCGGCCGAGCCCATTACTCATTACAATTTTGGCGTGGCCCTCGAGGCAGCCGGAGACAAGGTCCGCGCCCGGCAGGAATATGAGACCTACCTGCAGCTCGATCCCACCGCGCCTGATGCCATCGAATTGCGCAAACACCTGCATGAGTTGGCGGCGAAGAAGTGAGCGGTGAAACAATCCGGATCGACAGCGCTCGCAAGACAACACCTCGCGAGAGGCAAATTTATGAAGAGGGCTAAGCCGCGTACCGATGAACTTCGGGCGGAGTACAAGCGATCCGATTTTAAGAAGCTCGAGCGAGGCAAATACTACAATCGGGTCAAAGCAACCGGGGCTTCGCAGGCGTCGAGAAAACTGTCATCCTGACTAGTCTCCAAGGGCTAACAAAGCTAACCCTCCACCGCCGATGTCATCCTGAGGAGCCGAAGGCGACGAAGGATCTGCAGTTCCGGTTTAAAACGAAGTAATGCAGATCCTTCGCTTCGCTCAGGATGACATCGACTTTCATTCCGTTTAATCCCCATATT
This sequence comes from Terriglobia bacterium, assembly GCA_050008495.1. Taxonomy (GTDB): domain Bacteria; phylum Acidobacteriota; class Terriglobia; order UBA7540; family UBA7540; genus CAVROP01. The sequence continues at coordinate 50,938 of JBEKMN010000011.1, read as the reverse complement.
TGAACGCCTTGTTCGGGTAGGGCGCCGCTTTGGGCACCGGCCGCGGATCCTTGCGGATCTCTTCTTGGAGGAGTTTAAGGGCGGCGTCAAGCTGCGCGTCACTGCCCTCGAAGGTCGCATGAGGTAGGTCATCGACCACTATGTCCGGGTCCACCCCGTGCCCTTCGATCAGCCATTTACCTTCCGGTCCGTAGACACCCGTCTCGGCGGCCGTGGCGATCCCGCTGTCGGCAAGCCGATTGCTCGCCGAGAGCCAGATCTCGCCACCCCAGGTGCGCACCCCGATCACCTTGCCCAGAGCGAGGCGTCGAAAGCCTTCGGTGAAGGCCTCGCCGTCGGACGCGGTCAAACGATCGCAGAGCACCACCATGTGGCCGCGGAAGGCGTACTGCATATTCCAGGTGGGATTGCCAACGCGAGGCTGCCAATAAAACCACGCCTGGCGCTGGAGTTTCGATAGCAGCCAGGAATCGATGTTGCCCCCGCCGTTATGGCGCACGTCGATGATGAGCCCCTGGCGATCGAAGACGGGATAGAACTCACGCGCCCACTGCTCGATATCGCCGGAGCCCATGGCGCGCAGGTGAACGTAACCGATGTGTCCTTGCGAGTCCTTCTCCACTTTAAGCCGGCGCCACTCGGTGGGGTGCCGCACTAGTTGGAAGGGCGCGCGACCTCCTTGGGCGCTCCGACTTTCTCGGTGGCGTCCACGTGGAAGAGTTTGAAATCCGAGTAATGATGCTGGTTGCGGAGGTGTCTGCTGCTCCAGTCGACGGTGACGGTGACTTGCTGCGGAACCCAGAATACCGCGGCCTTGTCTTTAAAGTGAACTTCGCCATAAGCGATTTCCGTTGTTTCGCGTTGCAAATTGAGTTCCTGCACAGGCTTCAGCAGGTCGCTGCGGAGGCGGGTGATCTGGTAGGTCTGTGAGTCGATCCAGGCCAAGCCCTGGGAGAAAGTCGTCACGGAGGTATCACCGGATTTGAAGGCGCCGGTCAATAGCGCTTTTGTCGGTCGCTGGGCATAGGCCACCAAATAGGTTTCCCGGCCGTTGATCTTCTGCCGGCCGAGGAAGCGGAACTCTGCTTGCGATTGGTACTGGGGATGGAAGACAAGCGCCGCCGAGGCAAATCCCGAGGTGAGCATGAACCCGTCCGCGAGACCCTCGGGTGTCTTTTGCCTTCCAAACAAATCAGTACGGTACTCATCGAAGCCCGGCCCCCAGGACTGGACCGGGGCGAAGCACAAGTAACGAAACTTCTGATCGAGTGTGTCGGGTGTCTTTCTCTTGCGCTGGAGCTTTTCCTGGTGAATCTGCTCCAGCGAACTCGTGTTCGGGAAATTGACGAAAGACTCCGCCACGGTCTTCCCGACGGCGCTGAGGATGGGATCCAACTGTGTCTGGTCGGTTGCGGGCTGCAGACCCTCCATTTCGAGCGGAGGATGGTGGAGGTAGTCGAGCGCTTCCTCGCCCTTGGACTTGCCCTTTCCGTAGTCTGCTTCGATCTTCTTGCGATTATCAATCTTCATCCATAGGGCACGCACCGCAAGGGGCATCTTCTTTACATCACGGCCTTCGAGGTAACGAGCCATCTCCTGGTCCGCTGCCTGGAATTGATCCTCCCCCAACAGGGCCTCGATGCGCAAAAGACATATTTCGGGTTTGGCGCCGGCCGCCAGGGCTTTGCCGAGAAAGTCATCGGCAGCGGGCCAATTCCGAAGCAGCAACTGCGAGCGGCCCAGTTCCTGAAGCGCGAGCACATCTTGAGGGGCATATTTGAGCGCCTCAAGAAGATAGGCGGCCGCGTTCTTGGGATTGTGCTTCCAGCTCTCCATCGTTCCCAAGGCCACCAGGGGCTCCGGGCGTCCCAGGCTGTGGTCTGCCATGATCTTGTCGAACACGTCGGCGAGATTGCGGTAGGCGCCTTCCCAATCTCCCGAGTCGAGTTCGGCAACCGCCAACATGGTGCGGCAAGGCAGGCAGGAAGCATCCTGGTGAATCACCTTGGTAAAGAACGGCACGGCCCGCTCGGAACTTCGCTTTTCCAGGAACTCCGTCACCCCGCGCGCATAGTCCTTTTCCCCGGCAGCCGAGAGCCCGTCGGCGGCCGTGAGCTTTTTTAACCTCGGCGCCAGCCCTGCGATCAGGTCGGCCTGTGGGAGCAGGTTGGGATCCTCCGGCGCTTCTCGCAGAGTAACGGGAATCACCCAGGTCTTTCCTGATTCTTCAAACGTTATGATCGCGTGAGCCCGGAGGTATCCTTTCTTGACCACCTTCAGGTCGATGGTGAATCCTTTGACACCCTCGAGATTTAGCGAGTAGTCGGTCCAGAACTCTCCTTGGGGGTCCGTCAACAGGCTTCGCGGTGAGGCAGAGACGTTCACGGGCACGATCGAAACTTTCGCGCCTCCGACTGGATCACCCTGGAGCGTCTTCACCCTGCCCTGAATGAACCACATGTTGTACAGATTCAAGCCCTGGGCAGGCGTCGCGGCGGGGCCAACAACCTGCGCGAGCGCGGATCCCCCCAGCAGAAACGCGGCAGCAAAGAGGACGTGAATGCGCAAAATCAGCTTCATCATGACGAGCCCCCAGCACATCGGATTACTCGACATTACCTCCGGCGCGAGTTCTACTGTTTCTTTTGGCTAAGCTCTTTGGGTTTTCCTTGCTTCTCGGTGGCCTCCACCTGGAAGAGCTTGAACTCGGAGTAGTGGTGCTCGTTGCGGAGATGTTTGCCGTTCCAATCGACGGTCACGGTGACTTGCCTGGGTACCCAGAATCCTTCCGGCATGCCTTTGAAGTGCACTTCAGCGTACGCGATCTCGGTGGTTTGACCTTCCAGTTTGACTTCCGGCAAGGGCCTCAGCAGGTCAGTTCGGAGCCGGGTAATTTGATAGTTGTGACAATCAATCCAGGCCAAACCCTGAGTGAAGGTGGTCAAACTAACCCCCCCGGACTTGAATGTCCCGTTCAATCGCGCCTTGGCGGGTTGCTGGGCGAAGGCAACCAGGTAGTTATCATGGCCGTTCACTTTCTGCCGCCCAAGATAATGAAAGTCAGATTGCGGCTGATACATGGGATGGAAAACGAGCGAGGCTGAGGCGAACCCTGAAGTGAGCATGAACCCTTCGCCCAGGCCCTTCGGTGCAGCTTGCAGTCCGGATTGATCGGCACGAAACTCATTGAAGCCCGGGCCAAAGTCTTCGTCCGGAGTGAAGCACAGATAGCGGAACTTCTGATCCAGCGTGGCGCCCACCTTTTGCTTGTGCACCAGCTTTTCCTGGTGAATCTCTTCCAGCGAACTTGTGTTGGGGAGTTTGGCAAACGCTTCCGCCACGTTCTGGCCCACGGCTTTGAGGACGGACTCCAAAGGCTTCTGGTCGGTGGCAGGCTCTAATCCCTCGAGATCAAGAGGAGGGTGGCGGAGATAGTCGAGCCGCGGAGCGCTCTTCGCCTTGGCGTAAACTGCGTCAATCTTCTTCCGATTTTCAACCTCCGCCCATAGCTGGCGGACGCGTAATGGCATGGTTTTCACGTCGCGCCTGTTAAGGTACCGGGCCATCTCCGTATTCGCTGCCTGGTATTGGCCCGCGCCCAGCAGAGCCTCGACGTACAGCAGACGCACCTCAGGATTAGCGCCGGCCGCCAGGGCCTTGCCCAGATATTCGACCGCCGACAGCCAATTCTGAATCAGCAACTGCGAGCGGCCCAGTTCCTGAAGGGCGAGGGCGTCCTGGGGCGCGAACTTGAGCGCCGTAACGAAATACCCTGCCGCTTCTTTCGGCTCATACTGCCAGCTCTGCATCACTCCCAAGGCGACGAAGGGTTCCGGCCGTCCCGGGCTCCCGTCCGGCAGCATCTTCTGGCAGACTTCGACGAAGCTGCGCAGGGCTCCGTCCCAATCACTGGAGGCGAGCTCAGCCAGTCCAAGCATGGTTTTGCAGGACAGACAGGAGGGATCCCGGCGGGTCACCTTGGTGAAGTAGGTCAATGCCCGCTCCGGCTTTTTCATCTCCACGAACTCCGCCACGCCGCGCGCATAGTCCTTCTCTCCGGCTGCCGAGAGCCCGTCTGAGGCCTTCAGCTTGCTCAGCTTCGGCGCCAGCCCTGATATCAGGTCGGCTTGGGGGAGCAGGTCCGGGTCCTCTACGGGTGTACGAAGGGTGACGGGAATCACCCAAGCCTTGCTTGAGCCGCTGAATTCAATGACTGAGTGAGCTTTGAGGAATCCTTTCTTAGTGACAGTAACCTCGAAGGAAAAGTCCTTCACCGAATCCATCGCCGTTTTCAGCATGTACAAGGTATTAAACTTGCCCTGCATGTCGGTCATCAAAACTCGGAACTCAGCCCCGGTGTTCGTCGGCGCCACCTCGACCCTGGCATGAACCACCGGGTCGCCCCGAAGTGTCTTCACCTGGCCCGCCACGGGCCATTGTTGAAAATTGAAAACATTGCTGTCCCCGAGTCCGGGTGCGAGGGGATCCGCGGTTGTTGAAAACTGGGCGAGCGCGGACACGGCCAATAAACACGCTGCCGCAAATAGGGCGGGAATGCGCAAGCGGGCAATCATGATGACGACCTCTTATCTCGGATTACTCAACTCCAACTCTATCTCCGACACGCATCGTACACCTACCGGCGCTTGGCGGCAAGGGTCGCATCGGCCGGTTTATCTCGCCATGGCTTGGACTTGCTTGCAGGGCAAAAACTTTTGACATGCGTAGGCGCGCTTTCCAAGGCCGGCGGCCATTAGTGTTCAGCGAAAGTGAGCTCGAGGAGAAACACTTCGGTGTTGCCTGCGGGGCGGGGCGCCAAGGCGCAGGGTGTTCCGGAAAAAGCGGGCTCGTTGACCGTCGCGGCGACGTAGAGGTTTCCCCGTTCATCGGTGGCGAGGCCTTTGACTCCCTCATTCAAATAAGTTTCGGCGGAGCCTCCGGCGAGGAAGGTGGCGAAGTCGAGGCGAGGGGGGGCGGGGGAGAATCGGACAATATATCCATCCTCAGACCGGCCTAGTTTTGGCGTTAGCGCCGTGGCGGTCACCGGGAAATCGGCCGAAGTGGTGCGTCCTGCAACCATCACCGAGCCATTCCGGTCCACGGTAATCGCATCCCCTGACGTACCCTGCGAGCCTCCCACCAGCGTCGCGTACAGGACGCGCAGGCGCCCGGACTGCTTGTCTCGCCGGAGCCTGGCCCAGAATGCTTCCGTGCGGCCTGCCAGGCGACGCTCGAATGCATCGGCAGTGGTGAGGAAATCTCGGGATGCCGTCGTCCCTGCAAGATAGACGTCTCCGTTTGCCCCGATAGCGATTGCCGACGCCGTTGAATATCCCGCACCCCCAAGGGGCAAAACCGGCCCGGCCCGGGACCGATGGTCGAGCGAGAAGGGAAGGACGAACCCCTCAGAGTCCTCGATCTTGCCTGATGTTAAGAAATCTGCGGAATTCGACATTCCAGCCAGATAGAGAATGCCGTCTCCGCTGCCGGCGATGGATTGAATTGAGTCGCCTCCGGCTCCTCCTACGTAGGTGCCGTACAAAAGGTGTTCACCCTTCGGGTCGAGCTCAGCCAGGAACCCATCCTTTGCACCCTTGAGATGTGTCGCCATTGCGTCCGGCGTGACGGGAAAGTCCGGCGAGGAGGTGAATCCGGCCACCCAAGCGTTGCCGTTAGGATCAACCCAAAGCGAGGTGGCCGTGTCTGGCCCAGAGCCGCCAAGATAGGTGGCGTAGAGGTACCGCGAACCGGCGGGATCGAGTTTGGCCACGAAGGCGTCGCATCCCTCGACCCCCTTTCCGCCTCCCGGAGCGCGCGCTTGGAAGGCGTTCGCCGTGGCAGGAAAATTGGAGGAGCATGTGGTCCCAGCCACAAAGGCGTCTCCAGACTGATCCACTGCAACCGCATTGACAACCGTCCGATAGCTTCCGCCGATGAAGGTCGAGTAGACAACTCGCCCCGCGCCCGGACTTATTTTCGCGGCGAAGCCGACCCAGTCATCATTGTTCACGCCTGAGCGCGGCCTGAGGGCTCGAGAGGTGGACGGGAAGTCCGGAGAATCCGTCTGCCCCACGACGTAAATGTATCCCTCTCGATCCAAAGCGATGGCGTTCGGCGAGTCCTTCTGACGCCCTCCCAAATACCCGGCAAAGCGAACAACCGCACGCGGCGCGAGGAAGGCCCCAAGGGTCAACGGGGTGAAGACGGCAATGGCAAGCAAAAAGCGCATCTTCAACATCGACGATCCTTTGTTTTCATAGACATTCTCGCTTTGTTCCGTCGTTTTCGACATTAAGAAACCGGTTTCACGCCAAGGCGCAAAGAACGCCAAGGACGCAAAGTCCCACCACCCCCACCCCTCCTCATCCGAGGAGGGGAGATTGAAGTTCCCCCTCCTTGGACAAGGAGGGGCCAGGGGTGGTAGATTTCTGGACCGATCCTTTGTTTTCATAGACATTCTCGCTTTGTTCCCTTGCCGGAACTTAGCATGCTTGTGAGCCGGACCGGGCGCAGGGCTGCCCTGCCTCCAGCATTCTAGCCTAGCAAGTGCCACCCGTCAAGCCCAAAAAATCGAGCGGTGAGATTAGGAGGGCGGGCGGGGAGCGGGGCGAGGCGGGTGGCGCAAAACAGAGTTTGCACTCGCCGTTCAGACCACAGCGGCAGCGAGTTGCCGCCACCTCACTGAGGCGCGGGGAGAAGCACGACGGGTTATGACCAGGTGGCCTACTTTGCGCAGGTGGGCAAGGAAGCGGTCATCATCGACTACCTGCGCCGCTCGCTGCTGAGTTACTAGTCATTGCGCGAGGGCACGGACATTACCACGCCCATTGAGGCCATCTCTCATTCACTCGGGCGGGCTGCAAGCCCATGGGTACTCCTCGGAATGACATGCAAAAGGAATTGTCACGCAGTCTCCCTCGGGGAGAGGGTCGTCCCGTTTACCCGTGCCCACTCGCCTCTAACAGGGTAATTTTCACGCCAATTGGCCCCCATCCACAAAGAGCAGCACTCCGTTCACATAGTCCGCGTCGCGCGATGCCAGGAAAGCGGCAGGCCCGGCGACGTCTTCCGGCGTTCCGACTCTACCCACCGGAATAAGCGCTTCGTATTTTTTCATGAACTTCGGATCCGCCAAGAAGGGTTCCGACAGCCGCGTACGAATCAGGCCCGGGCCAAGGGCGTTTGAGTTAATTCCGTAATGGCCCAACTCACGAGCCAACGTTTTAGCCAAGAGAAAGATGCCCGCCTTGGAAGCGTTGTAGGGTGCAAGCTCCGCTTCCGCATCCCAGGCATTCGTGGACGCCATAAATACAAGCTTGCCGCGTCGCTGCCTAATCATGTGCGGTACGACGGCGCGCGAAACCAGGAAGGCTCCCTTGAGATTGGTATCGAGCGTCCAGTCCCAGAGTTTCTCGTCGGTGTCGAGGAAGGCGACCCCTTTACCTACGCCCGCCACGTACATCAGCACGTCGATCTGCTTGAACTGATCAATCACTTTCCCCACCATCTTCTCCACTTGGCGTGGCTTGAGCACGTTGCAGAATAGCCCACGAACATTCCAGCCCTCCACCGAGATTTCGGAGACAGTACGGGCCATCATTTCTTTGTCGACGTCTGCGATCACCACTGCTGCGCCCTCGCGAGCCAATCTTCGCGCGATTGCTTTGCCGATCCCTTGCGCGCCACCCACGACCAAAGCTACCTGGCCGCGAAAACGAGCCTCACTCTGATTGGATTGATTTGTCATGGGTTCCCCAACGCTCCGCTCAGGATGACAGATAGCCTTTCTCCGCAGCTTGGTCAAGCCGCCTCTGTTTCAAACTGAGACACTACCCAACAGCCTGGTGGTTGCGGTTCTGCACCACCGTATAGGATAATACAAGATAGGAACCAAGGGCGCAGAGTGAATCCAGTTAACGTTAACAAGGTAGGGGTAGTCGCATTTCAATTGGGCGGGCCGGACTCGCTGGAGGCGGTTGAGCCTTTCCTCTATAACCTCTTTTGCGATCCCGACATCATTGACTTTCCGTTTGCCCGGCTGGCGCGCGAGCCGCTGGCCCGGCTAGTGTCGTCGCGGCGGGCCCGGCGAGTTCAAGATCACTACGCGCAGATTGGGGGCAAGTCTCCCATCCGGGAACTGACGGAGCTCCAGGCAAGCCGGCTGGAGAGCGAGTTGTGCAAGACTCTCGAGGCGCGCGTCTTCGTCGCCATGCGTTACTGGCACCCGCTTACTGAAGAGGCGGTACAGCAAGTCCTGAGTGACCAATTCCAGACGCTCGTGCTGCTGCCTTTGTACCCTCAATACTCGGTGGTGACCACGGGCAGCAGCCTGCACGAGTGGGAGCGCAAATTCCCGCGCAGCCAAGCCGTCGATGTGAGAATCGTGCGCGATTATCACACTCATCCGATTTACCTTGAAGCGCTCGCCGAGCGGATCAACGAAGGTCTCGCGGAATTTCGTAAAACGAACGGTTCGGCCTTGCGCCTGCCTTCCGATGTGCATTTGCTGTTCAGCGCGCACGGTGTGCCGGAGAGCGTCATCAAGGCCGGCGATCCGTACCAAACCCAGATTGAGGCCACCGTACGATTGGTCAGGGAACGGGGCGCGTGGCCGAACCCGCACAGCATCTGCTACCAGAGCCGCTCCGGTCCGGGGCGGTGGCTGGGGCCTTCACTTCACGAAGCCCTCCAGACGCTTGCGTCAAGTCACAGCGAGCGAGTTCTCGTGGTGCCGATTTCCTTCGTTTCCGACCACGTTGAAACGCTTTACGAAATCAATATCGAAGCCCGCGAATTCGCCGAACGTCTCTCGATCCAGCAATTTCATGTCACGCAAGGTTTGAATGAATCGCCCACATTTATCCGGGCTCTTGCCGACCTTGTGCTTCACGCCGTCGGCCGCGGAAACTCCCGATAGCGAAGCTTTGGAGTGCGGCAGCTTGCTGCCGCTTTTCCACGGCCAGCTTGCTGGACGTGGGTTCCCGAGTCGTAGAGTCCGCCGAGCAAGCTCGGCGGAAGAAAGCGGCAGCAAGCTGCCGCACTCCATAGCCTTCGGCACTCCACGCGCACCTCGCGGCAGTTTCTGATGGCGGATTCCGGATTCCAGATTTGAAACCCATGTAGAATAAGCGAGCCGCAAAGGGGGGTATCCGGGGGGGAGGAGAATACGATGAAGCGTACCTGGTTGCTGGCCGCATGCTGGATCATCACCAGTCTCGGGCCGGGCGTTCGCGCCTCCGCAACCGACTTCGATATCGCTCCTTTCGCTCGCCGCTGCTGCATGACGGATCGGCACACTTCGCCGCTCGAGTTCGACTACCGAGAGGCCGAACAGGCAGGAGGTGAAGCGGAGGAGTCGGCAGATGGCCGCTACGTCTACGGCCTGCAATGGGCTGAGGAGCGCGATATTAAGGAACTGCGCGTTCAATTTCGCGCCGGCCAGGAAGTCCAGCCTGCCACGGCGGAGTACTGGTTCCGCAACTGGCCGTATCCCCCTCCGGAGATGCCCACCATCGAAGACCCTGTCGACGATCCCTGGCAAGGGCGGTGGCTGAAGGCTGCAACGAAAATGGACTGCCAGGGAGCGATTTGCAGTTACACCTTTCTGCCGCTTTCCGCAGCCGAAAATCCCAGGGCCGGCAACCTGCCCGGCTTGACCTACCGGCGGACGCTCAAAATCCGCTTGGTGTTTGCCTCGAATCCCCAGTTGGAGAAGGTGGAGGTCCTCACGGGGTCCCAAGAGAAGCCTGTGGAGTTGCGGCTCCAATTAGGAATTGGCGAGACCGTGGAACGCACCTGGGACGGGAAAGTGCGGATCTACAACGGCCGGCTCGAAGCGGTGCGAGTGTGGAATGCCGCAGCCGGGGACACGGCGGCGGGAGATCAATTCCACCTTACAACACGCGGACCTGCGAAGGGCCTGTTGGTGAACTTGGCGGCCGCGCAGCCGGATCTTCCCGGATCGGACGATACGACGATCGTGACTGTGGACGCGGCAGAGCGCACGTTTTCCTTTGCGGTGCCGGACGTGCAGAAAGGGCCGGTGTACGTTCCGGATTTTAAGGCTTGTGTGACCCTGGCCTCCGACCCGCGCGAGTTTTCCCCCTTGATGGTGAGGCACGGCGAGAAGATTCGCGAAAAGTTGGCGATCGAGCCCGAGCAGACTTACGAAAGAGCGTCAAAAGAAATTCCCGCCCTCGATCCGGTCGAGCGACAGGGTGGGCGACTGTACCTGCCGATGGCCGCCGACGCGAGTTGGCAGAAGTTTGCGTTCGAGTGGGGAGGCAATATCGCCATCAGTAAGTCCGAGACGAAAGCCATGGGGAGGGAATTGACGCGCCTGGAATGGAACGGTGACCGCATCTCCTGGCGCCTCGGCACGGGTGCGACTCCTGACTTTCGCCCCGCCGCCAAGGATTCGACACTCACGGTGCTGGAGAATTATCTTCCCCTCGCCACGGCTCGCTGGACAAAAGACAAGTTGAATTATACCGAAGAGGGTTTTGCTACACTGCTTTCCGGGCCGCTGGGGCCGGACGATCCGCAACGCAACGAACAGACACCCGCGGTCCTGATGTTGAAGGTCAAAGTGGAGAATCCCGGCGGCGCAGCAACCGCTGCTCACTTGTGGCTCGCACTGGACCCTGCCGAGGAGCTTTCTTTTCGCAATGGAGAACTGGTGGCGGCGGGCGGGGACCTGGTTCGTGCGCGAGTTCGTTTGCCGGATTCGGCGAAGTCTGCTGTCGCCAGACTTAACGAGGGTGCGAAGACACTGCCGGGGATTCATGTGGCAGTCCCACTGCGGGCAGGGGAGTCCCAAACCATCTTTTTCTCCCTCCCCTTCATTCCCCGGCTCTCACCGCAAGAGCGCGCCCGCCTGGCCGGCTTAGAGTTCGACCAAGAACGAGCCAAGGTGTTGAACTATTGGCGCGCCGCTACGGCCAACTCGATTCCCTTCAGCGTGCCGGAAAAGCACTTCATGGATTTTGCCCGGGCCGTCATTCCGCATATTCGCATCAGCGCCACGAAAGATCCGAAGAGCGGCCTTTATATGGTGCCGGCCGCGAGTTATGGCTACCGGGTTTTTGACAACGAGGCGGCATTTCAGTGCGTCATGCTTGATGCCTTGGGGAACCACGCCCTCGCTGCAGAGTATCTCGAGACGTTTGTGCGCTTACAGGGATCGAAACCTTTTGCGGGCACGTATCCGGGAGATCAGCGCGACGTTTACCACGGTGCGCGCGTCGATCAGGACTACGACTACACGGCTGCCGAGTACAACCTCGACCACGGCGTCGTGCTTTGGGCGCTGGGTGAACATTACTTCTTCACGCGCGACAAAGAGTGGCTGCGCCGCGTCGCCCCCAGCATGAAACGGGCGGCCGATTGGGTATTCGCAGAGCGGGCGTACACCAAGCTTACGGATCGCGGAGAACCCGTCCCGGAGCACGGATTGCTTCCCGCCGGACACCTGGAAGACAACGACGACTGGGGGCACTGGTTTTCCGTGAACGCCTTCGCCTCGGCAGGCGCGACACGCTTGGGGGAGGCGCTGGCTGAAATCGGCGATTCCGCCGCGTCCCATTATGTGCAAGAGGCCGCCTCCTACGCGCAGGATTTGCGCGCGGCGGTAACACGCGCTTCTCAGATTTCACCTGTGGTGCGGTTGCGCGATAACACCTACGTCCCCTATGCGCCCACGCGGCCCTATCAACGCATCCGGCTTTTCGGGCCTCTACGCGTGGCGTACTATTCGCGTTATCCGCAGAAAGTTTTGCCCACTTACCGGCTTTCGGCGACGCGCGAAGTGCTGTATGGAGCGATGATTTTGATCTCCATGGGCATTGTGCCGCCGGACGGGCCTTTTGCGAACGCAGTTCTGGATGACTGGGAGGATAACGCGACGATGTCCACTTCGCTGGGGCTGTTTGTGCACGGCTGGGTAGACGATAAGTATTGGTTCAGCCGGGGCGGCATGGTATTTCAGGCCAACCTTCAGAACCCCATTCTGGTTTATCTCCGGCGCAATGAAATCCCCGCCGCCATCCGTAACCTTTATAACGATTTCGTTGCCTGTTATTACCCGAGTGTGAATGTATTCACCGAAGAGTTTCGCCAGTGGCAATCACCGAGCGGCCCGTTTTACAAGGTTCCTGATGAGGCGAAGTTCGTCAATCGGCTCAGGGACTTGTTGGTGCGTGAGGACTCCGACGCATTGTGGCTGGCGGCCGGCACGCCGAGGCGGTGGCTGGACGCGGGTCAGAAGATCGAGGTGCGAAACCTTGCCAGCTATTTTGGTCCGGTGAGCTACCGCATGGAGGGGAAGAAGAACGGCGTCAGCATCAATGTCCACCTGCCGACCAGGAGCCCGTACAAGACGGCTTGGCTGGTGGTGCGAACGCCGCAGGGACAAGCGCTGAAGTCCGTGGAGATCGATGGACGGTCTTGGCCGGACTTCGATGCGCGGCAGGGGCGCATCCAGGTGCCCTTACGGAAAGAGCCTATGGATATCGAGGTGCGATTCTGACGGCCCTCTGATCGAAATTCGATTCAAATGGCAAATAGACAACCATTTGAATTTTGCTCTTTGCCATTTGCCATTTGAAATCGTCGGTTGCGGCGTATAATACTCGCCGCCGGACTCGGGTGCTGGCCTGAAGGTCAGCGCTGCGTGGACGTTGGAGGTGGAGCGATGCGCAAATGGACAAGGCGTGAGGTATTGAAGAGCGGCGTGGCGGTTTCAGCGGGTTTGACAAGTGCGGCTGCGGCTATCCCGGTCACCGTCGCGGCGGTCACCGGTTCCAGTCCGGCGCTCCCGCCGCCGGAAAACGCCAGCCCCCGCGAACGGCTTTTGATGGATTTTGGATGGCGCTTCCATCTCGGGCACGCTTGCGATCCGGCGCAAGACTTCGGCTTCGATGGCGACGGGATATTTTCCAAGACCGGGGACCTCGTCGAGTCCCTGCAGGGCAAGTTCGACGAAAGCAAGTGGCGCGCCGTTGACCTGCCGCACGACTGGGCGGTCGAGTTGGATTTCCAGAATGACCCTGGCCTGGTTAATCACGGCTTCAAACCGCTGGATCGGAATTACCCGGCAACGAGCATCGGCTGGTACCGGCGCGTATTCGAGATCCCCTCGAGCGACCTCGGCAAGCGGTTGCGCATCGAGTTTGACGGCGTCTTCCGAGACTGCACAGTGATCCTGAACGGCCAGTTCATAGGGCGGAGCATGAGCGGATACGCTCCGTTCAGCTATGATGTGACTGACTTCCTCGATTACGGGACCAAGAACATCTTGATCGTCCGCGTCGACGCGACCCAGGGAGAAGGATGGTTCTACGAGGGGGCAGGAATTTATCGCCACGTTTGGCTCACCAAGACCGATCCGCTCCACATCGTGCAGTGGGGAGCCTTTGTGCAGCCGCGAGTTGAGGGCGCGGTGGCGAGACTCCTGATCAGTACGGAGGTTGAAAACCAGGGTACGAATAGGAGAACGATCAATCTTGTCTCACGCATTGTGGACAAGAAGGGTGAGGTCGTGGCCAGGGCGGAAACGCAGTCCATGTGGCTCGATCCAGGGACGAGCTTAATGCTCTCGGCCGAGACTACGGTCGAGCATCCACTCTTCTGGTCGCTGGAGGAGCCGAATCTGTACCAGTTATTGAGCACTCTCCAGGACGCGAATAGCGGGGCAACCGCGGACATATCCGCTACTCCGTTCGGCATCCGCACGATTAAATTCGACCCTGACGAGGGATTTTTCCTGAATGGCAAGCCGGTGAAGATTAAAGGAACGTGCAACCATCAGGACCACGCCGGCGTGGGTTCTGCGCTGCCCGACCGCATTCAGTACTACCGCATCGAGAAGCTGAAAGAGATGGGCGTGAATGGCTACAGGACCTCGCACAATCCACCTACGCCGGAGCTGCTGGATGCCTGCGATCAGCTTGGGATGCTGGTGATGGACGAGACGCGGAGAATGTCGTCGGACGCGGAGGCCCTGGGCGATTTGGAGAGAATGATCCGCCGCGACCGCAACCACCCGAGCGTGATTATCTGGTCGCTCGCCAACGAGGAACCGTTGCAGGGCACTGACCGTGGAGCGCGCATTGTCAGCACCATGAAGCGGCTGGCCCGCCGGCTCGACCCGAGCCGCCCGGTCACTACCGCCATGGACGACGGATGGGGCGAAGGCGTCTCCGGGGTGGTGGACGTCCAGGGCTTCAATTACAAGCACGGCCCGGAGATCGACGCGTTTCATCAGCGATTTCCCAAGCAGCCGACGATCGGTACGGAAACCGGCAGCACCGTCTCGACGCGCGGCATCTACGTGAACGACAAGGAGCAAGGGTATGTCAGCGCCTATGATGTGAATCATCCCGAGTGGGCGGAAACGGCGGAGGTGTGGTGGAAGATTTACGCCGAGCGGCGCTTCTTGTCGGGCGGATTCGTCTGGACCGGCTTTGACTATCGGGGCGAACCCACGCCGTACGAGTGGCCCTGCATCAACTCCCATTTTGGGATCCTGGATATGTGCGGTTTCCCGAAGGACGAGTTCTATTACTATCAGGCGTGGTGGAGCGACAAGCCGGTTCTGCGCTTGTTCCCGCACTGGAATTGGCCCGGCAAAGAGGGCCAGGAAATCGACGTCTGGTGCCACAGTAACCTCGAGAAAGTCGAACTGTTCTTGAACGGCAGGAGTCTTGGAACGAAGGAAGTGGCCCGCAATTCGCACGTCGAGTGGAAGGTGCCGTACAAGCCCGGCACGATTGAAGCCCGGGGCTACAGAGGCGGCCAGCAAGTATTGGCGGATAAGCGCCAGACGACGGGCGGGCCGGCGAAGATACTCCTGCGGCCGGACCGGCCGCAGATCGAGGCGGACGGCGAAGACGTTTCGCTGGTCGAGGTGCAGGTGCTGGATAGCCAGGGCCGCCTGGTTCCCGTTGCCGACAACGAGATCCTGTTTCATGTTTCGGGCAGCGGAAGAATCATCGGTGTGGGTAACGGGGACCCGAGCAGCCATGAGCCGGATAAGGCCCAGAAACGCCGGGCCTTTAACGGGCTGTGCATGGTCATCGTGCAGTCTCAAAAGGAGCCCGGCGAAATCCGGTTGGAAGCTACTTCGGCGGGGCTGGAGCCGGCGACGGCGGCCCTCGCGAGCGTGAAGGCAGCGCTCCGGCCTGCCGTTGCGTAACCTCTGACGCGGACAGGTCTGTAGAGGAAAGAAACGGCTTCGCGCAAAGACGCAAAGTGCGCAAAGATCGCAAACAAAGCGGCGAGTTCCGCTTTTCGATCCTATACTGAGAAGTGGAGGAGTGATGTTGGCAAGTCGGAGGGTGCGGCAGAAGAGCGTGAAGGGCGCCGCCTCAGGTCATTCCGGATTGATCGAGTCCGTGCTTTACGTTCTTGTGGTGCTTGCCCTTGCGCGCAGCCCAGGGCGCGCTCAGGTATCCGCGGGCGGTGAGGAGGATAACGCTCGAATCGCCGCCGAAGCCGAGGAGGCGTTGCGCAAGCACGACTACCCAAGAGCCATCGAGAGTCTTCAAAAGCTCGAGAGGATTGCGCCGAAGATCGGCGAGATTCATGCCAACCTGGCGAGCGCTTACTATTCGGTAGGGCGCTTCGAGGATGCTGCGGAGCAGGCCCGCGAGGCGCTGAAGCTGAAACCGGCATTGCTCAATGCTCACTTCTTTCTCGGCCTGAGCCTGGCACAGAGCGACCGCTGCAAAGAGGCGATGCCCTACCTTGAAAAGGACTACGCGCGCGCCCCGGACACCCAACTGAAGCGCCTGATGGGCACTCAGGCTCTACGCTGCGCCATGTTTGCGAACGATGCGGGACGGGCCGTCGACTTGGTTCGTCAGTTGAACAGGGACTTTCCCGATGACCCTGACCTGCTCTACCTGAGCAGCCACGTCTACTCCGATCTTTCAACGCAAGCTTCACAGCGGCTTCTCACGGTCGCACCCGAGTCCTTCCAGGCACACCAGCTCAACGCGGAGGTTTTGGTCATCCAGGGAAAGCTCAATGAGGCTGCCGAAGAGTACCGCAAGGTGTTGGCGCTCAACCCGGCCTTGGGCGGTGTTCATTACCAGCTTGGAGAGCTGTTACTGGCGGGTGAGCGTGGCTCCAACACTCTGGACGCAGCGCGGCGGGAGTTTGAAGAAGAGCTAAAACTCCATCCCCGCAGCGCGGGAGCCGAGTACGAACTGGGCGAAATGGCGCGCCAGGCCCGGCAGTGGGATGAAGCCATCGAGCATTTCACCCGTGCATTAAGCGGCGACCCTCAGTTTGCGGATGCGCTCATAGGCCTGGGCAAGTCGCTGGTTTCTGCGGGGAGGCCTGAGGAAGCCGTGGCGCCGCTGGAGCGGGCGGTGAAATTCGAGCCCGCCGACGCCAATGCTCACTACCAGCTATCTTTCGCCTATCGCCGCCTGGGACGCGGCCAGGAAGCGGCGAAAGAGCTTGCTGCGTATCGAGAGATTCACGACGACGTGCGCCGCCGCAGCCAACGAATTCGCACCGGCATTCTCGGCAATATCGCCCAGCCCCAGACCGACGCGCCGCCAGAGTAACAGCTTCTATTGGGAACCAGATGTACATTACCCGCAGGGCATTTCTTCGATCTGCAGCCGCCTCTGGGTTGATCGGTGCCGCGGGCGCACGCCTGAGTGGCCAAGGAATGGCGTCGCGCGGCATCCGGCCTGCCCCACGCCCGAAATTTTCGGGCAGGCCATGGCCGGTCACGTTTACGGATATTGCTCCGCGGGCCGGCTTAACTTTTCCAACTGTTTACGGCGAAGAATACGTCAAGCGCTACATCGTGGAAGCGAACGGGCCCGGCATTGCCTTTTACGACTACGATCACGACGGATGGCTGGACGTCCTTGTCCCCAGCGGCACTCGCTTGGAAGGGTTTCCACCCGGCCAGGAGCCTACCAACCGCCTCTACCACAATAACCGCGACGGCACCTTCACCGACGTTACCGAGAAAGCGGGGCTCACTCGAACGGGGTGGTGCTATGGAGTTTGTGTCGGCGACTACGACAACGACGGCCACGATGATCTATTCCTCACCTACTACGGCCGGAACGCCCTCTACCACAACAACGGCGATGGCACGTTCACGGATGTCACCGGAAAGGCCGGTCTGCGGGAGTCCGGGACTCGCTTTGGAAGCGGCTGCACTTTCGTGGATTACGACCGCGACGGCTTCCTGGACCTGTTCGTGAGCCGTTACATCGATATGGACTTGGCGAAAACGCCGGTAGGTGGTTCCAGCCGGTACTGCAAGTATCTGGACGTACCTGTCAATTGCGGCCCGTTGGGACTCCAGCAAGAGACCTGCACGCTTTATCACAACAACGGCAACGGGACATTCACGGACGTGAGCGCCAAGGCGGGTATCCTGAAGGCGGGCCGCCGCTTCGGCCTGACGGCGGTGGCGTTCGACTACAACAACGATGGCTGGCCCGACCTGTTCGTTGCTTGCGACTCGACCCCTAATCTCCTCTACCGGAACAACCGCGACGGCACGTTTACCGAAGTGGGTATGGAGGCCGGATGCGCCGTCAGCGGCGACGGGCAGGAAGAGGCCAACATGGGAGTGGGAGTCGGCGACTACGACGGCGACGGCTTTCTGGATTTGTTCCTCCCCCACTTCAGCAGCGACACGCCCATCCTTTACCGGAATTCCTTGGGCGAGTTTTTCGACGACGTTACCTCTGCCGCCGGCCTGGCGGTGAACACAAAATACGTCTGCTGGGGTGTGGACTTTGCGGACTTCGACAACGACGGCTGGCTGGACATCTTTCACGTCACCGGCACCGTGTATCCCGAAGTCGAGAAAGTCAATCCGGAGTACAAATTCAAAACGCCCCGGGTGGTGTACCGAAACCTGGGCAATGGGTCTTTTGAAGAGGTGTCGGATCTGAGCGGGGCGCCCGTGCTCGAGCCGCACTCGAGCCGGGGTTGCGCCTTCGGCGACTTCAACAACGACGGCAATGTTGACGTCCTGATTCTGAACATGAGTGAACCGCCTTCGCTGCTGCTCAACCAAAACCGCAGCGGCCATCACTGGCTGAGCGTCAAGCTGCTGGGCACGCGCTCGAACCGGTCCGCCATCGGCGCCCGCGTCGCAGTCACCGCTGGCGGGCGCCGCCAGGTGCGGGAGGTTCTTAGCGGTTCGAGCTATATTTCGCAGAGCGATCTGCGGCAGCACTTTGGCCTCGGGCAGGCGAAAGGTGTCGATCAGATTGAAGTGCGCTGGCCGAGCGGGCACATCGAGCGCTTGCCGGGCGTCGATGCCGACCAGTTCATCGTCGTCGAAGAGGGGCGGGGAATTCGGTGAAGTCGCACAGGCACTCCTGCCTGTCCTGTGAGTGAGGTGGGGATGAATTGACATCACCCGCGGGGCGGCGGTACTCTTTTTGTAATGGGGTTGCAATCGATGGAACGAGCCGCCGGCCGGAGCGGGAGGGTACGTGTGGCGTGATCTGCTGAGGGCGATAGTGCGTCATGCGGCGCTCAAGCCTGCTGCGTGCGGCCTCATCATGCTTCTGGCATTGTCGCGGGCCTCGGGCCAGCAGGACATCGAGCTACACGGCCGTGTCCGGACAGACCAGGGCGTGGTGCTGAAGTCAGGGGCCATGGCGCAGCTCGAAACGCAGGAGCACGAGAGGGTAGCCGAGCAGCCGGTGAATACGGCGGGTGAGTTCTACTTCCTTCACATTCCCAAAAGGGAGTACCTGTTGACGGTAACCGCTGAAGGCTTCGAGACCTACCAGCAGTCGATCGATCTTGGCGAAGCGGCGGGGACGTATATCGTGGACATCATTTTGACTCCTGCACACAAAACGGCTCGCGCAAAGTCCTCGCCTCCCGCGCTTTCCGATGCCCAGGCCCCGAAAGAGGCCCGCCGCGAGTACGAGAAGGCCGAGAAGGCGCTGGCAGCGAACAAGCTCGCCGAAGCTCGCGTGCACTTGGCCAAGGCCGCCGAGCTCTACCCGTGCTACGCCAGAGCCCAGACGGACCTCGGCATGGTTCTCAGTCAGCAGCAAGATTACACGAAGGCCGAGACAGCACTAAGGAAATCCCTGCAGTGTGACCCTGGCTATTTGGACGCCTATGTTGAGCTCGGACAATTGTTGAATGCCGAAAAGCGCTTTAGCGAAGCCCTGCCGCTCCTCGCGCAGGGCGTGCGGCTCTCACCGGATTCGTGGCAGTTTTATTACCAGTCAGGTGTGGCCCAGTACGGGTTGAAGCAGTACAGCGCGGCAGAAACGCAGTATCTCAAGGCCCA
Organism: Terriglobia bacterium; assembly: GCA_050008495.1. GTDB lineage: Bacteria > Acidobacteriota > Terriglobia > UBA7540 > UBA7540 > CAVROP01. The sequence goes on along the minus strand of JBEKMN010000011.1, from coordinate 31,638 downwards.
GTCCCTAAACTCCAGCCCTCCGCCTGAGTTGAACGTCAAACTGGCAGATATTTATCTAAAAGAGAATGCCTTCGAGAAGGCTTACGCCAAAATGCAGGACTACCTGAAAGCCGACCCGCAAGGCCGATTTGCGCCGCGCATCCGCGAGATCATGAAGCAGATGGAATCAAAGGGAGTGGTGGCCGCGGGAGAGGCTGCGAAATAGGGCAACTGCACCGCCCGTGCCTCTGCATTCCTGCTCACTTCGTTTGGGGCAGGCTGGCGTTGTACATTGCGTCGAGCAGGTCCTGAGTTTCGCCATCGTAGTCCGCATCCAGCGACCACATGAAACTCCCACCCAGGCCCCTTCGCCACACCGAGTAGGCCACCCGGTAAAACGTCGAAAATGCATCGTCGTAGGTGATGTATCCCGGCTTGCCATCGGTCCTCAACATGTATGGGACAAGTGAGTAGGTGTCGTAATAGGTCCGCCAACCGTTCTGGTTGATGCGCTGCTTCATGAACGTGCCGTAATTTTCCGAAAGGACCGTGTTCGGGCAGTTGGTGCAACTTCCCCGCAGAGCGCTGACGTTCTCGTACAGATATCCATAGAACGGCGTGCCCATGTTGAGTTGGGCAGGGGGAACTTCCATGTCGTTGACATAGATATCGATGGTTTCCTTCACTGAGCCACCCGGCTCGCATTCGTAGGGTTCGGGATTGAAGGGGTCGGGGAAGATCGCCGAATTGAGCTGCGCATCGTCCGCCCAGGGTCCGGCGCAGTCGTACATCATGATGTTGAAGTAATCCACCAAGGGAGTGACGTTCGAGAAGTTGTAGCCGCTGCCCCCCCAGGGCGCGACGTCGGCGGACAGCACAAAAGTGGGACTCGGAAACGCCCCGCGCAGGGCGGCCATGAGGTTGAGAAAAGTGGCGGCATCCGTAGCGGTCGCGGGGTATTCCCAATCGATGTCGACGCCGTCGTAGCCGTGCGCATCCTCGAAAACCTGCAAGTTGTTCACCAGGGTTGGGATCAGAGAGGGGGGGGCTTCGAGCGCTGCGAAATCTCCTCCCAGAAGCAGCAGGACTTTGACCCCAGCCGCATGCGCTTTCTCGATCAGCGCGGGCTCGAGGAACCCGTTAGGCACCACCAGATTGGCTTTGGAATCGAAGTTCACACCAGCGTGATTAATGTGAGTGAGCTTCGACATTGGTATTTGCGCTGAGCTATAGGGAGGAGTCTGCGTCCGGCTCCAATAGGCATAATCGCCCACCAACCGCTTGGTGAGTTGCTGGCCTTGCGCAGGGACCATCCAGGGGCCGCACATCAGTGCCAAGACCAACAAGCCCCATCTGCTCACTGAGAAACGTCGAGAGTGTTTCATAGGAGCCTCCCCGTTCGAAGAGTTCGAAGTTGGCCGCGGTGGCAAAGCAAAGTATACACTGCGGTCAGCCACCGCGCCACGCCGCAACTTTCTCGTTAACCTCTAAGCTAACTCAGGCTCTCGAGCCTCGGTAAAGCCGCTATCCGAGATTCGAGGCTCCCTAAGCAAAAGGCCGGACAAAGGAGCATGCCCGGACGGGGAGCCCTCAGAAAATACGGTACTTAAGTGTGCTTGACAAATCTGTTGGCCGGTGATATCTAGCACATTCAGTTGCTAAGACTGGCGACTCTTTGTCTGCCTATCTTTTTGCCTTGTGGGAGGACCCCATGAAACGCGCGTTGACTCTCCTGGCGTTGACGTTCCTGACCGTCACCGTCGGCGTTTTGGCTCAGGACACGGCGAACCTTGTTGGTACGGTGAAGGATTCAACAGGAGCTGTGATACCGGCGGCCAAAATTACGGTTTCTAACCCCGAAAAAGGCTTTATGCGATCCCTGGTGAGTAACGCCGCTGGCGAGTATTCGGCGCCCAGGGTTCCCATCGGGGACTACGTGATTACGGCGGAAGTGCCCGGATTCCAAAAACTGTTGCGTTCCGGCATCACCGTCGGTGTGGGTGAAACGCTGCGCGTGGACCTGACCATGGTCGTGGGCCAGGTCAACCAGGAGGTGACGGTCGTGGCCGCCGGGGCGAAGGTTGAGACGGAAACTGCCGCTATTTCGGGAGTCGTCTCCGGAACGCAGATTGCCAACCTCAACCTCAATGGCCGCAACTTCGTGACCTTGGCGCTGCTGGTCCCGGGTGCCGTAGCGGACGATGGCCTCGACACCTCGCATGTGGGCGTGCTGGGGAACAACAACATCTCCTTCAACGGCGGCCGCATGCAATATAACAACTGGGAAGTCGACGGCGGCAACAATACCGATGAGGGTTCTGCCGGCACCTTCAATACTTATCCAAACATCGATACTATCGCCGAATTCCGGATTTCGACTTCCAACTACGGCGCGGACATGGGCAAACACTCCGGCGCGACGATTGAGGTGGCGACGAAATCGGGGACCAAGGCATTTCACGGCGATGCCTTCGAGTACGTACGGAACGACGTGTTCGACGCCAATCCATGGGACATTAACCGCGCCTCCATCGGTAGCGTGGCCCCCAAGAGTCCCTTAAAGTGGAACGACTGGGGCTACACTCTTGGCGGCCCCGTTTATATTCCGGGCCATTACAATACGTCGAAGTCGAAGACTTTCTTCTTCTGGTCGGAAGACTGGCGGCGATACCGCGAGGGCCAGACGGTAGGCGCCGGCGTGCCCACGATGCTGCAAAGGGCAGGCGATTTCAGTGAATGCGATCCCAGTTCGGGCAACTACAATGCTGTCGTGGCCTCCGGATGCGTGCTGCCGGTCGAGCGGGCGACGGGGAATGTCTATCCCAACGATCAGGTGACCGTCGATCCGAATGCACAGATATTGCTAAATGGCCTCGTTCCTTACCCGAACACCGGCCCTCAGGGCCATGAAAACGGTTATGTCGTCTCCTCCAGTACGGCCACCAACTGGCGGCAAGAGCAGATTCGCGTTGACCAGAACCTTAGCGACAAAACGCAGGCGTTTGTGCGCTGGACGCAGGATGCCTGGAACACCCTTGCGGTTCCCGCCCTCTGGACGGGCTCATCTTCCGACACTATCAAGACGCCCTTCTTGGGTCCCGGCAAGAGCGCTGTGTTTCACCTCACCCACACCTTCAAACCTAACCTCATGAATGAGTTCGTGGTGAGCTATTCGGTGGATCACATCTCGCTGTTCAACCAAGCCGGCGAATCCTCGCCCGACCACTCCATTGATAAACCTGCGGGTTGGACGGTGAACAACCTGTTTTCTGCCAATGCCTCGAATCCGCTGCTGCCGTCAATCTCTTTCAATGGCTTCACCGCCGATGCCGGAAACCACCCCTGGTTCAACTCCAATCCGATCGTGGACTTCAAGGACAACGTCGGCTGGATGCACCGCAATCACTCGGTGAAATTCGGCTTCTACCTCCAGGACTATCACAAAAACGAGCAGTTCGGCGCCAACACCCAGGGCTTTCTCAACTTCGGCTATGGTCCTCTTTCAACCGGCAACGGCCTGGCCGACATGGACCTGGGCACCATCGCTTCCTACCAGGAAGGCACGATCAGCCTCAATGGCACCGCCCTCGGCGGCTACCCGAAAGGGCATTGGAACGGGCATGAAATCGAGCCCTATGTTGAAGATGACTGGAAGGTTACGAAGAAACTAACTTTGAATATAGGAGTTCGCTATTACTACTTCCAGCCATTTCACGATGTTTCCGCCACCAATATCGACTCGGCCTTCCTTCCCAGCGATTACAATGCTGCCGCCCAGTCGCAATTGGTAAACGATCCCGTGCTGGGCCCAGTGCTGGTGCCGGGAACCGGCTCCAACTACACCGTCTACGGCAACGGCCTCTACGCCTGCGGTACGCACGGCGTTCCCAAGGGCTGTTTCTATGGCTCCAAGAAGAACTTCGCTCCGCGTTTAGGCTTTGCTTATGACCCGTTCGGCACCGGCAAAACGGTGATCCGGGGCGGTTACGGCATTTATTACGAAATGGGCAACGGCAACGAGTCCAACGCCGAAGGCGGCGAAGGCAATCCGCCCGTCTCCCTGGGACCGACCGCCTACAACCTGCAAGGCTACAGCGCCATTCAGCCCATCAACTCGCCTTCCGCGGAGCCCATCAGTCCGGGCGGCTACACCGCGATTCCCCTGCACCAGAAGTGGCCGAGCGTCCAGCAATTCAGTTTGGGTATCCAGCACGAGTTCCCCGGTAACAACATCTTGAGTGTCGGCTACGTCGGCAGCTTGGGGCGTCACCTGGCGACTGCCATCAACATCAACCAGGTGCCCCTGGGGGGCGGAACCGCGAACATTCCATCGCTCGCCGGCAGCGTAGGCTGCGACAACAACGGCAACTGCGACATCGAGAGCACGCTGATCGGACCGGGGGGGAACTCGTCGGTGTTTTTCGTTCCCTATCGCGGCTACGGCTGGATGACCGGCAAGCAAAACACGGCCGTCTCGAACTACAACTCCCTCCAGATCTCCATGCGCCATGACGTGGGTCATGGCCTCACCTTCCAAGCCGCCTATACGTGGGCGCACGCTATTGACAACTCCACCTCCACCTATTTTGCCACGGGCATCGACGACAACACGGATTTGTCCCGGTGGAAGGCGACTTCCGACCTGAACCGCTCGCAGGTGGTGGAAATGAGCGTTATCTACGAAATGCCGTTCTTTAAGCATGCCAACAGTGCTGTGACCCGGCAGGCGCTCGGCGGTTGGACCGTTAGCGGCATCCCCAGCTTCTACACCGGCGAACCCGTGAATTTCATCACCTGCGGCATTACCGATCCCGTGAGCGGGCTGGGCTATGCTACGGGGGTGGGCGGCGGTTCGATGTGCAACACGCTTGGTCCGGTGAAGATCAAGAAGGGGGTCTACGACGATCCCACCTACGGTCCCACGCCCAGTTGGGTCGATCCGTCGATGATCAGCCAGATCACGTTTCCCCAATTGCGTGCCGACCGTGAGCCCGGCATGTTCGGCTACATGGGGCGCAACGCGCTCACTAGCCCCGGCGTGAACAACTGGGACTTGGCGCTGCTTAAGAACTTTTCGACCCCCTGGTTTGGGGGCGAGCACTCTTCGCTCCAGTTCCGCTGGGAGACGTTCAATACCTTCAATCACACTCAGTTCGCCGGGGTCAGCATCGGGTGCAATGGCCTCACCCCTCCGGGCGAACCCTGCACCGGTCCAAATAATATCGGCAACGGCGAGATCGGCTACGCACGCTCGCCGCGCATCATGCAGTTGGGGCTGAAACTGATGTTCTAAGAACAGTGGCCAGTAGTTAGTTGCTGGTAGGGGCGGCGCTCGTGGCCGCCCCTGCACATATCCCAACCCTCCGGAGCCGTGAAGGAATCAGAGGCCTTTTCTCTGCGTGTCCGCGCCTCTGTAGTGCGAAAGTTCTGGGTCGAACCCTCGGGCGCTGGGCGTCTCACCGGCCTCCCAAGGAGTACCCAGCCGTACATCATAAAAACCGCACAAATAATCTATTTAAAAAAATTGCTTGACAAGCATCAGGGGCCGGTGATATAAGCGGCCTCTTGGTGGTCATAATTGTGGGCACCTTCTGCCCTGGGCCACTAAACCGGTCCAGCATCACTTGCCAAGACTTAGCGTTGGGTCAAACTTCTAAGGAGTCGCAACAACCTGCGGAAGTCGATAAGCCTAGTTGGGGGTTAGTTCGCCTCTAAGGGTGAGTAGCGTTTCGACGTTCGCCGGCCCGTGGCTCTTCCGAGAGCCTTCACCACTTTAGGTTCCAAAGAGGAGGACGCAATGAGAAGAGGTTTCATTTTGCTGGCGGCGGCCCTCTTGGCCGTCTGCTTGAGCGCCTTGGCTCAGGACACCGCGCGGATTAACGGTTCCGTGACCGATCAAACCGGCGCGGTGATTCCTAACGCCAAGGTCACGATCGAAAACCCCGCCAGGGGCTTCAAACAAGTGTTGAAGAGTGATTCAGCCGGATTCTTCGCAGTCACGGCTATCCCCATTGGCGATTATGTAATTACGGCGGAAGCGGCAGGCTTCCAGAAACTGGTGCGCTCTGGCATCACTCTCGAAGTCGGACAGATCCAGCGCGTAGACCTACAGATGACCGTAGGCCAGATGACGCAGGAGGTTACGGTAAGCGGCAACGTTCCCAAGGTGCAGACCGAGACCGCCGCCGTTTCCAGCGTCGTCACCAACACTCAAATCGCCAACCTGGATTTGAACGGCCGCAACTGGGTCACGCTGGCCCTGCTGATTCCAGGCGCCGCACCTTCCGATGGCTTGGATGCCATCCACGTCGGCGTAGCAGGAAATAACAGCATCTCCTTCAACGGCAACCGCATGCAATATGCCAACTGGGAGATTGACGGCGGCAACAACACGGACGAGGGTTCGGCCTCCACATTCAACACCTATCCGAACCTCGATACCATTGCCGAATTCCGCATTTCCACCTCCAACTACGGCGCGGAAATGGGCAAACATGCGGGCGCCAACATCGAACTCGCCACCAAGGGCGGCACCAAGGACTTCCACGGCGACGCCTTCGAGTACGTTCGCAACGACGATTTTGACGCCAGCGACTTCTTTACAAACCGGGTTAATCAAGCCAAGAGTCCCCTCAAGTGGAATGACTTCGGTTATACCTTGGGTGGGCCTATCTACATCCCCGGCCACTGGAACACCAGCAAGACGAAGTCGTTCTTCTACTGGTCGGAGGATTGGCGGCGCTACCGCGTAGGACAAGTGATTGGCGGCAGTAACAACGTTCCTACGACGCTCGAGCGCACGGGCGACTTCTCCGAGTGCGATAAGACGTCCGGCAACTATAACTCGATCGTCGCCACCGGCTGTACCTTGCCTACTATACCTGGCGCGCCTGGCGTGACTTATGACAATGTCGCCAGCATGCCGGGCTATAATGCGGCGGCTTTCGCTAACGGCACCGACCTTCTCAATGCCTTGTACCCGTTGCCCAACGGCGGCCCGGCCGGCCACGAAAATGGCTGGTTGACCTCCTCCAGCGCGCCCACCAATTGGCGCCAGGAGCAGATCCGCATTGACCAGAACATCACGGATAAGACCCAGGCCTTCTTCCGTTACACGCAGGACACCTGGAACACCTTGTCGGTCCCGTCGCTCTGGGAATGGTCGAGCTACGACACCATTAAAACGCCGTTTAAAGGCCCCGGGGAAAGCGCGGTGTTCCACGTAACTCACACCTTCAAGCCCACCTTGACCAACGAATTCGTCGCGGCCTATACCACCGACCACATCTTCCTTTACAACCAATCCGCCGATTCCGTGGCAGGTACCCTCAATCGCCCCAGCAACTTCCAAATGGCTCACCTCTTTGCTGGGAATGCCAGCAACACGCTGATGCCTGATCTCGAACTGTGTGGCGGCGTTGGGTTCTGCACCTGGGAAGGGGCTGGGAACCATCCCTGGTTCAATTCCAACCCGATTATCACTTGGAAAGATAATATGGCGTGGGTGCACGGCAATCACACCACCAAGTTCGGCTTCTACCTGGAGAACTACCGCAAGAACGAGCAATTCGGGACCGACGTTCAAGGCAACGTCGAGGAGGGTGCCGGCGGTCCGATAACCACTGGGAACGCTTTGTCCGACCTGTTCCTGGGGCGCATCACAACTTACGCGGAGGGCTCGCAACTGGTAAATGGAACTGCCGTGGGTGGTTACCCCAAAGGCCACTGGCAGATGACTGACCTTGAGCCTTACATCCAGGACGACTGGAAGGTCACCCGGAAACTCACTCTGAACCTGGGCGTGCGATATTACATCTACACGCGTATCCACGACGTTTCGAATCCCACCATCGACTCCGGGTTCATCGCCAGTCAGTATTCCCGGGCTGCCGAGGACCCGCTCGATGCGAACGGGAACTTCGTCTTCCCGGCCACGGGCGCCACGCCCGCCAACTACGGCAACGGGTTGGTGGAGTGCGGGCACAATGGCATTCCCAACGGCTGCCAGCTTCGCAACACCGGGGGGAACATCGCACCCCGCCTCGGCTTCGCCTGGGATCCCTTCGGAACAGGGAAGACTTCGCTCCGTGGCGGTTACGGGATCTACTTTGAGTCCGGGAACGGCAACGAAGCCCAGACCGAAGGCGGCGAAGGCAATCCGCCGTCGGACGCCGGTGTGTCCGTCTACAACCTCTACAGCGCCACCGCGCCAGCCGCCGGCTACAGCATCATCGCTCCTTCCGGCTTGTACGTCCCGGCGCCTCCAGGCTACACGCCTATACCTTACAGCCAGAAGTGGCCGAGCGTGCAGCAATACAGCTTGACCCTGGAGCACGAGTTCCCGGGAAACAGCCTGTTGAGCGTGGCCTACGTAGGAGCCCTGGGCAGGCACTTGGCTCGCAACTTCCCGCTCAACGAGATTTTCCCCTCGACCGTCGCCAACGGCGCCACCATGAACGTACCGGTACTGGCGGGGCTCACGGGAACCAAGGCTCCGGCCTACGGCGGTCCGGGCGACTCCGGCCAGCAGCTCTGCGACTCGTCGGGCAACTGCAACGTGCAGACCACTTTGATATATGGCGAGAAGCCCAGTACCCTCTTCGTGCCTTATCTCGGGTACGGAGGCATGGGTATGAAGGAGAACACCGCAGTCTCAACCTACAACGCCCTGCAGGGCAGCTTCCGTCACAGCTTCTCTCACGGGCTGACCCTCCAGGCGGCCTATACCTGGTCGCATGCCATCGACAACTCTAGCGAAACCTACGCGGAGAATGGCGAAAGCATTGACGACTCCAACTTCGGCCGCTGGAAGGCAACGTCGGATCTTAACCGCACCCAAATCGTGCAACTTAACTACGTCTACGCCATACCGGCCTTCAAGAAGTCGCCCAACGCCTTCTTGCGGCAGTCGCTCGGTGGCTGGCAGGTCAGCGGGATCACCAGCTTCTTTACCGGTACCCCCTCGGACTTCAATTGCGGAGTGACCGGGTACTCGAGCGGCATCGGTGGCTCCGTTCGCTGCGACGTGGTCAGCAAACCCCATATCCAAAAGGGTACTTACAACGATCCGACCTACGGACCGACACCCACTTGGTATAACATGGCCGATTTCGCCCAGCCGCAGTACAGCGAACTCCTTGCTAACGGCGAGCCGAGTATGTTCGGTAACATGGGGCGCAACGTCCTCACCGCCCCTGGAGAGAACAACTGGGACATGGCGCTCGAAAAGAACATCTCCACACCCTGGTTCCGGGGCGAGCATAGCAACGTTCAATTCCGGCTGGAAACTTTCAACACCTTTAACCATCCTCAGTGGAATGGCTTTAACAACGGGTGCAGCGGGAGCACGGGGTTTGGCCAATCGTGCCTCCTGAACCAAACCGCCCCTGGAGAAGTCAATTCCGATCGCGGCCCGCGCAACGTGCAATTGGGCTTGAAGTTCATCTTCTAGGGTTGAATTGCGAACGGGTCTTGGGTAGTTTTGGGCGCAACGAGGGATTCTCGAACTCCTTCGTTGCGCCCGGTTTTTTTACACCCGGAGGCCCCGCGATGCGGGCGCCGTCATTTAGCCCACGGCGTCCGTCAGCCCGCCTCTTGCTCGGTTATTGCCACGATTGAACTTGCTCCGCAGTGGTTCAATGGCCAGGAAGGGGTAATGCCCGCGTTTGCTTTATGGCTTGCCCTTCCACGATTTCATACATTTTGTCTCCCGCAATATTCCGGAACTCCTGCTCGAGTCCGCTGGGCCACTGGACCTTGACCTTGCTCATCACGGCATCGCGGCCCAGCCCGAAATGGAGGCGCGTGTCATTCGTTGAGTTGTAACTTCCTCCCCCCCGAACTTCGTCAATCTGAGTCATTCCGGCTGTGTAGACAGTGACGCGCGCGCCGATCGCCGCACGGTTGCTTTTGGCGCCGATGAGATGAAGCAAAACGCGATGGTTGGCGTTGCGCGTTTGATTGAGAAACAAAGAGGGCGGACCAGCGGCATTGAAGACGACAACATCGAGATTGCCATCGTTGTTAACATCGCCAAAGGCGGTGCCACGGCGCGACTTTAAGGGGCCATCGTTGAGCCCAACCTGATCAGCAATTTCGACAAACGTCCCATTTCGCAGGTTGCGGAACAACTGTTGTGGCTCGCCATACTTCACTTCGTCTTCGAACGCATCCAGCAGAGATGAAAAGTTGCCGTTCGCAATGAGAATGTCGGGCCAGCCATCGTTGTCAAAATCGCCGAACCCAACGCCCCACTTTATGGGAACGTAAGTCAGGCTGCCAATTTTGGCATCCGCGGCTATGTCCGTGAAAAGACCTTGCCCGTCATTTCGATAAAGGCTCGCGGGCTGTCTGCCGTAGCGGGTCACCACCAGGTCGAGCTTGCCATCGCGATCGAAGTCGCCGAAATCCCCTGCCATGTTGCCGAGGCGGTCTCCCTCGGGTCCCAGACCCGTACCGGAGACAACTCCGATTTCTTCAAATGTGCCATCGTGCTTGTTGTGATAGAGGAAATTCTGGCCACCGTCGTTCGCAACGAAGAGGTCGGGCCAGCCATCGTCGTCGAAATCGCCCCAGACCACGCCCATGCCATGCAGCTTGTCGGGATTGTTGACACCCGCTTTCTGGGACACATCCTCGAAGGTGCCGTCGCCACGATTGCGAAACAGATAATTAGTTTCACCTGGCAGTTCGGCGGGAAGCTGGATGATGACGGACCGCGTGCCGGGGGCGGAAGGGTCGGGTGGCGGCAAACGGCGGAGATCGAGATCAGCGTAGCGAGCTACAAACAGGTCGAGGTATCCATCGCGATCGTAATCGGCCCAGGCCGCACCCGTGCTGAACCCATCGACTTTGAGGCCGGCTTTTTCGGTAACGTCCTCGAATTTGCAGTCGCCTAGATTGTGGTACAACACGTTGTGGCCATAGCCGGTGACATACAGGTCGGGCAGGCCATCGTTATCGTAGTCACCCACCGCAATGGCATTCCCCCAACCGCGCGTGGTGAGGCCGGCGGCCTGGGTCACATCCGTGAAGTGAATCTTCCCGGCAGCCGAATCCTGATGGTAAAGGGTGACCATCGGATCCCCGCCGCGAAGATATTGCTCGATGGTGGTGTCGTTCACGACCCCGATGTCGAGCTTGCCGTCGTTGTCGCAATCGAAAAGGGCAACCCCGCCCCCACCCATGGTTTCCACCAGGTACCGTCGCTCGGACGATGAGCGCGGAACGGTGGTGAGTCCTGCCTGCGCAGCAATGTCGCGGAAATGCATGGGAGCTTTGGAGGAAGCGCTCGAGATTGGGTGGCCTGCGCGGCGGTCGGTGGGGAGCGATGGAAGCTGAGAGGACCGGAGCTGACTGAGACAAAGGGCAGCCGCGAGCGCGACCGTGACGACCATCCAGAATCTTAAAGACGACAGAGTTGACATAAGCCGTAAAGGCGATAGCACATCGGGCTGAAAGGTCTATTCTATTTGAATGCCCGGAGACGCTCAAGCCGTGTCGGAAAGACTGCCCTCTCCCCTGGGCCTTGGGGAGAGGGCTCTCGCTTCGGTGTGGCGGCAACAACGGCGCTCGACTATGATATTCTAGGGCGACCGTTGAGGTAGCCAGGGTCCCATGTCCACCACGCACGTTAACTTCCGATCGCAAATGAGAGCCGTGGCGGCGGCAATTCTTCTGTCCTTGCTGCCCACGGTTCTCGCGTCGGCGGTGCAAAACGCCGGCTCAGGCAATCCACCCCGGCGCTTGACGGAACAGGACCTACGTGCCGCCTTCGAGCGCGCGCAACAGGCGCTCGCCGCCATGGACTATCCCGCCGCCGAGCGTGGATTCAAGGAGTTTCTCAAGCTCGATCCAAACTCGGCCGCCGCCTACACGAACTTGGGCGTGGTTTACATGCGGACGGGAAAATCGGACGAAGCTATAAGGGCGTTCGAGACGGCCAAAAAGCTCGACCCGAACATGGTTGGCATCGATCTAAATCTGGGTCTGCTTTACTATCGAAAGGAGGATTTCCAGGATGCCGTTCCTTATTTCGAGCGCCTGCTTAAGGCGCAGCCGGACAGCGTTCAGGCGCACTACCTGCTCGGCATGTCCCACTTTATGCTCCGCCAGTACGGCCCCGCTGTGGCCGATTTCGAACCCATCCGCGACCAGGAGCAGGACGATCTCGATTTCCTCTATATGCTCGGGATTGCCTATCAGCAAGTGAAGCGCAATGATGAATCGAAGCAGACGTTTGCGATGCTGGTACGTGCCGGGGGCGATACGCCTCACTTGCACCTGCTGCTGGGCAAAGCCTACCTCGACCTCTACGAGAATCCCAAAGCGGAGGCGGAGCTAAAGAAAGCCATCGTGGGCGACCCCAACCTGCCTTTCGCACACTACGACCTCGGAGTTCTTTATCGGCGTCTCGGTCAACGGGACAAGGCAGAACAGGAGTTTGGGAAAGAAATGGTGATCAGCCCGACCGAGCCCTTTGCCTATGAAGATACCGGCACCATCCTGCTCGACGGGGGCGAGGTCGACCGGGCCATGCCGTTGTTTCGAAAAGCCTTGGCCCTCAACTCCCAGCTCACCCCTTCGCTGGCAGGCCTCGGAAGAGCGTATCTGCGCAAAGGCAAAACCGACTTGGCCATTTCCTATCTGGAACGCGCCGTGGCGCTTCAGTCGGACAGCGCCAACTACCACTACCAACTCGGGCAGGCTTATCTCAAGAAAGGCCTGCGCGCGGAGGCTGAGAAGCAGTTTGCCGAACAGCACAAGCTTCAGGCTGCCGAGGTCGAAAAACAAGGCGACAAAATCTTTGGCAGGCTGCCGCCGCCCGCCGAACCCAAGCAGTGATTTCAAATCTCCAATTTCAAATCGTTTGCGGCTTGCCATTTGAATTTTGAATTGTTCTTCTGGCAGGCGTGGTCGTCGTTGCCGCCCGCGGGCAAACCACAAGCGTTTTCCCTACTGGTTATCGCGGAAAGGTTGGTTGGACTCATACAGCGCGATTCGGCCCTTCAGTTCGTTGGCTAACGGCTCTGTAGCGAGGGCAAGGGCTTGGCGCGCGGTTTGCACCGCTTCGGGAAAGCGGCCTGCCTCGGCATAGGCGGCCGCCAGTGTATCGAGCGTGGCGGGATCCTTGGCGCCGGATAGCTTCACCGCCCGCGCTGCAAGCTCGACGGCTTCGCTGCCATTACGGATCGACGCCTGTGGGTTCGTGGCCAGTACCCATGCCGCTTGGCTGAGCAGCGGCAGATCTTCCGGGTCCAAGTGCAGCCCCGCCCGCCACTCCGCCAGGGCCTTTGTTACCTTCCCTTGCAGGTAAAAGGCTGCACCCAGGTTGTAGTAGGTCTGAGTGTTCCTTGGGTTGATCTCCTCTGCCTTCTCGAGATGCTCGATCGCCTCGCCAAGTCTTCCTCTTTGCAATAGGACAATTCCCAAGTTGTTCTGGGCATCGGCATAATCCGGCTTGAAGTTGGCAGCTTTCTCAAAATAGGGGAGGGCCTCGTCCAGTTGCCCTCTTTTGAGCAGGTGGGCGCCCAGGTTGTTGTTGGCCATGGGGTCGTCGGGATTGATCTCGAGAGCCTTCTTCCATTCCGCGATGGCTGCTTCGTCCTGTCCTTTGGCCGCTAATTCCGCGGCATAATCGAAGATGCGGAAGAATTCGGCGGCGGGCAACTCGATTTTCTCCAAGCCGTCCGCAGGGATATTCACAAACTCCGGGATGTTCACGGCGCGGTTAGCGGCGGTGGAGTTGTCAATGTAGATCGCGGGACTGTCGTTGCCCTGTTCGTCCAGGTGCGTGAGGAACATGCCGGTGTAGGGCGAGCGGCTCTTCGAGGAGAAGACCAGCCAGCGGCCGTTGGGCGAGAAGCTGTGCCAGGAATTCATCCGTGGCGTGTTGCAGCGCATGCGCCGCGCCTCGCCGCCCGCCGCCGGCACGATGAAAAGCTGGCTGTCAGGACGCATCAACAGGCCGTTGTGGCACTTCACGAACACAATCCAGCGCCCGTCGGGAGAGATTTTCGGAAAGGCGTTGCTCATGCCATTCTGCGAAGCTCCGGCGATCGGCTCCGTTTTGCCGCCTTTGCCTTCGTTAAACGGGATCCTGTAAAGGTCGTATTGAATGGGCGTCTCGTCCGGGTCGTTGGCGTATGCAGCGAGTTTGCGGCCTTCCGGATACGGGTCTCTGGCTTCCGCCTGGGCGTACACCAGGTATTTGCCGTCCGGGCTCCAGGTTTCATTCGTGTGCACGTAACGCGGATCATCCGCTCCCGGCAGGGCTCGCATCTCGCCTGTGGCGCGGTTGTACCAAGCCAGGATGCCCCGCGTGGGGTAGAACACCTGCAGGAAACGATAGTCCTTGAAATTGGCTACGTAGAAGCCGCCCTGCGTGCCTCCCGGCGCCTTGATCATGGTCACCACGTACTGCCCGTCGGGCGAGACTTGCGACATGAATCCGATCCGCGGTTGCGCGACGGTCTGGTCCTTGAAAGTCGCCCACGAGATCACATCTTGGTTGCGGATAGACATTTGCTTTTGGATCGAGGCGAGAACGTAGAGTCCCTTGTCGTTGGCCGGGCCGTCCAGGTCCATTCCTAAAGTCTTGCCGTCGCGCGAGAAGGAGTGGCAGTTGGCGCAGGAATGAATTCCTGTAAAGAGCACGTGGCTCTCCTTTTCGCCGATGTGGCGCAGGCGCCAGGCAATCAGAGGTATGGCGTTGGGAGCCAGCGGCTTGATCACGCCTTTTTGCAGTTCGGAGGGCATCAAGGGCACGTCGCGATAGAAGATCGGCGCGCCGACCGGATCCTTTGAGGTTTGGATGGCCACTTGGCCCTGGGAAATGGCTGAGGCAGCATGTTCAGCTTCGCGGCCCGTGATCGTCACGGTTGCTGGGTGCTCGCGCGAGTGCAGTTTGATCGCCGCCCAGGTGGTATCATCAGGAGTCCAAGTGTGGGAAGCAGCCTGCTGGGGTGTCAACTCAGGCAACTTGTTCGTGTTGCTGACGCAGCGCGGGTCGATCTCACCTATGTGCAGGCGCTCCCCGGGCGCTTTCGCGCGTATCCCGGGCGAGCCATCGGAAAATGCCACGTCGATGTCCCAGACTTCGGATCGTGGCGAGGCATCGCGCCAGATGAACGTGGGAGGTGTGATTTCGGGCGGAAAAATCGAGCGATCTTCTGGATAGTCGATTGTGATCCGGGCCAATTGCGCGTGGACAGCCATTGTATCGCGCTGCCCCGCCAGTGCCAGGCAAGCCTCCAGCAGCGCTGCGGCCAAGACGCAGGCGTTCCGGAAAGAGTATCCCCAGGCTCTCAACGCAACCCCATCCTCACTCGCAAAACCATCCGGCCGCGTAATGGTAGCACAGTCTGCCACCCCTTTCGAGCAAGTTGTGTCGGCTCCCCGACCCGTCGATATCCGTCCCGCTGTAGGGGGACGGCTTGCCGTCCCCGCATTTCCGCTGGTCCGGACGCGGGTAGGGCAAGCCCTACCCCTACACCGGGCGGGTCCCGTTACGAACGCTGGTTGCACAGGGCCTGAATTGAGTTAAAATCCTGCCCCTGAAAGCGAGGACACGAGCATGCGCACAAAACTGCCGATTGCATTTCTTATTGGTTTGGGGCTGGCCATCGGGGCGGAAACAACCTACCACGTCTGGCTTTCCCAGCCGCCCGCGGACTGTCCCTTCGAGCCCTCGTCGTCTCTGGTGGGCATTGCCTTCACGGGAAGGCACATTCGTTACGCCAATGCCGATACCTGGTACCCGTCGTGGGCCTCCGACGGCAACATGTATTCACCCTGGACCGACGGCAGCGTCGGCGACGTCAAGTCAGGCTCCGGGGGTGAAAAAGCGACGACCGGCCACGCCACCATCGTCGGCGACGATCCGTTGAATCTTAAGATCATCAGCGTAGGTGTGTTTCCGGGGAACCCGGCGCCCTACGGCGGGCGCTATCCCTGCGGCAGTCTTGTGTACAAAGGGGTGTGGTACTACGGCACGTATTGCCTGCTCGAAACCCCGGGCAAAGGGCTCAACTGGGATGTGCTCGGGCCTCTCGTGGGCTTCCGTTATTCGACTGATTTCGGCAAGACCTGGCACGACACGCCGCATACGCCATCATCACCGCTGTTTGGCGAGCCGGCGAAGCCTGGCGGCAAAGTGAAAATGGGAGCGCCACACTTCGTGGACTTCGGAAAGAACATGCAGTATTCACCCGACGGCAAGGCCTACCTGGTCGGCCACGGCGCCATCGACCCCGACCCCAAGCCAAGAGACGGCAACCTCAGTTGGATTACCGGTGACCAGATCTTCATGGCGCGCGTTTCCCCCAGCATCCAAAACATGAACGATGCCTCAAAGTATGAATTCTTCGGCGGCCACGATGCTTCCGGCCACCCTGTTTGGACGCGGGATTTTTCCAGGACCAAACCCCTGGTGGATTGGAACAACAACATGGGCTGCGTTACCATGACCTACGACGCGCCGCTCAAGAAATATCTTCTGGTGATCACCGACGGCGGCAACACGATCTCAAAGTACAACACCTACATCCTGGAATCCGACTCCATCACCGGCCCCTGGAAACTCGTCGTCTACATGCGCCACTTCGGCGAGCAAGCCTACTTCGTTAACTTCCCCTCGAAGTTCATCGGCAAGGACGGCCGTTCTGCATGGCTCTGCTACGCCGCCAACTTCACCAACGGTTATTTGCACACGAATTACCGTGACGACCCGCCCGGCGGCGGATATGGCATGAGCCTGCAGGAAGTTCGGCTGTTGGGGCCGTCAGACAAGGCGAACCCGGAGTAGCGGTGAGGGGGTGGCCAATAGTCGTTCGTCAGTTGCACGACTCAATTCGTGGTCAATTCGTGTTCCCCGCTACAATCTCCCCGTATCGGATGTATAATCCCTCACAATCAGGAATCCGCAGTTGGAATCGAGGCTGCCTATGGTCCGGCATCGTGAAGGTACCCACTGCAAAACAGCGCTCTGTCTCTCGGCCTTTTTGATTCACTCCGCCTTGGCTGCTCAGAGCGCACGGCAGTTGGCGCAGAACACCTTCCCGTCGGTTGTTCTCCTATTGATGCAGGACGCCGATGGACAACCCGTGTCGTTAGGCAGCGGCTTCTTCGTGGGAGACGGCCTCATTGCCACGAACGTGCATGTAGTGCGTGGGGCTTCGGCGGGCCAAGCCAGACGTGTGGGGCTCGCTCAGACCTACGCGGTGAATAATCTGGTCGCTGTAGATGCGAGCGCAGACCTGGCAGTGCTCAAAATTCCCGGCTTTGCCGCCCCGCCCCTGAGGTTAGGCCAGAGCGAAGACGTTGCGGTAGGCGACGCCGTTTACGCGATCGGGAACCCCGAAGGGTTGGAGGGCACTTTTTCCCAAGGCATCGTGAGCGGGATTCGGACAATCGGCGCTGACAAGCTCCTTCAGATTACTGCACCGATTTCGCCTGGTAGCAGCGGTGGCCCAGTTATCAACGGTCGGGGCGAGGTCGTGGGTGTTGCCGTCGCCACCTTCAGCGAAGGCCAGAACCTAAATTTTGCGATCCCATCCTCGTATCTAGCAGCACTTCTCAAACGCATTGGACCGCCGCGTCCCCTTTCGGCGGAACAGCAGCTACAGGGGAGCACGGATTGGTTCGCCCGCATGTTCGGCGCAAAGAACGCCGACGTTGTGACGACCGACGATTTCGCCTGGGATCCTGCATTTCACGGCATTTTTTCCTTCACTTTTCGGAACCACCTCCGCGTGTCCGTCAAAAACATACATTTTTACGTCGTGTTTTTCGAAGGCGACAAGGAACGGGGATATAAGCCGATAGACTACATGGAGGGTGTGACGTGCGGTGATGTCGTGATCCCACCGAGCTTCGCGAAGTACATAGAAGAAACAGTGAATTTGAATCTCAAGCGTTACGTGGGCGACTGTCGCCCTCTGAGCGTATCCGGCACCGTCGGCGAGAGGACAACCAAGGAGGAAGTTCGTGTGCTGGACTTCAAACTGTTGGAATAACGTTCTCGCTGACGTGGCAGAACCCGGCGCTCCCGCGCCGGGTCGCCACGGCGCGGCGTCCGGCAGCGGCGCTTAGTGGTGGGCGCAAGCCCCCGATCAACTTTCGCTCAGGGCTTCGTCGATATTTCGTGCTACCGCCGGGCTGGGCACATCTGCCCCAACGGATTCGCGAAACTGATCCTCAGACACCGTGACCTGCCGAGTTACGTCCTTAGGCCCTTTGGGGTCGTTGAAGATAAGTTTGCGTGTCATTGATCGTTCATCGAGAGTTGTGAGCTCCCTCAGAATGAAGGGGTGCCTCCGCTCCGCGTATGCTCTTGTCAGATTGAAAAAACGTACCTCTTCGTTTGTCATGGCTGTTTAACCCTTGGCGTCGGGCTTAGTGCTTGCCCTTTAAATCGCTTCCGATTTCACTTTTATTGACGCGTTTTGGCTCCTCGCGCCGGGTGGCACAGACATGCGGCAGTTTGCATGTCTGCGCTAGAACCGATGCCTGGTTGACGGCAATGAGGCCGCAGCGAGATCTGAAAGCCTCAAAGACTCCTTCAGGAATCGCGAAACAGTGCTCGGAACCCTTCCTGCTCAAAATGCCGGTCATTGGTAAGAGCCTCGATCAGCCCTTTGTTGCGCATCGTCTGCATGGAGATGCAATCCGTCAGGCTGTAGCCTTTATCGGGCCGCGCTTCGTAGAGAGCGATGCCGGAGAGAAACGATTCCCGACTCTGCGGAACGACCTGGACTCCAGGGTCTTCGAGAATGTGCTGGACGTTCGTAACAGCTTTGCGGCGCATCTGCTCGGGAGCCGTCGCAAAGAACGTAAGATACTCGGCCAACACCTCATCCGTGGTGACGATGGGAGAGTCCGCGCGCTCGGAAGTAAGCGCCAAGGCGCGCTGATGGGCGCTGTCAGTGAGATCGACCAGGGCGATCCAATAGAACGTATCAGCGAAAAGCGCGGTCATTCTTCTTTCTTGGGCCAGCCGTAAATGTAATGATCGTGCTGGCTGGCGCCGTCCTCCGGCATGGTCGCCATGATTTCAGGCGGCACATCCTGCATATTTTCGAGGATCACGTCGGCAATGTGTCGCCGCGGGCGGCTTGCTGGGCGCTCCTGTTCAGCGAGCTTTTGGAGCCACGCCTCAAGAGAAAGACCCTCCGCAGCAGCCTTGGCTTTCAGCGCTGCCGCCTGTTCATCGGGAAGTTCGATCACCGTCATAAGACATCTCCCACTCCTATCGTAACAGCGCTATCTTACGAAATTGAGGACGCTTTGTCACGCTCGTCGCGCTTACTGACGGCAGCGGCGGAATAGTTGGGAGAGCAACTCGAGCGCGAGATCTGTTTCCTCGCGCGTGATGGTGAAGGAGGGTGCCAGGGTGAACACGTTTTTGTAGTAGCCTCCCACGTCGAGTACCAGGCCATACTTACGTCCGGCAACTTCGAGGTCGCCTTTCAAGCCCTCGGCAAAAATGCGGTCCACGAGATTGCGGTCCGGGGTCACACCGTCCTCTTTGCAAACTTCGATGCGCAGGGCCAGCCCTAATCCGTCCACATTCCCTATAATGCCTGGGAAGCGGCTTTGCAGGTCCTTAAGGCCGGCGAGGAAATAGGCGCCTTTTTCGTTGACCAGTTTCTCGTAGTCCTCTTCTTCGAGCATCTTGAGCGTCTCGAGAGCGACTGCCGTGCCCAAGGTATTGGAAGAGAAGGTTGAGTGGGTTGAGCCGGGCGGGAAAAGCTCCGGCGTGATGAGTTCTTCGCGCGCCCAGATGCCGGAGATGGGATTCAGGCCGTTGGTGAGCGCCTTACCAAAGACAATAATATCCGGGGTAATACCGAAATTCTCAATAGCCCAGAATTTTCCCGTTCGGTAAAAGCCCATCTGGATTTCGTCATCGACAATCAGGATCTTGCGCCGGTCGCAAGTCTCCTTCAGGCGCTGAAAGTACTCGCGAGGCGGAATAACGTAGCCGCCCGTCCCCTGCACGGCTTCGATATAAAAAGCGCCGTACTCCGCGCTCTGCGCCTTCGCGTCCCACACCCCGTGATATTCGTTGTCGAAGAGGTGAGCGAACTGGTCCTCGCAGTAGAGATTGCAGCTTTCGGGTTTCAGTCCATAGATGCAGCGAAAGCAGTAAGGATAAAAGACAAACTGGGCGCGCTCGCCGAAGTGGCCGTAGCGGCGGCGGTAGCGGTAACTCGAGGTGATGGCGGAGGCGCCGAGCGTCCGTCCGTGATACCCGCCCATGAAGGCGAACATCAGGCTCTTGCCGGTGTAATTCCGCACCAACTTCAGCGAGTCCTCGATGGCTTGCGAGCCGCCCACATTGAACTGCACCCGGCCCTTCACTCCGAATCGCTTCTCGCAGTACTGGGCGATGCGCGCCGCCACTTCCACCTTTTCCGCGTGCAGGTACTGGCAGGCAAGTTGGGGAAGCCGGTCCACTTGCCGCTTCAGGGCCTCGCCCAGCCGGCGATTCTTGTAGCCGAAGCTCGCTGCTGAATACCACATCTGAAGGTCGAGATAAGGAGTGCCTTGCTCGTCGTAAAGGTAGCTGCCTTCGCAATCGACAAAAATCTTCGGGGGGTCGAGGTAATGGACCGTGTCACCGAAGGAACAATACTTGCGTTCGAGTTGTAATAGTTCGTCAGTTCTTGGACTTGCACCAGAAATCGCCAAAGGATTATTGCCTCCGTAATGGAGTTCGTAGGGGCAATCCGCCAAGCGGCGGATGGTTGCCCGGGGTGGCCACGAGGGTCGCCCCTAAAGCATGGCGGCCACGGCTTGCTCAACGTCGGCAAACGTCTCGAACGGACGGTACGCTTTGCCGTGCTCCTGGCAATAGGCGAGCAACTGCCGTTTGGCAAACACCACATCCGCCTGATCCACGGCGAATCGATCGGAGAGCCCATCGCCCACGAAGATGATGGGACGTTTTCCTTCTCCGAGGCGCCGAAGCAGCGCCGCTTTGCACGTGCCGCACCCATGCTCGCAGGGCGGGGAAGAATGAGGGAAGGAGGGTATGAGGCGGCGGCCTTCGAGCCGCAGGGCGCTTGAGAACACCTGCATGCCGTTTCGAAACGGCCCCTCCATGCCGGCGCGCTTCAGGACGCGTGCTATCACGTAGTCGAATCCTTCGCTTAAAACATAGAGCGGAATGCCTCGCCGGTGTGTAAAGCGGTAGAAAGTGCTGAAAGCGGGGTCAATGGGAACCGCATCAATTAAGGCGTTGAGATCCTCCGCGGAGGTGTCGACGAGCGCGAGCTGCCGCTCCAGGCATTCGCGCGACCCGATCAATCCGCGCGTCCACTCCTGCTCGACATCCCGCCAAGAAGGGTGCGCCAGTTGCGACAGGATTTCATCCGTCACGTCGCGCTGGGTGATCGTCCCATCAAAGTCTGTGAAGATGGTCATTTCATGCGGTATGTGGTAGGTGGTATGTGGCAGGTGGGGCCTATTCTCCCCACCTACCACCTCCGACATACCATCTACCCCTTCCTTTCATCGACCAGCCGCCGGGGCTTCCTCCCCTGCGTCATCTCTCCGGGCGGAAAAATGCGAAACTCAAGCCGGTACATCCCGCAGAGTTGGTTCGCCCAGACGTCCGGGTAGCGCGCTTCGAGGTTCTTCCGCACGGCGTTTTCGACCGTCGAGGGGTTCGTGCCGTTCCTCAACTCGAGCCGGAACTCGAGGATGTCGTGGACGCCTTCCTGCCGGACCGCCACCTGCCAATTCTCGGAAATTCCTTCCACATCGTGGAGCACGCGCTCGAAGATTTCCGGGTACATGTTCCCGGCCCCCATCACCACCATTTCGTCCACCCGGCCGCGGATTTTGGCCATGCGGCGGATGGTGGCGCCGCAGGGGCAAGGTTCATTGATGAACCGTGTCACATCGCGCACCCGGTAACGAACGAGCGGCATGGTGCGCCGCGAAAGCGTGGTCACCACAAGTTCGCCGTAGCCTTCCGAGTCAGGGTCAACAATTTCGATAAAATAGTTGAACTCGTCCAGGTGATAGCCTTCCCGCCTGAGACACTCCATCGCCGTGCCCCCGCCCTGCTCGGTGGATCCGTAGCCGAGAACTACAGGGCACTTCCAGACGCTCTCGACGTAGTTCCGATAGACTTCCGTCATGCGGTCTCCGGCAGCGACGATCAGCTTCAGCGGGAAGACGCCTTCTTGCTCTGCAATCTCGCTCAGGCTCACCAGCCAGGTGGGATCCGCGGCGATGACGTTATATTTGTAGATCGGCATGCGGGAATAGAGTTCGCGCGGGTGGGGCTTGCCAGTCGCCGAACAGAAAACTCCCATGCGCTTGCAAGCTAGAAAGGTGACCCAACCGCTGATCCAATACCCCGCGTCGAATGTGCAGACTACCCGGTCGCCCGGCCGCACGCCGTTTTCCCACATGGCCGCCGCCTCGTAGCGGGCCGTGAACTCCAACTCCTCGTAACTGAAATAGACGCGCTTGGGGCCTCCGGAGGTGCCGGTGGTTTCAAACACCAATTGGGGTTCACGGCAAAGGAAATCTTCCGCCGGCAGGTTGCGCAAGTCCTCTGGTGTGGTGAAGATGTCTTCCAGGTCTTCCGGGCGCCGGACTCGGTTCGCCACGATGCCGCTCTCGCGCAACTTGCGCCCGAAGAAGGCTTGGCGCTCTGCCGCGTATCGCACCAACTCGCAAAACGAGTCGCGTTGAATGCCTTCGATCAGCGCGCGAGGTACATATTTCCCCCAGCGAACAAGGCTCGGGACCGATTCGCCGATCACGGCGCGCTCAACGAGTTTGCGCATACGGCTTAACATTTGGAAGCGTTCCTGGTCCGTGGTCTTTTGTCCGTTGTCAGTCGTCCGTTGCACAAGACCATACCAAGCGGGAGCAACTGACCACTGACTACGGACAACGGACGTCTTACATCAAGTACGTCGATTCCCCGGGCCGCGTGGGGCGAGTTGCCAGCAAGTCGATGTAGGTGCTTTTCTCGAGCAGCGCCTGGCCCACCTGCGCGATGGCATGGGCGGAATCCGGCCGGGACAAATCCTTCTGGCGGCGGCTCATCTCCGCCAGGGTTTCCGGTTTGCTGAGCATCTGCGTTACGGCTTGCGGAATCTCCTCGAGAGTCTGGGCCTGCACTGCTACACCTTGCTGCACCAGGTAACGAACGTGCCGCTCTTCCGGTCCCGGAATAGGATGGGTCACAATCATCGGCAGGCCCGCCGAGAGCGCTTCGGCGGTGGTCAAGCCGCCCGGCTTGGTGATCAAAAGATCGGCCGCCGCCATCAATTCCGGTATGGTCTCCGTCCAGCCAAAGACGTGCAGATCCAGTGTGACCCTGCCCCTCAACTGCTCCAAGGTCTGCTTGAGGACGCCGTCGTGCCCGGCCACCACCAAGACCTGAAGTGGAAATCGGCAGAGTTCCAGACTTTCGACGATCACATCGAGTGGGGCCGGACCCATGCCCCCTCCCATCACCAACACGACGGGCCGGTGAGCGTCCAAACCCAGGGCTCGCCGGAGTTCACTCCGATCCTGGGGAAGCGCAAATACCGGGTCAACGGGAATGCCACACACCAGAATCCGGTTGGGCGAGGTTCCCCAATTCACAAGCTGCGAGCGCGCCTCTTCGCTGCCTACACAGTAGACATCGACTTCCGTTTGCGCCCAGGGTGGCTCTGCCTGAAAATCCGTCTGCACGGCCAAAATGGGAGCGTGGAACCACCCCTCGCGCTTGCCCAGAGCGGCGATTTCAACCGCGCCGATTTCATTGGCGACGACCAGGTGAGGAGCATACGCTTTGAGCTCCTCGAGCACTTTCTTGCACCCGAGGCGAAATGCCCAGTGCGGAGCCGTGGCGCGGTGGAGCTTCTTCTGCCGGCGCTCGAAGAGCCATCGCCAAACACCCGGAGCGCGCCGAAGCATCCACCAGTAAGGGCGGACGTACGCCATCAGGAACCAGGAGCGCGCCACCTTCAGGACGTCCAGGAGGTGGACTTCGACAGGATCAATGCAATCGTAGAGCGCCCGCTGGAGCACTTCCGCCGCACGAACATGCCCCGTGCCGACACTCAGAGTTAGTATGAAGATACGTTTAGAAGTCACTAGGAACCCGGGAAACTTGAAAATGGAAATTGGAAAATGGAAATTGGAAAATGGAAAATGGTAAGTCGAAACTGGCAATTCTTAGGACCGGTAAGCGATCAACTCCTCGGATCTCATCCTCAGTCACAGCTTGCTTTCGATCGCGTGTTTCCGCGATAACAGTTCTACCCTCCCATTTTCCAGTTTCCATTTTCTATTTTCCAGTTTCCATTTTCCGTCTTTACTGGAATTTTCTGATCAGCAGCACCGCATTGAGGCCGCCGAACGCGAAGGAATTGGAGACGGCCACTGTTACAGGCATTTCTCGCGCTTGATTGGGGACGTAGTCCAGGTCGCACTCGGGGTCCGGCGCGGTGTAATTCGCTGTGGGCGGAATGGCAGAGCATTCGATGGCCAGCGTCGTCGCTGCCAGTTCGATTGCCCCCGTGGCCCCCATGGTATGGCCGTGCATGGATTTTGTGGAGCTAATGGCCAGCTTGCGAGCGTGCTCGCCGAATACCTTCTTGATGACCTGCGTTTCAGTGGCGTCGTTCAGGCGCGTGCCGGTGCCATGGGCATTAATGTAATCTACTTCGTTCGGGGCAACGCCGGCTTCCTCGAGGGCCATGCGCACTGCACGAGCCGGCCCATCGAGGGAGGGCTGGGTAATATGTCCGGCATCTGAACTCAGGCCGTAGCCGGAGATTTCCGCGAGGATTTTGGCCCCACGCTTTTTCGCATGCTCAAGTTCCTCGAGCAGCAGTATGGCGGCCCCTTCGCCCATGACGAAACCCTCGCGGTCCGCCGAAAAGGGCCGGCAGGCCCGGCTGGGATCGCCGTTCCCCGTGGCCAGGACCCGCACCGATTCCCAGGAACGGATCATTCCCACGGTGATCGGCGCCTCGCACCCCCCGGTCAACATCAGATCGGCCATCCCAAATTTGATCAGGTGAAAGGCTTCGCCAATCGCATGACCTGAAGACGAGCAGGCCGTGGCAGTTGTGAAGGAGGGTCCTTGCGCGCCAAATTCCATGCAGATTTGAGAAGTGGCGGCGTTGTGCATCATGCGGGGAATGGTGAACGGATGCAGCCGTGTCGCCTGTTGGGCGTAGAGGTTGAAGTAGCCGTTATCCAGGGTATTGGCGCCCGCCATTCCGCTGCCGCTCACCACCCCGAAGCGGGGGCCTTCCTCCTCGCGTACCTCGATTCCACTCGAGGCCATAGCTTCTTTCGCGGCCAGCAAGCCGAACTGGCTGAAGCGATCCAGCAAATCGAGCCGCTTGGCGGGAAAGTAATCAGTCGGCGTGTAGTCCGGAACTTCGGCAGCAATCTGAACCGTCAGCGCAGAGGGATCAAATTGGCAAATACGGCGAACCGCCGACCGGGCTTCCAGCAGGTTCTTGAAAAAGCTTGGCGCGTTCTTGCCTACGGATGCAAAGACGCCTACACCGGTAATGACGACTCTTCGCAAGTTTCACCCTTGTGAACTTAATTGGCTGTGGCAGCCGGGGCCTCGCCCTTCGCCATCGCCACCAGATCGGAAATGTCCTTACCTTCCAAAACTCGTGTCAGGCTGTCCACCACCTGGCGGACTGAGCGCATGTTCTGCGCCACGGCGTCCGGGATATCAATCTTGAATTCCTCTTCCAGCGCGAAAAGGATATTGACTCCGTCCAGCGAGTCTATGCCCAATTCTGCGAACTTCGAATCGATGGTGATTTTGCTCGGGTCCAGATGCTGCTCTCGAGCAATAATCTCAATGACTTTCTGGGTTGTGTCCATTTATGCTCCTCGTGACCGGTTTGACCGGCGCACCTAAGTGGAAATGCCGATGGAATTCCTTTCTGCCAGTTGGGAGACAATCTCCAGCAGTTCGGTAATCCGAAACGGCTTGTCGAGAAGGGCGTAAGCGCCCAGGTCTTGGGCCAGCTTCCTTTCCGTATGACTGAAGAAGGAAGACATGAGAACAATCTCGTGCTTGGCATTTTGCTTTCTGAGATGTCGAAGCAGATCTAAGCCCGACTCATTGGGCATGTGTAAATCGGCGATGATAATGCGGCAATCGTTGTCCCGCGCCAAAGCTTCTCGCGCCGCCAGTCCGTCGGCTACCGCTTCCACCTGCGGATATCCGTTGGCTTCCAGGACCTCAGACAGCAGGTCACGGCTTTCCAAGTCGTCGTCAACAACAAGAATCCTGCTCACTATGCGCACACTCCCGGTGCTTGGCCAGAAGTATCTTGGGCACGGAGATGGCCAAGGACCACACTAGTTTCTTAACTTATTGTAAATAAAAGAGTTGAATTAGCTGCGAAGCCAGTTTGAGCTTCCTTGGATTCCGGAGCGCGTGGTGCAGTGTGTCAAAATGCCACAGATTAATGCCTCTTAGCCTTACGCCGATCGCCGTACCTGCATCTGCCCTCTCGGCCACCCTTCTTTTCCTCCTATCTTATTGATTTACATACTCGAAATCATTCCTGGCGAGCCGACGAACGAATCCTGGTGTGGCAAAAAGCGACACCTGCACAAAGTACCAAAATGTGCGAACCACCTTGGAGTGCGGCGGCTTGACGACGCCTTGTCACCATGCAAGCCCGCGTGCTGCCTAATGCGAGCCCCGGTACGCCAAGACCGGCGCGTACGTAGCTCGCATGCTCTCGCAGTTCCAAGGCGGCGTCGAGCCGCCGCACTCCAAGGTGCCTTCGGCACGAAGACTCCCACAATGGTCTCGACCGGATCTGCTATACTGAAAATCTGGGCTTTCCCGACCAGCAAAATGCGCACTTCCGCGAGGTTTCTGACAATTCTGACCATGGCCGCGCTGCTTGCCCCCAGCGTGCGGTGGATTTCGCCCAACGTTACGGCGGATGCCTGCGGATGCCCGCCCGGAGCCTGCTTGTGTGTAGGACACCACCACGATTCCGGCCGGCTTCCGGCGTGCTGCATGGGCACGGGCGGGCAGTGTGGAATGCAATCTCCTGACAGCTACATCAGCGCCATTCTCAGCACTCTCACTTATGTACCTACCGAACACCCTTGGTGGAATCCCATCGCGGCTTGGAGTTTCTGCTACGATGCCTCAGACTCGAGTCTGTTGCCCTCCCACGCGCGGATTCCCGATCAACCTCCTCGATTCCCTCTCTGATGGTCGATCTTCGATGGGTGATTGCCGATTGAGCTAATCGACTCTCGTCCATCGTTGAAGCCCGGACTTCGGGCCCGGCAGATAAAGCCCCGTTACGCCTCGTCAAAGCTGGCATCGCATTTCCCGGCGTCGTCGCGCGAGCATTTGTCTCGCAGGTCCGCAGTCCTGCATTGATCCCGGCGCCGGGGTGCCTCACGCTGCGCCCTGCCGGAGCGTTCATCACCATCGCCAATGCAGAGGAGAAGTTTTATGAGACAAGCATGTGTGTTGACGGCGGTCGTCTTGGTATTGGGCAGTGTCGCATTTGCCACCATTTTTGGATCTGTGCGCGGCGTCGTTCACGATCCGCAGCACCACCCCATTCCAGGCGCGCAAGTTACGTTGAAGGCTCAAAACTCGGATTGGACCCAATCTCAAGACTCCAACGAAAACGGCGAATTCGAATTCACTTCCGTCCCCATCGGGAATTACACGGTCACGGTCTCGTCGCAGGGCTTCCAGTCCATGCAGCAAAGTGTGATTGTGCAGTCCGACACGAGTCCGGTGCTGCACTGCCCGTTAGCTGTGGCGGGCGTGAAACAAACCGTCAACGTTTTAGGAACTCCCGTGGAGGCGACCACCGACAGCGTCACGCCGACCAGCATGCTGGGCCGTGAAGACATCCAGGAAACTCCCGGAGCGGACCGCACCAACAGCTTGCAAATGATCACGGATTACGTGCCCGCTGCCTATGTGACGCACGATATGCTGCACATGCGAGGCGGCCATCAGGTGGAGTGGCTGATCGACGGAATTGCCATCCCCAACACCAACATCGCCACCAACCTGGGGCCGCAGATTGACCCCAAGGACATCGACGAACTCGAAGTCCTTCGAGGCAGCTACGACGCCGATTATGGAGACCGAACCTACGGAATCTTCAACGTCGTGCCGCGAACCGGCTTTGAGTTCAACAACCAGTGTGATCTCGTCGTGAGCTTTGGGAATTTCTATCAAACCGACAATCACTTCAGTTGCGGAGGACACTCGGAGCGATTTGCTTACTACGTCAGCTTGAACGGAAACCGCAGCGATTACGGGCTTCAGACCCCCATCGCACAGGTTTTTCACGATGCGGAGAGCGGCTACGGCGGATTCGCTTCCTTCATCTTCAACCCCGATGCCAAGAACCAACTTCGGCTGATCACTTCTTTGCGTCAGGATTATTACCAGATCCCCATCGACCCTGATCCCAAATCCGCCGGGAATCAGATTCTGGCGTCATCGGGGAATTCTCCCAGCTACGCCCTGCGCGACGGCGAGCGTGAACCCGACGGCTACGTCGTCTTATCCTGGGTTCACACCTTCAATCTCAATCTGCTTCTGACGGTTTCTCCCTTTTACCAGTACAACGCCGCTGACTACCACGGCGGGGCGAACGATTATCCCGTCATCTCAACCGTAAATCAGGCTGCCAATTACCTGGGGATGGAGACGACCCTCAACGCCAGATTCTGGAGAAGCGATCTCGAAGCCGGAGTGTACGGATTCGCTCAGCACCAGCACAACTCCTTTGATAACCAATTCACCAATGGCAGCGCAAACTTCCCCGCCTCCTCGATGGGCGTAACGGGAGGCGTTGCCGCCGAGTTCATCAATGAGAAATTCAAAGTGACCCCGTGGTTGACCCTGATCGCCGGCCTCCGGCAAACGGAATTCAACAGCTCCATCGCCGAAAACGGTACGGACCCCCGGGTCGGTTTCGCTTTGAGCGTTCCGCGCCTGAACTGGGTCTTTCGCGGTTTTTACGGTCACTACTACCAGGCCCCGCCTCTGGTCACGGCCACAGGCGCTCTACTCGGCTTAGCCAATAGCCAGAACTTTACATTCGCGCCCCTGCACGGCGAGCGGGATAAAGAATACCAGTTTGGCCTCAGAATTCCCTATCGCGGCTGGGCTCTGGACGCCGATAATTTTCAGACCAAGGCCACGAACTGGCTGGATCACAACAATATTGGAGAATCCAACCTCTTCTGGCCCATCACCTGGGATGCGGCCGTGATCAACGGCTGGGAACTGACGCTCCGCTCGCCCAGCCTGTGGCATCACGGCCGGTTCCACCTTGCCTATGCGAATCAAATCGCGGAAGCCACCGCGCCGATTACCGGAGGCTTGATCTGCCCCAGTCCCGTGACGCCGGCTTGCGGGCTCGATTTACCGCCGGGGTTTTCGCCCGTGGACCACGATCAGAGGAACACACTGAACTTCGGCTACAATACGAGTCTTCCCGGGCGGACCTATGCTTCGACCAACGTCTACTATGGCTCCGGGTTCACGAATGGCCTGTACGGAACGCCGAACGCGCAATATCCCGGACACTATTTGCCTGGCCACACCACGTTTGATCTCGCCCTGGGAAAAACCTTCGGAGAGAAATTCACTGTTTCCGTGAACGCCCTGAATGTGGGAGACAAACGCGTGCAAATGGATAACAGCCTTACCTTTGGCGGATTTCACTGGAACGATCCGCGGCAGGTTTACGTGGAATTCCGCTACCGGTTCCACTACTAATCGGGTGATCGAGCCAATTGTAGGGGGACGGCTTGCCGTCCCCTCGTTGTTCCGCTGCAACCGCCGTGGGTAGGGCAAGCCCTACCCCTACACGTTTTCAGAGTAGGATTTCCGCAATGCGAACGCGACAGTTAATTGTCTGTCTATCTTTATTGGCAATAGCATCTTGCCTGATAACATGTCACAAGGAAAAGCCTCTGCCCCAGCAGCGATACGATCTGCGAGGGAAAGTGGTGGCGGTCGATGCGAACGCAGGAACGGTGACGGTGGCCCACCAATCAATTCCAGGGTACATGGGCGCCATGACGATGAGTTTTATCGTCAAGGACCAGTGGGCCTTCAAAGTTCTCAAACCGGGCCAAACGGTAAGCGCAAGCCTCGTCATCGAGGGCGACCATTCCTGGCTGGAAGGGCTCGTTGTCACCGAAGAGGGCAAGCCAGGGAGTGACTCGCTCGCACGTCCCGGATCTGCCCGCGCGCCTTTCGGGCAGGAGGTTCCGGACTTTGCGCTCATCAATCAGGATGGGAAGCGGATTCATCTCCATCAGTACCACGGGAAGGCCTTGTTGCTGACGTTCATCTACACTCGCTGCCCGCTTCCCGATTACTGCCCACTGATGAGCAGGAATTTCGCGCAAATCGCAGAGCAAGTCCGCCGCGACCCCAAGCTTTCCGCTTCCACCCATCTGCTGAGCATCAGCATCGACCCCGAGTTCGATACACCTTCCGTCCTGCGGGCGTATGGCCAAAACTACGCGGGCGATCTTCATCCTTTCGATCGGTGGGAGTTTGCGACGGGCACGCCGGACCAAGTTAGGAAAGTTGCCGAATTCTTTGGCCTGCGATACTGGACTGACCGCGGCCAGATCGTGCACTCGCTGGTCACGGCGCTCGTTGCCGCAAATGGAAAGGTCATTCAATTCTACCGTGGAAACGATTGGCAACCGGCGCAGGTGGTCAGCGACCTGCGGGACGTGGCACCGCCCAAAATGTAAGAGAGGTAACGGAGATCCACGGGTGGCGCAGACGTGCCGTAGTTTGGCATGTCTGCGCCCCTGTCAAGAGGGCGCATACATCCCGCCAAAGCACGGCGGGACGTATGCGCCACCCTGGTTTTTCGACGCTGCGGCTCTTTGCCTTCAGGCCGCGCGTCACGCCGTCTCCACGCTGGTCAGTTTCGGCTCAAGCGTTTTCCCCGCCGGCTTCGTGCGCCGCGCCGACAGCCAGAAACCCACGCGCAGGACCAGCAGCAGCGCCACCAGGGCGCCGTAAAACAGCGGCTTGCGCACGTCCGACTTCACCAGCCAGTAGTAATGCACGACGCCGGCAACCGCTGTCGCGTAAATCAGCCTGTGTACCGCCAGCCAGCGCTTTCCTCCCAGGCGGCGAATCCACCCGGCCGTCGACGTCAAGGCCAGGGGAATCATCAGCACGAATCCGGTGAATCCCATGGTGATGAAGGGCCGCTTCCGCACGTCGGCCAGCATATCCGCCCAATCAAAAAACTTGTCCAGCCCTATCCAGGTGCTGAAATGGAGCAGGCCATAGAAGAAGGCAAACAATCCCAGCATGCGGCGGAAGCGAATCAGTTCCGGCAATCGCAGCAGCTTGCGCGCCGGTGTCACGGCCAGGGTGGCGACGATGAAGATGATTGTCCAGTCGCCCGTCTGGTGCGTGATGTACTCGATGGGATTGGCGGTGAGGTGCCCGTGCAGCGCCCGCCAGGCCAACTGGCCCGCAGGCGCCAGGCACAAGATGAACACCGGCGGCTTCAGCCATTTGCTTCTGAGAAGTCTTCGCACGAACCTACACTTTCTGATACGCGTAGCACGGGAATCATGTAGGGGCGAGCGGCGCTCGCCCCAAGGCCGAACGCC
>JBEKMN010000109.1:0-18263 GCA_050008495.1 Terriglobia bacterium | reverse complement strand
CGTCTCGCCCGCAGTCGCGGGAGCGTCCCGCTCCCGCCCGCGGCCAGGATGCCCGCGGGACAGCGGGCGAGACGCCCGCACCACAAGTAGCGGCACTGCTGACTCGAGCGTACGACTGAACTTTGGCAATCCACCTGCTCCGAAGGGAGATTCTAGGGCGGAGAGGGGCCAATTCTCACGGCCCATGGGTCGAACGACCCAAAGTGAGAGGGTGGGGGCGAAAACTCTGACAGTTTGTCCACCTTTCGCCGCGCCCCTTTGTGGCCAGCGGGAGGGTTTACATGATTAATCGCAGGAATTTCATAAAGTCCTCGTCATTGCTGGTCGGTGCGGCGGCCTTCGCTGGCCGATCCTCCGTGTTTGCGGCCGAGTCCGCCCCCTCCGGGTTTTTCGGCGTTCACCCCTTCGTGGAGCAGCACCCTGAGGCGGTCTTCATCCTGCGGACCCACGTTGACCGCAAGACGAATTCCGCCGCCTGCAAGCAGCTCGGGCTTGACCTTGGGCGGTCGATCTTCGTTCCCATGGACAGCACCGGTGTTCCGGTGACTCACAACATTGCTACCAAGCCGAATCTTACCGCTCACAGTCCGGTCGACACCGAGAGAGGATTCACTCTCGAGGACACCATGGGCATCGCCACCGACGTTAACTTCGTCGAGGGCCTGTTCGAATCGTTGAAGGAGGTGGGCGTTGCCGGAAACAAGATGCACACCCGCGATGTCAACGGCGGCGGCGTGCTCGACGCCCGCGGGTACCTGGCGATGGGCCGGCGTGTGGGCGCCACGGTCCGAACCGCGAAGAACGCCATCAAGACGGAGGACGACGCGAGTGACGAGCGGGCGTTTGTGTGGAAAGAAGTGCCGGGCGGCGTGATCTGGACGCAGGTCCCTTACCTCTGGCCCTTCAACGCCCGGGATTCCTGGAACCTGAACGTGGCCAAATTCAAAGCCCACGAAATGGGTTTGACCCTCACCGCCAAGAACTGGCAGGGCACCCACGCGGCGCCTTTCCAGGGCTACTGTCAAAAATGGCAGAATATTGATGAAATGCAAAAGCTTGAGGAAGTGATTAATAAGGAGAGTATCAATCCTAAAGTTCATGAACTGGTCGAAGCGAGCTTCAAGCGGCACGCCGAATACATCCCGCGATGGAACACTCCGGATGTGCCCAAGAACGATCCCGGCTTCAACGACGCCTATTGGTACAATACTCTGTGCATGGAACTGTGGGCGCAGCGGACCATCGACAACCACGCCGCTTCTCCCATGGGGCTTCAGATCATCGAGGGCATCTACGGCCGCGACGGCGACTTCAACCAGGGACCCAATCCTTTGGGCAACGAGAACAACTACGACGGCAGGGCCTGGGACTACATGACCAACGTCGTGATCTTCGGCAAGAACTCTTACCTGGTGGATATGGTGGGCCACTGGTTGGGCGGCCACGAACCGGGGAACTTCGGGCTGTTCCACATTGCCATGGAGCGCGGCAAGGTCGGTATGATCAACCCCATGCACATTCCCCTCTATGAGTGGCAGGATGGCATCGCGGTCCGCCGGCCGTTGACGAGCTTCACCCGCACGCCTTTGCGGTCGTTCTACCTCCACCAGCGCGGCCAAGAGCCGCTGTGGCACCTTGTCGACCAGCCGTTTGACTACGCCAAGGTCAGCGAAACGAAACTCAGCATTCCCCCGAAACCCACCACGCGGGTGTTCAACCGGCATTATCCCAACGCCGGCAATCCGCAGATGGCCATCGAGTTCAGCGTCCCTCAGAAGGGATGGGTGCTCGTCGAAATCCTCGATCCGGCGGGCAGGAACCTGGAAGTGATCTCGAATTCCATTTGCGAGCCCGGCTACCACATGGCAGCGTGGAACACCGCGAAATACGCCTCCGGCAGCTACCAGTATCGCCTGCGCTACAATGGCTCCAACGAAGTGCACGAGTTGGTCCTGAACAAAGCCTGAGATCAAGAATACAACCCTCACACCACAGAGGCACAGAGGCGCCGGGACTCGAAAACCCGATGCCTCTCTCGAAAAGCACGTCATTCCCGCGCAAGCGGGAATCCATTGTGTTCGAGTTTAACAATGGACCCCCGCCTTCGCGGGGGTGACGACGTACGGGCACGCCATGGCGTGCCCCTACCAAATTCCCAACCGGTTACATAAGCGCTAATCCTCGTTGCCCAGTCCGCCCGAAAGGATTACTATACTTGGTCAAGCATCAGGGCAGTAATTCACAAAAGGAGGACGCATGTTCAGTTCCGCAATGCAAGAAGCCATGAATCAGCAGGTCAACGCTGAACTTTATTCCGCCTACCTCTATCTCGCCATGGCGGCCGATTTTGAAGAGGCGAACCTGCACGGCATGGCGCATTGGATGCAAATCCAGGCCAAGGAAGAGACTGGTCACGCTCTCAAGTTCTTCAAGTACATCGTCCAGCGCGGCGGACGGGTGACCCTCACTTCCATCGCGGCCCCGCCCTCCAAGTGGGGTTCACCGCACGCTGTCTTCGACGACGTTTACAAGCACGAGCGCCAGGTGAGCGGCTTGATTGACAAGCTGGTGGATCTGGCGTCGGCCGAGAAGGACCACGCCAGCAGCGCCTTCCTCCAGTGGTTCGTTACCGAACAGGTGGAAGAAGAAGCCAACGCCAGCGACCTCCAGCACCAGCTCAAAATGATCGGGGAGTCCAAACAAGCACTGTTTATGCTGGACCGCCACCTCGCCCAGCGGCAGTAAGGCGTCCGCAGATTGCACAGATTACGCAGATAAAGAACAAAAGCGCTGACGGCGGAGCGAGTCTTCATTAGTCCGCCGGATCTGCGAAATCTGCGTAATCTGCGGTTAAGCTCGCCTCTCATGGCAACTTTTTTCGGTCACCCTCGCGGGCTCGCGACTCTCTTCCTCACCGAGTACTGGGAGCGCTTCAGCTACTACGGCATGCGCGCCCTGCTGATTCTCTTCATGACGGCCTCGCTCGAAAGGGGCGGCCTGGGATTCGACGTTGTCAAGGCGGGCGCGATCTATGGCATGTATGCAGGGATGAGTTACCTCATCACCTTGCCAGGGGGATGGATTGCCGACCGCGTGATGGGCCAGCGGAAAGCCGTGCTCTACGGCGGACTGGTGATTGCCGCCGGCAACTACGCCCTGGCGCTCCCGCTGACCTTGACCTTCTATCTTGGCCTGGGACTGATCGTGATCGGGACGGGCCTCCTGAAGCCCAACGTGAGCACCATGGTTGGGCAGTTGTACGGGCAGGACCACTCCCGCCGCGATGCCGGTTTTTCAATCTTCTACATGGGAATCAATCTCGGCGCGCTGGTTTCGCCGCTGGTGTGCAGCTATCTGGGCGAGAAGATCAATTGGCATCTCGGTTTCGCGGTCGCCGGGCTGGGCATGACGCTGGGCGTCATCCAATACCGCGCCGGCTGGAAGCACCTTCCCGGCGTCGGCGCCGCTCCTGAAGACACCTTCTCCGCCCGGCGCCAGCTCCGGAAGTCGCTGGGTCTCGCGGCACTGCTGGCCGCCGCCGCCGTCCTCCTGGGATGGGCAGGAGTCTTCAAGGTCACGCCTGCCGGTCTTTCAAAATCCCTGGGATTAATGCTGCTCATCATCGTCGTGGCCACGTTCACGTGGCTCTTCCGAATGAAGGGATGGACGCCGCTCGAGCGCAAGCGCCTGGCAGCCGTTCTGGTCTTTTTCTTCGCTTCCGCCTTGTTCTGGTCACTCTTCGAGCAAGCGGGGTCCACGCTGAATCTCTTCGCCGAGTTAAACACCAATCGCAGCCTGTTTGGAGGCTTCCCTGCCGGATGGTTTCAATCCGAAGAGCCCTTCTTTGTGATCCTCCTGGCGCCGGTCTTCGCCTGGCTCTGGGTGCACATGGGCAAATGGGAGCTCTCGACCGGATCAAAGTTCGCCACGGGCCTGCTGTTCGCCGGGTTCTCATTTCTGATTCTGGTTCCCGTCGCCGGACGGACCCACAACAGTCCCTTGTGGCTCACCTGGAGCTATCTCCTGGTCACCGTGGGCGAACTCTGCGTGAGCCCGGTGGGCCTCAGTGTAACCACCAAGCTCGCGCCCGCTCGAGTCGCAGGCCTGATGATGGGCTTCTGGTTCCTTTCCGATTCCGTAGGCAATTACGTCGGCGGCACTCTCGCTTCCTTTTATCAGTCTGTCGCCTTGCCCAGACTGTTTGGATTCGCGGGCCTGGCGGCCCTTGCCGCCGCCCTTGCCCTGTTCTTCTTCGTCCCGTCAGTGAAGAAGCTGATGGGCGGCGTGAAGTGAATTCAGGAGGACTTCAAATGACCACCAGGCGTGGCGCGGGCGTCTCGCCCGCAGTGGGTGGGTTTGAAACGGCTGTTCTTTCCCCTGGGGAGAGGCTGCGTGAGGGCTCGTCCAAGGGAGGAAGGGCGCCGCAGGCGCTTTGGAGTGCGGCAGCTTGCTGCCGCTTTACTCCAGGCCAGCTTGCTGGCCGGCATGGGAGACTCTACCGAGCGGGCGCGAGCAAGCTCACGCCCGGTGAAAGCGGCAGCAAGCTGCCGCACTCCAAAGCCGGGCTTTCGCCCGGCAGGCGACCCCTATTCGTGCCGGTCGAGCCATCACACAGCCTCCAAGGGAGAGGGCTACGTTCCTCATTCGCCGCAGTCCTGGCCTGCTTCGTAGCTTTGTGCGTCTGGCCCGGAATGGCGCGCGCGCAACTCTCCTCGCAAATGACGGAGATGCTTCACCGCGTTTTTGTGGGCAGCGAGTTTGACGGCAAGGGGTTCGGCCCGGCGCGCTGGCTGAACGAGGGCGAGTCCTACACCACGCTCGAGGCCTCCGCGGAAACCAAGGATGCCCGGGACATCGTGAAATACGACACCGCAAGCGGCGCCCGCACCGTCCTGGTTCCCGCCCAGGAGCTTATTCCTCCCGAGGCGAAAG
The DNA here is from genome assembly GCA_050008495.1 of Terriglobia bacterium. GTDB lineage: Bacteria > Acidobacteriota > Terriglobia > UBA7540 > UBA7540 > CAVROP01. The sequence continues at coordinate 13,331 of JBEKMN010000109.1, read as the reverse complement.
CCCCGCTCGCCGTCGATGACTATTCCTGGTCAAAGGACATGAAGCGCCTGCTGGTGTTTACGAACTCGCGCCGCGTCTGGCGGCAGAATACGCGCGGAGATTATTGGGTCCTCGACCTCACCACCCGGAAACTGCAAAAACTGGGAGGGAGCGCCGCACCTTCCACCCTGATGTTTGCCGAGTTCTCGCCCGATGGCTCCAAGGTAGCCTATGTGCGTGAGCAGAATATCTACGTGGACGATCTTGCCGGCGGAGCGATTGTTGCCCTGACCACGACTGGCTCTCCCACCTTGGCCAATGGCACTTCCGACTGGGTTTACGAAGAGGAATTCGATCTCCGCGACGGATTCCGCTGGAGCCCTGACGGGCAGAGCATCGCCTACTGGCAGACTGACTCGTCGGAGGAAGGCAACTTCCCGCTGATCTATGACAGTGGCGGCCCGTACAACGTGGTCAGCCAACTTCCTTACCCGCTTTATGGCGTGTACCCTCACGTCGTGAATATCCCTTATCCCCAGCCCGGAACTACCAATCCCGCCGCCCGGGTGGGGGTTGTGAAGGCATCGGGAGGGCCCACGACGTGGCTGGAAGTGCCGGGCGATCCGCGAAACAACTACATCCCCTACATGGCTTGGGCCGGGAGTTCGATCCTGCTCGAACACATGAATCGCCTGCAAAACACCAACGACGTGCTGCTGGCGGACGCCCAAACCGGCTCGGTCGCGGCAGTCTATCGCGAGCACGACGATGCCTGGCTGGATGTGGAGAGTGATGTGAAGTGGATTCACAAGGGAAGAGATTTCCTTTGGGTGAGCGAAAAGGACGGGTGGCGCCATGTGTACGCAATCTCGAGGGACGGGAAGCAGTCGCGGCTTGTGACTCCCGGCCAGTTCGATGTCATCGGTCTCGAGGGCGTTGATGCGCAGGAGGCGTGGGTGTACTACATCGCCTCGCCTGACAACGCTTCGCAGCGCTACCTTTACCGCAGCCGCCTGGATGGCTTGACCGCGCCGGAGCGAGTGACTCCGCCCGGTTCGGCCGGTTCCCATTCCTACCAGATTTCACCCAACTTCCAGTGGGCCTTTCACACTTTCTCAACTTCGGACACGCCTCCCGTCATCGACCTGGTCACGCTGCCTGCCCATCAGGTGAAGCGCCTGCTCGAGGATAATCACGACCTGCGAGCCAAGACGGCGCAGCTATTTGCGACACCCACGGAGTTCTTTCCCGTCGATATCGGCCACGGCGTGACCCTTGACGCCTATATGATCAAGCCCCCGCAGTTCGATCCTGCCAAGAAGTATCCCATCCTGATTAACATCTACGGCGAGCCGGCGGGGCAGACCGTCGTCGACGCCTGGGGAAGCAAGACGGCGATATTCCATCGCCTGCTTGCCAAGGAGGGGTACCTGATTGCCAGCGTGGACAATCGCGGCACGCCCGCGCCCAAGGGCCGAGCCTGGCGCAAGATCGTCTATGGCTCGGTGGGCGTGCTCTCGTCCCAGGATCAGGCGGCGGCGCTCGAGGCCATGGAAAAGGCGCGCCCGTACCTTGACGCCGGCCGCACGGCCGTTTGGGGCTGGAGCGGCGGGGGCACCAACACCCTCAACCTGATGTTTCGTTATCCGGACGTTTATAAGCTGGGTATGTCGGTGGCGCCCGTCCCGGACCAGAGGTTATACGATACGATATACCAGGAAAGGTATATGGGACTTTCGCAACAGAACACGGAAGGATACAAGCAAGGATCGGCCGTCAACTTCGCCGAAGGTCTGAAGGGCCATCTATTGCTCGTCCACGGCTCCGACGACGACAACGTGCACTTCCAGGGCAGCGAACTGCTGATTAACCGCCTTGTGGAACTTGGTAAACAGTTCGATATGATGGAATACCCAGGAAGGACACATAGCCTTTCAGAAGGCAAGGACACGCACTACCATCTGTTCTGCCTGCTCGCCCGCTACCTGGAAGAACACCTGCCGCCCGGGCCACAGTGAGAAGGTCACCGCGGGGCACGCCGCAGGAACTACGTTTTCTTCAATCGACACGGGCGACCCAAAAGCGCGAAACACAAAGATCACAGAGAGTAGCTCACTGAGCGCACGGAGAAGAAAAAACGTTCTCTATTTCTTTCTCCGTGATCTCGTGGGCTTTCTCTCTGTGGCCTCTGTGTTGGAGACTTTTGGTTGCATCTCTGCTGCGCTGAGCTACCAATTTCAGGACAGAAATCCCCGGAAGCGCGCGGGCGAAACCGTGAAGCCCGGGAAAATGCTCTCCGGTTTTCGAGCGCCCAGATGGCGCACAGCCACTTCCGCGAAGACATCGCGGAAATCGGTGGTCAGCGCAAGGTCTCGCCCCTCGTTGAGGTCATCCGGTTTAAGTCCTGGCCACTGCCCGTATACCTTTCCACCCTTTACCGGCCCGCCCAGCACGAACATGCAGTTGGCGTGGCCATGGTCTGTCCCGCGATTGCCGTTTTCGCGCGCGGTGCGGCCAAACTCCGACATGGTCAGGAGCACGACCTGCTCCATGCGGTCGCCCAGATCCTGGTAAAAAGCGGCAAGGGCTTCGCCGAATACCTTCAAGCCCGCCGCCAACTGGCCTTGCACGCCGCCCTCGTTGACGTGGTGGTCCCAGCCTCCGACTTCCGCGAAGGCGACCTCCAGCCCCAAATCCGCCTTGATGAGTTGCGCCACTTGCTGAAGGCTGCGGCCCAGCGGCCCTGGCGGGTACCGGGCGGCGTTCGCAGGTTGATAATTCTCAACTCCAATACGTTGCAAAGTGGATATGGCGTCAAAAGTTTCGTGGGCGGCGCTGCCCAGAAGAGGATCGGCAGTGGAAGCATACATCGCCTCGAAGGCGCTCGCCAACCCGCCGGCATTCGGCCCGCCCCGGCCAAGATTGGCAGCCAGGTGGAAGCCTCGCAAATCCTGCGCGCAAAGCGCCGAGGCCGGCCCGGCCAAGGTGCGCGGCATGCTGGGCGCGAAGGCTACGGCCCGAAAGGGCGTAGCGTCGGCCTCCGGGTTTACCTGCAAAAGCCGGTTCAGCCAGCCGTCCGAAGTGGATCGGATTCCCGGCGTCGCCGTTTCCATGTAGTCCTGCGCGTCAAAGTGGGAACGCGAGTTGTCCGGCGAGCCGGCGGCGTGGACGATCGCCAGATGCCGCGCATCAAACAGCGGCTGCAACGAAGCCAGCGCCGGGTGGAGTCCGAAAAATCCGTTAAGGTCGATGACGCCCTGGCCTTCCCCGGCGTTCCTGCCCGGCTGCGGGATGGCGATCGTGGGCCGCATCGCGAAGTAGTCCCGCTCCGCAAAAGGCACCACGATGTTGAGCCCGTCCGCGGCGCCGCGCTGAAAGACAGCCACCAGGATTTTCCTGCGCGCGCTGCCCAACGGCTGCTCGAGGGCGAACGCGGTGCGCCTCAAAAAACTCGGGACTAAGCCTACGCCGAAAAGGCTTAGACCTGCGGTCTTGATAAAATAGCGACGAGGAATCGTCATATTGACCCTCTCTGTTATCCTCACGCCGGGTGGCGCAGACGTGCCGCTTTATGGCATGTCTGCGCCCGCCGGTCGCGGACAGAAGTCCGAAAGGCGCATACATCCCGGCAAAAAACGCCGGGACGCATGCGCCACCCCCCGCATGTGGCGCGGGCGTCTCGCCCGCGGTCGCGGGAGCGTCCCGCTCCCGCGCGCGGGCAGGATGCCCGCGCGACAGCGGGCGGGACGCCCGCGCCGCGATTTTCAAAGCAGAGCGAGATTCCTCTCTTCTCTCGGAACGACACCGTAAGCTATCGCCTCTGAAAATCCGGCGACGCCACCAATACAGCGACGACCTTTAGCGCCGGTGCGGCCCAAGGGCCACCCAATGCGGGCGCTTCGGAACCATCCACAGTCTTCACAATGGCTTGGCGCGTTTCGGGCGAAAGCTCTCCGCCGACCAGCCGATCCGAAAGTTCCTTTACAACTTCGTTGGGACCGCTGTCCGGCGCGACGGCGTGCAAATCCACCTGCGTCCCGCGAATGCGATTGGCGGCCAGCAAAGTTGCGAAGTTGATCCGCTGGAGAAGCGTGCCGGAGTTGATCCAGGCGCTGCCCCGGTCCGGAAACCCTGTCGGCGCCTGATAGTAAAACAGCGGCTGCCCCATCCGCACCATCGCCGCGAGCAGCGGAGGTCCGGCGTCGGTCTGGCCGTCGAGGGCGCGAAGCGAACTGGCCACCAGTTCGAAGGGCGATTTCACTTTGGCGCGGAACGCCGCGCTCGAGTTGAACTCCGGCGAAGTCACAATGCTCCGCAGCACAGCCCGGAGATCACCCTTCGACTTCAGAAAGGCCTTGCCGGCTCGATTGACAACCGAAGCCGGTGGATCGTCCGCCACAAAGCGCCGGCAGAGCTTGAGCGAAATGAAATGCGCGGTGGAGGGATGGTGCGCCAGCATGTGAAGCACTTCGAGACCGTCTTTCTCTCCGCCTCCGGGCTTGATCTTATGCCGCAAGACAGCTTTCGCGCCGAAGTCGTGCAAGCGGGGATTGAAAAAGAAGCTGCCGCCTTGCAGAGGACGGTTGATGGTCCAGCCGGTGAAACATCGCGCCACTTCGCGAACGTCCTGCTGGGTGTAGCCGCCCTCCACGCCCAGCGCATGGAGTTCCATCAGCTCGCGGGCGTAGTTTTCGTTCAGCCCGCGGCGGTTCTGAATTTTCGCGAAAGGCCGCGGCCGTTGCTGACCGGGGCTCAGTGGGAAACGGCTGGGATTCCAGGTTACGGGCCGCACAGCAGCCGGGCGCCCGGGCTCTTCTGTCTCGGGGGCCATGCCGCTCAGGGTCCGATAAACACTGCCTTCGGTGGTCGTGTAGGGCGCCACGCTCAACCAGTTGTCGAGATAGAAAAGCATGGCGGGACTCTTGGCCGTCGCCACCAGCAGATCCTCGAACTTACCCAGAGCGTGGGGACGGACGGCGTGGCGCTCGAAGGACGTGATCAGCCAGCGGTCGGCGCCCTTGCCGGCGAAAATATTGAAGTGATTCATCCAGAACTGGACCATCACTTCTTCGAGTTGGCGCGGGCTGTAAATGGCGCGCCAGAGCTGCTCACGAGCCAGTTCCATGGTGATGCGGCGCGGGCCTTCCGGCTCCTGCATCGCGCCCGGTCCAGGCATGGCCGCCATGTCGCGTCCGGGGTTCGGGCGAGTCATCTCCGCCGAGTCCGAGCCCTCGCTTCCCTTCCCTCTCTCCTGCGCCCGCGCTTGAGCCTGTTGCTGAGCTTGGTTCTTGGCGGGAAAGTTTTCCGCCAACTCTTCGGGGCTCATGGAGAGCGTGGGAAGGCCGGCAATCTTCCGTTCAACGGCCGAGTCGTTAATCCTTTCAGGATGGAGCTGCTCCTCGAGAAACGCCTTCGCGCCCATCTTCTCAACCCGCGCCACGTCACCTGGGCGAGGGCCGAAGGTAACACGGTTCAGCAAATGCCAAGCGCGCTGTTCTTCCGGCAGCGGTTCATACCAATCCGCCATATGACCGACCTCATGGGTGAATACCAGGCCCTGCTACCACTTCTCAGACGCAAAGAACCGGATTATGGTTGCAAAGCCGCGGCCGTGGCCCATACATTGAATACAATGTATGCGCCACCCTTCCGCGCTACATTTCCAATTCTATAAGAATGGGAGAATAGTTCCAAAGAATGGCAGACGAAGGTTGCGCAGCATCCCTGGCGGTGTAGGGGCAGGGCTTGCCCTGCCCTCGTCGGGGCCAGCGGAAATGAGGGGACGGCAAGCCGTCCCCCTACAGCTCCGGAATTATCTGGCGGATGATTCGCCTGGGCTCTGGCGGCGCATCGGCCACCTGGAAGCTCTGTTCGAGCAGCGGCAGTGCGCGGTCGAGGCGCGCTTGGGAATTGTAGTGAATCGTGCAGAGCGGTTCACCGGCTTTCACCGGCTGTGCCACTTTTTTGTGCAGCACGATCCCCACCGCAGGATCCACGGCATCGCCTTCCGACTCGCGGCCGCCACCCAGGATCACACTCGCTTTGCCGATGGCTTCGCACCGGATCGAAGTGACATATCCGGTTTTGGGGCTGGCAACCTCCAACTTGCCTTGCGCCTTCGGCAGGCGGCTCGGGTCGTCCACGACCTTCAGGTCCCCTCCTTGCAAGCCGACCATCCGGCGAAACCGATCGAATGCCTTGCCGGAGCGGATGAGTTCAATGCCAAGCCGCTTGCCCTCTTCCACCGAATCGACCCTTCCTCCCAGGTGAAACATCCATGCAACCAGTTCCAGGCACAGTTGGCACAGGTCTTCCGGTCCTCCTCCGCGCAGAACCGCAATGGCTTCATCGAGTTCAAGCGCGTTGCCGACGTTGCGCCCGAGGGGTTGATCCATGTCGGTGATGAGCGCCACGGTTTTCTTGCCCATGCGCCGGCCGGTCTCAACCATTAGTCTCGCGACGTGCACAGCATCTTCGTCGTGCTTCATAAAAGAGCCGGAGCCGGCCTTGACGTCGAGGACCAGTGCATCAATGCCTTCGGCGAGTTTCTTGCTCATGATGGAGGCGCAGATCAGAAATGGGCTCTCCACCGTGCCCGTGGCGTTTCGCAGGGCGTAGAGCTTTCTGTCTGCGGGGGCGATTTCCGCCGTCGCGCTCACGATGGCGCAGCCGCAGGATTCGAGGACCTCTCGAAAGCGCGGCAGCGGGAGGTTGACCGAAACACCCGGGATGGCTTCGTATTTGTCCAGCGTGCCGCCCGTATGACCGAGGCCGCGGCCGCTGATCATGGGCACAATCAGGCCGCCCGCGGCGGCCAGCGGAGCCAGCACCAACGAGGTCTTGTCGCCAACTCCTCCCGTGGAGTGCTTGTCGACCTTGGGGGCGGGGAGCGCGGAAAGGTCCAGCACTTCGCCCGAATACAACATGGCGTCGGTCAGGCAGGCGGTTTCCTGCACCGTGAGACCGCGCAGCACCACCGCCATGAGCCAGGCCGCCGCCTGGGAGTCCGGAATCTCGCCCCGCGTGTAGCCGCGAATAAAGAAGTCGACCTCCGCGCGCGAGAGTTCTTCTCCGTCTCGCTTCTTACGAATAACATCGAGAGCCGAAATGCTCATACCCCCATTTAACCACCAAGGCACGAAGACACCAAGTAGTCCCGTAATTACTTTTGTCTTGGCGCCGCGGTTGATGAAGTTATTCAGGCGGGCGCTGGCGCAGGCTGGTACAATCCCTGTCAGCGTCCGAATCACGAGGCAATTCTCAGGACGGACGTACTGAGAGGCTCGAACTCATTAACCCAACTAAGAGGAGGAATCATGAAGCGAGTAAAGATAGCAGGATTAATCGTCGTCATAGTGCTGAGCCTGGCCGTCAGCGGGCTGAGCCAAGGCATGGGCGGCCGCAGGGGCTCGCGCGCCCCGCAGATGTTCGGCGCATTCAAGCCCGAGGTCGGCACGGGAGCGCAGTACCAGGCGACCACCAAGGATCGGCCCATGGAGTTCGCTTACGTCATCGTCGGCAAGGAAGATGTGGAGGGAAGCACCGGCTACTGGATGGAAATCCGCACCTCAGGCGGAGAGATGGCCGGCGAAATGGTAATGAAAGAACTCGTGGTTACGGGCGGAGACAAGCCCCAGATCAAGCGAATGATCATGCAATCTCCTGGGCGTCCGCCGATGGAAATGCCCACCGCCATGATGAACATGACGCAGCGTGGGAGTGGGGGACAGGCGGGCGAGACGGACCCCGGCGTAAAGGTGGGATCGGAGACCATCACCGTACCTGCCGGCACTTTCGATTGCGAACACTACCGCAAGCAAACTCAGGGCGGGCCCGTGGATTTCTGGGTGTCGGCAAAAGTCTCTCCCTACGGAACAGTGAAAATGACCAGCGGCGAGATGACGATGGTGCTCGAGAAAGTGCTGAGCAACGAAACCTCGCACATCAAAGGCGAACCACAAAAGATGAATTTCCAGATGCCGAGGCCTTAGCTTTCTACAAAACTTATTACCGGAGGCTTTTTAATACGTCGTCTCGCTCGGATAAAGCCGAGTTCGAGATTCATTGGCACCCATAGTGCGGTCTAACGACCAGGGCACAAAGACACCAAGGCGCCTGGCGAATTAGCCCATTCCGGCTTTTTTGGCGCCTTGGTGTCTTACACGTGAAGACGGTTGCGAACCTCCCGTAAATATGGGAAACTCTGTCTATGAAGACTACATTGGAAATCCCCGATACTATCTTTCGCCGAGCGAAGTCTGCGGCGGCGGCGCGCGGGGTTCCGCTGCGCGAGTTTGTGACTCAAGCGGTCAAAGATAAGCTGGCGGCTTCCTCCTCCCCTCCCGCGAGGCCTTGGGTGAGACACATGGGCAAGTTGAAGCACCTGCATGAGGAAACGGAGCGCATCAACCGACTGATCGAAGCGGGCTCCGAGAAGATCGATACGGAGATGTGGCGTTGATCCTGGACACTAATGCCCTGTCGGCGGCGGCCGACCGCGACCCCGGCGCACTCGAGGTGGTTGCAATGGCCGAGCGCCTAGCGGTCCCGGTGATTGTCCTGGGGGAGTATCGCCTGGGAATTTCGCAGTCGCGGCGCCGAACGGAATACGAGAACTGGCTCCGAGAGTGGGTTGAGGCAGTGACTGTCCTCAACATTGATGAGGAGACCACGCGTCACTACGCCGCCATCGGCTTGGAGCTGAAAAGATCAGGCAAGCCGATTCCCGCCAACGACCTCTGGATTGCCGCCCTCTGCCGCCAGCATTCCCTCCCGCTAATCAGCCGCGACCGGCACTTTGATCTGGTCCGCGGCCTGGAAAGAATCGCCTGGTGACGTCGCAGGCTGCTGGCTCACACGTTTTTCACCACCACGGCACAAAGGCACCAAGACATAAAGGCGCGAGCAGACCCAAGCTCCGTTGCCTTGGCGTCTTCGCGTTTTGGTGGTTCATCGTTCTCTGCGGGAATGTTGTTGATGCGCCCGCGAATTGTCAGCATAATGCGCAGTGCAGTCGTCACGCTTCACAACCGAGGAATCCCCATGAACGCAAAGCGCTGGTTATCCGCAGGCATTTCTTCTCTGCTCCTGGCATCCTGCCTAGGGGCGCAGGACACGAGATTCGAACCTCAAGGCGAGCAGATCCCGGGGCCGGACAACGCCAAGGTCGACGCCGACCAGTGTTGCTATCGCAGTGATGAGATCCAGGATCCCGTGAAGGCTTTCCAAACCTGGATCACGGACGTCCGCCACTGGAGAAGCGAGCGCCGGATTCGAATTGGCTACGACGGATCGCAGTACGAACGGCCGGAGCTCGAATGGACGCAGTCGAGCTTCATCCAGCCGCAGATGATGATCGAGGACCGCTACTTCTACGACCCCGTCGCGGGCAAGTACACCGTGGACCGCTACCTCGACGACCTCGAGAAGCGCTACGGCGGCATCGACTCGGTGCTGATCTGGCACACCTATCCCAACATCGGAATCGACAATCGCGGCCAATACGACCTGCTGCGCGACATGCCGGGCGGGGTCGAGGGCTTGCGCCAGATGATCCAGGACTTCCACCGGCGCGGAGTGCGCGTGCTCTTCCCGGTGATGCTCTGGGACCAGGGGACGCGCCACCCGAAACTGCCCAACGCCGTCGCGACCGCCCAAGCGATGGCGGAAATCGGCGCGGACGGCATCAACGGCGATACGCTCGATGGCGTGCCTCGCTCGTTCCGCACGGCTTCCGACCAGACCGGTCACCCGATTGCCCTGGAGCCCGAGGGCGGCCCCGCCGACGAAGCGCTCGAGTGGAACAACCTTTCCTGGGGCTATTGGAAATACACGTTTGTGCCCATGATCAGCCGCTACAAATGGCTGGAGCCCCGCCACATGGTGAATGTCTGCGACCGCTGGAACCGCCGCAAGACTGACAACCTGCAACTGGCCTTTTTCAACGGCGTAGGTTACGAAAGCTGGGAGAACATCTGGGGAATCTGGAACCAGATCACGCCGCGCGACTCGGAGGCCTTGCGGCGCGTCGCCAAAATTGAGCGCGCCATGGCAGCGCTTCTGATCAGCCCGGATTGGGAGCCTCACACTCCTACGCTCCGCTATGGTGTGTTTGCCAGCAAGTTCCCCGGACGGGGCCGAACACTCTGGACCCTCGTCAATCGCAATCAGTATGACCTCGGCGGACGCCAGATCGAGGTCCCTTATCACGCCGGGGAGCGCTTCTATGACCTCTGGCACGGCGAGGAGCTGAAGGCCGAGGTGCAGGGCGACCGCGCTCTGCTCAGCTTTGAGATCGAGGGCGAGGGTTTCGGCGCCCTCCTCGCTCAGGACCAGGAGGCCGAGGGGACCTTCGCCACCTTGCTCAGCCAGATGCGGGAGCTTTCGCGGACAACCCTTCAGAGCCTTTCGAACCAGTGGAAGTTCCTGCCGCAGAAACTCGTGGAGATTTCTTCCACCTCGCCCGCCGCCTCGACGCCGGAAGGGATGGTCAAGATCCCGGAGGGCGATTATCTGTTTCGCACCGACGGGATCATGATCGAAGGAGGAAATGACGAGGGGGTGGACGTGCAGTTTCCGTGGGAAGACGCGCCGCGCCGTTATCATCTTAATAAGATTCACGTGAAGTCTTACTATATTGATAAATACCCGGTTACGAACGCCGGATTTAAGAAATTCCTGGACGCGTCCGGCTATCGCCCCAAAGACGATCACAACTTCTTGCGCGATTGGAAGAACGGCAGCTACCCCGACGGCTGGGACCAGAAGCCCGTCACCTGGGTCTCTCTCGAGGACGCGCGCGCTTATGCGCAGTGGGCGGGCAAGCGGCTGCCCCACGAATGGGAGTGGCAATACGCCGCGCAAGGCACGGACGGCCGCACTTATCCCTGGGGCAACGAATGGGACACGGCGCGAGTTCCCGCGCCTGAAAAGGGCCGGGACATGCGCCCGCCCACGAGTGTGGACGCCTACCCCCAAGGGGCCAGCCCCTTCGGAGTGACGGACCTAGTCGGAAACGTCTGGCAGTGGACGGATGAGCTCGTCGATGAGCATACCCGCGCCGGAATCGTCAAAGGAGGAAGCTACTATCAGCCGCAAGGCTCGCTGTGGTACTTTCCCCAGGCTCATAAGTTGACGGAGCATGGGAAGTATCTCTTGATGGCGCCCAGCAAAGACCGCGCGGGCACGCTGGGATTCCGTTGCGTGGTGGATGCGAAGTAGGAGCTTTGGCGCGGGCTGGACAAGCCTGGGTTACCGGCCACCCCCGCCCGGGGCACGTGCCCTGAGTCGCCACAGGTTTGCCCTGGTATTCGCCTGCTTGCGGGGCTATACTTTGCCAGGGCAAATTCCACGTCACCGAGGAGGTGGTCATGTCTTCCGCGCTCATCCCTGAGTCGGAAACTGCGATCAAGCGCATCGTGGTTTACTCGGCTTGTGTGTCTGTTTTAGTTCTCGCAGCCCTGTCATTCGTTTTTCGTGGCGGGTTGCAAGCCCCAAATGACACTTCTGTTAAGCGCGGAATCTCCGGCGTTGTCCCGCAAAACCAGCCCCGGCTCGTGGCGAGCTACGGGAAGCTTCCGCTGAGTTTTGAAGCGAACCAGGGGCAGGCCGACGCGGGTGTGAAGTTTCTCTCTCGCGGACGCGGCTACGGTCTGTTCCTCACCAGCAGTGAGGCGGTGTTGGAACTAAGGAAGTCGTCAGTTGTCAGTGGTCAGTTGTCAGTAGGAACAAAGCAGAACCCTGGAGTCAGAAGTCAGGCACTAGATGGGAAGCGCGGACGACGGACGAACTTCCTAATCGAAAATCGGCAATCGAAAATCGAAAATCAAGTTGTCCGCCTGCGGCTGGTGGGAGCGATGCCGGACGCCGCAGTGACGGGAAGCGAGGAGCTTCCGGGCAAGGCCAATTATTTTATCGGCAACGATCCGAAGAAGTGGCGCTCGAACGTGCCGACCTACGCGAAGGTACGGTATCACAACGTTTATCCCGGCGTGGACTTGGAATACTACGGCAACCAGGGCGGGCAACTCGAGAATGACTTCATCGTTGCGCCAGGCGCCGATCCGAGCGCGATCGCGTTCGACGTAGGGGCGGGCCTTGTGCCCGCCCGAGGGCGACCACAAGGGTCGCCCCTACGAATTCATCGCGACGGCGATCTGGTGATTTCAGCCAAAGGCGGCGAGGTCCGATTCCATAAGCCACAGGTCTATCAAGAGCAGTCGACAGCCGACAGTCCACAGTTAACAGTTCAGAACGAAACACGAAAACCAAAAGTCGTCAACCGACAATCGACAATCGTCCATCGTCAATTCCGCGAGGGCCGCTTCCGCCTCGACGCGCAGAATCGCTTTCGCTTTGCAGTCGGCCCCTATGACCACTCGAAGCCTTTGGTGATCGACCCCGAACTCGTCTACTCCACATATCTCGGCGGGGACACTAGCGATGTCTTGGGCATCGCCGCGGACTCCACCGGCAATGCGTACGTGACCGGGACTACCCAACTGTGAACCCGTACCAGGCGACCAACAAGGCTGCAAACGGCACCGTCTTTGTGTCCAAATTCAATGCGGAGGGCTCGGCCCTTGTCTACTCCACCTACCTGGGTGGGAGCGTGAGTGATGAGGGCGAAGCCATCGCCATCGACGCCTCCGGCAACGCGTATCTGACCGGCTCGACCTGTTCGCCTGATTTCCCCACCGTCAACCCGATTGAAGCGAGCCTCAAGGGCGCCTGCGACGCGTTTGTGACGGAATTGAATGCGGCCGGCTCAGCCCTCGTCTATTCGACTTACTTCGGGGGGAGTGGAGATGCGGCCATCGAGAAGACCGACGAGGGCACGGGCATCGCGGTCGACGCCTCGGGCGACGCCTACGTGACCGGGGGAACATGGTCTTCTGATTTTCCCACAGTCAACCCCATCCAGAGTTATGTTGGCGGCGAGTACGCGTTCCTCTGCAAGTTCAATGCTGGGGGTGCGACCCTTGCCTATTCCACTTATCTTGGCAGCGCTCAGGGCAATGGCATCGCGGTGGATTCTTCGGGCAACGCGTACGTGATCGGCACCACCTTTTCGAGCGATTTTCCTACCGTCAACCCATTGCAGGGGAGTCCAGGTTTCAAGACATCGCCGGGGAGTCCAGGGGGGGAGTACGTTGAGTATGGGACGGCTTTCGTGGCCAAAATGAACCCCGCCGGGTCCGCCCTGGTCTACTCCACCTACCTGGGTGGCAGCGTTGGTGAAGAAGGCCAGGGTATCGCCGTCGATTTCGCCGGCAACGCCTACCTGACCGGAACGACCTGGTCGGGAGATTTCCCCACCGTCAATCCTTTGCAGCCAACCAATCACGCGACGT
>JBEKMN010000108.1:0-17640 GCA_050008495.1 Terriglobia bacterium | reverse complement strand
GCCCTACGGGCTCCTCCAGTTAGCCGCCAAAGAACGAAAAGCGGAACTTTCTACTTTGCTAAGAACAGGACATTTCTACTTTGCTGGGATTAGGACATTTCTACTTTGCCTTGACACTCCCATTCTCTGTCACTCCCATTCTCTGTCACACCGGATACTAGAGGTTTTGGGTCACACACCTTCTCCCCCTTGCAACGGCGGGCGGGCCTGACCGTTGGGGTCACTCGACCGCGATGGCGCCCCGCAAGCCATTGTTGCGTGGGGGCTTTTCAGAATTCCCAAAGGCTTGAAATGTGTGGAGCGCCGAGAAGCGGGCAGAGGGGCTGGAGTACATGCACCCCAAGCCGAGTTCACATTCCGGACGCATTGTCGGCCACACGGACAATATCCGGGCGGTCAGTTGAGGATAAGTCGAAAATAACCGGTGAAGTGCCACTCACGTTCAAACTCCCGAGATGCGTGTTTCTCAGGCACAATCCGGCTTTGCAGTTAATTCCGCCCTCCGACCGCGTTCGGTGATCAGATAGACTTCTTCGTACTCGCCGTAACGCGGATCGCGTTGACTTGCCCAAAGGTGCGGTCTATGATGCTTTCACCCGAAGTTAGCTGCCAGGCCACTCGCAGAGACGCGGCCCATGGTCGGCAAGACCCTTTCCCACTACCGCATCGTTGAGAAGCTCGGTGGGACAACTTGCCTCTGACGAATCCGCATATTCGGCCGGGAACAGGCTTACCCCCGGCCGCAGGCCAATGGAGGAGCATCAATGTGCAATGATCGGATTTCACTTCTATCCTTTCTTTTTCTCGCCCTGGTCGCCTCTCCGCCGGAAGCGACGCCAGCGGCGGCAAATGGGCTTCTGCTTCGAGAGAGTTGGGCCATCCAATCCTCCGCCGAAGTGCACGAAACGGGAGCGGCTATCTCGACGCCAGGATTTAAGGCACGCGACTGGTATCGGGCCACGGTCCCGACCACTGTGTTTAATGCTCTTGTGCAGGAGCACTGCTACCCCGACCCCTATGTGGGAATGAACCTCCGCGCGGTTCCTGGCACCACTTATCCGATTTATGGGAACTTCACCGATATTCCCATGCCGCCGGGCAGCCCTTTCCGGCACTCGTGGTGGTATCGGACGGAGTTCCAGCTCCCTACCGAGTTCCGGGGCACAACGATGTGGCTGGGTTTTGACGGCGTCACCTATCGCGCCAACGTCTGGATGAATGGGCGCCAAATCGCCTCCGCCGATAAGCTAGCCGGCACCTGGCGGCGGTTCGAGTTCGACATCACCGCTGCTGCCCGGCCCGGAGAAATCAACTCACTAGCCGTCGAGGTTTTTCCGCCCCAACCGCACGACCTCGCCATTACCCTGGTGGACTGGGCTCCCATGCCACCCGACAAGGAGATGGGCCTATGGGGCGACGTGCACATCACGACTACTGGCCCCGTCGCTCTGCGCTACCCTGCGGTGCTCACGAAGCTCGACCTGCCCTCGACCGAACTGGCTCAACTCACGGTCAGGGCAGAGTTGAAAAACGGCAGTGCTCAGGCTGTCGAAGGCTCCCTGAAAGGGAAGATCGAGAACATCGAGTTTTCGCAACCGGTGCGACTCGGCCCCGGCCAAATGCAGGTAGTCCGTTTCAGGCCGGAGAGGTTCCCGCAACTCAGGTTGGCGAACCCGCGCCTCTGGTGGCCGGCCCAGCTTGGGCCTCAAAACCTCTATCCACTTGACCTGCAATTCGAAGTTGGCGGACGAGTCTCGGATTCCAGTCACATTCGCTTCGGCATACGTCAGGTGACTTCGGAGGTTGATAGCCAGGGGCATCGGCTGTTCCACATCAATGGCCAGAACATACTCATCCGCGGCGCGGGCTACAGCATGGACCTCCTGATGCGCTCGTCGCCCGAACGGCAGGAAGCCCAGTTGAATTACGTCCGCGATCTGAATCTCAACACCGTGCGTCTCGAAGGCAAGCTGGAGGATGACCACTTCTTCGACCTCAGCGATCAGTTGGGCATCCTGGTCATGCCAGGGTGGTGCTGTTGCGACCAGTGGGAAAAGTGGGGCAGGTGGGACACCGAGAATGAGGAGATTGCCGCCGCGTCGTTGCGTGACCAGATCCGTCGCCTCGAGCGCCACCCTTCCGTGCTCACTTGGCTATACGGCAGTGATAACCCGCCTCCCCCTAAAGTGGAGAAGATGTACCTCCAGATTCTTCAGGAGTGCGACTGGCCCAATCCCGCTGTGTCCTCGGCCTCGGCCACGCCGACTACCGTCGGCCCAAGCGGCGTGAAGATGACCGGTCCCTATGAATATGTGGCCCCATCCTTCTGGTACCTGGATACGAACTTCGGCGGAGCATATGGCTTTAACACTGAGACGAGCCCCGGTCCGGCGATCCCGCCCATCGAGAGCCTGCGCCGCCTCCTGCCGGCGGATCATCTTTGGCCGATTGACTCAGTCTGGGAATACCACGCGGGGGGCATGTCCAGCACGCTCAGCGTATTCACCGAGGCGCTCAACAGGCGCTACGGCGCCTCGGCCTCTGCCGAAGAGTATTCCCGCAAAGCCCAAATGCAGGCCTACGAGGCCCACCGAGCCATGATGGAAGCGTATGGGCGCAACAAGTACACGTCCACGGGTGTCATTCAGTGGATGCTCAACAATGCTTGGCCAAGCATGATCTGGCACTTGTACGATTGGTATCTCCGCCCCGGCGGTTCTTACTTCGGCGTCAAGGTCGCCTGCGAACCACTGCATGTCCAGTACTCGTATGACGACCGCTCCATTGTGATCGTGAACTCGTATTACAAGGCCTTTCCGAACCTCAAGGTCACGGCCAAGGTGTACAACCTTGACATGGCGGAGAAGTTCTCGCGCGAAGCCACGGTCGAGGTGGGCCCCGACAGCAGTACCCGCGTGTTCACCCTGCCGGAAACGGAGGGGCTTAGCTCAACGTATTTCTTAAACCTGACCCTGGAATCCTCCGGCAGTCTGGTCAGCAGAAACTTCTATTGGCTTTCGACCCAACCCGAGACTCTCGACTGGGGAAGATCGCGGGACGAACCCGATGACCCGCATCACTCGACCTGGACACCCACAAAATCGTTCGCCGACTACACGGCACTGAACACTTTGCCGCCAGTCGATCTGGAGGTTATGGCCCAGTCTCAGCGCGGGGAATCCCAAAGCTCTACTACGGTTGCCCTTCGCAACCCGAGCCGGACGCTCGCTTTCGGCGTCCGACTCAAGATCGAGAGGGCCTGGACCGGCTGCTGCGTTAACCGCCACGGTCCGACTGACGAAGGTGTGCTGCCCATCTTATGGCAGGACAACTATTTCTCGCTCCTCCCCGGCGAGAGTCGCCAAGTCACCGCAACCTACAACACGAAGGACCTGGGCCAGTCCGCCCCGGTCGTGGAAGTGGAGGGCTGGAACGTGAAGACGAAATCAGTCCAGCCTTGAGAAACTCTGGTGACGTCGGGACTCAATTGGACGTGTAATCGGCTTACCGAGAAATGGACGCGGGCTTGCTTTCTGCGAATGACGAGTCGTGTGGTCTAGCCGCTTTCGCGGTGGCGTAATCTCAACAGCGGCTGACCCTTGCCGCTTGGCTGGATTCGCCGCGCCCCGCTGCTGGCGGGCCACTTGAGATCTTAGCTGGAGATTCGGCCTGATAAGTCGGTCTCACGTCTAGTACCTGCCGGTTCGCCCGCCCTTGTCGCCAGAGATGAACAAGTCGGCGACGGGGGTGCTGGTCTTATTCGAGCTTCTCGAAAATCACAATGTGTTGCGATGGTAGCGATTCCACGGTCCGGACGTGCGCAAGCCCAACCACTTTCATTTCTTTCGCAAGCTGCTCCACGCTCATCTTATGCACTTCTTTGATCGGGACGCGGGGATCTTCCTTTCGATACTCGACGAAGACCACACACCTGCCTGGCTTCAGCGCTTCGCGGACTTTAGTCATGACCTCAAAGGGATAGGCGAGTTCGTGGTAGACATCGACCATCAGCACCCTATCGACGCCGCTTGCAGGTAGTTTGGGATCGGTCTCACTCCCTTTCACCTCCTCCACGTTGGTGGCTCCCAGCGCTTTGGCGCGCCGTCGGAGGGTCTCGATCATCTCGTCCTGGATCTCAACCGCCAGGACCTTGCCCGTCTTGCCAACCTCTGCCGCAAGTCGGAACGTGAAGTAGCCCGATCCAGCGCCCAGGTCCGCAACGACCTCTCCGCCACGAAGTCCCATGGCGTCAATCACCGCCTCAGGATGCTCTTCGTCTTCCCGCTCCGGGCGATCGAGCCAAGCAATGCCACCCGTCCCCATGACTTGAGCGATCTCTCGACCCATGTAAAATCTTCCCGTCCCGTTTGGGTCATGGATCGCACGGACTTCATATAGGGTTTGGGGTTTCGGGCTCGAAACCTGAAGCTGCACGACGTGCAATGCCCGAGCGTCGCGCGCTGCCGGAAGTTGGTCCTCCAATGCAAGCGTGCCAGTTGTGATCAATGCGATCGTGAGCGCTACTGTAACCCGGTGGCGTTTGAAATCAAGCATATGAACCTATGCGTTGCGACCGCCCTCGCCCTGAATGGCCAGCTTCACTTATGAGCCCGAAACTTGGAACTCCCGCCTGCAGCATATCACGAAGACATTCCTCCTTGATAAGGGCGTGGGCGAACCCGAAAACACGCGAGAATGGGAACCCCGCTCGATTTGACTGTCTCATTTTGGCATCCTGAAGCGCTTTGCTGTCGACCTCAGGTGAGGCACCATCGGGCGAATGCTAGCAAGGCCGGTACGGGTCATGAGACGGTCAATTCTGGCGTGGAAGGGCGTTTTTCAGGCACAGTCTGGCAGAGGTGATCGGAAGGGCTGTGCTCCCTTGTTGTCCTGTATGCAAGCCGATTCCGCAACTGCGCATGTACGGAAGGGAATCGCATCGGAGGCAGAGGTAAGAAATGGGGAGCCGATGGCCGGGGGCGGGCTTACGGCGGGAGATTTAGGCCGCGCAGGAGGTCCTTGAAGCGCGGGTCGGAGCGCAGGAAGTCGAACTCGGGAGCGCCCTTTCCATAGGAGAGGAGGTCATATTGTTCCTGATACAATCGTTCGTGGCAAGCTAGGTTCAACCAATGCAGCGTTTTCTCCCTATCCTTAAGGAGCCCGTACTGGAAGGCAACGAACAAAGCGGAAGAAGAGTAGAAGGGCGCACCGCCCTCCAGGTCCTGCCGATTGGCTTCGAATTCTCGCTCCTTAAGTTGCGCCGCTTTGAGCTGCGCACCGGGAAGGCCCGATTTTGCGTAAGCCGCGGCGATCTCCTCTTGATCGTGGACCAGCGACGGATCATGCACTTGGGCCGCTATCTTCCTTTCTTCGGCCAGAGCGTCTGGAACTCTGCCCTCGATCCAGTAGATTCGGGCCAGTTGCTCGTGGCAATTGGCCGATTGCGGATTGATTGCGGCTGCTCTTTCAAATTGCGCTACCGCCCGGTCATATTCGTGCAGGTCGAGGAGGACGACGCCGCGCAGGTAATTGATGGGCAAAGAGAAGGGGTCGAGTTGTCGCGCCCGGTCGTTCTCCGCCAGCGCCTCCGCAGGGCGGCCAAGGGTTAGCAGGAGGCCGGAATAAAAGTGGTGGCCCAACGCATAGTTCGGATTCAACTCAACCGCCCGTCTCAGCTCTTTGTCCCCCTCCGCGAATTTTCTCTGCTCAAAACAAGTGACTCCCAGCGAAGCGTGGGCTTCGGCGAGGTCGGGTTCGAGCGCTACCGCCTTGCGGGCGTACGTTTCCGCCAGAGGCTCGTCCCACTTGACGTACCAGCTCACCGAATAGTAATCAGCCAGTCCGGAGTAGGCGAGCGCGAAGTTGGGATCTTCCCGCACGGCCTGCTCGAAGTAGACACGGGCCCCCGCAGCAGTTTCCGCGGTTCTCTCATTCCAAAGATAACGGCCATGGAGGTAAGCATCGTAGGCGCGCGGATTGACCACTCGCTTGTTGGCCAAGCGCGTCTCTTCGTCGGTAGTCAGCCGCCTGCTGACTTGGTGGGCGATCGCCAGCGCCGCCTCTTCCTCCAGTCGGATGATTTCTCCGAAGTCCCGCACGTAGGTTTCGGCCCACAGGTGCCTGTCGGTCCGCGCCTCGAGCAATTGTGCGGTGATTCGCACCTGGTTGCCGGAGCGTTGCACCGTGCCTTCCACCACGGCATCCACGTTGAGTTCCTGGGCGATTTGCGGCAGCGGCTTCTTCGTGTGCTTGTACTGCATCACCGAAGTCCGCGAGATCACTCGGAGCGGCGCGACCTGGCCCAAATCGGTGATCAGGTCATCGGTGAGGCCATCGGCGAAGTATTCCTGCTCGGGGTCGTTGGAGAGGTTTTCGAGCGGCAGCACGGCGATGGATTGGATGTGCAGCGCCTGTGCGGGCGCAAGGCTGCGCCACCCTACGTAAGCGGCCAGGCGGTCGCGCAGGCCCCCCACATTAAGACCGATGAGCGTCGCGAGCAGCGCGACGAGCGCGCCGGCCGCCCCCGCCGCCAGCCAGCGCTTTTGCAGAGGCGTCCCTCGGAGGCGCCCTCGCTGCGGGGGCACAAGGCGCTCGAGGTCGGCGCGAACCTCCGAGGCGCGCTGGTAACGGACGTCGCGGTCTTTCTGCAGCGCCTTTTCGATGATCGCTTGAAGCCGGCGATTGATGGCGGGATTCAGGCGCTGTAGGGGAGTTGGTTCGCGCGTCAGAATCGCTTCCCGAATCTCCCCCAAAGTCTCGCCGCTGAAAGCCTGCCGGCCCGTCGCCATTTCGTAGAGCACCGCGCCGAAGCTGAACAGGTCGGTGCGTGCGTCCAGCTTTTCGCCCCGTGCTTGCTCCGGCGACATGTAGGCCGCCGTCCCCATCGCTGCGCCGGCGACGCTGATTTCATCCGCTTCGAGGGAAAGAGAGGGAGTGTCGTGGGGTGTTATCCCCTCACCCGCCTCGCTGCCCTCAGCACCCTCTCGCGTTGGGCGGCGCGAGCTGTCCTCCACTGCTGGATTGTTTCCCGGCCCTTGAACCCCGCTCCCTGACCCCTGTAGCTTCGCCAGCCCGAAGTCCAAGATCTTGGCTTCGCCATGCTTGGTCACAAAAACGTTCGCCGGCTTAATGTCGCGATGAACGATGCCCTGGGCGTGCGCGGCCTCGAGTGCGTCGGCAATCTCCATCCCCAGATCGAGAAGCCGACGCTCCGGCAGCGGTTGGCCGGTGATGAGGTCCTTAAGGGTGCAGCCCTCCATCAGCTCCATTGCCAGGAAGGGTTGTCCCTCCACTTTGTCGATCTCATAGACCGTGCAAATGTGGGGATGATTGAGCGCCGAGGCGGCACGCGCCTCCCGCTGGAATCGCGCCATCGTCACGGGATCGTCCGCCAGGCCTGTGGGCAGAAACTTCAGCGCCACCTTCCGCCCCAGACGAATGTCTTCCGCCTTGTATACGATGCCCATCCCACCCCCACCCAGCCGCTCCAAAATGCGGTAGTGGGATACGGTCCGGCCAATCAGATCGGAATGGGTGAAATCGGCGGCGGCCTCGGGAGCGGCCTGCACTTCGGCCCCGCCCGGTTCGACGACGGGGGCAGCCCCCTCGGGCGACGCGATAACCTCCACCGGGGCGATAAACCTGTAGCCGCGCCCGGCCAGCGTTTCAACGTAGCGGGGTTTCTCCGCGGAATCTCCCAACGCGTCGCGCAACCGTTTGATCGCGGCGTTGATGCTGTGCTCGAACTCGACCACGGTATCGTGAGGCCAGAGGATCCTCTGCAACTCCTCCCGAGTGACCATTTCGCCAGGACGTTCGAGAAGCAAGGTGAGAACTTCGATGGGCTGTCCGGAGAGCTTGATCTTCAGGCCGTGTTTGCGCAGTTCCCCCGTCTGCGAGTCAAACTCGAAGGCAGCGAAACGGACCAGACGCTTGGGCCGCACTGCTGGATGCATCATCAGCCATAGCACCGAAAGAGGGAGAGCAACGGGGGCACTCCAACAGGCTCGCCACCGGATGCCGTATGGTTCCTCCGCACGTGTTGCCTGCCGAAATTCTACCACTAGGTGATGCCAAGTCAAGCGCAGCTCTTCTGCTTGGACCTTATTTCCCAGGGAATCAGGAGGTTACCGTATGGCCCATCTTTAAGACAGATATCACTCGCCTTGCATTGAGGCAATAGCCGAGCCCAACCAAACTGGCGCCATCTCGCGACGGAGGTGGGCGTCATGAACGACAGAGGTGGGACAGCAGAGAGCGATAGGCGGGAACTCAAGCGCAGGCAGGCGTCTTGGGGAATCGCTAGTTCGAGCCTGGCGACCCTCTTGATGGTCTCATTTGCCGCTGGGGATGGCTGGTCTCGAGACCAGATCACGGGAGACACAAGCGCGAAAGTAGATCTCACCGTCCTGGTCTTTATCTACGCCCCTATTGCCGAGCACGATCTGGCCATAGCCGAGCGCACGGCATCGGACATCTTTCAGAACGTAGGTGTGCAAATGTCTTGGGTCGATTGTCCGCTGACCAGACCGAGGGCTGAGCTGAACCCGGCTTGCACCACTCCTCATACTCCGACGGACATCCGCCTGAACGTCGTGCCCGACATCGCGGAGGGTCCTTGGGTGGAGAAGTTCGCCATGGGTATGGCCGTGCCAATTCCTCCACCGCGCCATGGACAATTTGCGTATATTTCCTATGCACGAGCAAAGACAGTGCTCCTCGAGACGCCGCAGTTGTCGCTCGGACAACTACTCGGACACGGCATTGCGCACGAGATCGGCCATTTGCTGTTGGGCACGAACAGTCACTCCCCCTCGGGCCTGATGAGTGCTCACTGGAATGCTCGGGAACTCAAACTCGCAGCGCGTGGACAACTCACCTTCTCAATAGACCAAGCCGCGGCCATTCGCGGCGACGTTCGAGCGCGTCGAGCCCAGCAGGAAACGACGGAGTCGGAGCACGTGGCTCCTCAGAAGTGACCAGAACCGGAGAGCACCAAGGCCTTCCCCCGCTCAAGCCCTCACGGTGGGGGCAAGCGCGACCGTGAAGTGGTCGCGGCAGCAGAGCAAGTTTTCCCCAAGGGCTCCTGTGCGCATCACGGGTGCGGGGCGCATACAAAATGGATTGGGAATGATAAGTCGGCTTCACGTCTAGTACCAGCCGGTTCGCCCGCCACCGTGGCCCTCCAGACGGGAAGGAATCCATACCATGGGTTCCAAGCGCCTACTCTCTTGCAATTCGACGGGCCACGGCGGCTCCCACCCCGAAAGAAGCCTTAGGGAGCTTTGGGCATCCTCAAGCAGCCCTAGACGCGAGAATTCTCGAGACCGCTTGCGCAGAATAAGTGAGCCATAGCGGAAGGGATCTACGGAATGCTATCGAACGTCCGCTGAGAGGTCCCTTGGCGATGCCCGTTTCTTGGTGGATCATACTCCAGGAATGCCCCCGCAGTGTTGGGCTGCCCGCGAGTAACGGCGTGCGTTTACCAACGGTCTCCACCGCCTATTCCAGGCGAAACCCTATGTGACCTGTAAATATTTGTTGGATACTTGGGCTGTGATCGACAGATATTGGGGGATCCCTTGCGACAAGGTGGTAGGAATTCCGCACAACCCCGGGCAGTTCCCGAGTCGGAAGCGATCCGTCCACAATTCTCGGTTACTTCGCGTGCCGAGGGCTGGCGAAACTCGGGCGGCGCGTCATTGTTCGATGCGAATGTGTTCGAGAAAACCATCGCCCGTGCACCCGAATCCAATTTAATTAACAAAGAGAACTATTTGTGCCGCGGTCTTGTTAGGAGGCGCCATGCGTGGGGTTCGTCTTGCCCTGACCGTTTGCGTTGGATTGCTCGGGAGTCTGGGGATGTCGGGCTGCAAGTCCTCTGGACCGCCACCGAGTCTGGCGGTCGTGCAAACAACGGATTTGGGGACCATCGGAAGCAATCCAAAGATCCTGGGGCGGGATGGCGGATATAGCGGCATGTTCGCGGGGAATTCGGTCTGGGTTTTCGGTGACACGTTTCTCGCTACTCCGAACGCAGCAGGCCAAACATTGATCAGCGACTCGTGGGCATGGACCACGCAACTGAATGCCGCCCAGGGCATCACGGGATTTCAAGAGCGCGAGGATACGGCCGGGGCTCCTACGATGCTGCTCTCCCTCAGTCCTATCGAACAGGCCTTTAACACGGCCCATCAAGGCAACCCGTGCCAACAGCAGCCTTGCGGCGCGCGATGGGCGCTGTGGCCGGGAGCCGTCGTCGCTGACATTGCACGAAGCCGCGTATTGATCTTTTACCAGTTGGTTTCGGCTCAACCCGGGGACTTCAATTTCGCCGCGGTTGGGTACTCCGTGGCAATTTGGCAGAACTTCGCCGGCCAGCCGCGACGGCCTACCCTCAACCCAGGAGCGGAGCATCCCGATCTGCTCTTTGGACAGAACGACCCCAGCTTTGGTACGGCCGCGTTTGCAGATGGGGATACTCTCTACGCCTACGGATGCAACAGTTCCCACCCGGACGTGCCGTGCGTATTGGGGCGCGTCGCCATAGCCAACGTTTTGGATGTGGGTTCGTGGAGTTTCTACGCCGGGAGAGGCAATTGGTCCAGCAACCTCCCCGACGCCGCCACCGTCTTACATGCAGCGCCAACCATGAATGTGTCGTGGAATGACTATCTGCAATCCTATGTTGCCGTCTACAACGTGCCATTTTCCCAACAGGTCATGATACGCACGTCGCCGAAGCCTGAGGGACCATGGTCGCGGGAAATTACGGCCTTTGATGCTCTTCCCCCTGCGAATGGGGGAAGCTCTGTCCACGATGCACAGGCGCACCCGGAGTACAACGCCAGCGGCGGGCAAGTCATGTACGTCACCTACTCGCATTCCACCGGGGCTTTCACGAGTGAACTACGGCTCGTATCGGTACGGGTGAAGGCAGTCAACTCCCAGGGCCAGTGAGAGCTGCTGGCGGCTGACTGCGGTTGCTCCTGATTTTACAACCATCCGCTGCTCCCTGTTCTGATTCCGGTTGTGTGACGGCGCCCGCGGAAACTGTCTCGGGCCAGAAGTCCTTCGAGGAAGTTTGTCCTCGCAGAGCACTCGTGGGATTAATCGCACCGTAGCGTTTAGTATTACCGATTCCTGTTGATAAATCCCCAACAACTCACATGCCTTGCAGAACTATGCTCCCTCCTAATCTCGATCGCGGCTCTTTGCTGCGTGCAAGAAATCGGAAGAGAGCGGGGGAAGGTTGCTTGACAGGACTGGGGAGATGCTGCCAGCATAGGTCCCGTGGCGGTCGGATTCTGAGATCAGTTCCGCCGACGAGCGATCACGCAGGCAAATCCTGTGGGCTTCTTTGCAAATCCACGGCGTGTAAAGGACCGGTGGGGGCTGCTGGCGGGCGGCGTCGCGGCATTCGCCCTAACGTTCGCTGCGGGCGGGTTGAGAATTGCCGGCCAGTCTTCTCCCGCCCCCGCAAAACCTGGGGCTGTGGTCGATTTTGCACGGGACATTGCCCCTATCCTCCAAAAGAGTTGTCTCCCTTGCCATAGCGGGGAGAAACCGCAAGGAGGTTTGCGGCTCGACAATGAAGCCCATGTCCTGCGGGGAGGCCAATCCGGCAAGGCGATTATCCCGGGCGATAGTGCCAAGAGCCCATTGGTAAAGCGTCTCCTCGGCGAGGGTGAAGAGGCCCGTATGCCGATGGGCGCGAACCCGCTGCCCGCGGCCCAGATCAAACTGATCCGCGCTTGGATTGACCGGAATACTTTCGTGGCCGCGGAAGGTGTCGCGCCGGCGCAGATCACGCCTGTCGCCAGCCATGTCGAACTGGACTCCTCAGAACTGTTCGCGACCCGCATTCGCCCCATTCTCGCCGCGCGCTGCTACACATGCCATGGACCGAATCTTCAACAGAACGGATTGCGATTAGACTCGCTCGCCTCGATCTTGAAGGGCAGTGACAACGGCCGGGTGATTGTTCCCGGTGAAAGCGGAAAGAGCCCCTTGGTCCGCCGTTTGCTGGCGCTGGATCGGCCCCAGATGCCTTATGGCGCGCCCCCGCTCAACGCCGACGAGGTGGAACTCATTCGCAAGTGGATCGACCAGGGCGCGCCCGGTCCGGATTCGACGGCGCCAGTCGTCGCGGCTACACCGCTCAAACACTGGGCTTACGTGAAGCCGGTGAGGCCGGATGTTCCGCAGGTGAAGAACCCCGGATGGTGCCGCAATCCCATCGACATTTTTGTTCTCGCCCGGCTCGAGAAGGAAGGGCTCTCACCGTCCCCCGAAGCCGCAAAAGAGACGTTGATTCGACGTGTCACCATCGATTTGATTGGTCTTCCGCCCACCCTTCAGGAGGTTGACGCTTTTCAGGCGGACAACAGCCGGGACGCTTACGAGAAAGTGGTGGATCGCTTGCTCGCGTCACCGCGTTATGGCGAGCGGTGGGCGGCGCCTTGGCTGGATTTGGCGCGTTACGCCGACACGCACGGCTACGAAGCCGACCACATTCGCACCATGTGGAAATACCGCGACTGGGTGGTTAACGCCTTGAACAACGACATGTCGTTCCGCGAGTTCACGATCGAGCAGATCGCGGGCGATATGTTGCCGCATCCCAGCACAAACCAACTGATCGCCTCCGGATTCAATCGCAACACGATGACGAACATGGAGGGCGGCGTTGACCCGGAAGAGTACTACTGGTACTCGCAGGTGGATCGCGTGAATACCACCGCGACGGTTTGGCTGGGGTCGACACTGGCTTGTGCCGAGTGCCACAACCACAAGTTTGATCCGTTCACCCAGAAGGATTACTACCGTTTCCTGGCCTTCTTCGCCGACGAGGATTATCACGCCGACGACGACGGAGGTGGCGATCAGTATGTGCGCGAAGCTGTCCTCGAGTTGCCGACCTCCGAGCAGGCTGCCAAGAGCAAGGAATTCCGCGATGAAGTCACCCGGCTCCAGGCGGTGTTGAATACCCCCACCCCGGAACTTGCCGCCGCGCAGGAGAAGTGGGAACACGATATCAAGGCCGCGGAACCGCAGTGGACCGTCTTGCGCCCCAGCGACTATGTCTCGAAGGGCGGCGCTAAGCTGACGCTGCTGCCGGATGGATCGCTTCTGGCCGGCGGCAAGAATCCGGACGCCGACGCCTATGACGTCACGGCTCGCACCGATCTAACAGGCCTCAGTGGGGTGCGCCTGGAAGTGATGAACGACCCGAGCTTGCCGACGGGCGGACCGGGGCGCGCCCCCGATGGTAACTTCTTCTTGACCGACTTCGAAGCTGAAGCCGCTCCTGCGGACAGGCCGGTGGATTCGCAGAAGATCCTTTTCAAGCAAGCCGCCGCGGATGATTCTCAGCGGGATTCCGGAGACGAGGATGCGGCGGGCTACAGCTTCAAGAACCTGGTGAACAACAAGCCCCGGCCCAAGGGCTGGTCGATTCAACTCAGCACGGACAAGGCACTCGTCATCCGCCGCGGCGTGCTCGTCCCGGAGAAACCCTTTGGATTCGCCGCCGGCACCGTGCTCACGTTTCACTTGAAGCACGACATGCCGCACTCGCAGATCGCGATCGGCCGGTTCCGGATTTCCGTTACCACGATGGCCTATCCGCTGCGAGTGACGACGGTTCCGGCGCGGTTCCACGCGGCGCTCGACCTTCCGCCTGCGCAGCGCACCGAAATCCAGCAGAACGATCTTGCCGCCGCTTACCGTGCCATCGCTCCGTCCTTGCAACCCATCCGGGACAAGATTGCGGAAATCAAAAAAGAGGATGCCAAGCTGGGCATTGTCACGACTCTGGTGATGCGTGAGAAGCCATCCTTCGAAAGGCCTTGCACGTTCATGCACATTCGCGGCGCCTTTACGAGCCTCGGAGACAAGGTGTGCGCGGGCGTGCCCTCCACGCTCAGTCCTTTGGCGGATGATCAAATGCCCAACCGTCTGGGCTTGGCGGAGTGGTTGGTGTCGGAAGATAACCCTCTCACCGCCCGCGTCGCGGTCAATCGCCTCTGGGAGCAATTGTTTGGTCGCGGCATCGTGGAGACGAGTGAGGACTTCGGCACTCAAGGCACTCCACCCACGCATCCGGAACTTCTGGACTGGTTGGCCACGGAATTCCCCCGCGAGGGTTGGAGCGTCAAGAAAACTCTGAGGTTGATGGTGACTTCCGCAACCTATCGTCAATCTTCAGACGTTGCGCCGGAACTGGAGGAGCGCGATCCTTATAACAAGCTGCTGGCGCGCGGCCCGCGTTTCCGCGTCCCGGCGGAGACGATTCGTGACTGCGCCCTCGTGGCGAGCGGCCTCCTCAGCCCGAAGATCGGGGGACCCAGCGTCTTCCCCTACCAACCCGACGGCATTTGGGACCGGCCCTACAACGACGACAAGTGGGTTGAGAGTACTGGCGAAGACCGCTACCGCCGTTCGCTTTATACCTTCATTCGCCGCACCTCCCCTTATCCCAGTTGGTCAACGTTCGACGCGCCCACACGCGAGTTTTGTACCGTGCGGCGGGTTCGCACCAATACGCCTCTCCAGGCTTTGACGACACTCAACGATCCTGTGTTCTTCGAGGCGGCACAGGCTCTTGCCGGCAGGATGACGCGAGATGCGGGTCCCGATCCCGCGAGTCGCGCCACCTACGGATTCCGCCTTTGTTTGACCCGGCGCCCCTCCGCCCAGGAACTTGAACGAATCCTCAACTACTACAGGCTTGAGCTGCAACATTTTCAGGCTGACCCGAAAGCTGCGGGCAAAGTCGCTGGCGCTAAGGGAGGACCGACTCTTCCCGAACTGGCGGCGTGGACCATGGTTTCTAATGTCTTGCTGAATCTCGACGAAACCATAACGAAGGAGTGAGTGATGACGGATGCGTATCCTCCGGACATGAAGGATCTGGTCAAAGCAGTCACGCGCCGCTACTTCTTCAAGACCGCAGGAATGGGCGTCGGAGCCACCGCCCTTTCGCTTCTGCTGAACCGCGATCTGATGGCCGCCGGCGTCGCGGCTTCCGGCCTGCCCGCGCCCAATCCCCTGGCTGCCAAGCCGCCGATGTATCCCGCCAAAGCGAAGAGCATCATTTATCTCTTCATGGCGGGCGCTCCCTCGCATCTCGATTTACTCGATTACAAACCGGTACTCCAGCAATATAACGGTCAGCAGATTCCTGAGGAATTTCTTAAGGGCCAGCGCTTTGCGTTCATTAAAGGAGTGCCGCGACTGCTGGGTTCGCCCTATCGTTTCCAGAAGTACGGCCGATCCGGGGCGGAAGTTTCCGAGCTTCTGCCTCACCTGCAGGAAATCGTCGATCAGATCGCGATTGTGAAGTCCATCGGGACCTCTCAGTTCAACCACGCACCCGCGCAGATCTTCATGAATTGCGGCTTCCAGATCATCGGCCGCCCGAGCATGGGCTCGTGGCTTACTTACGGGCTCGGAAGCGAGTGCAGCGACCTGCCGGGATTTGTCGTCTTGCTTTCCGGCGAAAACCAGCCGGACGGCGGCAAGTCCTGCTGGGGCAGCGGATTCCTTCCGACGGTGTACCAAGGTGTGGAATTTCGCTCCAAGGGCGACCCCGTAT
This sequence comes from Terriglobia bacterium, assembly GCA_050008495.1. Taxonomy (GTDB): domain Bacteria; phylum Acidobacteriota; class Terriglobia; order UBA7540; family UBA7540; genus CAVROP01. The sequence goes on along the minus strand of JBEKMN010000108.1, from coordinate 2,042 downwards.
TGTTCCTCACCAACCCTGAAGGTGTTCGGCCCGAAGACCGGCGCGATTCCCTGGATGCGTTGAAGGATTTGAACGAAATGCACCTGAAGGCGGCGGGCGACCCGGAAATCCTCACGCGCATCGTGTCATACGAAATGGCCTACAAGATGCAAACCAGCGTTCCTGACCTTGAGGACATCGCAAAGGAACCGGAGCACATTCATAAGATGTACGGAACCGAGCCGGGCAAGGCGTCGTTTGCGAACAACTGCCTGCTGGCGCGCAGGCTGGTCGAACGCGGCGTTCGCTTTGTGCAGCTCTATCACCGCGGCTGGGACCATCACGGCACCTCCGCGCACGACGACATCATCAACCGCCTGCCCAAACTATGTCAGGAAACCGACCAGGCTTCAGCCGCGCTCGTCAAGGACCTGAAGCAGCGCGGATTGCTCGATTCTACCCTCGTCATCTGGGGTGGAGAATTCGGACGCACGCCGATGAACGAAGCCCGCGCGCAATCCAAGTTCCTCGGGCGCGACCACCACCCGCGCGCTTTCACCATGTGGTTGGCGGGTGGAGGCATCAAACCCGGCGTCACTTTGGGAAAAACCGACGAGCTCGGCTATAACGTCGTCGAGGATCCTCTCGACATCCACGATTTGCATGCGACCTTGCTTCACCTGATGGGCATCGATCACACCAAGTTGACGTACAAGTTTCAGGGGCGCGATTTCCGGCTCACCGACATCTCGGGCGTGGTCGCCAAAAAGCTCCTGGCGTAGAAGGGCGTTACTTTTTCTGCATGAAGACAGCGTTCTACGGGCGGATCGTCTTTGGCGGGTCGGCGGTGCTGTTCGGCGTCATCGCACTGATGTGGCACGACTCTGACACCTGGCAAACCCTCAGTCAGATCTGGAGCCTGCCTTTCGGCGCCATCCTCGGGGGGTGCCTTATGACCGCTCAAATCGCCGGTGGGATTGGAATGCAGTACCCACGAACCGCGCACTTGGCGTCGATCGTTCTCGGCGCCGTCTATCTGCTTTTCTCGCTGGCCTGCATCCCCGGCATCATCGCCGCACCCGCCACCTATTTCCATTACGGGAGCTTCTTCGAACAGTTTTCCTGCCTCTGCGGCGCAATGGCCCTGTACGCTACAACGGAAGCGAATGAAGCGCGGGCTGCAGCTTTCGGACGAGCGGCGCGCCTTGGACTCGGACTCTGCGCCGTTTCATTTACGCTGAGTCAGATGATCTACCTTCGTGTGACAGTCGGCTTGGTTCCAACGTGGATTCCGCCCAATCAGATGTTTTGGGCCGTGCTCACGACGGTCGCGTTTGCACTCGCGGCGATTGCCATTCTCATCAATCGCCAGGCACGGCTTGCGTTGCGCCTGATGACCGTCATGCTGGCACTCTTTGGTCTGCTGGTTTGGATTCCGCGGTTAATCGCTCACCCGGAGGCGCACCTGAACTGGTCCGAATTCGGCCTGACTTCCCTTATTACAGGCGCCACCTGGATGGTGGCTGATTTGGGCCGGTAGCGCGGGGTCTCTGCCTCTGAGACTCCGCGGTGCTTCATGCGGCACGAGAAAAACCGCAGACTTCGGAAAGCTCGAAGTCTGCGCTGCCTACTTTCATGATCGGGAGCGAGACGGGCGAGGGGTCTAGCCGTTATTCGTGGGCTGGCGTAGACACGACAGGACGGGGCGATGCCAGCTCGCGAAACTAAAACAACCTACGCTCCAAAACGAGCACTGTGGTATGTTTAGGCCGTCAGCAAAGGCCAAAGAGGAATTTCTGGTCAACCATGGGCATGAGCTGGAGAGCCATCATCGCTGCCTTGGGGACTGCGGCTGATCTCGTCCGCTCAGCGAAGAACCTGCGTGAAACCGTCAGCGACCTAAACGACAGGCGGGAGGTTCCTTCTCCCCCGCCGCCTGGGCAGGGCAATCAAGCGGCGGCCGCGCTTGCGGAAATGCGCGCGAGAATGGAGAGGGTTGAAGCTGGCGAGGCCAAACAGGCCGAACTCATCGCGAAGATGGCCGATCAAGATCAGGCCCTCTG
>JBEKMN010000107.1:0-17876 GCA_050008495.1 Terriglobia bacterium | reverse complement strand
CAAGAAGTAAAACCACCGGAAGAAACCCAGGAAGAAAAGATCACAGAACTGCAAGAAGGCGAAGTCCTCGATATCGCCAAACTGAAGGAAATGAACATCAGCACCTTGACTCAGGTGGCAAAAGACCTGAACGTGGTGGGGGCCACCGGAATGCGCAAGCAGGAGTTGATCTTCAAGATCCTGCAAGCGCAGACCGAAAAGAGCGGCCTCATCTTCTCCGAGGGCGTGCTCGAATGCCTTCCGGACGGATTCGGGTTCCTGCGCGCGCCGGATTACAACTACCTGCCCGGCCCGGACGATATCTACGTATCTCCGTCCCAAATCCGCAAATTCGATCTGCGCACGGGCGATACGATCTCCGGCCAGATCCGGCCACCCAAAGAAGGGGAGCGGTACTTCGCGCTCATCAAAGTCGAGGCGATCAATTTTGAGCCGCCCGACGAGGCGCGCAACAAGCTCTTCTTCGACAACCTCACGCCCCTCTATCCCCAGGAGCGCATCCACCTCGAGACGGTTAAGGACAACATCTCGGCGCGGGTGCTCGACCTGTTGACGCCCATCGGCAAAGGGCAGCGCGGCTTGATTGTTTCGCCGCCCCGCACCGGCAAGACCATGCTCTTGCAGTGCGTCGCCAATTCCGTCACCACCAACCACCCGGAAATCACCTTGATCGTGCTGCTGATTGACGAGCGCCCCGAGGAAGTGACGGACATGCAACGGACCGTCAAGGGCGAGGTGATCAGCTCCACTTTCGATGAGCCGGCGGCGCGGCACGTGCAAGTGGCCGAAATGGTGCTCGAGAAAGCCAAGCGGCTCGTCGAGCACCGGCGCGACGTCGTCATCCTCCTCGACTCCATCACCCGACTGGCGCGCGCTTACAATACTGTGGTCCCCCCCTCGGGGAAGGTGCTCTCCGGCGGCGTGGATTCCAACGCTCTCCAGCGGCCCAAGCGTTTCTTCGGTGCGGCACGCAACATCGAAGAGGGCGGCAGCCTCACCATCATCGCTACCTCGCTCATCGACACCGGCAGCCGCATGGACGACGTGATCTTCGAGGAATTCAAGGGTACCGGCAACATGGAAATCAACCTCGACCGCAAACTCGTCGACCGGCGCGTCTTCCCTGCCATCGATATCAACAAATCCGGTACCCGTAAGGAAGAACTGCTGGTTCCCCGGGATGAGCTCAACCGCATCTGGGTCCTGCGCAAAGTGCTGAACCCGCTCTCACCGGTTGAGAGTATGGAGCTGATTATCGACAAGCTCTCGAAGACGAAGAACAATGCCGAATTCCTCTCCTCCATGAGCAACGGAGGAAGGTAAGTCCGGAGGTGCATTAGGCTTTTCCCGCCTGACCTGCCTTCCCTCGGTCCCAGCTTCCAAGTCTTCGATTCGCGACGAATTTGTTGGTTGAAGCGCTCATACGAACACTACCGCTCGAAGTGTGCCTGGCGAGGACTATCCCCTGTAAGTGAAATGGTCCGGAGTGTGTGATAGCGCCAATCCAATAGCTCAACTGCACCGACTTTGCCTTACGACCTCGGCTCCGCCAGTTGGTTCTTCCGCGCCAAATCCAGAATCTGCTCGACGACTTGATCGGCGGCGAGGTCGGTGGAGTCAATCGTCACGGCGTCCGGCGCCGCCACGAGCGGGGATATCTTCCTCTCCGCGTCAAGCTGGTCGCGCAGTGCGATTTCTTCGGCAGTTTGTTCGAGGGTGGCCGAACGGCCTTTCTTGCTGTCTTGTTTCAGCCTTCGCCGCGCCCGCTCCACCGGGTCGGCCTGCAGAAAGACCTTCAGTGAAGCGTTGGGGAAAACCACGGTGCCAATGTCTCGCCCTTCCATAACTACGCCGCGCCCCACAGCACAACCCCTCTGGACCGCCAGCAGCCTGGCGCGCACCTCCGGTAAGCGCGACACTTTAGCGGACGCTAACGTCACCTCCGGAGTGCGGATCTTGTCCGTCACGTCCTCACCGTCAACGAAAGCGCGGAACCGCACTCCATCCATGGCGATGTCGATATCCGTCTGCGCAACCAGCTTAGCCACCGACGGAGCGTCGTCTGGCGCAATTCCCGATTGAAGGACCTTCAAAGCCATGGCGCGGTAGGTGGCCCCGCTATCCACGTAGGTCAATCCCAGGCGCGCCGCCACTTTCTGGGCGACGGTGCTCTTGCCCGCGCCGGCGGGGCCGTCGATGGCGATGACTAGGGGAGTAGACATGGTTGAGTTGTCAGTCATCAGTTGTCAGTTTTCAGTTCTCGGTAAAACCCATGCCATTCCGGTCCCCTCTCGACCGGGTTTGTGCTGAAGACTGACAACTGACGACTGATGACTATATTCTCTTAAACGCCTTTTGCAAATCCTTCATCCCATAGCGCAGGACCGTGGGTCGCCCGTGCGGGCAAGTCATGGGGCACGCCGTCTTGGCGAGTGCTTGGAGCAGCCAATCCATTTTGCTCTTGTCGAGCGGCATATTCACCTTGACCGCCGCGTGGCAGGAGACCGAGGCGGCGATCTTGTTCTGCAGGATGTCGAGGGATACCGTCCGCCCCTCTTGCCGAGCGTTGTCCAGGATTTCGCGCATCAGGTCGCCCACATCGTCGGCACGCGTTTCCGCAGGCGCAGCCTTGACGGCCAAGGTCCGCTGGCCAAAGGGCTCGACCTCGAAGCCGTTGGCCGCCAATTCTTCCGCGATCTCCGGGTAAGTTACCCGTTGCTCGGCCCTCAATTCCAGAATGATGGGCACCAACAGCCGTTGCATCGAAACCTTCTTCTCCTGCCGCATGCGGACGTGGCGGTCAAACAATACCCGTTCGTGCGCGGCGTGCTGGTCGATGACCCAGAGCCCGGTGGGGTTAGTCGCCACAATAAAACTTTCCTGGACCTGGCCGAGCGGCTGAAGATCCGCCGGCAATTCGCCCGGGGCCGTGATGGCGGGCGGAGTCGCCGGCCGCGAGGCCGAATCGGCGTCCCAGTTGGGCGCGGCGGGAGCGTAAGGAGAAAGCGCCTCCTCAAGCGGAAGCCGGCCCGTCCGCGGCTCAGGTGTCGGGGATGACAACCTGAACGGCGGCGTAGGGGCACGCCATGGCGTGCCCCTGTGGTCCTGCCAAGGCCTGCTTGCGCGTCCCTGCGATGGCGTGGTCTCGACAAGCGGATTCTGTACAGCTTGGCCCAGCTCCGCTTCTTCCTCGAGTTTCTCGGCCACCTCCGCCGCGTCAGTCTCCACGGGCAGTTTTTGCGACGACCGGGCCATCGGAAAAGAGGCGACGGGCCGTGTTGCCAGCAGAGCCTGGCGAAGCGCGTCCCGCACCAAATCGTGGATAAACCCCGAATGACGAAACCTCACCTCGACTTTTGATGGGTGGACGTTCACATCCACCTCGACCGCTGGCAACTCGAGAAAAATCAGGGCCACCGGAAAGACCGAGGTGGGAAGAATGTTGCGGTAGGCTTCCGTTATGGCGTGCAGGATCAGTCGGTCCCGAACCAGCCGGCGATTCACAAAGAAGTAAATGTTGTTGCGGTTGAGTTTGTGTACCTCGGGCCGGGAGGTGAACCCAAATACACGGACGAGGGGCGCTTCGGCAGGGCTTTCGCCTTCCTCTTCCATGCCCGGCGGAGCAGGAACTGTCATGCGCCGCTCCACGGGAGCCATCTCGATAAGTTGCTCGAGGGTTTGACCGCCCATCACCTGGTAAACTCGTTCGCGCAGGCTGGAAACGGGCGATACCTGTAGAACCTCATTATTCAAGGATGCGAGGCGAAAACCCTTGTCGGGGTGGGCAAGCGCATAATGCGTCACCAGACTCGCAATATGACCGAGTTCGGTGGATTCAGACTTCAGAAACTTGCGCCGCGCAGGGGTATTATAAAAGAGGTCGCGCACTTCCACTCGCGTGCCCGCCTCCCACGCCACTTCCTTGACATCGCGCAGCTTTCCTCCCGCGATCTCCAGGCGCGTGCCTGAGTTCTCCGAAGCGTGCCGGGTCTCGAGCACCAGGCGCGAAACGGCCGCCATCGAGGGCAGGGCTTCACCCCGAAAACCCAGCGTCGAGATTTCAAATATGTCCTCGGCAGAGTGAATTTTGCTGGTGGCGTGCCGCTCGAAAGCCAGCAAGGCATCGTCGTGGCTCATGCCGCACCCGTCATCCACGACGCGGATCAGGCGTTTCCCTCCCGATTCCACCGACACCTGGACATGGCCCGCCCCGGCGTCCACCGAGTTCTCCACTAATTCCTTCACCACGGACGCAGGGCGCTCCACCACCTCGCCGGCGGCGATTTTGTTGACGACGATTTCCGGCAGAATTCGAATGATCGACATATGCGGAAAGGGTGAAGGATAAAGGGTAGAGGCTAAAGGTTAAAGTCTGAGGGAACCTCCGAATACGGATAGGCGCGCACCGGCCTTCTGCCTTTACCCTTTAACCTTTACACTTTAGCTTTCCTTCTTGACCTCCAGCCCCAGTTCCTCCAGTTGCTCCGGCTCGACCCCGGCGGGAGCCTCGCTCATCAGATCAATGGCGCTGGCGGTCTTCGGGAAGGCGATAACCTCGCGGATATTCGACTCGCCGGCCATGAAGGCATTAATGCGGTCGTAACCGAGCGCAATACCGCCATGCGGCGGCGTTCCGTATTCGAGGGCCTCGAGAAAGAAGCCGAAGCGCTCCCGGGCTTGCTCTTCCGTCAAGCCCAGGACGCTGAAGACGCGCCGCTGAATATCCGGCCGGTGGATACGGATCGAGCCACCGCCAATTTCCGATCCGTTGAGCACCAGGTCGTATCCGAGCGCCTTCACCACGCCGGGATCGGTTTCGAGCGCCTCCAGGTCCTCCTCGCGTGGCGAAGTGAAAGGATGGTGCATGGCGGTGAAGCGCTTCTCCCGCTCATCGTAATCAAACATGGGGAAGTCAATCACCCACAGAAAGTTCCAGGTCCCGGGCCTGATCAGCTCGAGTCTTTCGGCCAACTCCAGCCTGAACCAACCCGAGGCCTCGTCGAGTTGGTGAACCCTGTGCCGCGAAGTTTCCTCGCAACCGAGAAGAACGATGAGATCGCCGGCAACCGCTCCGGTGGCGCTCACGATGCCCCGCAAGTATTCCTCTCCAACCGTCTTCAAGAGCCGCGACTGAATTTCCCTATCCTTCAATTCCACAATAGCCAGATTCCCCGCCCCCAGCGTCTTGAGCGGAACCTGGTACTTGTCCATCTGGCTGCGCGAGATTTTGCCAGCCCCGCCCGGAATTCGCAGCGCCTTCACTGCCTTGAACCCGCGAACATTGGACAAGGGATTTCCAGTCACATCGATTCGTTTCCAAGCCAGGTCGAATCCCAGATGGGGCTTGTCGGAGCCATAGCGCTCCATCGCCAATTCATAAGTGAGGCGCTGGAACGGGCGCTTGACCTCCACCTGGACCAGCGCGAAAAGTTTCTCCATCAACCGCTCGATGATGTCGAATAGCGTGTCCCGTTGTGGAAACGCCATCTCGATATCGATTTGCGTAAACTCCGGCTGGCGATCGGCGCGCAAATCTTCGTCGCGAAAACACCTGACAATCTGGAAATAACGGTCGAAGCCCCCGATCATGAGGATCTGTTTGAAGAGCTGCGGAGACTGCGGCAGCGCGTAGAAATGGCCGTGATGAAGGCGGCTGGGAACCAGGTAGTCGCGCGCGCCCTCCGGCGTCGAGCGGGTCATGAACGGCGTTTCGATTTCATTGAATCCATGCTCGGAGAGGTGCTGGCGAACCACCTGGCTGGCGCTATGCCGAAGCCGCAAGTTGCGCTGCATCCGCCCCCGCCTTAAGTCCAGGTAGCGATAACGAAGGCGAGTCTCCTCGCTCGTCTTCGTTTCGTCCTCGATCGGAAAGGGCGGAGTCTTGGACTCGTTGAGGACCAGAAGCCTTGCCGCTTTGACTTCCACCGTTCCGGTGCCGATCTGCGGGTTAATTGTCTCCGTGGAGCGCAGCACCACCTCGCCTTCCACGCCCACCACATACTCGGGCCGCACTTCGTCGGCGCGGTCGTGCGCTTGGCCGCTGATTTCCGGGTTGCAAATCACCTGCGTCACTCCGGTGTGGTCGCGAAGGTCGAGAAAGATGATGTTTCCCAGGTCCCGGCGGCTGTCTACCCAGCCGGCCAGAAACACCGTCTGCCCGGCCTGCGATTCTCGCAGCTCCCCGCAGTAGTGTGTTCGTTGCCGATCTCCAAGAAGGTCAAGTTTCACGGTCACCGCCAAAAAAAGGAAATGGTAAATTATAAATTGTAAATTCTAAATTATGAAAACCGGCGTCAAAGCGTTCCGTCATTCTGAGCGAAGCGAAGAATCTCGGCAGTTCAGGGGTTCGCCAACTGCCGAGATTCTTCGCTTCGCTCAGAATGACACCGCAGTGTCAGGCCGCTCTTCATAATTTATAATTTACTATTTATAATTCACTAATTGCCGTTCACAATCTTGCCTTAAGATACGATACGATATTCCCAGGCTCCACTTCCTGCTGCTGACCGGCGGTCATGTCTTTCACTTGGTAGCGCCCGGTGGAGATTTCGCCCTCGCCGATGATAATGGCGAAGCGCGCCTGGAGCTTGCTTGCCAGTCCCATCGCCTTCTTGATCTTCATGGGATCGTAGCCGATCTCGACACTCAAACCCTGCGCGCGCAGTTCGCGCGCCAGGCCCGCCGCGGCTGGAACCGCCGCGTCGCCCATCCAGACGATGTAAGCCGCCAGCGGCGTCTCGGGTTTAAGCACCGCGGCCGCCTGCACCGCCAAAATCAGACGGTCCTGGCCGATCGAGAAACCGATGCCTGGGGTGGGCGGACCGCCCAGCATCTCCGACAGCCCGTCATACCGGCCGCCGCCCAGCACGGCGTTCTGCGCGCCCAAGGCGCCACTGGTGATCTCGAAAGTGGTCCGCGTGTAATAGTCGAGACCGCGCACCAGGCGAGGCGTAACCTGATAAGAAATCCCCCGCCCCTGAAGCTCGCTCGTAACACGCTCGAAGTGCTGCCGGCACTCGGGGTCGAGATGGTCGATGATTTTGGGCAGCTTCTCGATGATGGGCTGGTCCGCCTCCACCTTGCAGTCCAGCACCCGCAACGGATTCGTCTCCGCGCGCCTCTGGCAATCCGCGCACATCGAGGCCTTCACGGCTCCCAGGGCTTGACGCAGAACCGTAAGGTACTCGGCGCGGCACTTAGGGCATCCCACCGAGTTGAGGAGAAGCTGATACTCTCGAATCCCCACTCGCTCCAGGAAAAGCACGAGCATCTCGAGAACTTCCGCATCCACCAGCGGGCTTTCGGACCCCAGCACTTCTGCGCCAATCTGATGGAACTGCCTGTAGCGCCCCTTCTGCGGGCGCTCGCGCCGAAACATGGGGCCGATATAGTAAAGCTTGTGAATGCCGCCCTGGTTGTACAGGCTGTGCTCGATGTAGGCGCGCACCACCGAGGCGGTGGCCTCCGGGCGCAAAGTCAAGGATTCGTCGTCGCGATCCTGAAAGGTGTACATCTCCTTCATCACAATATCGGTGTCGGCGCCCACGCTGCGTGCGAAGAGCGCGGTCTGCTCCAAAAGGGGCGTGCGAATTTCGCCGTAGTGATAAGCGCCGAAGATGCGCCGCGCCTCTGCTTCCACCCGTTGCCAGAGGTTTGTGTCCGGCGGCAGCAGGTCGCGTGTTCCCTTGACGGAGCGAATGAGTTCAACTCTCATGATCGTTTATGGTGTTCCGAAAGGCGAAAATACTCTCGTTGTTAGCCGCAAACAGCTTGCTTTTGGGGTTCGAATTACCACGCCAGCCCACTCCGCCGGGCCGGAATCACACCCCAAACCTTTTGAAATTATCATAGGGGCGAGATAGCCTGCAAGGAAATCGCAGACCCCGGCATCGTCGCAATCGCGGCTCTACCAGGGCCGCTCAAGGAGTTCCAGCGGCTTGCCCTCTGCCCAGGGCTTGTAGGTCGCAGCAAAGCGTATGCGCTCCTCGGTTGACGGATGGGTATACAACCAGAAGCGGATGAAGGGACTGGGATCAGGATCTTCCAGGTCTTCCTGAGCCATGATCTGGAAGGACTGAACGTCGGCGGTGTTGGGGTCGGAGACAACGCCGTAAGCCACTTCGAGGCCGAATTGATCGGCCTGGTGCTCGAAATGACGGGAGATGCCGTTAAGGGCCGGAGAGGCTAGAAACACAACCACTGTCAGTACGATGAGGACGATCGGAAGCGAGGCGAGATCCGCGACGCCCTCACCTCCCGTCGAGAAGTCGAGAGTCGAAAGTCGAGGAGTCAAGGCCTTCTCGACTCTCGACTCCTCGACTGCTCGACCTACACGACCGGTCGAAGAACGTTCACGCGCAACGATCCAGTTGATGACTCGGAACCCCACGTAGAACAGCACCAGAAAAATCAGTTCGTCGAACGCGAATTCCTTGGGGATGTGGTGGAGCACATAGTGGCCGGCTTCGTGCCCGACCACCAGAAGAGTCTGGTCGGAGTTCAGCTTCTCGAGGGTAGTATCCCAGACCACCAGGCGTTTGCTCGATCCCCAGCCGGAGACGTAGGCGTTCACAATCTTGGTCTTGGCGCTCGCGTCCATTTCGTAGATGCGCGAGCGGGGAATCGCCAGGCCGGCGTGTCCCAGCATTTTCTCGATGCGGTCCGTCAAAGCGGGCTGTGTTTTTTCGAGGGGCTTAAATCGGTAAAACAGCGGCTCCACAACGTAAGGCTCAACGACGATGAAAGCCAGCGTGATGGGGATGGAGGCAAACCAGAAGTAAAGCCACCAGCGCCGTGGGCTGCGCCGCACCAGCCAGTAGAAGACCCAGGCAAATAAGATCGCCACCACCACCGTGAGGCCGAGGTCCTTCGCCCAGTCCGACACCCAGGACCCGATGCCCTGGGTCGAGAGGCCGTAGCGGTGCTCGAGCACGAAGCCCCAGTAGTAATCCAAAGGGGACTCGAGTGCCCTCACCGCGATCAGGAATATCGCGACAAACAAAGCCGCCTGCACCCAGCGGCGGGCGGAGAACCTTCTGACCCGATTCCGCAAGCCGGCCGCGAACCCGCTCCGCCAAAGGAATGCGTAGATGCCAAGGGCTAGCGCGATAGCTGCGAAATACAAGATATACTCGGCGCGCGAAAAAGCCATCGCCTTGGCGCGCTTCTCCGGCGTCAGGACATAATGTGCCTCCGCCTGCTTCCCCCCCGCCGATTGTTGATCAGCTATGGGCGCTTTAGACTCAGACGAGGCCTGCGACAGTGGCCAAGCGGCAGGTGCGGGATGCTCCGAAGCGAAAGTATATCGGGGCAACACCAATAGGCCGAGAGCGACCAACAGAAGACCACACTTAAGCATAAGATCCTTCGTCTCAGGGCCCGGGTTTGACGGCAACAGAAACGAGGACGATTCTCGCTTGACATGTTCGTTGAGCGAGGATCTGGAAGCCCGACTTAATCAGCAATTCCCGGATTTCATTCCGGTTCTTCACCTTCGAGCGCAGGAGCTTTGAAAACCACGAAGGGAGCGCAATGTCCGCCAAGCAGAACCATCCTCCTGGGCGAAGCACACGAGCCACTTCGAGTACACCCAAGCCGGCATTAGGCCAGTGATGCATGGAAACCGAACTCATCACCAAGTCGACGCTGGCATCGGCGAGCGGCAGAGACTCCGCCAACCCGCGCCAGAACGTGGCGGTCAACGTCAGGCGCTGAGCCACCTCAAGCATGCCTGGAGCAGGATCAACGCCGACAAATTGTGCTGCGGGCCAACGGGCCGCTGCTTTGCGCAGCAGACGCCCCGTACCGCATCCCACGTCGAGTATCCTGGATGGTGTTCGGGTTGGGGCCGCGGCGGTCATAAGGTCGAGCATCTGCACGTGCACGCCATCAAAGAAACGTTGACCCCAGCATTTTTCGTAGCTCTTCGACCAGCGGTCGAAGCGTCGAACGTCATTGTTCATTGGGTGTCGCCAAAGCTGCTTGAAGCGCGTCACCGCCTCGCCTCATCATAGTGCAGGAGAAAATCCTTGACAATGGCGGCTCCAGAATTTACGATAAGACGTGCGTTTTCAGGAGGTTCGTTTGATAAAGCTGGACATCATTAACGACGTTGTAAATCGCACCGGCATCACCAAAACCAAAGCGGAAATCGCGGTCGAGACCGTCTTCGAGTCCATGAAGAAGGCCCTCGCCGGAAGCGACCGCATTGAACTGCGCGGATTTGGTGTCTTCGTCGTAAGGCCCCGCAAGACGGGAATCGGCCGCAACCCCAGGACGGGCGCTGAAGTGAGTATTCCGCCCGGAAAGGCCGTGCGCTTCAAACCCGGCAAGGAACTCCAATCGCTTCCCTAGACTATTTACAGACTCAGACGAGCAGGCGAAAATAGACTTTTCGCATCCTGTGCTATGGGTGATGAATTCTATATCCGGCCTGGCCCCAGGGACACCCCTCTGGACCTGTTTCCGCCTCCGATTGAGCCGCCGCGGCGGCGCTTCCGAAGCCTTCGGCAGCGCTGGCTTAACTCGCTTCCCTTTCATGCCCTGCTGTTCCTGCTGACGTGTGTGACTACCCTCATCGTAGGCACTCACATCGCGCAGAACTACGAGCACAACTTTCCGGCCTTCGACTGGGACATTTCGCGGGCATTCTTTGCGGGCATTTTTCAAAACCCCGCGACCCTGGCGCAGGGGATACCGTTTTCATTTACGCTGCTCAGCATCCTGCTGGCGCACGAATTAGGACATTATTTCACCTGTCGGTATTACGGCATCGAGGCCACCTATCCTTACTTCATCCCCGCTCCGACCTTGATCGGTACCATGGGCGCGTTTATTCGGATCAAGACACCCATCACTACCCGCAAAGCGCTCTTCGACGTGGGAATTTCCGGGCCGTTGGCGGGTTTTATGGTGGCGATTCCGGCCCTGATCGTGGCCACGCTGAATTGTCAACCGGTGATTCCGAGAAGTCTTCCCGACACCATTACATTGGGGAACCCGCTGGCGATTAATTTCCTGGCAAAGGTCCTGCGCCCCGGCTTGCACCCCATGAGCATTTCGTTGCAGCCTGTCGGCTGCGCAGCCTGGGTGGGACTGTTCGCCACCGCTCTCAATTTGTTGCCCGTTGGTCAACTCGACGGCGGCCACATCCTCTATGCCACGCTGGGAGACAGGCATCGGATGATTTCCAGGGGCCTGTTTCTGGCCTTGGTCCCGCTGGGAGTTTTCTGCTGGGCCGGTTGGATGGTCTGGGCTGTCGTTCTGCTGGTCGTCGGCCTGCGCCACCCCGTCATCATGATTCCGTCCGAGCCGCTGGGTAAAGGCAGGCGAATCCTCGCCTTCGTGGCCACCTTGATATTCCTTATCACCTTCGTCCCCACCCCGTTTGCCGTGCGGTAGGACCGAAACTCGAAATTCGAAAATCGAAATTCGACCGCGGAAAAACCCAATCATTCGGACTTACCAGAAGGGCTGAACTGGCTATTGGTAGCACAACCCCCATTCACGGTTTTCCGATTTTCGAGTTTCGAGTTTCGAATTTCGGCTTTTCGATTTTCGAATTTCGGCACTTACATGATGTTGACGGGGTCGACGTCGATCATGACCTCGCGGGGTTGTATCGCCGACTGTGCGCAATGATGGACCAGTTGCTTTAAGAGGGCATGAAGGTTAGCGCGCGAGTTGGATTTCAGCAGGAACTGGATCCGATAGCGTCGCTCCACTTTGGCCAAGGGAGCAGGGCCGGGGCCGAGACTCTTTATGCCCGGGAACTGTCTTTCGACTTTGGTAAAGAAGTCGCCGATCTCCTTCGCCACCTGCGCGGCCCGTTCCAGCTTTTCGTGCTGCGCGACGATGTTGGCAAGCGCGGTGATGGGCGGATAATGCATCATGCGGCGGAAGCCCATTTCCTTGCTGAAGAACCCGCTGTAGTTCTGGTCAGCCGCCAGGCGGATGGCATAATGCTCAGGATAAAACGTTTGCACCAGCACCCGCCCGGGGGCGTCGCCTCTCCCGGCGCGGCCCGCCACCTGAGTTATAAGTTGAAACGTTCGCTCGGCGGCGCGGAAGTCCGGCAACCCAAGGCCGATATCCGCGGAGACGACGCCCACGAGTGTGACGCCGGGGAAATCGTGTCCTTTGGCGATCAATTGTGTACCGACGAGAATGTCGATTTTGCCCCGCCTGAAATCCTCGAGTACGCGCAGGAACTCGCCGCGGCGGCGGGCCACGTCGCGGTCCAGGCGGGCCACCCGCGCGCCGGGGAAAAGTCCGGCGAATTTGTGCTCGATCTTCTCAGTTCCCTCGCCGACGTAGTGGAGGTACTCGCTTCCGCAAGCCGGACAAAGCGATGGAACGGCAGTCGAGTATCCGCAATAGTGGCAGCTCAGGCGCTGCTCGCGGCGATGATAGGTGAGCGAAACGGAACAATTCACACAGCGCACCGTCTGACCGCAACTCCGGCACAACAGAAACCACGAGTAGCCGCGCCGGTTGAGCAGCAGCATGATCTGCGCCGAAGCTTGAAGCTGCGCCTCGATCTCCTCTTTCAGCTTGCGGGAAAGCGGCATTTGCGTGTGTGTCTCGCGGAACTCCTGCCGCATGTCCACCACCTCGACCGCCGCCAGCTTCCTCCCTCCGATCCGTTCTTCCAACTTCGCCAAGTGGTATTTGCCCTCGCGCGCATTCCAGTAAGACTCCAGAGAAGGCGTTGCGGAGCCCAGCAGCGCCAGCGCGCCCGCGTACTGCGCTCGCACCACCGCCACATCCCGCCCGTGGTATCTCGGCGTTTCGTCCTGTTTGTAGCTGGAATCGTGCTCCTCGTCTACGATCACTACACCCAGGTTGGTGACAGGTGCAAAGACCGCGGAGCGCGTTCCTAAAACGACTTTGGCCTGACCGCGGCGCACGCGCCACCAGGCGTCGTCGCGTTCCCTCTCCGTGAGTCCGCTGTGCAAGAGCGCGACCTGCTCTCCGAATCTCGAGAAAAACAGAGATTGCATGGCGGGAGTGAGCGCGATCTCCGGCACTAGCATCAGGGCGGCACGGCCTCGCTCCAGGCAGTGGGCAATCAGGTGAAGATAGATTTCGGTTTTGCCGCTTCCGGTTACGCCGTGCAGCAGCACAACGCCGAATTCGCCGGAGTCGAGCCGCGGGAAAAGATCGGCGAGGACTGCCGATTGCGCGGGCGTCAGTCGTGGTGCGGGCGTCTCGCCCGCAGTCGCGGGAGCGTCTCGCTCCCGCAACTCAAAGCTCGGGCCGTGCCAGCCGGCCTCGCTGAGTTCAATTAAGCCCGCCTGGCCGAGCTTGCGCAAGTTGGCAAGCTGCGCGCGCGCGGCTTCGAGTAGCGGACGATGATCGTCGGCCGGCCCCTGCTGTTCAAGAGCCTCGATAATTCTCTTGGCGATCGGGGAGAGCCGAGGCAGGTGCTCCGGCAACGGCCCCGCCAGCCGGACGGCAAACACTTGCCGGCGGCTGCGCTCCTTTTTCACTTCCTCGACGACTAACCATTTTTGCTGGAGCGCACGCGAATAAGCGTTGGGAAACTTCCTTTTCACTATCTCGAGAGAAGAGCCGGGACGCCGGTCGAGGTACGCCAACAGAGTCGCATCCTGGCTCTCATTGCTCTCCTCCGGTGGGCTGGCCGCGAGTTCCTGCAGCTTGCGCCGCCCCTCTTCTGTCAGACGAACCTGCCGAGCGCGCCGCGTTTCTTGCCTGAGCGGCAACATGGCGCGGAAGACTTCCCCCGGCGGCGCCAGATAATAATCTGAAATCCAGAGCGCGAGCTTTACGAGTTCGCCGGAGAGGGCAGGTTCGGGATCCATGGCGCGCAACGCCTCGCGCACCTCGATCCCGGGCGCCAGTTTGCTGGTCGGACCCAACACGATGCCCGTCGCCTTGCGGGTGCCCAACGGGACTACCACGCGTTGGCCTGCAACAACCGTCAACGAAGGAGGGAAACGGTAAGTAAGCGGATGACGGATGGCCGCCATCACGGCGACATCAAAGAGAGAATCTTGCGGCTTTTTTCTTTCTCGATCCATGGAGTCGAGAGTCGAAAGTCGAGAGTCAAGAGTCGAAAGTCTGAAGTCCGAAGTTGATAGTCTAAAGTGGAAGTGGTCGCGTATGCAAACAGGCGGTGCGGTCCACGAAAGGGGGCTGTCATCCTGAGCGCAGCGAAGGATCTCGGCAGTTGCTTTTCGTGTGCCGCGGGTTGAAGCGAACTATAGGGATCCTTCGCTCCGCTCAGGATGACAGGCAGAAGAAAAGGTTTCTGCTTCTCGACTCTCGACTTTCGACTCTTGACTCTCAACTTAACTGAGGCTGCGCGCGTGCTGCGCCATCAAGTTGGCGTAGAGATTGCCGAGACGGTCCAGCATCTGGATGGCTGGAGCAAAATTCCTGCGGTTGATGTGCTCGATGTTGAGCCCGAGGAGCGGCGGATCAGGTGGCAGGTTGTCGAACACATCCATCAGGATGCGCTGCGCGAGGTCGAGCGACCTCGCGAGGCAGGTCGCGGCCGGGGCAGTGGCTCCGTCTTCCGAGCCGAGCAGAAACCGATCCAGGTTTTGCGGAATGTCCCCGCCGAGCCAGCGAAGGAACTGCAAATCCCGGCGATGGCTGACCGGCGCGAAGCTCAGGAAGAGACGCACCTGCAGGCCGTTGAGCCGCTGCACCAGCCACACCACGTCATTCGAGTCAAAGAGAACCTGAGAGGTGAAGAAGTCGAGACCCGCTTTGTTCTTAGCGCGAATCCGCTCGGACTCGTTCCTGCGGCTGGGAATGGTGATGCCGCCCAGCGTTACCGGCAGTCCCTGTTTCCGCACAAGTCGTGCAGCCTCCGTGACATTGGGACCGGGGTAGCGGACTTTGGCGGATTCACCGCCCACCAGAATAACCTGCCGCATACCACGCTCGAGGCAGGTCTCGCGAAACCACACTTCCGGCTTCGGATCATGGACGACCACGCGGTTGAGAACCACTTCCGCGCCCAATTCGCGCTGAATGCGCGAGCCGAGCAGTCGCGGCTCGACGCGCGCCACGAACTTGCTGGTTCGCTCCGCCCCTCGAGATTCATCGAGAATCTCCGGAACGTTGATCCCGTCGACAAAGGGTACGACCCGTTTCAGTTCCGTAAGCGATTCGTCGATGGCCTCGGGCTGATCCGCCGCAGGCGGCACCACTTCAAAGAGCGTCACCGGTACGAAAGGGTTCAGGATTTTCTCTTGCAGTGTCATTTGCCGGTACCCGCGCTGGTGCCGTTTGCTTATTTTCCAATTTAGTCCAATCCGGCCAGAAGCACAACGTTCGGGTGAAGCGGCTGGCGCAGAGCAAAGCTCTGCGCCACTCGCGGAGAAGAAACCCCTCACCCGTCCCGCGGCGGCTGATGAAAACGCCGCCGCGGGACACCCTCTCCCCAGGGGAGAGGGCTGTCAATTCGGTGAAAGTGGGCCGTGCCTCCAATCGGGTCTGGGCTACGGCTCGACAAGCGGCGGCAGGCGGCGCGGGTGGCGGTAGACATCCCGCAGATGGTTCACGTCGTTGGCCGCCTTTTCCCAACGCTGCAATTCTTCGTCATACCGGACCGAGATATTGTCGAGGAAATAGGGCAGGTTGTCGGCGAGCCAGAGTTTCCGGTAGTGGGCTCGCAGCAGAGTTGTCTGGTCTCGCATGTCCTGAAACAGGCCATTAACGCTGTCGATCCGTCCCAGAACGCCCCCAACCACCTCGGGTTTCGTCGCATCGGCTTGCGCCTGGGCATAGAGGTCGGAGATGTACTTTGAATAGATGGCCTTTTGCCCAAGGAAATCGAAGCGGCGGGCGGAGAACTCCACGTAATCCAGCAAGTCCTGGTTTCGGCGCGCGAGGTGCGAATTAGCGATGAGATCGGCAACGACATCTTCCGCCAGCAGCCGGATCTGATGTGCGGCCGGCTCCAATTGGGCGTAGAATTTCTGCCCGTCCGGGCTCAGCGCATCGACCCAGGTCAGCCAATCCTCGCCGTCGGAATGGACCGCGCCCCGCAAGAGCGTATGAATCTGGGTCAAGTTCTTGATCTCTGTGGCGAAGTGGTGATCCTGGGCGCGGTAAAACGACCAGTCCCAGTTGTCGGAGAACTGCTCATCATCCACGGTTTTCTGCCACGATTGAGCGGCGCCATACACCAGACCGTACCAGGTGTAGTTCACCATGCCTTCGCCGTCATCCATCCACATGGTATTGAAGACGCCCGTCGCGCCCTGTTCTTTTCCGTCCGTCACGAACTGGCGGATGTTGGGCAGCGCGTCATTGTAGTTCGGGAAAATGCGGCTCCAGTTGCTCACGCCCGGCGCCACCCAGGTTTCCAGCCCCACGTCGCGGAAGGGCTTGATCTCGTTAACGTAAGACTTCCGCGGGGCATAGTCCCAGGGGATCGCAATCATGTCGTGGGGCAAATCCTTGAGGTGCTCAGGGTGCTGGACGCCCATATCGCCCCAAAAGAGAACCTTGCGATGATAGGGGCTCAAGGTCTCGTCGATTTTCCGCAGGTAGTCGATATAAACCTTTCCGTAGCCGTCTCTGTCAACGTCCGCCTTGGTCCGGCCCTGGCCTAACTCGTAGGTTTCATCGGCGCCGATGTGGAAGAAGGGTCCGGGAAAGACCGCAGCGAGGTCTGAGAACATCTTGCCGATGAAAGTGAAGGAGCCGGGGACGGTGGGCGAAAGCACTTCCCCGTAAGGAACCTCGGCCATGTCCTGGTATTGCTCCATTTGCAGCGCCAGATGAAGGTGGCCAAACGACTCCTGCTCGGGAACTATCACCATGTGATATTGCTTGGCGAAGTTGACGAGTTCCGTCGCTTCCTCCGGAGTCACCGCGCCGCCCGGCGCCGCAGAGAGCGGCAGGCTGGGGTAGGCAAAAGTGTTCTCCATGTAGAGCGAGAACAAATTGATTTTGTACTCGGACAACAGAGTGATTTCCCTTTTGAAAGAAGCCGGCGTGGGAATGGCGCCACGGCTAATGTCGATGCTGACACCGCGCCAGCGCATGGCCGGCCAATCCGCAATGCGCACCACGGGAATCTCTGCGCTGCCCCCGGGCGTTCGCTCCAGCAACTGGCGAAGCGTCTGGACGCCGTAGAACATGCCCGCTGCGGTCTTGCTCACGATCGAAGCTTCGCGAGCCGTCACCACCAGGATGTAACCTTCCTCGTCGGCCTCGGGCGGCAAGCTCAACCCGGACTGCTGCAGAATGTTCTTGCCGGCTGGGCTGTCGCTGCGCGCCAACACAATTCGCGGCGAACCCCCGCTCTTGGCTCCTACCGTGGCGGCCACGCCTCCCAGCGAATTCAGATCCTGCACGAGCAGCGAAGCGGCAAAGCGATCCTCCTCGTCGTTGCTGGGCACCTCGATGTTGAGGCGCGCCCCTACACGAAGCGTTCCCTGACCCGCCTCAACCTGGTTCGGGTATGGGATGAGCGGCAGGCTGGATGCGAAAAGCGAGCCTGCGAAAGACGCCAGAACAAAAAGAGCGACCATTAGCCTTGGCAGTGGTCTATTCAAAGTAATCCCTCCTCCTGGAATCGACTGGGCGCGCCCTCAATCGGCATTCCCTTCTAGGGCACCCAGAAACCTGAGAGTGTACACCCTCGCGCCGCGTTTTGACAGCCACGGAGCGCCAGTCGGGTCTGTGCCATAAAGGTCGGCCGATGGTGCCGAAGCTGCAAGAGGCGCGAATCAGGGCGCGGGCAAAATGTCCGCGCTACCTGTTCCGTTCACATTTTCCACTGTTGTACCTCGATGATAATGTCCCCTTTTCTCCTCGTTAGAAATGTCCCCTAATAGAGTCTCCGAAAGGAGGCAGATTGGGGCGAACCAGGATGAGTGAGAGGGAGTTGA
>JBEKMN010000106.1:0-28679 GCA_050008495.1 Terriglobia bacterium | reverse complement strand
CGGCGATCTTTGGCGGCGATCATTCGGTCTTCACGATGTCCATCCACCAGGAAAACAATTATCCCTTCCCTAAGCCGCCCAGTTCGCTGGATATCAATCTGGCCGACGGCGTTGAGGATAAAGAGTACCTGCGCGAACTTAGCCAGGGATTGAATCGGGCTCTCGCTGAATTCACGCCCGACCTGATCTTCTATTTAGCCGGCGCCGATCCCTACCGGGATGATCAATTGGGCGGTTTGAAGCTCTCACTCGAAGGCCTCGAGAAACGCGACCGGCTGGTTTTCGAGAAAGCGAAAGCCAAGTCCATACCCGTCGCAGTCACCCTGGCGGGTGGCTACGCGCGCCGCCTCGAGGACACAATTCAAATCCACTCTAACACTATCCGGGTGGCAAAGGAATTTGCGAGGCAATGATTGTGGACTATGCTCGCCCGTCATCCGGACCTCGTCGAGGTGCGTAGCCGAGCCGCTGCAAAGATCCTTCGCTTCGCTCAGGATGACAGCCGATTGATCTTATTTATGGATGTTTACCAGGAGGGAATTCATGGAACCTGTGCGGTAACCTTCCAGGTCAAGGGTGACGAACTTGAAGCCGAGTTCTTTGAAAACCTCGACAAACTTACGAGCCATTGCGGAATCCAGCGCGCGCGCCATCTCGTCGGAAGCGATCTCAATGCGGACCAGTTCCTCATGATAACGAACCCGGAACTGCCGGAAGCCGAGCGCTCGGAGGGCCTCCTCGCCCTTCTCCACAATCGCCAATCGTTCCGGCGTCACCTCAATGCCGTAGGCAATGCGCGAAGAGAGGCAAGCCGACGCGGGGCGATTCCACACCGGCACCTCAGCCCGGCGGGCAAGCTCACGGATGTCGGCTTTAGTGAGGCCCGCATCAAGCAGCGGGGTTAGCACCTTGTGCTCGCGGGCGGCGCGCTGGCCGGGGCGCCAGTCGCCCTGGTCGTCCACGTTCACGCCATAGGCGATGGCGGCAAAGCCGCGTTGCGCAACGAGCGCATCAAGTTTGTCAAACAGTTCGTCCTTGCAGAAATAGCAACGGTCGGAATTGTTGGCGCGATAGGCGGGGTTCGAGAGTTCGTCCGTGATGATGAACTCATGCGGCAGCCTGAAGCGCGCCACCACGGCCGCCGCCTCTTGCCGGTCGCGCGCCGAATAGCTGGCGCTCAGCGCCGTCACTGCCAGCATGCGGTCACCCAGCGCCTGGTGCGCCGCGTAAGCGAGGTACGCCGAGTCCACCCCTCCTGAATAGGCCACCACCAGCGACGGCACCTGCCGCACTTGCTCCAGCAGCCTCCCTGCTTTCACTTCCAGTTCATCCATCCCTGCCACCCACCACTACAGAATAACGCCAGTGAGCATGTGCTCCAACTGAATTATGGTCCCCGCCGGGGATCAATTCGGTAGCCGGTGCCAACGCCCCCGGCTACTTTCCTGGGCCCCTTCAGGGCCCCAACAAAACCCCCGCTACTGAATCAGTTTCGGCTGCGGGGATTCGGCCTCGCCGTTTTCGGTGCTGATCAGGCAGACGGCGGCGACCTCGTCGCCTTCTTCGAGGTTAATCAACCTGACGCCCTGCGTGGAGCGGGCCGATTCGCGGATGGCGCCGGCATCGAGGCGAGTGATCTTGCCCTGCTGGCTGATGAGCATGACCTCCGACTCCTCGGTCACGCTCAGCACCCCCACGACCTTGCCGTTTCGATCCACGGTCTTGACGTTGATGACGCCCTTGCCGAAGCGCGACTGCAAGCGGTATTCGGTAATGGGCGTACGCTTGCCGTACCCTTTCTCGGTGACGGAGAGGATCAACTCCTTCTCGCCCACGATCTCCATGCCCACGATGTAGTCGCCCTTCTCGAGGTCCATCGCATAATTGCCATAAGCCTGCCTGCCCATGTCGCGCACATCGCTCTCGGGGAAGCGAATGGCCATGCCCTCATGCGTGGCGAGGAAAATGGTGTCCCGGCCGGAGGTCAAAGTAGCGCGGATCAGGGCATCGCCTTCCTCGACTTTCATGGCGATAATGCCGCCCGACCTGGGGCTGGAGAACTCCGCCAGGCGCGTCTTCTTGATCAGGCCCAGGCGCGTCACCAGCGTCACGTATCCCTCTTCGGCAAACGTCTCGCCTTCGATCGTCACGTCTTTGGGCTCGTCCGGCAATTCCCGGACGACGATGACGGCCGCGACTTTCTCTCCCGAAGCGACGTTCACCAGGTTGACGATGTTCTTGCCCTTGCCTGCGGCGACCACGTCCGGAATTTCGTAAACCTTCAGCCAATACATCTTGCCGGTGTTGGTGAAGACCAGGATGTAGCTGTGGGTGGACGCGATGAAGAGGTGCTCGACGAAATCCTCGTCGCGCGTCTTCATTCCCAGGCGTCCCTTGCCGCCGCGTCCCTGCTGGCGATAAATGCTGACCGGGGTGCGCTTCAAGTAACCCGAATGCGAGACCGTGATCACCACGTCCTCGATCGCAATCAGGTCCTCGAGCTTGATTTCCGCCTGCTCCTCGATGATCTCCGTTCGCCTCAGGTCCCCGTAATCCTTCTGTATTTCCTTCAACTCGTTCACGATTACTTTCTTCAGCACTTTATCGCTGGCCAGTATTTCCTGGTACTCGGCAATCTTCTTCTGCAGGTCGTCATATTCCTGCTGGATCTTGTCGCGCTCCATGGCCGTGAGGCGCTGCAACTGTAACTCGAGGATGGCCTGGGCCTGCCGCTCCGTGAACTCGAAGCGTTCGATCAGGCCTTGGCGCGCTTCGGCAGGCGTCTTCGAGGCGCGGATGAGCTTGATGATGGCGTCGAGGTGCTGAAGCGCCTTGAGGAAACCCTCAAGGATGTGCGCACGCTCCTGGGCCTTGCGCAGATCGTAAGCGGTGCGCCGCCGGACCACGGTAACGCGGTGGTCGATGAAGAGTTGAAGGGCTTCGATGAGCGGCAGAGTGCGAGGTTGGCCGTTGACGATGGCCAGCATGATCATACCGAAGTTTTCCTGGAGTTGGGTGTGTTTGTAGAGGTTGTTCAGGACGATTTCCGGCTGTTGTTCGCCCCTCTTCAATTCCACGACCATGCGCATTCCGTCGCGGTCGGACTCATCGCGCACGTCGGAGATGCCTTCGATCTTCTTATCCTGGACAAGCTGCGCAATGCGCTCGATGACTTTCGACTTGTTGACCTGGAAGGGTATTTCCGTAATGACGATCTGCTGCTTGTCTTTCGTGGGCCGCTCGATCGCCGCCTTGGCGCGCATCGTGAAGAGGCCGCGGCCTGTCTCGTAGGCGGATTTGATTCCGCTCTTGCCGTAGATGTAAGCGCCGGTAGGGAAATCGGGGCCAGGGACGAGCGAAAGCACTTCCTCGAGCGCGGCGTTGGGCTTGTTGATCAGGAGGATGGTGGCGTCAATGATTTCCGTCAGGTTATGCGGCGGGATCTTGGTCGCCATGCCGACGGCAATGCCGTCCGAGCCGTTGATCAGGAGATTCGGGACGCGGGTGGGAAGAACCAGGGGTTCTTCCGTGGACTCGTCAAAATTCGGGCCGAAGTCCACGGTCTCCTTTTCGATGTCTGCCAGCAACTCTTCCGCGATGCGCGCCAGGCGGCATTCGGTGTACCGGTAGGCCGCCGCGGGATCTCCATCCACCGAGCCGAAATTGCCTTGCCCGTCGATGAGCAGATAGCGCATGTTGAAGTCTTGCGCCATGCGTACCAGGGTGTCGTATACCGCCGCGTCCCCGTGTGGGTGATACTTCTTAATGACCTCGCCCACCACGCCGGCACACTTGATGTAACGCTTGTCGGAGGTGTTCCCCTCCTTGTACATAGCGTAAAGAATCCGCCGATGCACCGGCTTAAGCCCATCGCGCACGTCGGGAAGCGCCCGGCCAATGATCACGCTCATCGCATAGTCGAGATACGACTTGCGCATCTCGTCTTCAATGTTGACCGGGATCTCCCGCGACGGCTTGAAAAGTTCTTGGTCACCCATTAATCCAACTCCCTGTTAAGTCCGTCATTCTGAGCGAAGCGAAGAATCTCAGTAGTTCAACAACCAACCAAATACGGAGATCCTTCGCTCAGAATCGCAGGACTGGTGCCTCACTCATTCCGGGCTGCCTCCCGCCGCTCGGCGATCAGTTCGTCAGAAAGCGAGCGCCCTGGTTCGACGAACCGCCGCAGACGCTGCTGGGCTTGGGCGACTCGGCTCTTGACCATGGAACGGCTCGGTCGCCTGAACTTGGTTCGGGAAGTGCCCGCGCCGGCTTTACGATTCCTCGTCATGCAAACGGTCCATCCCCCACCGAGGCTAGAGTCGGAATACCTTAAGCTCCAGTCCCGGAATCATTCTAAAATGCTTATCGTTTCCGGTGGCCAGGGTGTCCTGCCGTTCGAGCGCTGTGGCGGCTATCAGGGCATCCTCAACACCAAGCCGGTAGGCCAGCACAAACTCCTCCATTAGGCGAATTGCCGTTCTTGTAATCGCTTCACTCAACGGAACGACCTCCGCAAAGACGTCTTCCACAAGTTCTTTTACGCTCCTAAGATCCCGTGCATCCTGGCTCCCGTCGAGAAGCTCCAAATAGGTCACCGATGAGAGATTGCGGCGCGCAAGGGGTATGCTATCGACAAATCGCAAAGCGGGCGGGTGGTTTCTGAGCACCCAAACCAGGATGTCAGTGTCGAGGATCACGCAGATACCTTGGAGTGCGAAGCTTCTTTAGCCAGGCGTGAACGTCTTTCATGTCTTTGCGGTCGGCCCAAATTCCGACTGAGGGGTGATCTTGCACCCGCATCGGCTTCTCTGGATGCAGTGCCGAGAGCTTCGCCACCGGCTTCCCCCGCAGCGTCACGGTGAGCGACCCCAGGCGCTGCACCTTCTTGAGGACGCTCGACGTATTCAAACGTAACTGCTTTGCTGTAACAACCATCGGATTCTCCAGCTCTCTCGAGCGTGAAGTATACACTTGCAAGTATACACTGGCGAAAATGCCGCGGTCAAAGACGGAGTCGCTCAAATATCCAAATTCTTCACATCCAGCGCGTTATCTTCGATGAACTGGCGGCGGGGCTCGACGACGTCACCCATGAGCACGGTGAAGATGTCGTTAGCTGCCACCTGGTCCTCAACCTTCACCTGGAGCGAAGCGTTGTTCGGCGTCCATGGTCGTTTGCCAGAGTTGATCAGGGTTCATTTCTCCCAGGCCCTTGAAGCGTTGCACGGTAAAGGCTTTCTTTCCCAGCGCCATGACGTGCTCAAGCAGTTGCCGACGGTCCTCAATTGCTAATTGGGTGCCGTTGGTAGACATAATAAAGGGGGGCTTATCCAAATCGCGCACGCGACGGTGGAGGTCGAGCAGGCGCTTGTAGTCGGCGCTCGAAACCAAGTCCCAGTCGATGGTCCGCTCTGCCAGCGTCTCGCTGGAAAACGCCAAGGTGTAAAGGTTGTGCTCCTCGTCGAGTCGCAAGGTTGATTTGAAGCCTTCGGCCTTGAGATCCCTGTCGACCAACCCGAGTTTATCCTGGTTCTCGAATTCCATCTTCTTGCCCAATTCGGCTCTCAGCAAGGCATTGATCGGACGCTCGTCGCCAAGTCTTTTTTCCAGCTTGGCGAAGAGTTCGACGTACTCAGCCAAAGCCATGAGGAAGTTGGTCAGTTCACCGCCCAGGAGTTTCGTCTTCTTCCCGTCGCCTACCTCGACGGTGTGGTCTTCCGTGGCCCGGCGCATAATTTCGCGCCGGAACTCTTTCTCGTCGCGGATGTAGCGCAGGGACTTGCCTTTTTTGATCAGGTAGAGCGGCGGTTGGGCAATAAAAACATGACCGCGCTGCACCAGTTCCGGCATCTGGCGGTAGAAGAAGGTAAGCAGCAAGGTGCGAATGTGGGATCCGTCCACGTCGGCATCGGTCATGATGATGATTTTCGAGTAGCGCAGCCTGGTGATGTCGAAGTCGTCTTTGCCGATGCCGGTGCCGAGTGCCGTGATGAGGGCGCGGATCTCTTCATGGGCCAGCATCTTGTCGAAACGCGCCTTTTCGACGTTCAGAATTTTGCCTCTTAACGGCAGGATGGCCTGATAGCGGCGGTCGCGCCCCTGCTTGGCAGAACCACCGGCCGAGTCGCCCTCCACCAGGAAGAGTTCACAGCGTTCCGGGTCTCGCTCCTGGCAATCGGCCAGCTTGCCCGGTAGCCCGCCGGAATCGAGTGCGCCTTTGCGCCGTGTTAACTCCCGCGCCTTGCGGGCAGCCTCGCGGGCGCGAGAAGCGTCGATGGCTTTGGCGCAGACCTTCTTGCCGACGGTGGGGTTTTTCTCAAAAGCCTCCATGAGCTTCTCGTAAACGAAGCTGGCCACGGTGCTCTGGATGTCGCTGTTGAGCTTCCCTTTGGTCTGGCCTTCAAATTGGGGTTGGGGGAGTTTGACGCTGACCACCGCCACAAGCCCTTCGCGAACGTCCTCGCCCTGGAGGTTTTCCTTTACTTCCTTGAAGAGCCCTTGGTTCTGGCCGTATTGATTGATGGCACGGGTGAGAGCGGAGCGGAACCCTGAAAGGTGAGTACCGCCATCCACAGTGTTGATGTTGTTGGCGAAAGAAAACACGGTCTCCGCATAGCCATCGTTGTACTGGAGGGCGAACTCCATATGCACATCGTCGCGGTCGGTCTCTGCGTAAATAGGAGTGGCGTGCAGCACTTCTTTGTTCTTATTGAGGTGCTTCACGAACTCGGCGATTCCGCCATTGTAGTGGAATTCCGCCTGTTTGTTGGTGCGTTCGTCCTTGAGGCGGATGGTCAAGCCCTTATTGAGGAAAGAGAGTTCACGCAGGCGCTGAGCCAAGGTATCGTAATTGAAGTCGATCGAGTCCAAGATCTTGGCGTCCGGCAGGAAGGTAATCTTGGTGCCGAGGCGTTCGGTCTTGCCCGCCCGCTTCAGCGGTTGGAGGGGCTTTCCGCGCTCGTAGGATTGTTCCCAGGTGTAGCCGTCACGCCAGATTTCCAGGTCCAACCGCTCGGAGAGGGCGTTGACAACCGACACGCCCACGCCGTGCAGACCGCCCGAGACTTTATAGCTGTTGGTGTCAAACTTCCCGCCGGCGTGGAGCACGGTCATCACCACTTCCGCCGCCGAGCGCCCTTCTTCTTTGTGCAAATCCACGGGAATGCCCCGCCCGTTATCGACCACAGTCACGGAGTTATCGCTGTGCACGACGACATCAATGCGGTCACAGTGACCGTCCGCAGCTTCATCGACGGAGTTGTCCACCACTTCCCACACCAAGTGGTGCAGGCCTGTGGCGCCCGTCGAACCGATGTACATCGCCGGCCTTTTGCGCACCGCTTCCAAGTCGCCAAGGACCTTGATGCTCGCCGCGTCGTAGGCCGGGGCTCCATTAGGCTCTCCGGGTTTCTGCTTGCTCACGTGTTCCCCCAACCTCCCGTTCTATCCCCTTTTGCAAAAAAAGCCGGCAGAGAAAGAGTCTTCCCGCCGGCTCCACTTCACTTCTCCAATATGAGCAAAGACCAGTCGACAGAATTATCGCGCCCCGCTCTCCCGAGAATCGCGCGCCACACGTCATTCCCGCGCAAGCGGGAATCCATTGCGTTCGGGGCCGACAATGGACCCCCGCTTACGCGGGGGTGACGACGGTGGTCCCCTAAATCCGCATGGGCATCACCACGTAGCGGTACCGGTAAGCCCCGCCCTCAACCGGCCGAAATTGGCCAGCGCTCTGCTCGTCCTTCAGCTCCAGGGAAATCTTCCCGGCGCCTTCCACCACGTTGAAGAAATCCAGCAAGTACTGGTAGTTGAAGCCGATCTGCATGGCCTCATCCTGGTAGGGCGTGTCAAGTACCTCGCGGGCCTCGCCATATTCCCCGCTTGAGGAAGATACTTCCAGTTGTCCCTTCTCCACGTGCATCCGGACAGCCCGCGAGCGCTCGTCAGCGAGTAAGGCGACCCGACGCACAGCGGCCGAGATGCTTTCCTTTTCGAGTTGCAAGACACGGTTGTTTTCGCGAGGAAGAACCGCCTCATAGTTGGGAAACTGCCCCGTCAGCATGCGGCAAATCAGGACACGTTGGCCCAGAGAAAAGAAGAGATGGCCTTCATCCTTTGAGATGCTGACCGGTAACTCGCCTTCCCCTTCCGACAACAACCGCACCAGTTCGCCCATCGCCTTTTTAGCGATAAGTAATTTCAACTCGTTCTTGAGCCCCGCAACTTCGATGTCGCGCTCAATCAAGGCAAGCCGGTGCCCATCCGTCGCCACCATCGCCACGCTGCCGGGCCTGAGCAAGAGCAGAGCTCCATTCAAAGTGTAACGAGACTCCTCATTTGAAATTGCGAATACCGTCTTCTGAATAGCGGTTGCAAGCACATTCGCAGGGAGCGCAGCCAACGCCGGCGGGATGACCGGCAGCATCGGAAAATTGTCCTTTGCCATTCCCACCAGCTTAAAGGAAGAGCGTTCACACGTTATCTGGACCCAGTGGTTTTCCAAGGCCTTGAAATGAACCTCAGCTTCGGGAAGAGAGCGCACGATTTCAATAAGACGCTTGGCAGGAATGGTCCCGGAGCCCGGGGCCTTCACTTTGACCGGGCAATTACAGCACACCCCAAGGTCGAGATCGGTGGCGCTGATTCTAAGATTCTCTCCGTCAACCTCGATCAGAAGGTTGGAGAGAATAGGAATGGTCGTCTTTTTCTCAACCACTCCCTGAGTGAGAGCCAGTTCTTTCAGGACCCGAGACTTTTCTATAGAGAAATCCATTTCATTAGTATCCTATCAAGAGATGTTCTTAGTAGTAGGAACTGTGTAAGTGTGGAAAATTGTGCAAACCCCAGGCAGACATCCCGTTACAGGCACTTGACCTGTGCATCGAATATTCCCGGCTGTGAATTTCGCTGCGCGGTTCAGCGGCCTGGAGAAATTCACAAGTGTTCTCATCATGAACATCCTTTGAAAGCCGCTAAGTTCAACTGAGACTATCGCGAAGCTTGTTGAGAAGCCTGTTCAAATCTCTGTCCGACTGGCGCAATTCCGAAATCTTATTAATAGAGTGTAACACAGTTGTATGGTGTTTCCCGCCGAATTCCCTGCCGATTTGCGGCAGCGATGCGGTGGTGAGTTCCTTGGCAAGGTACATGGCCACTTGCCGAGGATAAGCCACCGGCCGACTGTTGTTTTTGGCCCGCAATTGAGGGAGCGACAAACCGAACTCCTGGCACACAGCGCGCTGGATGATCTCGATCGAGACGCGGCGTTCGCCCAGATCGACGAGGTTCTTAAGCACTTGCTGCGCCATGGCGAGGGAAACCTCCGCCCCGGTGAGCGAGGAATAAGCCACCAGTCGCGTCAGTGCCCCCTCCAAGTCACGGATGCTGGACCTGATCTTGCGCGCTATGAAATCGCTGACCTCTTCGGGCAGAGTAACCCCTTGGGCTTCACATTTCTTGTCCAGAATGGCGCGCTTGGTTTCAAGATCCGGCGGCTGCAAATCGGCGAGCAGGCCCCAGGCAAAGCGGGAGCGCACCCTCTCTTCCAAGCCGGGGATGTCCTTCGGCGGGCAATCGGAAGATATCACAATCTGTTTCTGAGCTTCATAGAGGGCGTTGAACGTATGGAAGAATTCTTCCATCGTTCGTTCTTTTCCGGCAATGAACTCGATGTCGTCCATGAGCAGCACATCGACGTTTCTGTACTTTTCCCGGAAGGAGTACATTCGGTCATTCCGCAGGGAGGTTATGACATCGTTCGTGAAAGCTTCTGAGGAGACGTAGGACAAACGCATTTCCTTCCAGTTATGTTTGATGGTGTGGCCCACCGCCTGCATGAGGTGCGTTTTGCCCAAACCAACTCCCCCGTAGAGGAAGAGTGGGTTGTAGGCTTTCGCCGGGTTCTGCGCAACGGCGTGGGCCGCGGCGTGTGCAAATTGGTTGCAAGAGCCTACCACGAAGGTGTCAAAAGTGTACTTGAGATTCAGTAAGTGGTCCACGGAATCGAAGTCCAGTTTGCTCTGAAGCGGTTTAGCAGAGTCGGCGCCAACGCCCTTCTTCTCTGCATTTTGATCAAGGACATAGCGGATCTCCGCAATGCCCATGTTGAGTTTCTGTAGGGCTTCGCTGACGAGTGGGGCGTAGTTCTCCTGAATCCACTCCTGGAATTCGCGGTTCGGAACGCAGACGACAATCGCTTCCTTATCCACATGGCTGAACCGGGTAGGCCTCAACCAAGTCTGGTAACTCTGCGTGTTGACCTTCGTTTTGAGATAATTTAGGACTTGGAGCCAGGCATTCATGATGGTTTCGTAAGAGGATGGGAGTAAGCCTTGCGCGACCGATAAACCTTGCGGGATATGCGACAGACGGGTTCCGAACCAACCCGTCGAGCCAACTCGCAATGGAAGCCGTCACCAGGCGATGAGTCTTGACCCTGCTATCTCCCCCATTTTTTGAATCGGAGCATACCTAAGACGGCGCGCGAGCTTAGCGGAGACCACTCAGCTCACTCTCTTAGTGTAGCACGATTGGGTGTCTGCGCCAATCACTCTTCCGCATGTCAGCAATCTCCTCGTTACGGCGCAGCGCCGACTTTCAGGCCGCCAAATCTCGGCCTTAACAGGCTGCGGAAGAACGCTTCTCACCTTTCAATAAGCGCGCAATCTCGTCGCGCTCCGGAACGCGGAGAGGTTCTGTCCGGCCGCTCTCGACCCATTGGACGCCTTCCGCAGCTTCTCTTACCTCGCCGATGATTGCGGCTGTCACGTGACGGCGCGAGTAAGCACGGAGCAACTCTGGGGCCGAGTCCGCGCTTGCGACGACGAGCAAGGAACCTGACGCAATCAAGGCGAAGGGATCAAATCTCAGGATTTCGCTCAAAAGGCGTGTCTCTTCGAGAATGGGGACCTTATCTCTCCAGACGCGCAAGCCCACACCGCCGGCCTTCGCGAGTTCATACAAACCTGACGCCAAACCTCCCTCCGTCGGGTCATGCATGGCGTGAATCTCGCCATGGCGCTGTGCCAGCAAAGCGTCCAGCACAACGCTTATCCCGGGACGAAACAGCAAGCCTCGCGCCCGCCGGAGGGTTTCCGCTGGCAGTTTACGAGCTAGGACGGTCCGCTTTTCCCTGGCGAGGATCGCCGTGCCCTCAATGGCGATGCCTCGCGTGAGGAGCACGACATCTCCCGGCCGCTGACTTTCCTTTCTGACCAGTTTGGATTTGGCCACTTCACCGAGCATTTGACCGACCAGAATGGGACGGTCGAGGCCCAAGGTGACCTCGGTGTGGCCGCCACAGAGTGTCACGCCTAAGTCGGCACAAGCCCGGAGCGTATCTTGAAAGATATGGCGGACCAGCGTTAAGGAAGTCCTGGTTTGCGGAAGCAGCAAAGTGGCCAGGAACCAGAGCGGGCGGGCTCCCGTCGTGGCGACATCATTGGCATTGATGTTCACGGCGTACCAGCCGATCCGCTCGGAGGTGAAGGTGATCGGATCGGTCTTCGCCACCAGGTATTTGTCGCCCATATCGATTACAGCGGCGTCCTCGCCGAACCTCGGCCCCAGGACGACGCGGGAGTTTCTTGGTACTTGACAGGCGGTCAAGAGTCCCTGGAAAATGCGAGGGGGTAGTTTCCCGACTGGAAATGGCTTCATAGAGTGCTGAGTATAACCCAAAGGCAGCGACGGGCGACGAGTGACAGGTGACGAGCCGGGCAGGGGGTTAGTTGGGATTTGTAGCGATGATGTCGCCTCGGTGTGATCGCCGAACGAGGTTATGAACACTGGCCGGCAAGCGGCCTGAAAGCGCCGCGACGTCGGGTGGAGTACAAATGCGGATCAAAAAGGCGACCAAGAGATACGAAGCGTGGCTGGGCGAGCGCCTGAACCTGATTCCGGCAGACATTACCTTGAAGCACTCCCGGATGGAAGAGGCGCCTTTGCCCTTTTTGCGCGCCACCTACTATCGCTGGGATCAACAATGGCGGGAGCTTCGCACGGACGTCGCCAAAGCGCCTCGGGTCCTGGCGGTCGGCGATCTTCACCTGGAGAATTTTGGGACCTGGCGCGACGCCGAAGGACGCCTGATCTGGGGCGTGAACGATTTTGACGAGGCCTTTCCCATGGCGTACACCAACGACCTCGTCAGGCTCGCGGCGAGCGCGCACCTTGCCGTAGCGGCCAACCATTTGAAATTGGCCACGCAAGACGCGTGCAAGAGTATCCTGACGGGCTATTGTGAAGGCCTCGAGGAAGGCGGCAAGCCATTTGTTCTGGAAGAAGATCACAAGTGGCTGCGTGAAACCGTCAGCGGCGAACTCCGTGACCCTGTGCATTTTTGGGGAAAGATGAACGCCTTGCCCACGCTCCGTGGCGAAATCCCCAAGAGCGCCCGGAAAGCGATCGAGGACCTGTTGCCGGAGCGAGGGATGATCTATCGCGTCTCCCACCGGGTGGCAGGATTAGGAAGCCTGGGCAGAGAGTGTTTTGTGGCCATCGCCGATTGGGGAGGAGCCAGAGTGGCCCGCGAGGCGAGGGCGCTGGCGCCTTCGGCGTGTGTTTGGGCCAATGAAGGCAAGGGCCCGCAGAAGATCTTCTACGAGACGATCATCACCAAAGCCGCGCGGGCGCTTGACCCCTATGTGCATTCGCGCGGCAGATGGATTGTGCGCCGCCTCTCCCCACATTGTTCCCGTGTCGAGCTGGCCACCCTGCCGCAAAAGCGCGATGAGGAACGGCTGCTTCACGCCATGGGATTCGAGACCGCGAATATTCACTTGGGGAGCAAGGATGCGATCAAGGCCGTTCGCCGCGACCTGGGTAAACGGAAGCCCGATTGGCTGCACGAAGCCGCCCAAGAAATGACCAAAGCGGTGTTGAAGGATTGGGAGGAATGGAGAAAGCCTTGACTGCCGTCCTACGTGCCGCGGTCAGCCCGCATTCAGGAAGGTTCCCGAGTAGTCCGAAAAACTCAAGTGCAGCGCGACATCACGGACCGCGATAAAGAACGGCTCAACATACTGCACGTCAAAACTGCGCTCGTCTCGCAAGTCCGTCAACTCTGACACCAGCACTTCAAACAACTTCTGCATCGATTCAAAGGAGCCGCGATCGAGGCGCATGGCTTCGACTGCTCGCAGGGCATGCGCGTAAGGCAGGGACGCGCCAACCGACTTTGCCTGGCCTTGGTTGCCATTCGCCTTCCGCGCTTGCATCATCTGGGTCAAGATGTCAACCGCCTGGGAAATGACGCGGCGGTCGCGATCCCAAACTCTCTTGTGGAGGGAGACTTCGCGCAGTGATCTGGTAATCTCGTCGGCAAGGATTGCCATGCGCATGCTGTCGGAAGAACCCTGGCGGTGCGTGCTTCTAATCATGGATTCTTCTCCTTAGTTGCTTAACCCACGATAACTTTCGTAACACGAGGAGCCCTGCGGCCAAACGACCATCGGGGTCTGCCGCTGTATTACTCACATGCTAATGCGTATTTACCAATAACGCACTTTTCGTCGCTTGTCAATCCCCCCCTCTTCCTCCTCTTGTGATAGCCTATAAAGATAGGGTAATAACTTCCTGGCCCGCCACTTCCTCACGCCACCGGCTGGTTGAAGCAGGGCGCATACTGGCGGGGAAAGGGTTTCTTCTCGCGATAGGATCGCGCCAGTTCAAGGTAGATACCCAGGTCCCGGTCGAGGTCCGACTGTGTACCGTCAAAATAGAAATTGCGGATGGGGATGGCACCATACTCCCTGCTGAGCTTGGGGTAGATCGCCTCGCTCACAATGCCATTCATGCAGGTGAAGGGGCTGATGTCGATGACGCCATCCGCGCCGTGCAGGGCAAGGTAAGCTGCCCTCCCGACGCTCAACACCATCTCACCCTGCGCCCCGCAGACGGGCAAATAGGGCCATGCCAGTTCCAGGATCTGTTCCACTTCCGGCTCCTCGTAACCCATGAAGTCCTCATGGAACGGCGCGGTCAAAGCGTGCTCATCGGCATGCTGGATGTAGGATCGCAAGCGCGCCTTGAGCATATCCATCGAGAAGAGGCGTCCGCGCAGGCGAAGCTTTCGCTCCTGTTCGGTATTGGTGTAGGCCACCCATTCGGCGATGTGGCTCAGGCAGCACTCGGCACCGTAGCCCTCCAATTTGCGAATCAGGTCCTCATTGGAGAAGGTGTTCAGCCGGCAAAAGATCTCCCCCACGACGCCGATCAACGGAGTGCCGGGGTCGTACTGCGCGGGCACTCGCCGGAACCTTTCGCGCGCCCGAATCACGGCTTCAACCAAACTCAGGAGTTGGCAGTCCATATCCGCACAACTGCTCTCGAGCGTCTGGCACAAGTCCTGGAGCGAGGTCTGAAAAGCGCCGTCCGCAGCGCCCGGACTGGTTTCATAAGGACGGGTTTTGAGCAGGGCGCGGTGAAGCGTGTCGGCGGAGACCAGGGCCCGCCAACCGGCGCGCAGAAATGCATTGGTTATGTCGCCTAAGTCCGCGTAGCCATTCTGGCTGCTCGGTGAAAGCACCTGGACATCGGCGTAGCCGGCCTCGCGCAAGACCTTTTTCAGGAAAGGCGCATACTGGCCGAACCGGCAGGGCCCCTCGGCCGTGGGCATAAAGAAGGCTGCCTTGGCCGGCCGGAAGCCCGGCATCTCGATGACTCGCAGGAAGTCGCCCACCGTAACCTTGGCGGGGTAGCACTCGTCGCCGGTGGTGTGCTTGCTCCCCAATTCACGCGTCCGCTCGTTGGAGGGCGGGGTCGGCTGCGCATCGATGCCCAGCCAGCGAAAAGTCGCCGCGAAGGCCTCCGAACTGCCTTCCGCCATGGTGGGGATGTAAACCGTCTTGCGCCAAAGGGGGTGGCCGGCGCTGATGCGTCGGCTCACATGACGGTGGTCGAAGAGGGGCATCGCAGAAATCCTTTGCTGTCGAGATAGGCCTCACAACGGGTGATGAAGCCTGCGTCGTTGGAGTGGCCGTCGAACTGGAGCACCAGGGAAGGCTTGCCCGCCGCGTCGTCAACGAACGACTTGATATACGAGTCGGGGCCGCACTTGAAGTTCGAGATGTAAACCAGGTGCAAGTTGGCATGGCGGCCAGCCAACCTGGCCGCGGCGAGAATGCGCCGGCCGGAATCCCAGTACATGTTGGCGTTGATTTCCGTGATGTCTTCCGAGTCCAGAGGCAGGAAATCCATGGGGAGGACATTGACACCGTAGAGCGAACGTAACTTGCGGAGGATGTCGCAGTTGACGCTGCGGTCGTACAGGTTGTAAGGCCGCCCCACCAGGAGCAGCGCCGGCTCACCGCTGGTTTGAAGTTGGGCCAGCGCCTGGGCCCCGGCCTCCTGCACAGCTTCCGTAAAGGCCTCCTGGGCGGCATAGGCCGCGGTCACGGCGCGACCGCTCTTCTTGCGGGAAAAGCCCAGGGTGCGAGCGAAGGCAGCTAATTCTTTCTCCACATGATTCCTGCCGAAGCGGAAATGCACGGTAGGGGTCAGCAACTTGGCGCGCAGAGCCTCAACTTGCGGCGCCGCGCGCACCACAAAGGGGAGCGTCTGGTTCCAGGGACAGAGGTGCGAATCCACCTCCTGGTCCGGCGCCTCGGCATTGACGACATTCGGAATCAGCAGGTAGTCTACTTTCTTGTCCAGCAGGTCCAGGACATGCCCGTGAGCGACCTGCACGGGGAAGCAAGGCTGGGCAACGGCTGTCTCTTCGCCGCGTGAGGAGATTTTCCGGTCCGTAGGCGCGGAAACCGTGACCTCGAAACCCAGTTCCTGGAAGTAGGCGCACCAGAAGGGGAAGCGGTCGTAGTAGAACATGCTGCGCGGTATACCTACGCTAGGCTTAGAGCCTCTGAAGGGCAACAGAACTTCTTCCAGCAGCTTCTCGCGATATTCCACCAGGTCTTCCAGGATCGGTTTGCGGTCGGACCGTGCCCGCTTGCGGAATTTGTCCGAGCATTGGTCTCCCCAATACGTGCGTTCTCCTTCGATCGTAAACTCTTTCATGTCGCAGTAGTTCGAGCAGGCGCGACAAACAAAATCCCGCACCGTGAACTGCACCTGGTGCAGGTCGTAGCCCCTGAAACCGCAGGCTTGGCCTGCGTTCTTCATCCGCTCGCGCGCTATCAGAGCCATACCGATGGCCCCGATGACGCCGTTGTGCGGCGGAACGATGATTCGCTTGCCCAGGATTTGTGAGAACGCGGCCGCCACCGCGTCGTTGTAAGCGGTCCCGCCTTGGAAGAAGATGACGTTGCCGATCTTCCTTCCCCTCACCACCCGGTTCAGGTAGTTCAAGGCCACGGAGTAAGCCAGGCCCGCCGCCAGATCGCCCACTTCCGCGCCCTTTTGCATCAGCGAGGTGACGTCTCGCTCCATAAAGACGGTGCAGCGCTCACCCAGGCGGGCGGGGTTGGCCGAGGCCAGGGCCAGACGTGCGAACTCCTCCTTGATGGAAATCCCCAGCTTTTCGGCCTGCTCCTCGAGAAACGACCCGGTGCCCGCCGCGCAGGCCTCGTTCATGGTGAAGTCCACCACGACGCCCTTCTCGATGCGGATAAATTTCGAGTCTTGCCCGCCGATCTCGAAGATCGTGTCCACCGGTTCCATGCCCATTTGCTGGCAGACGTGCATGGCGCCGGTCTTGTGGGCGGTAATTTCGTCGTTGACGGTGTCGGCGCCGACCAGCTCGCCGATCAACTCGCGCCCGGACCCCGTCGTTCCCACGCCGCGAATGTCGAGCTGCGGGCCGAGTTCGACTTCGATCTCCTTGAGGCCGCGGTCAACGACTTCGATCGGCCGCCCCTGGGTGGGGAGATAGATTTCCTTCAGGAGATTCCCCGCGGCGTCGATAACCACCAGGTTGGTGCTTACGGAGCCGATGTCGATTCCCAGGTAGGCTTCGATCTTATTTGAAATCTGAGATTGGAGATTTGAAACGCCTAGTCCGCTCTCTTTTGACTTTCCCGATTTCCCGTTTGACGGCTCGGCCTCGACCTCATTTGAAATCTGAGATTGGAGATTTGAAACGCCAGCTCCACTTTCTTTTGACTTTCCCAATTTCCCGTTTGAGGGCTCGGACTCGATCTCATTTGAAATTTGAGATTGGAGATTTGAAACGCCAGTTCCACTTTCTTTTGACTTTCCCGATTTCCCGTTTGACGGCTCGGCCTCGATCTCATTTGAAATCTGAAATTTCAGATTTGAAATTCCCGCCGGCGCTACACGGTCGCGCAGCAGCAGCACGTTCTTCATCGAAAGCGCTTCCGAGCACGCAAAACTTTTCTTCGCCGCCTCATGCTGCCGGAGTTGATGGATGCGCTTGAAGGAGCGTTTCCGCCATTCTTCCGCCTCCAGCATGGCTGCGCCCGCCGCCCCCAGCCAGGCATAGAGTTCGGGAACCACGAGTGCGTTCTCTCCCAGCTTGAACGCCTCTCCCAGGGCGTTGGAGATGCCGGCATTCATCGCAACCCCGCCAATGAAGGCCACCGGGGCGACTACAGCCCGGCCCTTGACGATGCTGGATTTGAAGTTTCGCGCCACCGCGTCGCACAAGCCCCGCAGGATCTGCTCCGTGGTGTAGCCTTTCTGCTGGGCGTGGATCATGTCCGTCTTGGCGAATACCGAGCAGCGCCCCGCAATGCGCGCCGCGCAACTCGCGCCAGACGCCGCCGCTCCCACTTGCTCGACGCTATAAAGCAACCGCGTAGCCTGCTGGTCGATGAACGACCCCGTTCCGGCGGCGCATTCTCCGCTGGTCTGGTAATCCACAATCCCCAGGTGTTTCCCCACGGCTTCCGGATCCAGGCGCAGGTATTTTGACGACTCGCCGCCGATCTCGAAGATGGTGCGCACTTCGGAGTTGAAGATTCGCACGCCCTTGGCGATGGCTCGGAACTCGTTCTCGAAATAGATGCCCAGGATTTTCGCCAGAAGCTGGCTGCCGGACCCCGTCACGCGAATCCCTTCCACATTCTCTTCCGGCAGGTATTCGTAGAGTTCCTGGAGCAGATCGAACGTGGTCTGGATGGGGCTTCCCTGAATACGCCTGTACCGGGAGAGAATGAAAGGTCGTCCGGCAAAAGGACTGCCGGCGGGAAACGAGGCCGCGAAGAAAGTGGGGGACTTTTCGCCAAGGTTGTGGAAAAGCGCCTCGTCCGATGGCGCTCCAATGGCCGCCAGCTTAACGCTGACGGCGCCGATATCCAACCCAATGTTGACGCTCATAGAAGACTACCCCTGTAAACCGGGTTCGCCGGGAAGGTCCACTCTTGATCCCAAGCTACGGATTTCTTCCGAATCAACGTGAGGCGGAAGATTCTACTCTATATCTGTTTTCCCTGTCCTCCGGTTTTTAGCGCCGACTGTTGCGCTGACCCTGAAGTCCGCGGAGATTACAACACTTTGGCACGGCCGGCCAGAAAGCCGGCGCCACGACTGGCTCTTGGGTTAGCTTGGGACGTAGAGTCCCGCTTTCGGGTCAAAACACCCTAACAACCCGCGTACACCCTGAATACGGGCAATTTGTGTTCCTCGATGCCTCCGATCGTACTAAATGTCCAAATTCATCAGATCTATGGGTAGTTGGCTTCGTAGCGCCGAGTTTCAGGTCGGCACGTCAGTGGCGGTTCTTCCTTCCCTGCTGACCCGAAGGTCAGCGCTACTACGAACGTTCGGAGGAGTTTGCCCGAGCGATCCTTTGTTTTCATAGACATTCTCGCTTTGTTCCCTTCGAAAGCCTGTTCTCAACCGCACGAATCCTGGGTGGCGCATCAGACGTTCAAAAGCAATGTCTGCCAGCCCACGGCATTTTTACCGAGTTCTTTGTTTTCATAGACATTCCCGGATCGCTCGTCGAATTTTGCAGTGGGCAGCCCCAGCGGCGCGACGACAAAAGTCGAAGACGGACAAGAAGGCGGCCGTCCCGCTGCTGCCTTCAGAAGCCATAACCCTTACCATTGTAGCCTATGCTTTCGCGGTTGTCAAGAGACAGGATGTCCATTTCGATTGAAAAAACTGAAATGCGTCAAAATCCCCAAAGAGTAGATTCCGGGATGTCCGGAGTCGGGACTCGGCCGGACTTTCCGCTGCGGTCTGGAGGACTGGATGACCATGCCTAGAGAACAGCCCCGATCAGCGACAAAAGGTCCCTGCCTTCTCCTTACTTTGTGTAATATTTATAGTTTTCTGACTGGCAAGAAACTTGCCCGACGTTCCCCCAGTGAGCGGTCGAAAACGATCCAGCTCTTGGCTGGATTCGAACTGTGGCAGCGGCCGCCTTCTGGCGGGCATGAGTCGTTGATGGCGCAACGACGGGCAGAAAGCCGCCGCTCCGAGGACGTTCACGCAGACGGTTGTCGGGAGAAACCGAATGCGGGACTTGCGGGTTTGGTGGATTTGCTTGGCTCTCTTGCCCTGGGGCGCTTTCGGGCAAGCAGGCCCCGCCGGCGACTCACTCAAGCCGGCCCGGGAAGCATACAGCCAAGGTCGTTACGACGAAGCGGAGTCACAGTACCTAAATGCGGCAAAGGAAGCGGAGTCAGGCGGGCCAAATGAGGCGCGCCTTGCCAGGGTCCTGAACAACCTGGGCGTCCTCTACCAGCGAGAGGCGAAGTACGATGAGGCGGAGCAGGCTCTCAGGCGCGCGCTGGTAATCTGGCAGAAGCAGGCGGACCCCCAACCCCTCGAACTCGCCACCACACTCAACAATCTGGCGTCCCTCTACACGTACCGGAGTCGATTTTCGGAGGCAGAGCCGTTGTATCGTCAATGCCTCGCCCTGCGTGAGAAGAGCCTGGGGCCGGAAAATGCTCAAGTGGCCAACGCACTTAACAACCTCGGGGAGTTCTACTGGGAGCAGGGCAAGCTGGCGGAAGCCGAACCGCTCTACCGGCGGGCCGTCTTCATCAAAGAAAAGACCTTAGGGCCGGCGGATCCGGGGCTTGCGGCCAGTCTGAATAATCTCGGAACCCTCTACATGCGCCAGGGCAAGTATAGCGAGAGCGAATCCCTCTATAAGCGCTCGCTGGCAGTTCGGCAAGCGGCTTTCGGGCCCGAGCATCCTGAGGTGGCGAACTCGCTCCACAACCTGGCGTCCCTCTACGCCGTTCAAGGGCGCTATGCGGAAGCCGAGCCGATGTATTTGCGTTCACTCTCGATGACGGAAAAATACCTGGGGCTGGATCACCCTGATGTGGCCTGCGGTCTAAACAACCTGGCACAACTTTATTTCTCGCAAAAGAAATACGCAGAGGCTGAACCTCTCCTGAAGCGCGCGTTGGCCATTCGCGAGAAGGCCCTAGGCCCGAACAGTCCCGGGGTGGCGGAGATCCTGGACAACCTTGCTGGAGTCATGCTGCTGGAGTACAAACAGGTGAGTGTGGATCTGCTCTACCTGCGATCGCTAGCCATCCGGAAGAAGGTGTTCGGACCGGAAAGCCCCCAAGTCCTGACTTCCTTGAGCGGCTTGGCCCTCGCCTACACACAAGAGGGGAAGCTGTGGGAGGCGGAGCATACCTACTCCGAAGCATTGACGCTGATTGCCAAACAGAAGAAGCCCGATGCTCCGGCTCTGGCCAGGGTGTACGTCAATCTGGCGGATCTCTACTCGCGCCAGGGAAAGCACAAGCAAGCCAGGAAAATGGCCGAGAAAGCCAAAGGCCTTCGCGACCAGGCAGCCGCTTCGTAGTGTCCTCAGTCAGAAGTTGTAGGGGGACGGCTTGCCGTCCCCTAATGAATTGGGTAGGGCAAGCCCTGACCTACGCCTTTTCAATGCAGTCGCTCATGCCCGTCGGCTGACGGGCACCTAGTAACCTTGAAAAAACACTGTCATTCTGAGCGCAGCGAAGAATCTCCGCAGTTCGTAAAGTTCGAAACAAGCTGCCGGGATTCTTCGCTGCGCTCAGAATGACAGCGGCCCACCCACAGAAATGACAGTCAGCATTCGTCACCCCCGCGAAAGCGGGGGTCCATTGTTGGTCCGGAACACAATGGATTCCCACTTACGCGGGAATGACCTGACTTTCGACTGAGCGAGGATACGAAAATGACTCCCCTCCTCCGCCTAAGGAGGGGAGTCATTATCTTTCGCTTCCTGAAAAGGGCCGCAAGCGCAGGAAGAGAGCCACGCCAGCGGGATGTTCGCCATAGATGGATTTCAAGCGGTCGGGAACGCCGTAGGTTGTGACCTGTGCGCCGATCGCCGAGGCCAAATGCGGAACGAGATCAAAGTCCCGGTCGTAGCCAAGCGTGTAAGCCTGGACCATTCCGATCGGCTGCTCTTCGAAACCGGGAGGCAAAGAGGCTTCACCCAGGATCAGCTCATTTGACCGCTCGGCATTTTCGAGGCGCGTCCAGACGTGATTCTTGCCCCGGAAACGCACCGTCGATTCCAGAAGATAGCTGTT
Organism: Terriglobia bacterium; assembly: GCA_050008495.1. Taxonomy (GTDB): domain Bacteria; phylum Acidobacteriota; class Terriglobia; order UBA7540; family UBA7540; genus CAVROP01. The sequence goes on along the minus strand of JBEKMN010000106.1, from coordinate 7,263 downwards.
AAAGATGGCATTGTCGGGCAAGGAGCGAGTCCGCCCCCAAACGATGGTACTGGCCCAATTACCCTGAGGGAGCGGGCGATTGTACATCACGGAAGCGGTCATGCGGTCCTGGTTCTCTTGGGGATAGAGATCTTCCGGGCTTGCGATGCGAGCGTAGGAATACTGCCCGCTCCAGTTCTTTCCGGGTTGAAGTGTCAAGCGCGTGGACCACGAATCGATGCCGCCCTGGCGGATGTTCCAGCGGTTTTCGTTGGGTTCGCGCCCATGAAAGCCTGAGGCCTCAATCCGCACGATGCGATAGGTGAGGCCGGCGGTAAGGACGTCGTCGGAGATGTGAGTCGAATCCTCCTGGTGGTGGCCAAGCGCGCCCACCGGGTCTTCCAAGGCCGAGGCTCGGTGTGGATACGCCGTCGGTCCGATCGCCGGGTCGCCCACGGGAGCCGCATAAAAGGAAAGCAGAGTCTTCGAGCCCAATCTCAAATCGTAGAGTGCTGCAACCTCCATGAAGAGGTTGTGGGGATGCTGAGCGTCCGCGATGGGGCGGCCGAACGCGGTCTCGCCTTGTTGGAAAAGGAGCGGGTACTGCCGTCCTGTTATGGTGGCCGGTTCCAGGCTCAGCATGGCTCGAACGGTGAAGATGCCTCGGCCCTGTCGGCGTTGAGCCATCGGCATGAGCCAGTTCGTTGAAAAGAGTTTGTCTCGACCACGCTCGCTCGATTCCTGCTCATCGGTAATGAACACGTTGGCGTGAAACATGAGCATCCACGAGCCTTTCATGGTCATCAACATCGGGGCCGGAGTGGAGTCCGGCTCGGCGCTTGTGCCTGAGGAGGTGTGAGACTCCATAGCTTCGAAGAAGTTCTGCGGCTGCATGGTCATGCCGGCGGCACCCGCATTCTGGTCTGATGACGGCATGGACATGCCGGGCATCGATGGCGGCGCCTGCTGGGCGGCGTCCTGAGCGGTGGCGAACGCTGGAGAGATCAAGAGTAAGAACGCTGCAAAGGACCTCAATTCGATCCACCCCAAATCGGCGGGTGTTTTCGGCGCCCGAACGCGCTCAAGCCTGCCATCCTCTCCCCAGGAGTCTATGTGAGTACTCAATTAGTATGTCATTCCGAGGAGCCGCAGGCGACGAGGAATCTCGCAGTGCGCTAGAAAAGATTCAGAGCAAGATTCCTCGCTTCGCTCGGAATGACAGTCCCTGGGAAGTTTCCACACAGGCTCCAAGGGAGAGGGCGAGCAGATTCAGAGACGTTAAAAGTGAAACGCCAGCTCAGCGGTCAAGGTACGCGGCGTGACGTAGTGGGTTCCGCTGAAAGTGGAAAGGAAATTATAGAGAGCAACCTTGTTCGCCAGATTGACGGCGGTGAAGCGCAGGCTCCACTTGTAGCGGTCACTGTGGAATAGATTGTGGAATAGATCGTCGTCGCCGACCGCAAGATCAAACAAGCTACGTGGCTGGATGCGCTGCGGGTTGTGGTCGTCATTCTCCGTCCCTGGCGCCGGGACCTTAATGAACTTGGAGCTGAACTGTGACGCAAGGCACTTGCTAGGTAGAGCCTGAAAAGGGGTCGCGCCTACGCCGTTGCAGGTGAACCCGGCCTCGAACTCCTGGTCAGCAGTCAGGGGCGCGCTTGTAATGGTGTTGAGCATAGTTATCGCGGGTTGGCCATCCAGCAAGGTCGACGTCGGTTGGCAGGTTGCGGTCAGCGGATTATAGCAGGGTGTGGCGCCGGCCACGAGACCGCTGTCGTACCGCCAGTTGAACCCGAACCAGGGCCCGCGCTTCCACGGCTGATACTCGAGGTGCGTCGTCTGGTTGAGATGCTCGTCGTGGTCGATGCGGAAGACGCCGCTGACCGGGGGGATGATGGGCACCCCGGCGATTTGCGGCGCGAAGAGCGCGCAGGTCCCATCCGGGAATCTTCGAGCGGGTCCATTCGATGGGGAAGTAGATGGGCGAGGCGCCCACAGTGCCGAAGTCGTAGCCGTTGTGGGTGTACTTCCAAACGTACTCGCCGTCCACAACCAAGTGCTTCCCGAAGGCCTGCTCCAAGCCGCCGTGGAATTCGTTGCGGAAACCAGGATGGATCGGCCCCAGGTTACAGGTGACGCCGGGCGGCGGTATCAGGATGGCAAGGAAGGGGTAGTTACACCCGGTGCTTGCGATGACCAGATTTTCATTAAATGGAGTCTCCAGGGAACGGGCGTAGGAAATGCGCAGGACCGTGTTGCTCGGCTTAATGTTGTAAGCGATACCGAGCCGCGGTTCCAGTTGTTTGGTGGTCGCCAAGCCGTTATACGTATCCCCGCGAAGTCCAAGGTTAAAGGACCAATTCCCCTTGGTGATCTGATCCTCGATGAAGGCCGCGACCTCCTTCACGTCCGTGTGCCCTTGAAAGGAGAAGATATCTCCTCCGCGCGTTAAGTCGTGGGGCACGAGGACGCTACTAAAGGCGGGATTCGCCGTCCCTCCGGGGTCGAGCGGACCGCCACATTGCGCCTGGCTGTTCACCAAGGGGTTGGTGTTTATGCTCCCGTCGGCATTGAAACAAACCGCGTTCAGGGTTGGATCGACGATGCCAATCCTGTCATTCTCCGTCAGCAATGTGTGTTCAAAGGTGACCCCCGCTTTTACGTTGTTAATACCCTTCACGTAGGTCACCTCTGTCCGTAGGCCCATGTTGTTCAGCGTCCGGCCTTGACCGATAGTTTCGGACTGAAGGTCGGGGGCCAAATCCGCAAAAAGGTCGGCGCTCGGGTAGTAGTTATACTGATCCCGCCGCAGAAAGGCGCCGAACGTAAATACGGTGTGCGCATTAAGCAGGCGCGTCCAGCTCGGGGCGACGTTAATGGTGTTAATTTGTGAGCGCTCGTCCGTAGGGCCCAGGGGACTACCGGACAGGGGGTTGGTGAACCCCTCGTGAAGTTGCTGGTCGAACGAATTGGGATTTTGAAACCAGGAGCGCGTGTAGCCGAAGTTTAACTGGAGCGAGTCGGGTTGCGTGGGCTTGTAGTCCACTCGATCGAACACGTTCTCTTCGTTCCCTTTGTCGTGCATTACGGTGAACTCAGGAGGATCGAGAAACCTGCTGGTGTTCAAACCGCTCACGGCAATGAAGTTTCCCCACTTCTGGCCTCCATAGCCGAGTTGGAAACCGCCCGTAGACGAGCCAAAGGTGCCGTAGGACCCGGTCACGTCGCCGTGCAGAGTGGTCTCGCCCAGACCGGAGCGCGTGGTGACCTTAATCAGTACGCTCGTCTTATCCCCAAATTCGGCCGGCGGAGCGCCGGGGACCACCTCGATCGACTGGATGGAATCCATGGGAATTTGATTGGAAAAAACCTTGCTCTGCTGGTCCGTAATGGGTTGGCCGTCGACCGAAAACGAATTCTCCGCGTGATCACCCATGCCGTGGAAGAGACCATTCGAGTCCGCCGAGATTCCTGGAGTCGAAAGCGTAACGAGTGAGCTGACGGAGGATGTCTGACTTTCCAGGGGAAGCCTGTCGAACAAGCCGCGATCCACATCGGTGTGGTTGGTGGGCGTCGTTTCGATGAGGTCCCCGGCATCGGTGGTCACGGTTACCTCGGTCTTTCCACCCGCCAATTCCAGAGCAATATTCAAGTTGAGTGGCACCGCCGACTTCACATCCAAGTCCTGTGTGAGGGGTGCAAACCCCGTGGCGGCCACCGTCATGTGGTAGGGGTTAAACGGGACATTGGGGATGCTGAACGAGCCGCTGGCGTCAGTGTCCGCTTGCCGAGTGAAGCCGCTGACCGGATTGTAGATGGTTACTATGGCGCCAGCGATCACGGCGCCCGAAGGGTCCTTCACCGTGCCTGAAACTGTCACCGCGTTGCTTCCCTGCGCCTTCAAAAAGCCCGCGCCTCCCAGCAAACACAAAAGCAGACTTGCAAATACACATTCCATGCGAATACGAGAAATCATCATGCCCTCCTGAGCTATGTATGAATTTGGTTGTTATGAGAAGAAAGTAGAGTAGAAGCTCAGCTTAGGAGAGGGGAGGGGCGCGACCGCGTAGAATCGGCAAATCGCAAGTCCGCGTTCTGGCCGGCGAAGCCGCCAGCGGCCGTCTTTGCGAGACGCTGGGCTGCGGCGCAGAAATCGCTGCCGAGGCCTGGGCGGTGCTTTGGTGAATAACGTTGCAGGCAGGACATTGCACGTCGGCGGCGGTCGAGGCAGGTTGCTGGCTTGGGCTGGCGGGCTGGACTGTTGCGGACCGCGGACCAAGCGGCAGTTCGTGGCAGTGTACGGCGGCCATCCACAGGAGTTGAAACTGCGCGAAGAGAATGAGTATCGTCGCGACAGCGCGTGGAATCGGCTTCAGGTGCAAATGTCTCATGGCCAACTGCCAACTACAAGCATTCGGGTAATGCACACATCGCCTTGCAAAGCCCACTAAAAATTGGCGTTAGTATAATGATGCCTGACGCGGCGGGTAGGTTGCAACTGATTTCTCGCTGCTCCTACTTCTGTTGCAGCGACTTGATCTAGTCGACGAGGTTGGGCACGCGTAGGCGAGTCTCCGAGGCGTGTTGGTGCTCCATGGTCAAGCTGTGTCAGAGGCTTGCTCTCGCGGCGTTTTCTCCCAGCCCATCCTGGCTGCGGAACGGGACCCTCGAGCTAGTGCGCCGGACAGCGTCGTACGTGGGACCAGCCTCGCCGAATTCAAAATGAACGCCATCTCTGACGATACATGGATGAAAGCGGCAAGCAGCGGGTTGAGCAGGCCAAAAGCGGCAAGGCCCATGCCGACGCCATCTACTCCGAGTGTGCCGACGAAATTCTGCAAGATGGTCCGCCGGCAGCGGCGCGCGATACGAAGGATTTCGACCAGCTTCGAAAGGTCGTTCCCGATCAACACAATTTCTGCGCTTTCGCGCGCCACATCCGTCCCTGATCCCATGGCCACGCCGACCGCAGCTTGCATCAAAGCCGGGGCATCATTCACGCCGTCCCCAACCATAGCCACGGTACGGCCCGCTGCGCTCAGGCGCTTCACATATTCGAGCTTCCCTTCCGGAAGAAGTTCGGAAGCCACTTCCTCAACGCCCAGCTCTTTTCCAACCCTCTCCGCAGCCGCCTTTGTATCCCCTGTCAGGAGCACAGTCCTTAATCCCATTGACCGTAAGGATTGGACAGCTTGTCGCGCCCCGGATCGAAGCCTTTCCGAAATAGCCAGGCTCCCCAGAAATTGGCCACGGCGAGCTACGAAGATTTCAGAACCGCCACGATTGCCTTCGAAGTCGCTCACTTGAACGCCTCGCGCTTCCAGAAAGCTCCGGCTCCCGACCAGGATTTCCTCTCCTCCAATATAGGCCATTATTCCCCTGCCGGGAATGTACTCAAAACCTTCGGGATCCTCATGCTCAAGAGCAAGTTGGGACGTTTTCCGGAGCACCGCCTTGGCGAGGGGATGCTCGGAACGTGATTCGGCAACCGCTGCGGCTCGCAACAAGGTTTCGCGGGATACTCCGGGAGCAGGGCGTACCTCTTCCACTTCCGGAACGCCGTAGGTAAGCGTGCCGGTCTTGTCGAGCAGGATGGTGTCCACCTCAGCAAGTCGCTCGAGGTACAGCCCTCCCTTGACGATTGCCCCGTGCTGAGCAGCTCTCCCGATGCCTCCCAGGATGGCCAGCGGCGTCCCGGCGGCGATTCCACAGGCGCCCGCCACGATGATCACGGAAATGGTCGAACGCACATTGTGAGTGAGGAGGAAAGTCAACCCGGCCGAGGCCATTGCGAAATAAACCAGGTATCCCGCCAGGCGATCGGCCGTCTTTTGAATTGGCGCGCGGGATTTTTCCGCCCGCTCCACAGCGTCAATAATCTTGCCAAAGGTTGTGTCGCGTCCCAAGCGCTCCGCGCGGACTTCGAGCGCGCCCGATTGGTTGATGGTGCCGGCGAAGACGGTTGCGCCGGGAAACTTTTCCACCGGCTGTGCTTCTCCGGTTATGGTGGCCTGATCGACGAAGGAGTGCCCCGCCTCGACCGCGCCGTCCACCGGAATCCGGCCGCCGGGCTTAACCAGAACGGTCTCCCCGCGCTCGACCTGCCGGCTCTCGACTTCCGTCCAAGCTCCAGCGCGACGCACCGTGGCGCGCCTGGGAAGGAGATCAATTAAATGGCGAATCGCCTGCCGCCCTCTTCCTACCGTGAGGCTCTCCAGGATTTCGGCAACGAGAACAAATAAGGTAATCACCAGGGCAGTGAAGAATTCACGGATCACGAGAGCAGCCAGGATGGCGATGGTCATGGAGAGCTCCATCGTCATGCGGCGTTCCAGGACATTCTCGATGGCCTCGCGAAAGATTGCATAGCCACCCACAGCAGCGCACACCACGCCGATTCCCACATAGATAGAACTGGGTCCGGCTCGCAGGAACCAGAGCCCTGCCGCCGCGGCTGCCACGAAACAGATCCGGACGATGTCGCGCCCTCGGATGGAATGATGGTGCTCAGTACCCGCCCCGTCATGCGTTCCCTGCTCTTTCCCTTCGACCTCCCGGGGCGAGGGGGCGCTCCCAGACTGCGGGAAAAGAAACGGATCCCCGAGCTTCTTAGTTGTCGTCGCCATATTTTCCCCCCTCATGCCCTGACTTGTATCTGGAGGTGTGAAAAAATCGCCGGCCTTGTCGCGCTGCGCCCATCCCCTTCATCCTGAGAACGCGCGAAGCAATCACCGGGCCTGCCATCCTAAGCGAAGGACCTCGGTAGTTGCATTTGGTTGCTTCACTTTCTGAAATGAGCGCTACTTCAAATAAGTGCGCACCACCTCGATCAGTTCCTCCGCGGCTTCAGCCTGGGGAGCGCCTTTCCTGCCGTTGGGTGACAACACGTGAAACCGGATGTGGCCCTCGATCAGCTCGGCCATCAGCCCATTCAGAGCTCCCCGGCAGGCCGCCACCAACTGAAGCACCTCGGCGCACTCTCGGGTTTCGCTAAGGGCGCGCTCGACCGCTTCAATTTGGCCTCGAATCCGCCGCACGCGGATGAGCAGTTTCTCCTTGTCCCTCGTGGTATGAGCCATTAAACCCTCCAGACGAATATACTATACTCCCCTATACTATATCGGGTCAATAAGGAGCGTCACGATGACTTGCGGCTCTGCCGCCTGCTTGTGCGCCTGAAAGCGCAATCGACCGGAGAGGTGGAAGTCCTCTCCAAGTCAACGTAACTTGAAACCGACTGCAACTGCGTCGCCGCAAGGCGGGGTGGGGAGCAGCAGGAGGTGA
>JBEKMN010000105.1:0-22848 GCA_050008495.1 Terriglobia bacterium | reverse complement strand
AGGGGGAGGAAGTCACCCCCCAGACGTTCACCTTTCAGTTGCACCAAGAGAAGTTGCAGAAGGCGGAGCTTCGCGACGGACACTATCTGTTGCGCTCCAACCTGGTGGGGGAGAACCCGGAAGTACTCTGGGAACGCTATATCCCCCTGACCCAGATTAAAGCGGCCTTCAAAACCTTGAAGAGCGAACTGGGACTGCGTCCGATTTATCACCAAGTGGAGAAGCGGGTGGAAGCCCACATCTTCGTAGCCTTCCTGGCCTACGCCCTTTCGGTGACCCTCAAGCAACGGCTGGCCACCTTAGCGCCGGGCCTGACGGCCCGCGCAGTGCTGGAAAAACTGGCCACCCTGCAGATGCTCGATGTCTGCCTGCCCACCACCGACGGCCGCTGGCTAATCATGCCCCGCTACACCCAGCCAGAACCGGATCAGTCGTTGCTGCTGCACCAGCTTAACCTGACCTTGCCTTCCCAGCCGCCACCCCGTATCAAGGCCCCCCAGGAGGCTACCCAAACCCCGCCACCGAGATTGAAAATGTAGTGCCGACCTTTGAGATCCCTTCGCTAAAAACAAAGCACTTACCCTTTTATCACCACAAGAAAGAAATCCGCGAATCAACGGGGCCGCTCATCCTTGAAGTCGAGTCTAGGACAGGAAGGAACTTCTCAACCTGCGCTGGCCCTACGTCAAGGGCGATGCGATTGAGGTGCCCAGTGAGGACACGAAGACGTGGAAACCTCGCACTATCGCAGTGACAGCGGAACTCAAAACGATTCTCGAGCGGCGTCGAGCCGCACGGGTGGCTGGCTGCGACCTCATTTTTCACCGTGACGGCCATCCCATCATGGACTATAGGAAGTGCTGGCATTCGGCGTGTGTTGTCAGCGGTCTCGGGAAGTTCTATTGCCCAAACTGCCGAGGTGCGGCCGGGGAATATAACTTCGTTCTCGACGCAACCCTCAAGTGCCCGAACTGCGGCGAGAAGCCCGAACGGCCCAAGTACATCGGCAGGTTGTTTCACGACTTCCGGCGTAGCGCTGCCTATGAACTGTGGAAGGCGGGCTCTACCGTCGAGGAATGCATGGAAGTGACGGGCCACCGCACGGAAGCCATGTTCAAGCGATACGCGGACCTTTTCTCGGGCGAGGAACGCCGGAGCATTCAGCGCCAAGCGTAGAAGCGACGGCATGAATGGCGCCAAGCGGAGCGGGAACGTGCCGCGCAAGCTCCCGACCCGTCTGGCGTCGGGGAAGGCGTGGTTCAGGAACGAAACTCGGAGCGTGTCCAATGAGGGAAAACGGACAGAAGACGGAAAGCTGCGCTAGAATACCGCACACTGTCTCAAGCGCTTGTCGCCGTAACTTATTGCATCTACAGGTGGAAGGTTGGTCGGGGCGCCCAGATTTGAACTGGGGACCTCTTGGTCCCGAACCAAGCGCGCTACCAGGCTACGCTACGCCCCGGAAAAGCAGGTATCAGATCTCGGGTTTCAGGTGTCAGCGAGCAGTCCTGGCACCCGAAACCTGGTTTATTGGTCGGGACGGCCAGATTTGAACTGGCGACCCCTTGCACCCCAAGCAAGTGCGCTACCAGGCTGCGCTACGTCCCGATACTGCCGCGGCAAGTGACGCGTAAATCCCATGGCAGGCCGACACTTGGCACTCATCACTCGCCACTGCTTTTTTATCACTTGCGCGAGAGCATTGTCAAGATGGACTGCAACTCGTGGCGGATAGCGCGCAGATGCGAGGTATCGGAAGCGGGCGGAAACAGGCGCTGTTGTTGCTCGGCCCGGCTCTCGGAGTTAGGGGTCAGGAGCTTTCGCGCGCCGGAGATTGTGAAGCCTTTCGTATAAAGCAATCGCTTGATCTCCAGCACCATTTCGACATCCTGGCGGCGGTAAAGCCGGTGCCCTGATTTGGTCTTGTTGGGTTTGAGCATCGGGAACTCAGTCTCCCAGAAGCGCAGGACATATGCCTTGGTATGGGTCAGCTTACTCACCTCGCCGATTCGAAAATAGAGCTTGTCAGGGATAAAGGCTTCGGGAGGCACGGCGTTGCGGGAGCGGCGAGCGCGCGGTGGACGAGTTCGAGGCATTCAGGACCTCAAGCAATGGTTGAAGATCAACTTCAAGCCATCTTAGAGAACTGCGCGAGAAGCGTCAAGGACCAGAGAAAGCGGCAGTGCCCTATCTTGAGTGAAGCGCGACCTTCAGGCCGCCATAGGCCCCGATGCGTCGGGGCACTATGAGTCAAATCAGGACACCCCCAGAATAAGGGCACGTCATGCACTATTTCCCTGCAATACCCTTATGATGGAGTATACTGCCACGTTTCGTGGGCAGGTACCCGGAAGTGATTGCGGGACCGGAAAACGAGAGGAATTCTCAAACTGGAGAGGGTCCGTCATGGCGAAGCTGATCATTGGGATCGACGTTGGGGGAACTAAAGTGGCAGGCGGGTTGGTGACCTTGAAAGGGCAACTGGTGAAGTCCCTGGTCGTCCCCACTCGCGCGGAGAAAGGGTTCAAGAGCAGCTACAGCCAGATCGTGCATTTGATTGAAAGGCTCATAAAGCTTGCAGGGGGCAAGGAAAATGTGGCGGGGATCGGCATCTGCGCACCCGGCCCGCTCAACCCCAAGGCGGGTATCGTCATCAACCCTCCGAACCTCCCGGGGTGGCGCAATATCCGGCTGTCCCATTTAGTTGAAAACCATTTCCACCTTCCTGCTAAACTCGAAAACGACGCCAACGCGGCAGGACTTGCCGAAGTCCTCTTTGGGGCAGCGGTGGGCTACCGGGACGTATTCTATGTGACCGTCAGCACGGGGGTTGGAACCGGGGTCATCATCAACAAGAAAATCTATCATGGCAAGAACGGGGTGGGTGGCGAGGGCGGACACGTTTCCATCGACTTCCAAAGCCCCTATCGCTGCGGATGCGGCACGCTGGGCTGCATCGAAGCGCTGGCGGCCGGCCCCGCCATGGCTCGCCGGGCGCGTGTTGCCCTCGAACAGGAACATAGCCGGCCAAGCCTTCTGCGCGAACTCTCGGGAGGTGACCTGCGGAAAATCGACCCCGTCATGATACAGCAGGCGGCACGCAAGGGAGACGAGTTGGCAAAGTCCATCATCGACGAGACAGGATTTTTCTTGGGCGCGTGGCTGGGAGGGATGATGTCGTTATTCGATCCGGAGGCGATCATCATAGGGGGCGGAGTAGCGCAAATCGGCAAGCCGCTTTTCGACAAAATCCGTCAAACGATGCCCAGTTACACGATTAACCGGCGGTTTGTTGCGGACCTCCCCATCCTGCCGGCCAAGCTGCAAAAGAACGTCGGCGTTTTCGGCGCCGCAAGCGTATTTCTTCCCGCCGGCGAAGAGGCAGAGCGCGCTTCCTAGTCCTGCTCGAAGCGCGAGAACGAACGGTCGATGGTCAAAGACAGACTCGCCTTGGCATTGGCGACGTAACGAGCAAGCGCGTCCCGGTAAAAGGCCAGGCTCCGTTCGCGGATCGAGGCTTCCGGCTCCTGGGCATGAACCATGTGGTTGATTTCGTGCAACAGGATGCTGAGCAATTGCAGTCGCAGGCGCGCGGCATGGAACTCTTGCAGGCGGCTTCCGGCCGCGAATTGAGCATCCAGCGCGATATCCGATAAAGGCAACGCCACCCAAGTTTCCACGCGCCCGAAAGCGATATCCAATTCTCCTGCCGGATCGCCCCCTAACGCATCGTGAGGTTCGGCAAAGGGCTGCTCCTTTACGATCACATGCCGATGCCCCAGGCAGCCGCAGATGTTCGTGCGGTGAAACTGGATGATGACTAATTTCGGGGAGCTCTCGAGGATTTGCTCATAAGTGTTCCGGCACGCTTGCGGAGCGTCGCCCCAGTCACGCTCGACGGCGCGCACCATCTCGAGGGCTTTGAGCGAATCGCGACGCGCGTGCGCCACCACCACTAACGGCCTGACTCGATCCGGGAAGGCAGCCAATGCATAACGGTGCCCGGCTAGCCATGGTGCGGGCGTCTCGCCCGCTGTCGCGGGAGCGTCCCGCTCCTGCAAGCGCACGCGGGCGAGACGCCCGCACCACAGCGGCTCAACGATCAATCGACAATTCCAAGATCGGTTTCTCGTTCGAAGCCAGGATGTCACTCGGCAGCCCGAGCCAACTCGCCAGGGTAGGCGCCACCTGGGTCAAAGCTATGCAGCCCAGGTTCCGGCCGGGACTGATGTTAGGGGCGGCTGCGATAAACGATGCGCCCAGACCGGGACGCGTTGGCAACTGGCCGTGGGTGCCTCGATCTTTGACGGTGTCTCTCACCAGCGGCCCCTCAAAGCGATCCGAAAAGTACACTCCGGGCGCGGCGTCGAGGCTGAGCTCCGCATCGGGGTCGGCGGACAGCGATTTGAGCCGGGCTCGATCCACGACTTCTTCCACGACCCCGGCCTCGACCAGCCGGTTCACCGCCCGCCGCAGTGATGCCCGCTCGGTTGCCGAGGGCTCCTCCAGCCAATAAACGGCGAACGATCCTCCCGCGTGGACAGCCCCCAGCTTGCCCAGTTCGGGCGCGCCATCAGCCTCTTTGCCGAAAAGCCCTTCTTCCGCCAGAACCGACAGTGGCGCAGCCTCTTTCTCAACGGGCACAAAACCGTGGTCTGAAAGGACGACGAGAGTGGGCGACTCACTTTCCCGAAAGCAGTTCCGAAAGCGTCCGATTTCTTCATCCGTCAGCTCGATCCCGGCCAGGGCGTGCGGCGAGGTCGGCCCGAACTTGTGGGCCAACTGGTCGTAGTGAACAAAGTGGACGAGGAGAAGATCCGGCCGGTAGCGAGCCCAGATGTAAAGCGCGGCCTCGGAGCGCAGCCGGTCGGGGGTCGCCGTAGGGAGAATCGGCTCGAGCGCCTTGATCACGTCGGGAAACAATCCCCGCGTGGAGTGGCGGGCGGCGGTCGTGAAGTCCTGATGCGGGTCCGCAAGCTGCGGATCCCATATCTCGGGAATGTTGTAATCAATTGCCGCCCCAGCACTCACCGGCCAACTGACGGCCGCGGTCTTGCGTCCCGTGGCGCGAACCACGTCCCAGAGAGCGGGGACGCGCAAAGCGCGGGAAAACCAGCACCACGGCCGAGCCTTCTCGGTAGGGTCGAGCGATGCCAGGTGGCTGTAGATTCCATGCGCACTCGGAGGCACGCCCGTCACCAAGCTGGCATGGGCCGGATAGGTTGTCGTCGGATAGACGCTTTCGACGAGGTCGGCGCTGGCGCCCGCGCTGACCAGTTCGAGCAGATTCGGGATCTTCAGCCCGAACTCTTGCGGCCGCCGGTAAAAGTCCGGCCGCATCCCATCCACGGAAAGCACCACCAATCGCGATGGCAGGGAGTTGCCCTTCATTGCTTTAATCCCCCTTGCGGGGCGCTTCGCGCCATATCGGGACGCCGCCACTTCCCGGTGTACTGCCCCGTGAGGCACGAGAGAGCAGCCGCGACAGAGCAGCCGAGGCAGTTTGAAAAACTGAGTACATATTGTATAATAACAGCTTGAGGCGATGGGGTTCGCCTAGCGAACCGTCTCATAGTTTTGGGACTGATAACCCCTATCATGACTTCGGGCCATGGTAGGGGTTTTTGTTTTGGCCCCTCCTCGACCTGCAAACGATGAGGTGCCTGTGAATATTTGGTTGAGTGCTTCCCTCTGGGTAGGTTTGGCGCTGATCGCGGCGATGATCTCGATTCGGGTTGGCATTTCCGTGGCCCTGATCGAGATCGGCGTGGGCGTTCTGGCGGGCAATGTCATACACCTTACTCCCAATGACTGGGTCAATTTCCTGGCAGGCGCGGGAAGCATCCTGCTGACGTTCCTGGCGGGGGCGGAAATAGACCCGGAGGCCCTTCGAGCTAACCTGAAGGAAAGCCTGCTGATTGGATTCTTCTCCTTCTTAGCGCCCGCCTTGGGAGGCTTCGCCTTTGCCTTTTGGATCTTCAAGTGGAGCTTGCACGGTGCCGAGATCGCCGGCATTGCCCTCTCAACCACGTCCGTGGCTGTGGTGTACGCTGTGATGATCGAATCAGGTTTGAACGAAACCGAGCTTGGCAAGGCCATTCTCGCCTCCTGCTTCGTGACGGACCTCGGTACGGTCGTGGCGTTAGGGTTGATCTTCGCCAACTACAACCGATGGCTCGTGATCTTCGGCGTTCTGACGGCTCTTGTCCTGTGGAAGCTCGGGCCGTTTACGGCATGGTACTTTCGAAAAGTGGGCAACCGGGTCAGCGAGCCGGAGGTCAAGTTCATTCTACTGCTCCTTTTCGTCCTGGGTGGACTGGCGACGACAGCCAGGAGCGAAGCGGTGCTTCCAGCCTATCTGATTGGGTTGGTTATGGCTCATCAATTTCTTCAAAACCGTGTGCTAATGCACCGAATGAGAGCGATTGCCTTCTCGATCCTGACGCCTTTTTACTTCATCAGGGCCGGGTCGTACGTGTCTTTCAAGGCACTCGCCGCTGGCGTGGGCCTGGTCGCAGCATTCTTCCTCATGAAGATGATCACGAAGGTCTGTGGCGTTCTGCCCTTCACTCTGACGTTCGGGTTCGGCAAGCGACGCGGCATCTACACCACCCTGCTGATGGCAACGGGGCTCACCTTCGGATCGATCGCGGCTCTCTTTGGCCTCACGCACGGATATATCGATCGGTCTCAGTACACCATTCTGGTAACGGTCGTGATATTGAGCGCGGTGGTCCCCACCCTGATCGCGGAGCGATTCTTCCGTCCTGAGATCGAGGTGGAAAGCGCGAACGGTCGGCAGCCGGCCCTCCACCGCGGCGAAATTGGAAAGCGAGGCATAAACAATGTTCAAGAAGATTCTGATCGCCAATGACGGGTCGGACGGGGCAAAGAAAGCTCTTCGCAGCGCCCTCGCCCTGGCGAAGACGTTCGGCGCGGAGGTTCAATCCATCTCAATCAAAGAGAGACCCAGCCATTTCGCCGAGACCGTCGGTGAAGTGGTGGAAGACCAGGAAGAGGCTGACAGGTTCTTCGCTCGCGTCAACGCCGAGGCAAAGGAGACGGCCATGCAGGAAGGGGTGGAATTGAAGTGTACCGTCCTGCCAGGCCATGAAGTGGAAACCATCATTCGTTTCACGCGCGATGGTGGCTTCGATTTGTTGGTGGTTGGATTCATGGGGCATAGCCGAGCCTTCGGACGAATCTGGGGTGGCACATCGCAGAACCTGGTCAAGACCTCACCCTGCTCGGTTCTCGTGGCGAAGTAAACGCCTTGCTCCAAGGAATTGGCGAATCGGAGGGCACATGGCGAAGGACGCCAAAATGGATTTCGAGACAACAGGCCCCATTTCACCCGCCCATGCCGGCGCCCTGGCGGCGCGCATGCTCATCCTCGAAGAAGACTGCCGCGACATCGAACGTCATCTTGATGGATTCCGCGGGATTCTCTACGAATACGCGGGGGAGATCCCGGAAAGCGCAAAACAGCGGATGCGCGAGACGCTGGCCGAGATTCTCGATAAGCTCGAAGTCATCAGCCTGGAGTTGGGACTTCGCAAGCAGGTGGTTGAATTGGACAGGCTGATCGAATCGCGTCTTTCCCGCATCTGGGTCACCTTGCACGAAAGCAAGTCTCGCGGCTTGCGCGGTTATGGCGTCGTGCCCGAGGATTTGAAGAAGTATTTGGACCCCCGCATGGATGGGATTCTGTCGCTCGTGACTGATCTGCGCGAAACGCTTCGGGAGGCAAAACGGTGAGCGCAACGCCGGGAGGCGTCGGCACCGGACTCGCAGCGACGCAGGATGTCGATGGCGCGGCCCGACTTCTGCGCTTGGCCGACCTGGGTGAAGAACTCGGGACGAATCGTGCGGCCGGCGAAGCCCGCGAACTGGCCGCACGTGTTTCGGAGGGCCGCTTCTACGTGGCGTGTCTCGGCCAGTTCAAGCGGGGCAAGTCGACGCTGATCAACGCGCTGATCGGCACGCCGATTCTTCCTGTAGGTTTCATTCCAGTTACCGCCGTGCCCACCGTCATTCGCTTTGGAGAACGCGAGAAAGCGCGAGTGCGGGGGCGCGACGCGTCCTGGCGCGAAATCGCCGTCCCGGATCTGGGCGAGTACGTATCCGAAGAGCACAACCCGGAGAATGTGAAGGGAATCGCAGGCGTGGAAGTGTTTGTGCCCCGCCCACTGCTTGCCTCGGGCATGTGCCTCGTGGATACACCCGGGCTGGGATCGGTGTTTACCGGAAACACGGCGGCCACCGAGTCTTTCATCCCCCACATCGATGCGGCGCTGGTGGTGATCGGCGCGGACCCGCCGCTGGCGGGCGAGGAATTGGCCCTGGTCGAAGCGGTGGGGCGGAACGTCGAAGATCTGATCCTGGTCATCAACAAGGCAGACCGGACTACGGACGAAGAAAGAGCCGCGGCCGCAGATTTCACGCGACAGTTGCTGGAAAAACGTTTGCAGAGGCCTGCCGGACCCGTCTTCGAAGTGAGTGCCGCAGAACGCTTGGAGAATCGTGGGCCGGATCGCGATTGGGGGAAGCTGCTCGCGGCGCTTGGCCAGCTGGTTGAGGGCTCCGGCCGGCATTTGATGCGGACAGCCTGCGAGCGGGGAATCGAGCGGCTGAGCGAACAGTTGCTGGCCATCATCAACGCAGAGCGCGAGGCGCTGGAGCGGCCCCTCGAGGAATCCGAACGGCGAATCGCTGCCCTGAAGGAAAGCCTCGCCGCGGCAGAGCACTCGCTGCGTGAGTTGGGATTTCTCTTCATGGCCGAGCAGCATCACCTTTCGGATGTGCTCGTCGAGCGGCACAAGGCGTTTCTCGGTTCGCTGTCGCCGCGAATCGATGAGGAATTCGAAAGGGCTCTCCAATCGCTCGCGCGAGGCATGGGACCTGCCTATCGCCGGAGTGCGATGCGCGAGGCGCAGAACGTGGCTCGCCGGCACGTCCTGCCATGGCTGCAGGTCGAGCAACTGGAAGCGGAGAAGGAATACCGGCAAGTCGCGAGGCGATTCGCACAGGCGGGCAACGAATTTCTGAAGAAGCTTGCGGACGCGGGCATTCACGAAATCGCGCGCCTGCCACACGCACTCGACCCGGAGGCTGGATTTCTGGTCCGGTCCCGGTTCACGTTTCACGACCTCGTCGAGATCGCCCAGCCCGCGTCGCCGCTGCGGTGGGCGGCCGATTTGGTGCTGGGCGTTTTTCGAGCCCAGCGCATGATCGACGCTGACGCGCGGCGGTTTCTTGCGCACCTGCTGGAGACCAACTGCACGCGCGTGCAGAGCGACATCCTCGATCGCGTTCAAGAGAGCCGCAGCCGCCTGGAGGTGGAGATTCGCAAGCTGCTGCACGAGATCCGCCGCATCGCTGAACAAGCTCTCACGCATGCCCGCGCCGCGCAAGCAGACGGAGCGCCGGCCGTCCAGGCGGCCCGCTCGCGGCTGGATCGCCTGGAACTGGAGATACGTCAGTTGTAGCGACGAGCCGGCAGCGCCAAAACGGCGCCTTATCGGATCGAGAGCGGTTCTGTCGTCTGTGATCGGGTTACTCATATGGCCTTGGATGAACTTCACGCACGCCGCCTGGCCACCGTGATCAGCGTATTCGAAAGCGCCCTTGAGCGGCTGGACATGTTGCTGAAAACCCTGGAAACAGGAAGCGGAGGCGAGCCTTCGGACATTAAGTCGGAGCAAGTCCACCGCGCGCGGGAGAAGATGGCCACCGTTCGAGCAAGGCTAGCTGCCTCTGCCGAACGATTCTCCGTTCAGGCTCGCAAACCGGGCCCCAAGCAGGTGGTCGCGGCGGAACTTTCGCGGCTGTGGGTGGTTCTCGAGAATGCGCGGCCGGAGCGGATGAAGGGCTACGGCAGGGAATTCAGTCCGGAAGACAAGGCCGATTGGGACAAAATGATCGAAGGGCTGATGTCTGACATCAAGGAAATCCGCCGCACACTCATCAAGAAAGACATCAAAACATAATCCGGGCGCGCGATTTTTGCCCCTAATTTGAGTTCGTTTTAGGTTCGTTTCCAACATCGATGCTTTGTTTTCAATAATATACTGGCTTCGTTCGTATTATTTTTGTATTGTTGTCAGACTCCTCCCCCCCAGAAGCAGTCGGGCTTCAAGTCCCCGTCCCGCGCCCTGCGCCAAGCCTCCCCTCCTCGGCGGAGGGGGGGAGTCGGGCGTGGCTGGTCGCGTCTTGAGCGCCGGTCAACCACCCCCAACCCCTCCTTGGCAAGGAGGGGAATTGCGTGGTGAATGTCATCCGTTGGGAGGGGCAGGGGGTTCGTGGAAGGTGCGTTCGACATGGGCCAACACCTAGAGCCTGACAGCAGATTCAGAATACCACGATGCTAGCCTCTTGTCAAGTGAAAAATGCGGGATTATGCACTTGACAAAGCATTTTGAGCATGCCGTATTTGGAGCATGCAAAACGAAAACGGATTGCTTGCTCCTCAATACCGCGACCAAGATGCAGCGCGGGAACATCCGGAAAAGACTCGCTGGCCAGATGGTCCTGTGTGCCCTCACTGTGGCGTGGCTAGCGAGGCTACAAGGCTAGAGCCTCGGAACGACTCCAAAAACGGCGGGCGCAAAGGCGTCTATCAGTGCAACGACTGCCGCAAACAATTTTCGATCACGGTCGGCACGATCTTTGAAGATTCGCATCTCCCACTTCACAAATGGCTCTTAGCGGTTCACTTGATGTGCTCGTCAAAGAAAGGAATTCCTGCGCACCAGTTGAGGCGGAATCTTGAAATTGGAAGCTACAGAACTGCTTGGTTCATGGCTCATCGCATCCGCTGGGCGCTAACGCAAGAGCCAGCATCCTACGAAATCGAAGAGCAAGAAGCGGTAGGCTCTCATCGTTTCGATTTGTGCTACAATCCCGCCGCTGATTAAATCAAACCGGGAGTCTAACCATGCCACCCAGAGCAGAATATAGGGTTATTTCTGGAGCACCGCTCAAAATCGAACAAGACATAGCTCCGCTTGCTGCGAAAGGATTCAGGCCAATCCTAATAACCTCAAGCCCCACCAACATTGGGATTGTCATCGTCATTGTGATGGAGCACGTTCTCCAAGGATGACCCGAAAACCCTATCCAAGACACCTCCAGTCTCGTTGATGTATACGCCTGCAAGCTGCCCCAGACGGACTAAAGCAGCAGCCTTGTCCGCTGGTTTGTTTGGTAGAGCCGAAATCTGATCCAGAATCTTGTCAACCAACAACTCGCCTGTTTTCAACATTTTGTCTCCTTTGCTTTGTCAAGCGCACAAGTCCCGAAAATGCGAAGGGGGGAGATTACCTATGCAACTCCACCACATCCTTATCGGCAAGAAGATAATCGCGGTTGACCATCTGGCCCTCGAATTTCCCGTGCCCCCAGACGCGCGCGTACTTGAGTTGGGAGAGAAAATCGTGGTGGACGTGAGCCGCCAGGTCGATGAGGCGGGAGCCGCGCTTTAAGATGTAGGGCGCGGTCAGTTCGAGTTTTTTCCCGGGGGCCTTCGTATAGACCCGGATCACCTCCAGCAGGTCAAAAGCCTGGAAGCGGAGTTCATCCAGTCCCTGGCCCGTGGCGGCCGATACCGGGTGCATCACAAAGCGCCAGCCGTAGAGATCGTTGAGCAGCTCGAACATATCCGGGGCGCCGTCGATATCGAGCTTATTGGCGACGAGCAGGCTGCGCTTGACAAGCCAACCTGTGGCGTTCGTCACCTCGCCGGCGCCGATGTGCACCTTGGCTTGGGCGAGTTGGCCGAGAGTCGTCTCCAGATCCTCGACAATGTCAGGATCGCTTAGGTCCACCACCTGTATCAAGGCATCGGCGTTGCGAATGATCTGATAAAGCCAGGACTCAGCGAAATCGGGATGAACGGGCGGCAAGTCGACGAGCTGGATTTGAATGTCCTCGAACTTCATCATGCCCGGCAAGGGGACGCGGGTTGTGAAAGGGTAGTCGGCCACCTCCGGCATGGCATGGGTCAGTTGCCGGACCAGCATTGACTTGCCGCCGTTGGGCGGTCCAACCAGCGCCACTTGGCCGGCTCCCTCTTTGTCGATGCGGTGAATGATTCCGGCGCGGCTGACCGGCTTCCTGGCCTGTTCGGTGCGCAGCTTGGAGATGCGCCGCTTCAGGTCGGCCTGCATTTTTTCCGTCCCCTTGTGGCGGGGGATGGTGGCCATCATCTCTTCCAGCGCAGCCAGCTTTTCTTCCGACGTCGTGGCAGCCTTGAACCGGCGTTCAGCTTCCATGTATTCGGGGGTGAGATTCGCAGGCATAAGAGCAGTGACGAGTGATGAGTGACGAGTGACGAGTCCGGTAGGTATTGTACTCGGGGATGGGAGTGATGGGAAGGGAAGGTGGGCAGGTCGGCAGATGGGCAGGTCGGCAGATGGGCACGTAGGCAGGTGGGCGGTACGGAGGCGGAATTCGGCTTTCCTCTTTGCGGGCTTTGCGCCCTTTGCGTCTTTGCGCGAAACCTTTTATGATTGCCGGTGCAGGCTGGTGGCTTCCTTCAAGGAGGTTTGTCTATGCGCAGCCGGACACGGCGAGTGCTGCCGATGAGTTTCTTTGCCCTGTTGTTTATCGCGCATGATGCCGCGATTCCGGCCCAGCAGGGGACCGGGAATGCGATGGCGGAGTTGCGCGCCCCCGCGGGTGTTCGGCCAGTCAAGATCGATCTTGCCGGGGAAACGGTACTTCCCAACGGCCGCCTGATCACCCCGCTGGGCCGGCAGGTCAAGGTAGCCCCGCATCCTTACGGCCTGGCGCTCAGTCCTGACGGCAAGACTCTGGTGACTGCCAACAGCGGAACCCATCCGTTTTCCGCCTCCATCATCACCGAATTGGACAGCGCCGAACCCCAGGTGGCTCAAATCCCGCCGGGTTTCAAGCCAGCCGACGCCGACCCCGACAGCGTTTTCATGGGTGTCGCGGTGGGGCCGGACAACCGAACCCTTTATCTCTCCGAGGGGAACAACGGCAGAATTGGCATCTTCGATCTGGTGACTCACCAGCGCCTCTATTCGGTGAGTATTGACGGTGCGTTCCAAGGCAAGACCTACGCTAATAGTCTTACGGCCTCCGCCCAACTTTCGCCCGACGGTCGACGCCTTTACGTTCTTGACCTTGCACATTTCCGCCTGGTCGTCCTTGATACGGATTTAAAGGATGTCGTCTCGAGCATCCCTGTGGGGCGCATGCCGTTCGGTCTCACCTTGTCTCCGGACGGCAAATTTGCCTACGTCTCGAACGTGGGCATGTTTAATTACACTCTTGTACCCGGCTACGACGCGAACCGGTCCAAAGAGACCGGGTTGGACTTTCCTCCGTTCGGGTTCCCGTCAAAGGAAGCAACCGAAGGCGCGACGGTCGAGGGGAAAGCGATTCCGGGGCTGGGCGATCCGAATATGCCGGAGTCGAACTCGCTTTGGGTGATCGATGCGGCTGACCCCGCGCAGCCCAGGGTGGTTGCTAAAGCTAACACCGGAGTTAAGGTCGGAGACAAGTCCGTGGGCGGCTCAAGTCCCGGCGCTGTGGTGGCCGGCCGCGATAAGGTGTTCGTCTCCAACGCCAACCAGGACAGCATCACCATTCTTGACGCGCATTCGAACCAGCTTGAGAAGACCGTCTTGCTTGAGCCTGCCGACGCCGTGAAGGGATTGCGCGGCCTGCTTCCTTTCGGCATGGCGCTCAGTCCCGATGAAAAGCGGCTTTACGTGGCCTGCGCGGGAATCAATGCCGTTGCGGCGTTGGACACGGGCTCTGGAACGGTGCTGGGGTACTTACCCACCGCGTGGTTCCCGGCACGGCTTGCCTTGAGCCCCGATAGCAAAACCCTTTATGTGGCCAGCGCGAAGGGATTTGGCGCCGGCCCCAACGGCGGGCCGAACTTTCACGAGGGGCCGGAAGGAACTTACATTGGAGACATCACGCATGGATTCGTCTCCATCGTATCCATCCCGGACGAGGGCCAATTCAAGCAAACCACGGCGCAGGTGCTCAAGAACAACGGCTTTGTAACCGCGCCTCCTGCCGCGACGCGCAGCGCAGAGTTTCCTGTTCCCCCGCTCGCGCAGCCAAGCACGAAGATTCACCACGTCGTCTTTGTGGTTCGAGAGAACCGGACATTTGACGAGGTCCTCGGAGACGTGCAGCTCGCGGGTGCAACGGTGGAAGGCGAACCCAGCCTGGCTCGCTGGGGTGAGAGCGCTCGGGTGAGAGACAGGGAAGAACCGGTCGTCGTAGAAAAAGCCACGGTCACACCCAACGCGCACGCCTTGGTGCGAAGGTTTGCCTTCAGTGACAACTTCTATGTGGACTCGGACGTTTCGGTGGACGGTCACCACTGGCTGGTGGGGAATTACCCTAACGAAGTGCTCGAAACGGAATGGCCGGCCTCCTACGGCCGCAAGCTTAGCTTTGTGGCCGACGCGGACGCGCCCGGGCGCATCAGCCTGGAGTGCGGAAACCCCTGCCCCGAAACTTTTCTCGAGGCGGGCTCGCTTTGGGAGCACCTGGCAAGGTACCACATCACGTTCCGGAACTACGGCGAGGGAGTTTCGTTTCCGGGCAGCGAAGGCGGAGAAGGTCTCATGCCGACCGGCAACCGGGAAGCAACCAACATGCCCATGCCCGAGGTCCTCTTCGAAAACACTTCCCGAGACTATGCAACCTTCAACACCAGCATCTCGGACCAGTACCGCTTTGGGCAGTTCCAACGCGAGTTCCAGCTTCGGTTTGCAAGCGGCAAAGAGCCGCTTCCGCAATTCCTCTACATCTGGCTGCCCAACGATCACACGGCCAAGCCGCGACCGGAAGATGGCTACCATTATCGCGCTTCCTACGTTGCAGATAACGATCTAGCGCTGGGAAAGCTGGTGGAGCTGTTTTCGCACAGTTCGTTTTGGAAGGACATGGCCATCTTCGTCACCGAAGACGACGCCCAGAACGGCTGGGATCACGTGGACGCGCACCGGAGCATCTTGATGATGATCAGTCCTTATGCGCGGCACGGCGTCTCGCACGTCCACACCAGCATGGCCAGCATTATCAAAACCTTCGACCTGATTTTCGGTTTGCCCAATTTGAATCAGTACGACGCCGCAGCCACGGACCTTTCAGATTTGTTTAGCGCCACGCCCGATTTCACGCCCTTCGAGGCACTGCCTTCCGACGCTCAAATCTTCGATCCGGCGAAAGTGAAAGAGCCAGGACTCCAAATACAGGCCCGCCCAAGCGAACCGCTGGACGACCCCGAAACCATTCGGAGGGAAATGCGCGATCGGGATGGCGAGCACGAGAATTAACAGCGTTTGTAGGGACGGTTCGCAAACCGCCCCTACACCGGATATTCGCGGGAGGCTCCACATTGGTGACGCGCATTCGTGTACAATGGACATTCGAGTCGGCAGATGCCAATTCAACGAGGGAGACTTGAGGCACCATTCAATGTAGAAGGCGGGATTTACTTTTGACTCTCGACTGTCGACTCTTAACTTCCGAATGTCCAATCTCCTCGACCAACTTAACCGCGAGCAGCGCGTCGCCGTAGAAGCGACGGAGGGCCCGCTGCTGATCCTGGCCGGAGCCGGCAGCGGCAAGACACGCGTCATCACCTACCGGATCGCTCATCTGATCGAAGCCAAGCAAGTGCCCCAGGAGAATATTCTTGCGGTAACGTTCACTAATAAGGCTGCCGGGCAGATGAAGGAGCGTGTTGAGAAGCTGCTCGCCGGCAAGGTGGCGCTGCGTCCCGGCGCGCCGCACATTTCGACCTTTCATTCGTTTTGTGTCAGCGTGCTGCGGCGGCACATCGAGCAGCTCGGTTACCGCCGCGATTTCACCATCTATGACGATGACGACCAGTTGCGGGTGATGCGGGCCTGCATCCAGGATCTAGGCCTCAGCGAACAGATGACCTCGCCGCGCAGCGCGCTGGCAAAAATCAGTTATACCAAGAATCGGGGGACTACCCCGGAAGAGCTGAGCAGCGAGGCTGCCAATCCGGAAATGCAGAGGCTGGCCGCGCTCTTCGAGTTGTACGAGAGCAAGCTGCGGCGCGCCAACGCGCTGGACTTCGACGATCTGCTGCTTAAGACGGTCGAGCTCTTCTATAACTCTTCGGAAGTCTGCGAAAAGTACAACGAGCGTTTCCCCTATGTTCATGTGGACGAATACCAGGACACCAACCACATCCAGTATGAGCTGATCCGCCAATTGACGTTGCTTAACCAGAATCTCTGCGTGGTGGGCGACGAGGACCAATCGATTTATCGCTGGCGCGGGGCCGACATCGGGAATATTCTCAACTTCGAAAAAGATTATCCCAACGCCAAGGTGATTCGCCTGGAGCAGAACTACCGCTCGACGCAGCTCATACTCGATGCCGCGGGAGCCGTGGTGAGCCGCAACCTGGCGCGCAAGGGCAAGACGCTATGGACGGATCGCAGTCGCGGTGAAAAGGTTCGCTTGTTCGAAGCGCGCAGCGCCGACGAAGAGGCCCAGTTTGTGGCGGCGGAAGTGGAGAGCGCGTTGGGAGACCCGGGGGCGGGAAGCGTGGCGGTGCTCTATCGCACCAACGCGCAGTCACGACCGCTCGAGGAAAGCTTGCGCATGAGGGGTATCGCTTACCGGTTGGTGGGCGGGTTCAGCTTCTATGCCCGCGCAGAAATCAAGGATGCCCTCGCTTATGCGCGCCTGGCCAATAACCTGCGCGACGACGCGGCCATGGGGCGCATCATCAACGTGCCGCCGCGCGGGATTGGCGACACCACGTTCGGGGCGCTGGCGGAGACTGCCCGGCGGGATAAGCTCAGCCTGTGGGAGGCGCTGGAGCACGAACTGCTCGAGAGGCGACTGCCGGCCCGCGCGCTGGCCGCTCTGGAAGGGTTTCACTCGCTCATGAAAGATCTGGTGGAAGACCGCCAGCGCCTGCTCCTGGGCGAGTTCTTCAAAAACATCCTGGAACGGACACGTTATCTCGAGATTCTCCAGGAGGAGCGCCAGCCGGGAGCCGAGGACCGGATAGAGAATCTCGAGGAATTGGTGAATGGCGCCGCTGAAGCGGAAGAGCAGGGTGTGTCGCTCTCGGATTTCCTCGACCACGCTTCGCTGGTTTCCGACACGGACGAATTCGACGAACGCTCTCGAGTGACCATGATGACTCTGCATAGCGCCAAAGGACTGGAATTCGAAACGGTCTTCCTGGTCGGCATGGAGGAAGGACTCTTTCCCCACCAGTTTTCCATCGACGACGACGCGGGGATTGAAGAAGAGCGACGGCTCTGTTATGTCGGCATGACTCGTGCGAAGGACCGCCTGACTCTTTCCTGGGCGCGGCAACGCCGTTCATACGCTCGAGAATCGTTCGAGCAAACGAACCCTTCCCGCTTCCTGGGGGAAATCCCGCGGGAACTGCTCGAAACAGCGGGCTCGACTGCGGGCTGGAAGCCGCGAACCGAGTGGGACAACGCGGCCAATTCCGTATCGAGCGTGGAGAGATTTCTCAGAGAGCGCGGAGTGCGCCTGGGCACGGGAGGCTCCGCCGCGCGTTCCAACGCCAACTCTCATTGGCAAATCGGGTCGAAGGTCCGGCACGCCAAGTTCGGCATGGGCACGATCCTGGCGGCGGAAGGCGAGGGCGAGGAGACGAAGTTGACCGTCAGCTTTCCAGGCTACGGCCAGAAGAAGTTTATGACCAAGTACGCTGGACTCGAGAAGGCATAGCCGAAAGATTGACCACAGAGGCCACAGAGGACCATAACGTCTGTCATTCTGAGCGAAGTGAACTGTCATTCTGAGCGAAGCGAAGAATCTGCAGTTCCGCCACCCCGAAACTACGGGGATTCTTCGCTTCGCTCAGAATGAAAGGAACCTCTGTGGTGAATGTTTTGTTCGGTCGTCCAACCAAGGAGAGATAAGCACGCATGAACACGAAAAACATCAAGGACAAGGCAGAGCGGAAGGAACTTAAGCGGGAGGCGCGCAAGAAGCGCCCTCCCCAACCGAAGCGGACGGAACCGCGCGGCTCGCGCAAGCCTAAGCTCAAGAAGCGCGGTCCAGGGGCGCCGGCACACCGGTAGTACTGAGTGACAAAAAATCAGCGTCGTAACGCGGGTGCTTGGGAAGGGCGGGGCTTTAGCCCCGCCGCTTCGTGGCAGGTTTTGATGGGCCTTTAGGCCCTGAAGCCATGTCGCTTCAGGGGCTAAAGCCCCCAAAATCTCATTCATTTCCTGCGGCGGGGCTGAAGCCCCGCCCTTCCCTGATGTCCATGACGTGACGCGGAACTTCGTCGCCAAGCGCTGGTTGAGAGGCAGCAACCTCCCGATCTCTTCATCTTGCAAATGCGGCCCTCGCCGCCTGCATAAAGGCGTCACGGCTCTTTTCGCCGTCGCCGGGGAAGCCCGCGTGCTGGACCATCCAGATGAAGATAAGCCTATGCTGAGTATCGATGGTCATGTTCGTCGCGTAAGCGCCGCCATGGCCAAACTCTCCATCACCGATACTCAAGCCCAAACCGTACTTCTCCTTGACGGTATCCGGAGTTTGCCGCGCGGTCATTTGCGATACGGCAGCCTCGGAGAGATAGCGCTTGCCGTTCAGTTCGCCGCGATTAAGCATCATCTGGCAAAACCGGGCCACATCGGCGGCGGTTGAAAACAGGCCGCCGGCGGGCATCGGCTCACGACTGCGGTCGGTCAGCGGGTAGCGGAGTTGCGTGATCGTCGTCTCTTCGAGACCATCTTTGGCGGCATTCGGTTTGTAAGATTTCGCCAGCCGCCGAACCTGCTTATCCGTGGGCCAGAAGGTCGTATCCTTCATTCCGAGCGGCGTGAAGAGGCGCTGGTCCATAAACTGCTCGTAGGGCATTCCGCTCACTACCTCGATGATGCGCCCGGCAGTGTTGATGCCGGCGTTGGAATAGGCGTACTTGCTATCCGGCTCAAACTCCAGCGGCAGCATGGCGTAGCTCCGAACCCGGGCAGCGAGCGGAAGCACGTCGAGGGTGGGCTGCTCGATCGCTGAGCTGAAGGGCAGTCCGCTGGTATGGCTCAGCACGTTCCGGACGGTGATGGGGTGCGCCGGCCGTTTGAGCAGCAGGTGCTCGGCATCTCCCTCCGCTTTGACCCACTGGCCTTTGAACTCCGGCAGATATTTCTCCACAGGGTCGTCCAAATTCACCTTGCCCTCATCCACCAGCATCATCAGGGCGGCCGCCGTCATGGGCTTGGACTGGGAAGCGATCCAGAACAGAGCGTCCGTCCGCATGGGGCGCTTCGCGGCGATGTCCATGTACCCAACGGCGTCCAACGCGAGCACTCGATCCGACGACGCCACGAGCACCACGGTGCCCGCCAGCGTGTGGTTAGCCACGAACGATTGCAGGGCGGCGGTGAGCGTCTCGGTCGAGTCAGCCGCAGCCAACCTGATCGGCGACGCCATGACGAGCGCACCCGCCAATATCAGCAGCAACCCGCGAAGACCGTCGACGCGATGAGTAGCCATAATGCCCGGACGAATTGATTCTCTTCGATTCATGTTTCCTCCAGCGGAGATATGATACACGACAGTGGACTAATGCGAGGTGGGTCTGGTACTTGCCAGTCGGATTAGCGACATATTGTCATTATCCTGTGTTTTCATAGACATTCTCGCTTTGTTCTCTCGATAATGCAGTCGAAGAGTCGAGAAGTTGAGGAGTTGAGAAGCCAGCGGTCGTTTCCCGAACTGTGACTAGGGCTATGTGTCGGCTCTTGCCGTTCAACTCTTCAACTCCTCGACTCCTTGACTTGTCCACTTTCTTTGCCTCATCCTTTGCTTTCATAGACATTCTCGCTTTGTTTTCCCGTTTTCATTGTTAAAAACCCGGTTTCACGCCAAGGCGCAAAGGGCGCTAAGGCCGCAAAGTCTCGCGACCCCCAACCCCTCCTCATCTGAGGAGGGGAGCCCGCGATTCCCCTCCTTGGATAAGGAGGGGTCAGGGGTGGTTGATTGCTGCTCCGATCCTTTGTTTTCATAGACATTCTCGCTTTGTTCGCCAAAAACATCACTCGACGATCAGCTTTCACCTCCAGCCACGCCGTTCCCGGATGGCGCAGACCCCGCTTTGTGGGTGCGCGATGTCCCGAAGGGACAGGTCAGGCCGAGCGGCACAATTTGACCGCCCGGTCCGTTCGAGCGGGCGCACGCCCGATTCTAGCCTATAAGTTCAGGTGTGGTTTGCCAAGGAGTTTCCCGGCAGCGGGGTATTTGGGCGCCTCAACGGACACTTTGAAGGGCTGGCGCGGACCCGAACATCTTAGAGCAGAGCCGCAGAGTCCCAACACCCGGGACTCTGATGCGCTACCCGCTCCATCACGGGGGCGAAAAGACGCGGACCACAAAGACGGTGGTCCGTGCGCTACTCTGCCGTCACCCACTGATATTCTGTTAATCCGACCAAACTGGGGACCTGCCGTCCCGGACATCAGAACTGGCAACCACTAGGCGGTCTCGCCTCAGACGCCAGCCGCTCTCGCCTGTGCCCTGAGGAAAGCAGACGAACTGCCGGAGGGGCGCTCAAGGAGGCGAAATTGGTGGGGCCAGGGGGACGAGCGGCGTACCCCCTCCGCCGACGCTGTCTGGCCCATTGTTGTCAACCACCTTCAGCGCCGCGAAGATGGTGTTCAGGTCAGCGAAAAAGGGTGTGCCCTGGTCGTCGATCTGATAGCCGTAGTTGGCGTAGAACTCCGCCCGAACGCTCGAACTGGGGTTGATTTCCGTCGCCACGCCGAAGTCGTCCCACGCTGTGTCGTCAACAATGTACCCGCCATACTCCTGCAAAGCCAGCGCGATCTTACGCGCCGCATCCGTCGCTAATCCAAGGCTGGAGATATCGACGGTGGCCGGGATCACCAGGAGTGAGCCTTCCGTCAGCGCTGGATTCGTCCCATGGTACTGGCTGGCAGCGTAGTCATCCGCTTCGATCGCGGGCCAGCGGAAACCTGGCCGACTGGAAGCATAGTAGTAGTACTTCTGCGCCCACGCCTCGAGCTTCAGGGCATGGTGTACGGCCCCCGCGGCGGGCGCCAATTCCCCAACGCGGATGGTGCCGCCGATGCTGGAAAGTCCGGAGCCGAAGTGCCCTCCGAGGGCACCGTCGCCGTAAATGTCTACGGTGGGTGCCTGATAGCCAAACAGCGGGCCTCCCGCGGCACATCGGGCCGTGGGCTCATACTGTTGGATGGTGCGGCCATCCGGCTGGAGGATCGCGGAAGCATAATTCGGAGTGTCTGGAGGTTGGGCGTCCGGGACCAGCAGAGCGGCGGGGAAGTGGGTCGTGCTGTTCCATGCCGTCCCGCCACAACGATGCGTCCAAGAGTTGGGATCATAGACATTCGTGACGGGGTCGCTGTTGCTGGTCACGATCCACCAATCCTCGTCGACGCTGATGTTCAAGGCAGGCGTGAAACCGGCGTCTACACAGACCGCACCGCTTCCGATGGGTTGGTTCCAAATGCTGTTCTGCGAGAAGGGCCAGGTCAGCGGGTCGCGACTGCCCGTCATAGTGCCGGGCTCAGGGGACCCCTGCGTCTGGGTGCCTGCGCAGGCGAAGCTAGCCACTGGAGCAGGTGGCGCGGCCTGCTTGACGGCGCCTCCGCAGGCAAAGTCCAACACGAATACCACCGCAATGACCAGCCGGCGTGAAATCTGCGCGGCTTTCCCGAGGAGCACTCCGAGCTTCGTTCCGCACTTTAACCTGGCGTGAGTTCGCATGGCTCCAGCCCGCCCGTCAGCACGAGAGTCGGAGTGTTCGATGAAGGAAAATTAGAGTTTTCACCTCTACCTTGGCCGCGAATAATACGCAAACCGCCGTTGCCTGTCAACCGCACGTCGCCATACTTCGTAGCACTAGGTTTGGTCGGCGTCTTGGATGGTCGCTCCCAACAAGACGTCGGAGGCGAGCGTGTCGGAGTGCCGACACCTGTCGATAACTCGCCATTGTCCATTGCGCTTCCCGCTGAGTTGAGCCGGCCTCATGATGGTCCTCCTATCCTGTCTAGCGCCTGATTTGTATACAGATAGCTGCTGCCGACGGCCCACGCCCAGCTTTGGAAGGGCGCTTGCTTTCACTCCCTATGGGGCTAGGACCGGGCGGGAGAATACAGAATCGAAATAGCTCTAGGCGAAGGGTCGCCAAGGCAGGAGACTGGGCGTTTGATTGCGCGGGAACTCTGAACCACGTGCAGACGCTTCCTTCGCTGCAAGAGCAAGCAGGAAAAATGGCGCAGACAACTGAAGGCCCTAGCAACTCGCGAAATGGCGGCGCCTCAGTCGAAAACCCAAAGTCCGCCCTGCCTTCCGAACCCTGGCGGCCCAAGGTTGACCCGTGGCTGATCGCGGTCGTAGTAGCGATGGCGGCCTTCATGGAGGTGCTGGACACCAGCATCGCCAATGTCGCGCTGCCTTACATGGCGGGCAACCTGGGCGCGAGCAACGACGAGAGCACTTGGGTGCTGACTTCCTACCTGGTGTCGAACGCCATCGTATTGCCCATCAGCGGATGGCTGGCAAGCGCGCTGGGCCGCAAGCGATTCTTCATGATCTGCCTGGTGGTGTTCACGGTAAGTTCCCTGCTCTGCGGATTCGCGCCTAGTCTTGGGGCGATTATTTTCTTTCGTGTGCTCCAGGGCGCGGGCGGAGGCGGAGCGGATTCTTTCTACCATCCTGGCATTACCGGGCCTGCAAATCCTGCCGATCCCTTCGCAGGTGGTGGCTGGGTGGATTCACTTGCTGGGACGGCATGCTGTCGAAGGCGCGGGAGTATTCGATCTGCAAATTGTCGCC
>JBEKMN010000104.1:0-18889 GCA_050008495.1 Terriglobia bacterium | reverse complement strand
AACTCCCTCTCACTCATCCTGGTTCGCCCCAATCTGCCTCCTTTCGGAGACTCTATTAGGGGACATTTCTAACGAGGAGAAAAGGGGACATTATCATCGAGGTACAACAGCGAAAAATGGGTGCGACAAAATGCCAGGGCCTCGCAGGCTTGGGCAAAAGCTCTTCACCACAGAGGGACTGAGGCACGGAGAACTGTTTAGAACAGGTCTTTCTCTCTGCCTCAGTGCTTGGTCCACGGCTATTACCCCACTGACCGTAGGGCTTCAGAGATATTGCCTTTGGCTGCGCGGTAGGCCGGCCAGCCAGCGGACAAAATGGCCAGGACGACGGACAGGGCCATGCAGAGGAGAATAGTCTCCGGCCGCATTCGCATGTCCGCAAAGACCATGGAGCCGACCTGCCGCAGGGCCATGGCGTCGTAGAGCAGTGTGGCGCCGCCCACGCCCAGCGTCGCACCGCCCACGGTCACAGCCAACGACTCGCCTACGAAAAGAGCCAGCACATGGCGCGAGGTGAATCCCAGGCTGCGCATCAAGGCCGCTTCGGTCACGCGTTCACGGATGGACATGGCCACGGAGTTGGCCACAATGAGCAGCACAGTAAAGGTTACCGCCAAGCCGACCATGAGGATGATGCCGCGAACGTTGCCCAGCATCGAGATGAAAGAGAGAAGAAAGGCGCTTTCCGCCTCGGTCTTGGTTTCGGAATCGGTATCCCGGAAGGTCTGGTCAATGGCCTGGCCGACGCGCGCGGCAATTTCGGGGCGTTCGACGCGAATCCAGTAAAGATTCACCTGGTTGAATTCGTGCATGGCCTCGTTCAGGTAGTCATAATGAAAATAGAACTGATCGTCGGGCCCGCCCGAGAAGGTTCCGCGCAAGACGAGTTCCGGAGTGATTCCGTACATGCTTCCCATCAAAGTGATCCGGTCGCCGATCTTCCAGTGGAACTTCTCGATCAACTGACGGCCCGCCACCGCCGCCACGCGCTCGCTTTTGAACGCCGCCAGTTGGTCGGGAGCAATGTGGGCCATGTCGAGCACGTCGAACACCGCGTCGGCATCGACGGCGAAATTGCTGAACGAGTTGAGGGGGTCCTTCCAGTAAGCCCCAAACCAGTTCATCGGGGTAACGGCTACCACGCCCGGTACAGCTCGGATTCTCTGCCGGAAACTGGCCGGCATCATGAAAGTCAGGCCGGTCAAGCGGCGCACCATCATGCGCGGACTTCTTTCCTCGCCCTCGAAGGGTTTTCCGAGCGCAGTGTAGACCATGGCCAGAGACGAGAGGAGGAAAAGCGAAACTGCCACACTCGAGGCCGTAAGTATCGTCCGCCGTTTATTGCGGAGCAGGTTTCTTAGTCCGAGTCGTAACATAAGTTGACAGTTCACAGTCGACAGTTGACAGTCAAAAGTCAAAAGTCGAAAGGTTAAAGTCTAAAGGCTAAAGTCTAAAGTCCAACTGATGTCGAAGTCCCTCGCAACTTTTTACTCGCCAGCTTGTCACACCTTGTTCGCTCAACTTCTAGCCTTTACCCTTTAACCTTCACCCTTTAACTCTTAGCCTGACACCTGCTTCACCCCACGTAGCGTAGCGCCTCTGCGATACTCATGCGGGAGGCGCGGTAGGCGGGAATCAACGTACTGGACAGGGCGATACCAATGGCCACGCTCAGGATGACGCCGGCCGTGAGGGCGTCCACCTGGATGCTAACGCCCATGGCTCCGCCAATTCGGTATCCCCTGACGAGGGCGAAGGCGACTCCCGCCAGGAGGCAACCGAAGACCGCGCCGGCCAGGGAGACCGTCAGGGCCTCCGCGGCCAGCAGCGCCAGCAATTGCCTGGGCTGGAATCCCAGGACCCGCAGGATCGCCAACTCCGCGGTGCGTTCGCGGATCGACATTCCCATGGTGTTTGCCACCACCAGCAAGATCGCGAAGATCACGGCCGCCGAAATGCTCAGCACAATCAACTTGACATTGCCGATCATGGCGAGGAACTCGAGCACCCACTGTCCCATGGGCTGCGTGCGGGTCTCGATCTCGCCGTTGTGAAACTGATTGTCGATAGCCTGCATCAGGCGTGGGACGTCTTCTTCGGTTTTTGCGCGCACCATAAAGGCGCCGGGCTTATCCGTGCGCCCCTCGAGTTCGTTCAAGTAATCCCAGTGGACGCCCAGCAAGGATTCATCCTGGCCGGTATAGATGCCGCGCAGGGTCAAATCCAACTCGACGTTGTAACCGGGGCTTCGCAAATGAATCCGGTCACCGAGTTTCCAACCGTATTTGAGGGCTGACTTGCGTCCCGCAATAGCCGCCGTCCTCTCTCGCGCGTAAGCGGCGATCTGCTCTTCAGGCAGATGCCAGTCCGGGTAGATTTTGAAGAAAGTCGCCGGATCGTTCGCCAAGGCGAAGAGGAAGTCGTTCTGGCCGCCATACAGGCTGTCCACCATGTTCACCGGCGACACGGCCACGACTCCGGGAAGCCGCGTGATGCGCTCGCCGTAGCTCAACGGCAGGCGAAGTAACATCGAGGTGCGCGCCGAAACCGTGAGTACCAGGCGCCACTCGGCAGGCATGGGAGGATTGTCAAAAAAACGATAAACGGCGCAGAACACCGCGAGCAAGGTGATGGACGTGACAATGCTAAGGAAAGTCAGAATCGTCCGGCGGCGATTGCGAAGCAGATTCCGGGTGACCAATTGGCGGCGCGTCATGGGTCTCGGCTCATTCTACGCGCACGTGCGGGGAATGTTCAAAGAGAATTCAGGCGGGTGACATTCTGGCGTTATCCCGTATAGCGCAGCGCCTCAGCGATGCTCAGGCGCGAGGCGCGGTAAGCCGGGACCAGAGTGCTGGCGAGGCTGGTGAGGATGGCAATCCCCAAGGCGGAGAGCAGGCCAGGCGCGCCGATTTCGAGGTTGACGAGCAGGCCGCCTCCGATCGCGTAACCGCCCGTAGCCTGGCAAATCTCCCAGGCGGCGAGGCAACCCGTCGCGGCGCCCACCAGGGAGATCAAGAAAGACTCGGTCGCGAGCATGGTCAGCAGTGTATTGGTGGAGAAACCCAGGGCGCGAAGCACCGCCAGTTCCGTAATACGCTCGCGGATGGACATGGCCATGGTATTCGCCAAGATCAGCAAAACCGCGAAGACTACAGCCCCGGAGACGCCGACCAGAATCAGCTTCACGTTGCCCAGCCAGGAGATGAAATTCACCACGAATTGTTTGACGGTTTGGGTGCGGGTTTGGATCGTTTCGTTTTGGAACTGCGCATCGACGTTCTTCATCAAGGACGGCATGACGTTGATGGAGTTAGCGAGAATCCAGAACTGACCGGTCACGTTAGGACTTCCCAGGACGTCGTTCAGGTAATCCCAGTGGAAAACCAGGTAGGACTGCTCTTGTTCCTGGTCGGAATCGTAGATACCACGGAGAATCAGATCGACGCCAAGCCCGAAATAGTTGGGGCTGCTCACATGAATGCGGTCGCCCACCTTCCAGCCGTATTTGTTGGCGGTGCCGCGCGCCGCGAGCGCCGCCACCTTCTCGCGCATGAATTGCTTCTTGGCGTCTTCCGGCAATCGCCAATTGGGGAAGAACGTGAACACCACCTGGGGATCGAGGCTGAGCGAAGGGATTACCGTGTCTTCGTTCTTGTATCGAGCGTCGAACCAGAAGACCTGGGTGACGGAGCGCACACCCTCCAGACGTTCGATGCGGCTGCGGTAGCTGATCGGCATCGGTTGGATCGCCGAAGTTCTGGCTGCCACGATCAAAACCAGGTGGGAACGCTCGGTGTCGGAGGCCGGCGGCGCCTCTAGAAAACGATAGGCGGCGAAGAAGACGAGGAGTAGAGCGAACGAGATCGCCACGCTCGCCACCGTCAGCAGCGACCTGCGGCGATTGCGGACAACGTTGCGGAGGACCAGTCGGAGCATGGGACGGAATTCGAAATTCGAAAATCGAAAATCGAAAATCGAAATTCGGCAATCGGAACTTGACTTCGAGGGACTGTGGGGATGTCTTCTGCGAATTTCGAGTTTCGAATTTCGAATTTCGATTTTCGAGCTTCGGCTTCAGCCCACGTAGCGTAGCGCCTCCGCGATGCTCATTCTCGAGGCGCGCAGCGAGGGGAGCAAGGCGCTGACAAGGCCCACGACGGCTGAGATTCCCAGACCCAGGGCCACGGTTGCGTAGTTTACGCCGAAATCCGCAAGGAAACCGCTTTGATTCATGACATATCCGGTGGCCATGTAAAACCCAAAGCCGGCGGCCAATCCTGCGAGGCCTCCCACAACGGTTACCGCAATGCGCGTCGCCTTCATCCAGGCGCGCGAAGTAGGAGCGCCCGCGAAGAGCATCCAGGTTCCGTAAGCCGCGAGCAGCGCGACGCCCAGCGCATAGAGTATGCCGAAGGTTACTCCCTTGGTCGAGGTGATATGGATGAATCCGTACGTCGTCTTGGCGCCGAGGGCGCCGAGCATGCCTCCCAGCACTGCGATGGCTACGGACTCGCCGACGAGCAGATAAAGGATAGCGTTTTGGCGGAAGCCCAGGGTTTTCAGCACCGCCACCTCGCCGGTCCGCTCCCGGATCGACATCGCCATCGTGTTGCCCGCTACCAGCAGGATGGTGAAAACCACCGCCAGGCAGATGACGTTCAGCAACAGTTTAATATTCCCGAGCATGGAAACGAAGCCGAGGTTGAAGGCCTTCTCCGTTTCGGTCTTGGTCTCCGCACCCGTATTCCTGAAAAGACCGTCAATTTTCTCCGCCAGTCGAGGAACGTCCTCGGGCGTGGCGGCCTTCACGTAGAACGATCCCGTGCGCCCGGGCCGGCCCAGGGATTCGTCGAAGTAATCCCAGTGAAAATACATGGAGCGTTCGAGGGCGACATCTTCGGGGTCGGTATAGACGGCGCGAATGATGAACTCCAAATCCACGGGGTAAATCGTTCCCTTCAAGGTTACGCGGTCGCCGAGTTTCCAATGGTAGGTTTCCATCAGCTTGTTCCCCACCAAGGCTGCCATGCGCTCGCGTTTCCAGGCTGCGAGCTGGTCGGGGGGGATCGTGAGCTCATCGGCGATCTTTTCAAAGTCGTCAACTTCGGTGGCGAAGTTAGCGAAGAAGTTGCTCGGGTCGGCGTAGTATCCGCCGAACCAATCCATGCACTCGACGTATTTCACCCCAGGCAGCGCCGCAATGCGCTGTTTGTAGGCGATGGGCATCGTCTCCGTCATGCTCGTGGCGCGGTGCACCACCACCCGCAGGTTAGAGCTGTTGGACATGCCTAGATTATCGAGGCTGCGGAGAACCGCCTGGAGGGTGCTGACCAGAAAGATGGAAACACCGATGCTCACGACCGTGAGCACCGTGCGGCGCGGGTTGCGCACGGTGTTCTTCAAGATGAGCCGAATGATCTTCATCGCGATTCTCGCGGAAGGCAAAATCCCGCTCAAAGCCTCACAGGCTCAGGCAAGCCACGGCGGCGCCCGGAAGTCTCGCGGATCAAGCTTTAAGTGAGTCAAGCCTTCCTAACTAGACATTGTAGCATGGGAACTCGGTTGTCCTGGCGCTGACCGTCGGCGGGAGTCCGGCGCATGTCATCCTGAGGAGCCCCGATCTGATCGGGGCGACGAAGGATCTCCGCAGTTGCTCGGTATTGCAGGCCCGGGGGAACTGCGGGGATCCTTCGCTGCGCTCAGGATGACAGTCAGAGCGGAGCTTTCCGCAGCCCCTTGGGCTGGCGGGACGAGTGATGACTCAAATGCCGGTGTGAGATAATCTGAAGCGAAGGGGGGAACTAACCATGTCAGTCGGGATGAAGAGGGCTTACGAAGCGCCCACCCCCACGGACGGGTACCGCGTTCTTGTGGATGGGCTCTGGCCCAGGGGTGTGACCAAGGCGAAATTGAAGCTCGACGCTTGGATGAAGGAAATCGCGCCTTCGGCCGCGCTGCGGAAATCGTACGGTCACATTCCGGAGAAGTGGGAGGACTTCAGGAAGAAGTACCGCCAGGAATTGTCAAAGGCCCCGCGCAAAGCTCTCCTTGAAGAATTGGTGGAGCACGCCCGCAAACGGCAGCTCACTTTGGTTTTTGGTTCCCGCGACGCGGAGCGCTCCAACGCCGCTGTCCTTACCGAGGTGATTCGGGGGGAATTGAGTCATTGAGTGATTGAGTGATTGAGTCATTGATTCACGCGGCCGGGCGCATCGAAGGCATCATTCGCGGTAACAGCCTTGATCTCACCGCGCTCAAACGCCTCGATCCGATCTTCAGCCTCCGCTGCCCACAGTGCGTCGATGCGGTTCATCGGCGAAGCATCAAGGCTGCTCAGCAGGCGATCCGCGAGTTCGGCCCGTTCAGCAGGCGGCAACGACAAGGCTTCTTCGAGAACCTGCGCGCCCCTCTTTGACATGAGCGATCCTCCTTTGAGGAATTGTAGCATCAGTTTGCAAAAACTGAACAAACACCTTAAGCTGCCGAGCGGCGAGAGAACCACCGGAAGACGTCATATGCGGGCAATGGGCACTCCAAGGTGCGGTGATTCGCGAAAACGCGGGATGATCGGCGCCGACAAAGGATGCGATGCCAAACACCGCGACGACGGTTTGCTTAGGGAGCACAGTAGATGAGATTCAACGTGATCATCGCAATTATGCTTGGTGTGCAAGCAGTAGGCCTGCTTCAGGGCGCGCAAGTTCAGCAGAAAGAAATATTGGGCCGCTACTTCGCCAAGAAGGCGTATACGCCGGCGCCGCTGCCCAAGTATGCGGAAGTGAAGAGCGAACTGCCGTCGCCGATCTACGATGATAACCCTCTTTGGGTAAAGACCTACTGGAAGGCCTGGGAGTTAGGTTTCCGTCATTTTCATGAGCCGGCTCCCCAGAGCGGTTTTGTTTCTCAATTCATCGACGCGGCTTTCAACCAGAACGTTTTCCTCTGGGACAGTTGCTTCATGACCATGTTTTGCAACTATGCCTATCCCCTCGTGCCGGGAATTTCGACGCTGGATAATTTCTATGCGAAGCAGCATGAGGACGGCGAGATCAGCCGGGAAATCGTCAGGGCCACGGGCGTTGATTTCGACGCGTGGATAAACCACGAGAACGCGCCGCTCTTTAGCCGCTGGGGATGGCCGGGCCTCAACGACAGCTCAAATCCTGACCGGAGGACCGCGGTAACCTACAAAGGCCGGACTCCGCCCTCGATGAACCCGAAACTGACTCTGGACGCGCTGGACCACCCGATTCTGGCTTGGGCCGAACTGGAGCATTATCGGATTACCGGCGACAGCAGCCGATTGCCGCAGGTGTGGGAGCCGCTGGCCCGTTACTACGGGGCCCTCGAAGAGTATTTGAAACAAGGCAATGGGCTCTATATTACCGACTGGGCGAGCATGGATAATTCCCCACGCAACGCCTACTTGAAAGGCGGGGGAACGGGAATTGATATTTCCGCCGAGATGGCGCTTTTTGCAAGGCAGCTTGCCGACATCGCGCAAATTCTCGGCAAAGGCGACGAAGCCCGGCAGTACTCGGCGCAAGCGGACGAGCTTGCAAAGCTCATCAACGATCGAATGTGGGACGAGCAGCGAAAGTTCTACTTCGACCTCACGCTGGATGGCAAGCTTGCCCCCGTGATGACGATTGCGGCTTACTGGACGTTGCTGGCGAATGTCGCTTCACCCGCGCAAGCAGCCGCCTTGGTTGCGGAACTGAAGAACCCGGATACTTTCGGGCGGACCAACCCTGTGCCGACGCTGGCCGCCAACCAGCAGGGATACGAGCCGGGCGGGGGATATTGGCGCGGTTCGGTCTGGGCGCCCACGGAAACCATGGTCCTGCGAGGTTTGGAGAACTACGGCTTTAACGATCTTGCGCGGGACATTGCCTTGAAGCATTTGGAGATGGTGGCCAGGGTTTTCGAGAAGACAGGAACGATATGGGAAAACTATGCGCCTGATGCCGTTCAGCCCGGCAAGCCGGCAGCGGCGGACTTCGTGGGTTGGAGCGGCATCGCACCCATCATGTACCTGCTCGAGTACGCCATCGGGCTTAAAGCGGATTCTCTTCACAACCGATTGGATTGGCAGTTGCAGCCAGGCGGCCGCCGCGGCTGCGAGCGTTTTCGATTCAACGGACACGTGGCGTCGCTTGTCGCGGAGCCTCAACCCGGCGCGGTGAAGGGGGAAAGGATCGGCGTTCAATCCGATGGGCCGTTTGAACTGCGCGTTCGATTCGCGGGGGTCGAGAAACAATTCTCCGTCGCAAGCGGCAAGCAGGAGTTTGAAGTTTATGCTTCTGAGTGAAAGTTGCCCAATATCGCTTGGCGTAAGGCGAAGAAGAGGGTAGAGGCCGCCCATGCAGGTCTTTATCGCCGAAAGCCGTGGCTGAAACACTATCGCGGCATCTTCACCCAACGTTTCGTCCCGGAGATCCTGTCAATCTCTTTTGCCAGTGTCAGCACTCTTCCGGGCTTATTACAGCCTTCGAGTACGTGCTTGGAATGGGCTCTGACGCTTGCCGTGATGTGCACTTCCGGAAAGTCAAGGCAAACAGCGTCCGTCTCGTCCCATTGGAAAAAGTGCTCATTTTGAAGTCGCCTTACTATTTTTTGCACATTTGGTACCGGAATGACGCGCTCGCCTACGCCTTCAACACGCACATACGCATTTCCTTGGTATCGTACCCGCCCATTCCCGAGAATAGTAACCTCATAGTCGGGACACGATCCGACGCAGCCAACTCGCTTTAGAGTTATTGAGAAATCGGCCAAATTGGCATCGTGCTGCCCGTTGCATGGGGCGGGTACGGCAAGCGCAAGTACCAGTGCTGTGCAAACGACTAACGGTTTCATGCCAAGACCTTACACCCAATCGAGGCCAAATTCTACGATTTGGCGGAACCTCTCGGCTTGGGAATAGAAGAAACCCCTCCCCCGGCCCGCGAGGGCTGATGAAAACGCCGTCACGGTCCACCCTCTCCCCAAGGGAGAGGGCAGTCTATTTGAAGGGGACCTTACTGCCCGCCGCCGACTGCCTACTGCTGACTGCCTACCTGCCGATCTGCCCACTGCCG
Source organism: Terriglobia bacterium (assembly GCA_050008495.1). Lineage (GTDB taxonomy): Bacteria > Acidobacteriota > Terriglobia > UBA7540 > UBA7540 > CAVROP01. Next base: position 9,806 of record JBEKMN010000104.1, on the reverse strand, counting down.
ACCTGCCGACTGCCTATCTGCCGACTGCCTACCTGCCCATCTGCCCACTGCCTCAGTGCACAGGCGTGGTGGGGGCGGCACGGAGCTGAATTTTCTTCATGAGAAACATAAACGGGATCATGGCGAGGAAGGTAAGGCCGAGCAGCCAGAACGTGTCGGTATAAGCGAGCATGCTGGCTTGCCGGAGCAGGTTGCTGTACATCAAGCCATGGGCCTGGTTGAGCGCCTGCACGGGATTTGACCCCTGCGACATCAGGAAGTGGCTGGCGCCCGAAAGGGAGGCCGAGTAAGCGGGGTCGAGGGGAGTCAGGTGGCTGACCAGTACGGACTGGTGCACCTGCGCCCGTCGGGCAAGGAGGGTGGCAACGTTGGCAATCCCCACACTGCCGCCGATATTCCGCGCCAGGTTGATGAGGCCCGTGGCGTTGTTCATCTTTTCTTTAGGAATGAAGTAAAACGCCATGACGTTGATGGGTGTAAACAGAAACGCCATGCCCAGCCGGGAATAGGCCCAGGCGCTGACCGCGGTGGAGAAACTGATCTGAAGATTGAAATGGGCCATGTGGAGCAGCGAGAAGCCTGTGATCGCCAGTCCGATGGCCACCAGCCATCGGGCCTCCACCACCTGGGTCAGGCGGCCCACGATGGGAAGCGCGATGAGGACCAGCAGGCTGCCGGGAGAAAGCACCAGCCCGCTCAGCAAAGCTGTGTAGCCTAGTAAGGTTTGCAAGAGCAGCGGGAGCAGCACCGTGCTTCCGTAGAGCACGAACCCCAGCATGAACATGGTGAAGGTGGCGACGGCGAAGTTACGGTCTTTGAGCATGCGCAAATCCACGATGGGATCGTCGCTGTATAACTCCCACAAGACCGCACCCACCAGGCCGACCAGCGCTACCGCCGAGCATGCGATGATGAGATTTGAGCCGAACCAGTCTTCCCGCTCGCCTTTGTCCAAAACCACCTGCAAGAAACCGAGACCCACGCCGAGCAGACCCAGCCCGATGTAATCAATCTTGGCTTCGCGCCAGTTCTTCCTGACCAGATAGGGAGGATCGAAGATCAACAGATAGGTGAAAATCAGGGAGAGCACGCCGACCGGGATGTTGATGAAGAAGATCCAGCGCCAACTGTAATCGTCGGTGATCCAGCCACCCAGCGTGGGGCCAAGGATGGGCGCCACGACCACGCCCATGCCGTAAATGGCCATCGCCATTCCTTGCTTGTGCTTGGGAAAACTCTCCACCAGGATGGCTTGTGAGATGGGTTGCAGAGCTCCTCCACCGGCGCCTTGCAGAATGCGGAAGAAGACCAGAAGCGGCAGCGTGGGAGCCAGCCCGCACAGGAACGAGCTGACGGTGAAAATGGCCACGCAGGTCATGTAAAACCGCTTGCGCCCGAACAGTGAGGAGAGCCAGCCGGTAAGCGGCAGCACGATGGCATTCGAGACCAGGTAGGAGGTCAGGACCCAAGTACTTTCGTCGACGCCCGCCGAGAGGTTGCCGGCGATGTGCGGCAAGGCCACGTTGGCGACACTGGTGTCCAGCACCTCCATGAAGGTGGCCAGCATCACCGTCAGGGCAATCACCCACGGATTCGTTACCCCGTCGCGCCGAGCGCGGGCAAATAGACTTTTCATGACGTAACTTTAGTGCCCTGTCTTTGTCATTCCGGGGCCGCCGTCGCTTGGCGGCCGAAAATTGCCTGCAGTCACTTTGGAGGATCGTGCCGCTAACACGTTTCGGCGAACTGCGGGACGGGAGAACTTCGTTTCGCTCTCGATCCGCGCCGCCCTCTCCCCTCGGGAGAGGGCAGGCTCAGCGGAGGAGCGGGAATCCAGTCGGCCGATCTGGACCACCGCTTGTGCTGGGGTGACGAGTTTAACCCTCATTTCGTTGCCAGGGGCCCGAGGCCCATGGCGCTTAGAATACTCGCCAGCACCTTTTCATCCCCCAGTTTGGAGGAGATCATCAGGTCGTACAGGTGACGGTTGGCCCAGTCCTGGTTAAAGAACCGGCGGATGAGCGCCGCGCGCTCCTGGTCTCGCGCCTCCAAAGCAAGCTCAGCTTCCGCCCGGCTGGCGTGACGGCTTCGAATCCGGTGCAGGCGCTCGGCGCGGGGCGCGTAAATGAACACATGAAATGCGTCACTTCGCTGCTGGAGGATGCACTGGCTGGCGCGCCCGACGATGACGCAATGTCCGATGGCCGCCGCTTCCTCGATCACTTGCCGGGAGAGCGAAGCCATCGTGTCAGCATCGAACAGTTCGGGCATCGGACCGGCCATGGTCCCACGTATGAGTCCACCTTGCCAAAGCGCCCGGACGATGCGGTTGATCCAGGGATCGGGGCGTTCATCGTATTCTTCAGCCAGCTTGGGATCGACCCGCGCGAGCTCCGCGATCTTCTCCGCCAGGCACCGGTCCAACAGCTTCCAATCCAGGTGGTCCGCGAGGAGTTGGGCGATCCCGGCGCCCCCGCTTCCGTATTCTCGCGCCACTGTGACTATGTGGAACATGGCTAACCTCTTAGATCAGTCGACAGTCAACAGTCAACAGTCGACCGTACAGCATCAATTGACAGTCGGCAGTTAACAGTCCGACGGCACCGTGCTCTCTGGGTTTTGACTGTAAACTGTCGACTGTTGACTTTCAACTCACTTCGTAATAATCGTCGCGTCCACATTCATGCCGGGACGCAGGATGGCCTTATCCGGCGGAATGGGGTCGACAAGTATCTTCACTGGAATTCTTTCCACGACTTTGACGAAATTGCCCGTGGCGTTTTCCGGGGGCAAGAGGCTGAGCCTGGCGCCCGTGGCTCCTGCAATCGAATCGACGTGCCCGGGGAAAGTCACCCCGTACATATCCACGTGAATCTCGGCCTTCTGCCCGGAATGGACATTGGATAACTGAGTCTCTTTGAAGTTGGCCGTCACCCAGATATCCTGGAGAGGTATCAACACCAGGAGGCTTTGTCCGGGCTGAACGATCTGTCCGACCTCCACCGCCTTCTTGGTCACGACACTATCCATGGGGGCCACCACCGTGGTGTAGCTCAATTGCAGTTCGGCAGCCTCGAGGTTGGCTTTGGCCTGCGCCACGGCGGCGACTGCGGCTGCCGCATCAGCCTGCTTAATGGGAACCTGTTTGTGGTTGGCTCGAGCCTGCTCAACTCCGGCGCGCGCCATGTCCACTTTGGCCTTGGCCGCCAGCATGGCGTCCTTGGAAATTTCAGCCCCTCGTTCTGCGGCGGTTAGTTGGTCCTTGGCCGCAGCCAGAGTGCTTTGCGCCACGCGCGCTGCCGCCTGGTAGGCATCGAACTGCAGTTGCGAAATCTCCGCCTTTTCCACGAGCGGCTTCATGCGCGCCAGGTCCGCCTGTGCGCGGTCGTTATCGGCCTGCCGCGCGTCGACGTTAGAGCGGGCGAACGCAAGTTCCGCGGTGGAGTCTTTTTCGTAGGTTGACTTGGATCGCTCATATTCCGCTTGCGCGTTGGCGAGTTGCGCGTCGGCGGAAGAGGTGTAGCTTTGAGTGGTTTCCTGAGTCATCGGTACTCCCACCTGGGCTGCTTGCGCCTGGCTCTCGGCGAGCGCCAGGGCCGCCTTGGCCTGATCCGCCCTAGCCTGGTAATCGCGAGGATCGATGCGCACCAGAACTTGTCCCGCCTTGACCGCTTGGTTGTCAAGCACCGCCACCTCGGAAACGTCACCGTAAATCTTGGCAGCGATGGGAATAATGTGACCGTCCACCTGGGCATCGTCGGTGCTTAGCCGGTTGTGGTAGTAGAGGATGAGGATGACGGTTACGACGGCCAGAACCACGATTGCTCCCAGAAAGAGCCGGCGAAACTTGGGGTCGGCCCAGCGGCTGGTTGTGCCCTGGCGCTCGGGCTCCCGCTGCGGTGAGGCAGACGGCTCCTGGTTCACAGCTTTTTCCAGTTCTGCGACGTTCGAATCCATGATTCTTCCACCTCACTTTGCGTAAAGGCCTTCGGTTTGGCCGATGGCATGTGCCAAGTCGGCGCGCGACTGGTTGTAACCGTACAGGGCCACAATTTGATTATCGTTGGCGCGCGCCAAGGCGTCCTGCGCGGTAATCACTTCAATGTTGTTGGCCACTCCTGCCTGGAAACGGTCACGCGCCTCAGTCACTTCTTCCTGGGCCAGTTGGACTCCCAGATTGGCAACCTCGACTTCGTGCCGCGCGGACTCGAGCTGTGCGACGCCGGTCTTCACTTCCAGGGCGATCTGGTCGCGAAGATCCGATCTTTCCTGCATGACCTTTTTCAGTTCCAGGTTAGACCGCGCAATCTGGGCGTGAATCCTGCCGCTGGTGATGATCGGCACGTCAAAAGAGATTTGGAAAGTATAAGAAGGAATTGAGCTCTCCAAGGAGAGGCCCTGGTAGGCCCAGTCTCCCCCGAAGTTGACACTTGGGAGGCGCGACTCGCTGGCGGCCCTTATGGCAAGCCTCGCCACCCTCTCGCGCGCCTCGAGCGTTTTCATCTCCGGGCGAGTCGCGAGGGCCTGTTCGATGCTCTCGCTCGCCACAAACTCCGGGGTCTGGAAGAAGCTGGGTTGATCCGCCAACTCCACTTTCTGGTGCAGGTCAAGATTGAGAAGCCGGACGAGCCCATAGAGTGCAATCTCTTCCTGCGTTTGCGCTTCGATCAGGCGCTGTTTTTCGTTCTGTAGCTCGACGTTGGCGCGCAAGGTGTCCAGGCCGGTGCCCACCCCGTTCTTCTGCAAGTCGAAGGCTTGATCGTAAAGGGCCTGCGCTAAATCGACGCGTGATTTCGCCGCCACCACCGCTGCACCTGCCCGCATGCCCCCCAAATACTGCGACACCACCAATAGCGCTGTCTGCTCTCGAACAGTTGTTTCCTGGGCCTCACTTGCCCGGATGCCTTGGCGGGCAGACTGCAATCGGCGCCACAGGCTCAGATCGAATATCGGCATTCCAAAGTTCGGACCCGCCTGAAAAAACTGAAATGGCCCGCCGTGCTGGGGGATGCCGGGGAACTTGCTGCCAAACAGAGCATAGATGTTATACCGCATGGCTCTGTCCACAGTCTGAAAATCAGCCTGCGGCAACAAGCCGGCGCGCGCCATGTTCTGATCCTGCACGCTCTGGGCCAGACTCAGGTTGGCGATCTGGATCTGCGGGTTCTGCTTCAAGGCAAGCTGCACGGCCTCCTGGAGCGTCAGTTTCAGTGTCTTGGCGTCTTGCGCTCGCGCGCGCCCAGGGGGGATGAACATGGGAACGAACAACACGATGAGCATCTTGACCAGGGTGTGTTTGGCCCCCTGCGCTCTTTCGGTGGTCCGCTTATGCTCCTCGTCACAGTTTGAGATTTCTTCGATGATGGACTTGGTCATAAGGCCAGTTCCGACCAGCTTTGCCCCTTGGCCATGGATCTTGGCTAAAAGGCATTTTCCTTTAGAATCGATGAAGGTCACGCCGGCAAGTTCCACGACAACCTGCTTCCACTTCTCGACGGTCGAACTCCAGCAACGTTCGAACTCCTCGACCCACGGGCCCGCGAGCTTGCCTTCGAGCTTTAACGTGACCTTGCCTTGTCCTTCTTCGGCGTTAGTTGTGACTCGGAGCATGATTTAGGATTCACCTCGCTCTACATGAATATGGCAGTCCAGGGGCCAAACCACAGGCCGGGCTTGGCAATGGTTAACTGCTTATAATCAAGAGACTTACTCAAGAGCCAAGGTGCTATAAGCCGGTATGGTAAGGCGGCGTCAGCCGAAATATCGGCACGAGCCGATATTTCGGCAGATCTGGCTGGAGGCGCACATTGCTTTCATGCCGGCCAGACGAAAGCCTGGCCATAGTTGGAGGGGACTGTGATGGTTTGGGTCGCGCCATCGGTGGCGACCGAAATCGTCAGCAGGCGCAGGTCGGCATCGATCATCTCTTGCCACGTGCCGGCCTTTGGAAAAGGAACGTTAATTGTTCCAGCCGTATCGGAGAAGTTCAGCAGCGTCATCACGTACTGTTCAGGCTGGGCCGCGGTGGCTGCGGCGTGGCGATGGTAGGCAATGATCTGATTACCCTGTAGGGACTGGAGGTAATAATAGTAAGAATCGCGGCCTCGCAAAGCGGGGTAGTTGCGGCGGAGAAATCCCAGCCTGCGGTAGAGGCGAATGAGGGGAGCGCCGTATTCGTCATAAAAGTCTTCCCAATGCGTGTCCCTGCGCAGTTCGATGCGCGCCGACCCGCTGCTCGGAAGGTTGTAGTTATCCGCAAACTCCTGTCCCTGCCAAAGCATCGGAATGCCTTGAAGCGTGTAGAGGGCGATGGCAAAGGGCTGCAGCTTATAGAAGTGACTGCGGTCGCCGGGAGGGAAATCGCCGTCGGACTGGGTGCCGCCAAACACGATCAACTGGCTATGATCGTGCGTTTCGAGATACTGGAAAGGCGCCACCGGCATATCCACCGGGTTACCCGCGGCGTTATCTACGGTTTTGGTGCTTGGATAGCCGCTGAAGGTCGGGTCGAGCAGGTGGGCGAAGTTGGCGTCCACATACTTCCACGTCATCATGTCCTCGGCTTTATTGAGCAAGTCGTCCTGCCAGGCGCAGTTCGTGTAAGTATTTTGAAGCACGGTGCGCGCTATGCCAAGCGCCTCCGCGCATTGGACAATCCGGCTGTAGCTGGCTGCGCCTTGCTGGAAGCGGCTGATACCCAGGGAATACTGGTAGGTGTCGTAAGCCAATTTGGCGTAAGCGTCGCCCGTAGGGCCGTTGTAAAGATCCGTGACCTCATCGTAGCGAAAGCCGTCGACGTGGTAATCGTCCAGCCACATCTGGTTGGAGATTTGAAAATAGTCCTGGGTAAAGGGTTGGGAGAAATCTGCCTGGGGGCCGAATGGCCCGTCGGCTCCAATCATCGGATTTGCGACCTCGGGTGCTCCGGGGGTGTTGTTCACATCGTCGTAAACCTGTTTATAGGCGAACGCCGGATCGACGTGCTGGTAGACGACATCCAGAATGACCGCCATGTTGGCCGCATGGCAGGCATCTACGAGCCGCATTAAACCAGCGGGGCCTCCGAAGCGTGTGTTGGGCGCAAAGTAATGGAGAGGGCCGTAGCCCCAGTCGAAATCCAGCTTGACGCTCGTTACCGGCATGAGCTCGAGACAGTTCACCCCCAGGCCCTGGAAATAATCCAGCCGATCAATTACCCCATCGAAGGTGTCGTTAAACTCCTCCACCTGGAGTTCGTAGACTACAAGGTCATCCAGTTCCGGAGTCTTGTAAGACGCGTCAGTCCAGTTGAAAGGCGCGGCAGAGCTGCTCAGCGTAACAGCCGAGAGTTCGCCCACATCGGTGACGCGGGCAAACGGATCGGTAAACCAGAGCGTGACGAGTTGGCGGCTTCCACCGGAGGGCGTCCACCAAAGCTGATAGCGGTAGAGGTAAGTGCCTTGCTGGCCGAAATGGGTGTTCGCGATGGGTTGCAGAGGCACCGTGGCGGTCCACAAATCCAGGGCGCTGCCGCTCGTCCAGGTCAGCGGGAAATCCTGCGTGGGGATCGCCGGGTCGAAACGGTCGTCCGTGTGGATGACGCGCACCACTAATTCGAATCCATCCGTGGCGCGAATGCCCGGTAGATACGCACCGAAACGCACGCTGAGATTCCCGGAAGCATCGACAGACCCGAAGGCCCCAACTTCGTTAAGATTTATCATCTGAACACCCCACCCTTTACCAAAAGTGTACCACATTGGGGTTGTGATGTAAGGGGGGCTCGGGATCGAAGAGGATTGGTACCGATTTCGCGATGCGGCGATCAGGAATTTCACCCGCGAGTAGCCGGAAGAGCATCACTTGCAGTATGAGTAAGGCAGCGAATTTCGATCTGACTCCGCTCCCGTCATTTGCCCGCCGCTGACTACCACTGCCAACCGCTTTCTGCCTACTGCCCACTGCCTACTGCCGACTGCCCACTGCCCACTGCCTACTGCCGACTGCCCACTGCCTACTGCCGACTGCCCACTGCCTACTGCCGACTGCCCACTGCCTACTGCCTACTGCCCACTGCCTACTGCCGACTGCCCACTGCCTACTGCCCACTGCCCACTGCCTACTGCCCACTGCCGTCCTCCCCCGGGGCGTAATAGCCGCGGCGGGCATAGACTGTGTACTTTTGGTCATTCGAGGCGTCCGTGATGTGAATCTCGATTTCACGGAAGGCGCCATCGTGACGCCGGTTGGTGCTGTAGTAGCCCAGGCTATAGCGCTGCTTCAAGCGGGAGATCACTGTGTCCATGGCGGAGCGGATGGAGCTGAGGTTTCTGGCGTCGATGACTTCGCCTCCAGTGTCGTGGGTCATCTTGGGGACGGAAACATCCCGAAAGGAAACTTCCTCTAAGATGGGAGGAATCACATACATCGAGTGAGGGTGAGAACCTTCCGGAACCCGAATACTGTAAATGACCGCCTCGGATTCGAGCGCTTGGTGGATGACCCGCTTTTCATCGCAGTATCCCTTTTCCGTATTCTGGTTATCGGAGACCAGGATGATGGCGTGACGGCGGCCCGGAGCGGCGCGGGCGAGATAAAGTGCGGCTTCGTAAAGGGCGTCTGGAATCACCGTGCCGCCCCCGGGGCGAATGGTGGCAATGGCGTCCGCGATGCGTTGACGATTCTTCGTCAGGCCAACCAGCATTTCCGCGCGTGCTGCAAAGTCAAACAGGGCCACCTGATCGTCGGGCTTGAGAGCCGAGAGCGTCTCGAAGGCGGCATGGTGCAGTTTACTCAGAACCGGCCCCATAGTCCCGCTGCAATCGAGGACGAGGGCAACGGCCAAGGGGAGTTGGTCGCGCGAAAAATACGCGACCTGCTGCTCGACGCCGTTTTCGAGGACACCGAAACTCTCGCGCGTCAGATTGTTTACGATGCCGCCGTTGTGGTCGCGCACCGTCGCTTCCACCAGGACCAGATTCACGTCCGCCTTGAGCCTGTAATTGTCCCCTGTAGCTGCGGGGGCGAACTTCTCGACAGGCGGAGTGCCTGCCGCAGGAGGGAGTTGGCTGGGGGCGGGCCGAGTCCCGGCAAGAGTTAGAGCCAAAATAGCGACAACTTGACGTGCGACCGCGTTTCTCATCTGTGTCCTACGGCTTTTGCGATGCGTTAGATAAGGCATACGTTGCCAGCCTAACCCCCCGGCACGCGGGCTTACGTCACTATGGTATCATCCGGCACCCAAAACCTGACGCGTGACACCTCCTCCAGCAGCTTCGGAAACGGCAATTTGTCCTTCCCGGAATCCGAACCTGCCCATGGTGGGCGAGTTGACGGCTGGGCGACCACCTGTCCACAATCCTGGGATCTGCTGAACAGACAGATCCGGGTCGCCGGATGTGCGGGTCGGCCGTTTCTCGTCAAAGTGCCCGGCTTGCAGAGCCACTGGCGATTAGTAAACAGTAGGCGACAAGACAGGATCTATTTCCTTGATCCCCGTTTGCGCGGCTGCCTTGTGTTTCGACTTGGGCCGAAATGACCAGACTTCCTATCCAGAATCAGATGGCAAAGGCGCGAAGCGAACTACGGCGGGAAGTTTATGCGGCTCAGGCGGGCCCGGAAGCTTGTGGTGCACGGTCGGTTTCCTGGCCGCTCAAGCGTCGCTCGCGAGCTGGTCCGAGGTGCGGATTTCGAGAATCCGTGATGTTTTGATGGTGCGAAATACGGGATGCCAGAATTCCAGGTGCATTCCTCGCCCGATAAACCGTAGCTTCAGCATCGAGCCGCCCCACGTGGACCCCGCGATTCTCACCGCGACGGGATCGGGA
>JBEKMN010000103.1:0-19072 GCA_050008495.1 Terriglobia bacterium | reverse complement strand
CCAGGAGTGATTGATCCAGGGACTTCGCACGAGGCGAATCTTGCCAACGATCTGAGTCCACATATGCAAAGTCGCGTAAGTGTCGCTCCAGGACTCCAAAGGAAGGCTCGGCCAAGCTTTTTCGTGCGAATCAGCCTCTCGTTTCACCACGGTCCTCCTTCGGCGCGACTGCCTTGGCGCGGTCGCAATCATCTCCAGACGGGCCTCGACAAAACCGTTCGTGGAAGCCCAAGACGAAAGCACTGACAGCGTGCCTTGCACAGGAGTTGTTCATCAATGCCCAGCTCCGGGAAACTGCTGCGGCGAAAATCAAGAATAATTCTACTAACACGCTCAGTCAAACGGGTATTACACGGCAGCGCACTTCGCACGGCTTGTTTCGCCTCGGGTGTCGGCGAATTCAGCCCGGCACCGGAGATAGTCGATAGATCCCGAGTGACGGCGTAGTGTAGACTAACCGCACTTCCGCCGATTTCCAGTGAAAATCCCCTTCCCAACCGCCCAGGCTTTTAGCGAAGAAAGCGAAACCCTTGATCCCAGCGCCCCGCTGTGCCGAATCGGCCTATCTGAGAAGTCACCCGTTCTTCTGTGGCTCCCGGCTGACCACGCAGCCGGCGGACTTGCATAGCTTGCCCAAAAACCCTACTCTTCGGCTCGCCGCAAGCGATTGATTCGCAAGAGCCGGTTTGAGCAGATTCCGCTGCCCGGAATCGGATGATTTCGGGCAGCCCTGCCATTTCAGGATATCTTGAAGGAATTCGAGCTTCCGATCCCCTCGGTTGCAATGTAAGCGTCTGGTGCAGCTTTCAATTATCCAGAAATTGGGTTTGTTAGCACCGGACTAAAAGGGATCCGTTTTCGCCGGTTTGGTGGGGTCCAGTCGGGCAAAGTGCGCCAGGCGGGCAACACGCCACCTTCCCACCTTGACAGGCGCAGCCCCTGGTGACGAGTTCTACTCCGACACGGCTCAGTCCGATTCAGAACAAGCAACTACCCTCCGGCGCGCTCAACAGGAGAAGGAATGTTGAAACACGACGCACGCGGTGGCTATCGGGGGTCAATCCCATGGCCGGGCTGTGGTCGCTCGCAGCGTACCCGAATCCAATCGGCCGGTGAGCCCAAGCGACAAGCTACCAGTACGTTCGCCGCATTCCGTCAGCAGAAGCACACGCAGAAATTGGCGCCTTGCTGATTTTCCGCAGACGATGATCAAACGGCAAGAGGAATTTTGGGTGTCAGTTTGTGCTCTGTCTGATGATCAGCCTACCCTTCACTAAATGGGCCGAAGCGCGGGTACTGGCCATTGACGGGCTGTTGCCGCCCTACCGGCACGCCGCAAAGCACTTCCGCGGCTACCCCGTTGTACGTCAATGTGGATCGCTTCCGATTGGCCTTACCTAGCCGCAATCTCCGGAAGCTCTTGATGTAGAATAGGTGCTGTTCGTTTTCGACTGGCAAAATCACAGTCTGTAATGGACTGGCTCGGGGGGCTGATCTGGTCGGTAGCACACTCTCGCACTATCGGATCACCGCCGCCATCGGCAAGGGTGGAATGGGCGAGGTGTTCCGCGCCACGGACAGCGAGCTCGGCCGTGAGGTGGCGCTGAAGCTCCTGCCCGAAGCCTTTGCGCACGACGCTGAGCGCATGGCTCGTTTCCAGCGCGAGGCGCAAGTGCTCGCCTCGCTGAATCACCCTAACATCGCCTCCATTTACGGCCTCGAAGAGTCGGACGGAGTGCGCGCCCTGGTGATGGAACTGGTCGAAGGGCCCACTCTGGCCGACCGCTTAGCTGTAGCGGCCGTCTCTGACCGCCGGCCTGGAAGCGGCGCTCAGAGCGCGCCGCTGCAATTGGACGAGACCCTCCACATCGCCAAGCAGATCGCCGAGGCGCTGGAATATGCCCACGAGCGTGGTGTTGTGCATCGCGACCTGAAGCCGGCGAACGTGAAGATCACTCCGGAAGGCATGGTCAAGGTGCTGGACTTTGGGCTGGCGAAGTTGGCAGACGACACCGTAACGCCCGCCTACCCTTCGAGCTCGCCCACATTGACGGCTCAGGCGACGCAAGCGGGCATGATCATGGGCACAGCGGCTTACATGGCGCCTGAACAGGCGCGTGGCCAGACAGCGGATCGGCGCGCCGATATCTGGTCGTTTGGCGCGGTGCTGTTCGAGACGCTGACGGGCCGGCGGGCCTTTGCGGGTGAAACCACTTCCGACGCTCTGGCCTCGGTGCTGAAGTCTGAACCCGATTGGAGCGCGCTCTCTGCCTCGACGCCGTCCTCGATCATCCGGCTCCTGCACCGCTGCCTGACCAAAGACCGCAAGCAGCGTCTGCAAGCCATCGGCGAGGCGCGCATCGTCATTGACGAAACGCTGGCGGGCGCGGACGAGGCAGGACTGGGCCTCGTCCCGCCCACCGTCGCGCAGCAATCCGCGCCCCTGCCGCAGCCCAAGCGTCAGGCACTACTGTGGCTGATCGCCGGCCTGACGTTGATCGCCGGCATTGCGGCCGGGTGGTGGACGCGGGGGCGACAAATACCGCCGAGCCCAGGCTGGTCCGGTGAGATGCTGGGTGGCCCGAGTGACGCGGTGGGGCCGCGGATTTCGCCCGACGGTCATACGGTGGCTTTTCAGGCGGGGCTGGACGGCTCGTCGCAGGTCGCAGTCATGGACTCGCAGTCGGGCGACTGGACGCTCCTGACGAAGAATCGCTCCGGGGGAAGTATCACGGAATTGAACTGGTCGCCCGACGGTAGCAAAATCTACTTCGACCGCTTCGTTTCAGCTCCACAGGGTATCTACACGGTTTCACGGTTCGGAGGTGATGAACACCTGGTTCTGGAAGCCGCGATGGGACCGGAGCCGCTGCCTGACGGCAGTTTGCTCGCGATCAAAGTGAACAAGGACCGAAATAAACAACTGTACCGGTTCTGGCCCGAAGGCGGGCGCCTGGAACCTCTCGATGCCCTTACGGCGGGCTGGGGCGGCATAAGTCCGGTGCGAGCCTTCCGCGACGGTAAGGAGGCCGTTTTTCTTGGGGAGACGCTCGAACAAGCCAAGACAGGCATTTCCGTCGCAAGTGGGAGCAGTAGTGCCCCACCTAACCTCTACATCATTGATCTCGCCTCGGGAAAGGCGCGGCGTCTTGCGCCCGAACTCGATTTTCCACTGTCCGCTATCAATTTATTCCCCATCGCCATCGCCAGCGATGACCAGTCCGTTCTGGTTGATAGCCAGGCTGGCGACCTCCATCGCGTGATCTCGATTCCACGCCACGGCACAGGACCCATCCGGACATTGTTCTCTCTGACTTTGGGCTCCGATTATATGGACGTAGACAAGGATGGCGACATCTACCTGGACCAGCTAAGCCGCCCACTTGAAGTTCTACGTTTTCCGGCTGCCGGTGGAACGCCGGAGACGTTGTCCAGTTCTGAAGGAGGGGCCGGGCGCGGGTCGGTAACGGTTCCATTGGCTGATGGCCGCATCGTTTTTGCTTCGCTGGCCGCCGGCCGATCACGACTGCTGGCGGTCAAATCTGGAGGCGAGGTCGTTCCCCTCATTGAAACCAAGGATGAGACCTCGTTGCCGGCCTGCCAGGTCGGTAAGGATCGGATTGCTTTCGTCCAGGGCCCGCCCGGCCGCGCCGTTATCGCATTGGCCTCCCTCGCCGACGGACGGATTGTGAAGCGGCTCGCTGGAACTCCCGGGACCGACATCACCAGCCTCGCCGCCTCCCCCGACGGCGAGACGCTTTACTACGTGGTCTCAGGAACAGTCTGGGCCATCCCAGCGAGCGGCGGACAGCCGCGCCAAATTGGCCCAGGAGACTCCGTCGTCGCCGACCCGAATGGTAAAGATGTGATCGTACAACTCATCGATGAGGAGGGCGTCCGGCTCCTGAGAGTGTCGGTTTCCGGCGGGGCGGAGCAACCGATTCCCACCGTAAGTGATCTACCCTTGGCCCCCGTCCAGCTCAGTCCGAACGCCATCGGGAAGGACGGACGGGTGTTACTGTCTGTCGCTATGCCTGATTACTTCGGAGCGGGCATTCTCGATCCGCGCAGCGGCAAATTGGAGAAGATTCCGTTGAAGTTCACCGGCGATGTTCTGGCTCCCGGCTGGCTTAGCGATGGCCGCGTGGTCTCGGGCGCATGGCCGTTCAGATCTGCGCTCTGGCGCTTCCACGCGATTTCAAATGGAAGCCAGTGACCGTTTCGACGAGAACTAAATGGGAGGCCCCATGCGAACTTGCCAGCCTGGAGGTAGAATGAAACGACTGATTCCCGGAGGACTGCTCATTCTCCTTTCGATCGCTGCGGCGCTGCTTGCAGCCGGGCCTGCGACGTACCATTTAGCTCCGTCGCCCAAAACGGTGACGTGGGGTTACTTCGATCCTTCCACACCGCCCGTGTTGCGGGTTCGCTCGGGGGACACCGTGGAGGTCGAAACGCTGCCCGCCGGAGGAAGCGCGGCATTAGAAGCCGCGGGCTTGCCTCGTGATCAGATGCAACCGGCCCTTTTGGAGGTTGAACGCGAGATCAAGGACCGCGGGGAAGTGCCCCACATTCTCACCGGACCCATTTGGATCGAGGGCGCAGAACCCGGGGATACGTTGGAAGTGAAGATCCTCTCCATCGAGCCCGCTGTTCCCTATGCGTGGAACAGCTTCTTGCCGGGGAAGGGCTTCCTTCCGGACGATTTTCCGTACGCGCATTTCAAGCTGACACGGCTCGATCTCGCCCGCAAAGTGGCGCTATTTTCGGATGGCATCGAGATTCCGCTGCGACCGTTCTTCGGTGTTATGGGTGTGGCTCCGCCCGCTGCCATCGGCCGCGTCAGCAGTGGCCCACCCTGGATTCACGCCGGAAATATGGACAACAAGGATTTGGTCGCGGGAACGACGCTCTACATACCCGTGCACGTCAGCGGCGCCTTGTTTTCGGTAGGCGACGGGCACGTTGGACAGGGAGACGGGGAAGTCTGTCTCACCGCCATGGAAACAGCTTTGCGGGGAACCCTGCAATTCTCCGTGCGCAAGGACCTTCACCTGCGCTGGCCTCGCGCCGAAACTCCCACCCACTTCATCTCCATGGGTTTTAACGAAAACCTCGAGGAGGCCGCGCGCATCGCGCTCGAAGAGATGCTCGACTTCTTAGTGCAGGAGAAACATCTCGATCGCGATACAGCGTATATTCTCGCCAGCGACGCGGTGGATCTGCACATCACGCAGCTTGTGGATGGCAAAAAAGGAGTCCATGCCCTTTTGTCGAAGGCAATACTTGTCCGCTAACCTTCCCACGGGACCTCCGTGCCGCCTTATGTCTACAGGCGGCGATTCCGTATCCTAGCGCGGCTCGCGGGGCTATGGTATTGAATGCTCGTGATCCTGACTAGCCGTTTGCCCGTCACCGAGTCGTCCGTGACAACGCGGGCCTTGTCGCGTGCAGTCTTCAGGGTGATTGGCCATGCCTGACGATTCGCCCAGGCGCCAGGCGGAATCGGCCTTCGAGCGTCGGTAGTTTGTTCTAATGGTGTTCAATCGATTGTGCTAAAATTCTTTAGCGAGACAGCACCTTTCAAAACATGATTGTAAGCATGGCATTAACCTCGGGGAGCAAGCTCGGTCCCTACGAGATTAAAGAAAGGCTCGGCGCGGGTGGGATGGGAGAGGTGTATCGCGCGCGCGACACGCGCCTGGGCCGCGACGTGGCCATTAAAGTTCTGCCCGAGCGATTCATCTCTTCTCCCGACTTTCGTCAGCGCTTCGAGCGCGAGGCGCGGGCCATCTCCTCGCTTCAGCATCCGCACATCTGCGTGCTCTACAACGTGGGCCACGACGATGCCGCAGGGGAATACCTGGTGATGGAATTCCTCGACGGCGAGTCGGTGGCCGAGCGGCTGAAGCGCGGCAAGATTCCCTTGGCGGACCTTGTCAGAATCGGGATGCAGGTAGCCGGGGCGCTCGAGAAGGCCCATCGCCAGGGTGTGGTACATCGCGATTTGAAACCGGCCAACATCATGCTCACCAAGAGCGGGGCGAAGCTGATGGACTTCGGCTTGGCGAAAGCGATGGCCGTAGGGGCGAGCAGCGCTCGCCCGGCCGAACGCAGTTCGGCCCTACACGACCAACCGGATGCCTCCGCGCCGTTGCTCACCGCTGCGCTGACCGCAACCGCTGGCGCAAGTCCCGGCAGCCCCATTACTCAGGCCGGAGTCATGGTCGGAACGATTCACTACATGAGCCCGGAGCAGATCGAGGGCAAAGAAGCCGACGCGCGGTCCGACATCTTCGCCTTGGGCGCTTCGCTCTACGAGATGGCGACCGGCGCACGGGCTTTCGAAGGAAAAAGCCAGCTTAGCGTGGCGAGCGCCATATTGGAGAAGGACCCCGAGCCCATCAGCAAGGCGCAGCCGCTGGCGCCGGCGGCGCTCGACCGGTTGGTAGCTCAGTGCCTGGCGAAAAACCCCGACGAGCGTTTGCAAAGTGCGCACGATGTAGGCGTGGGGCTGAAATGGATTTCGGAGGCCCCTGTAGCGGCGGTCTCCGACCGCCGTGGCGTCGATCAGAGATCGACGCTACAGCGCGCCCTCCCTTGGACGCTCGCTGCCGTAGGTGTCTTGGCCGCGATCATTCTGGGCAGCCTCTGGCTGCGATTGTTGCTTGCGCCGTCGATGTCGGTTCACTCTTACATTCTGCCGCCGGATAAGGCAACTTTGAATCCCTATGGCCCGGTGGAGATCTCGCCCGACGGCCGCCGCATAGCCTTTGGGGCGACGGCCAGTGCAGGGCGGCCCATGCTGTGGGTGCAGTCTCTCAATTCGGCCACGGCACAGCCGCTGGCCGGGACCGAGGGCGCCACTTATCCTTTCTGGTCGGCGGACAGCCGTTATCTGGGATATTTTGCCGGCGGCAAGTTGAACAAGAGCGACGCGAGCGGCGGCCCGCCACAAGCTCTGTGCGATGCCCCCAATGGACGCGGCGGCGCCTGGAACCAGGATGGGACCATCGTGTTCGCCAGCGACCAGCAGGGACCTCTGATGCGAGTTGAGGCGACGGGTGGCACGCCCGTGGAGGCGACGGAGTCCGTTGGGGGTATGACGCTGCATCGTCGACCGTCCTTCCTGCCCGACGGAAAGCATTTCCTCTATTATTCCTTCTCGGTATCGGGCACCGACAGCGCCATTTATGCCGGCGCGCTGGGCTCGAAAGAGCAGGTGCTCGTCCTCCGCAATAATTCGGCCGCTATTTATGCCGAGCCAGGGTATTTGCTGTTTGTGCGCAACGGGACCTTGATGGCGCAACGGTTCAACCCGCGCAAGCTGGCGATGGAAGGCAACGCCATGCCGATTGCAGATCATGTGGGAGCGGGCAGGTTCACAGCCTCGAGTGGCGGCGTGCTGCTCTATCAGGAAGGGGAAGTTAGCACAGTCTCGCAGTTGATCTGGTATGACCGCACGGGCAAGCAAGGCGAACTGGCGCTTCCGGAGACCGCACACTATTCCGACCCCATGCTTTCGCCCGATGGGTCGAAGCTCGCCGTGACGATTGCCGATTCCCCCTCTACCTCGGATATTTGGGTGATTGACCTCGAGCGCAAGACCAAGAGCCGAATCACCTTCGGACCCGGAGGAAATGAGGCTCCCGTCTGGTGGCCGGATGGCAAGTCCATCGTTTTCGGCTCGAATCGGGACGGAGCGTACACCATCTACCGCCGGTCGGCCGACGGCGCCGGTGCTGATGAAAAGGTACTGGAAACACCTGGAGCTCAATTATGGCCATACTCTGTTTCGCCCGACGGGCGTTACATCGCATACCAATTCTTCCTGGCATCGAAAGCCAACCGCGGGCACGACGTCTGGGCGCTCCCCATGTTTGGCGACCGGAAGCCTTTCCCGGTGGTCAGCACCCCATTCAACGAGGTGGATCCGGCCATTTCACCCGATGGTAAGTGGGTCGCTTACGTGAGCAACGACACGGGCCAGTACGAGGTCTACATAAAGGCGTTTCCAAGCGGCGAAGGCAAATGGCAGGTCTCAACCACAGGTTCAAGAGGCCTGGCGGCTTGGCGGCGCGACGGCAAGGAACTCTACTTTGTTTCCATGGGAGGGATGATGACGTCCGTGGAGGTGCGCGAAAAGGGCGCCAGCCTTGAGCTGGGTACTCCGCAGGAGCTGTTCCGCGCCAACACCGCCTACATTACAGGCACCCCGTTTGTAGCCTCCGCCGATGGCAAGAGATTCCTGATCAACGGGACCACGGCTCAAGCCGCAAGCCCGCCGCTGACCCTGGTGACCAACTGGACGGCGGATCTGAAGAAGTAGCACGCGTGCACGTTCAGTTCTGCGGCGCCCGGGCGTTGCCCGCGAGCTGGTCCGAAGCCCGGATCTCCAAAATCCGTGAGGTTGTGATGGTCTGATACACGGGGTGCAGGAATTCCAGGTGCATGCCTCGGCCCACGAACCGAAGCTTCAACATCGATCCGCCCCACGTGCTTCCGGCAATTCTCACCGCGACGGGACCGGGAAAGTACTGGGGGTGCCCCGAGATCAGTTCCTGGCCGCGACCGCGAACGACGATGGTGTACCAATGATGTTGCGTCTCAACTTCCAACACCGCGCCCTCTGATAGATCATCCAGGTACACGCCACCTTCAATCTCCGACTGCACAATGTTCCGGTTCACCTCGTCACTGAAGCTCGGATGCGGCGTGAATGGTTTAGGAATGGGAACCGGCGCCGTGTTTTCCACTGTCGTTGTCTCTGCTTTCCCTAAGCTATGTTTCCCGTGACGTGGAATCCCTACCCGCCGGAGACTGTAGCTTGCGTTTGCGGCGGGAAGTTCATCCGCTGCTGAACGGAAACGAACGGCGCGGCCGGATTACCCGCGATCAAACGGTGTAGCGTTTACCGATGGCACCCGCGCCGCTTTAGTGGTGGGTGTGTTGTAGCGGGTCAATTCCCGGGGAGCCAGCTTTACGGCCTGAACCAATTATCGGACCGGCACTATCTGAGCGGCCACCAGTAGCGGTGAGCAGCCAAGGGGTCGGACCTACGTGGCGAGGATTCCCTCTTTTTTGCCCATTGACGCCGAACGACTTTCCTTCAGGCTCCTGATATTGTATACCTATGCCCACCTTATGCTGAGGAGCGCGCGCATGACCAGAAGACAACGCCTTGTTTTCGAACTGTCCCTGATCGTTTGTGTCACTCTTCTGCCGGGCAATGGCTTACGAGCTCAAGAACGGGAGGAGCCCGGCAAGCCGGTCGGCAAGGTCTCCGTCGTCGGAAACCTGATCCTGATGGAGCTAGACAAAGGCGCGCTCGGCCAGGAGAACCTCTTCGACCTAGGGCAGCATACCCTTCGCTTCACGCCCGGACGGGCAGGATACCGCGTCGAAAACCTCCCATTGAAGTGGGATGCGGACTTCGGCCAGCAAGTCACTGACCCTCGGGTCACGCTGCACAGCTTTTCATTTCCTTTTTCCGGGAAGAGTTGGGATTCGTTCTCGGTCGGCGTTACCGGATCGATTCGGTTCGGGGAAGCAACCAACGCTGGTAACTTTGGTCCCGGCTCGGGACCCCGCGACCAGGGTGGCGTTTCGATTGGCCGCTTCGACCCGTTGAGCGAAGCGGCGGCGAGCATGGCGAACACCGTTCCGGCGATCTGCGTGTTTTTCAAGCCTCGCATGACACGCGATCGCTACGTGAAGGAGCTCGCTGATCGCGTAGTCGTGACCTGGGACGTAACCGAACCGTACGGGAACATCCAAGACTTTACTTGGACGAAGACCATCAACCGGTTCCAGGCTGTGCTTCACAAAGATGGCGCGATCGAGATGTCGTACGATCAGCTTGCGGCCAAGGACGCTATCGTCGGTATCTACCCGCTCGTCTCTGGCGCAGCAGAAAAACCTCTCGCCTCCCTCTCCGCTACGGAACACCCCTCGGTCGCTGCCCATCTCGACCTTAGAGGCCTAAAGCTTTCTGTCGTTAACGGCTTGTTCCTGAAGGTCACGTTCGAGACCGCCGGACCTGTTTTGCCCGAGGGCGATTCGGGCCTCTCAGGGATCGCCTACCGGGTCTATTTTTACATCCACAAGCCTTCTACGGCGCCCGCAAGCGCTGCGGCTGATGCGGATGCCGTGTGGACGATTCGCGGCTTTTCGTTTCGGAACCGCTCGAGCGGCGCGTCGCGATACGTTGCGTTTGGTCCGGGCTTATCACGGGTCGTCGAGACCAGCGGCAACACTATTTCGATCCAGGGAATCCTGCCACCGGTGCTGCGCGGTGCCGCCGAGATCGACGTTTCTGCCGATGCTTCTGGGGCTGATTCGGCACAGCCGGCGGCGCAGATCTCTGCCCAGCCGGTCGTGCTGGGCGGCATCCGCAGTCCTGAAGTACATCTGTCTTCTCTCAAGCCGCAGGACAGTCCCTTTTCGGTTGTCTATGAAGCTTTCCATTATTTTGCTCTGCCCAATCCCCGTGATTTGACTTGCACGGTGATCAAGGGCCTCGGTGACAACTTCGATTTTCTCCCCTACTACTCGGACTTCCGCGTCGACAATCAGGAAGCGGGTACTCCGAGTGATGGGCCGCTGGGAGCGGTGGGGGGCGCCGTTACCGGAATTGGCGCGATGCAACGGGGCCTCGAGTCCTACTGCACGCCGGGCAGGTTCCAGTGGCAATTCATCCAACCTGTGTACGTCGGCTCGAATCAGATGCAGGAACGTCCGCCCGCAGACGCGCCGATGGGCACCAGTCACGACATCACGTTCTACCAACGGCAGCTCGAGGAGATTTCGCAGGACGGCAAGATGCCACCGTACATGTACGCGATGTCACAAATTGCGCACGAAATGGGTCATCGATGGGCGGCGTTTGTTTCGGCCAAGGTGGGCAGCGAGACGATTCCGCTCGGTCCCGTCCACTGGGCATTTGGGTTGCAGGCTCCCGTCGCGTTTCCGTACCGGCGGCCTACGGAAGCATCCATCATGGGCGGCGGGGTGTGGCAGGACAACTTTGACGGCACCTACACGCAACTCGATGACGACTATTATGTGCCCGCGACGGGATGGTCATACCTTGATCTCTATCTCATGGGTCTGATCTCCCCGGCTGAGGTTCCCGACTTTTTCATTCTGCGGCATCCGGTCGCCGCGGGCAAAGACGCCAATGGGCACCCCATTTTCAAGGCGGACCGAACCAAGGTCACCATTCAGGACGTCATCGCGGCCGAAGGCCCACGCTCGCCCGCCGTTGACAAATCGCAACGGCAATTCAATACCGGAATGGTCATCATGGTTCAGCACGGCGCGAAACCGAGCCGCGAGCTGATCGAACGAACAGAGGCGGTTCGCAAACTGTGGATTGAGTATTTTTCGATTACTACTGGGCACCGCGCGTTGATGACCGCGAACCCGCGCTGAGACCGGGGGCTGTCTCTCAGCCTTGCCGTACTGCCCGAGCTGGCCTTGGCCCGGGACCCAAGTTGCTTGGCATATAGGAGTGGCGCGGAAGTTGACAGCGAGACTCGCGGTAGGGACGACCATCGCCGATCGCCCCCTCACAGAAGCTTGCGGTCCCGGTACAATCCGGGTTCACAGCCACCGTCCCGATGTAAACAGTCCCCCTGGTGTACGCGCCCCCAAGCGCCAGGAATGCCAGAAGAATTGCCCGTGGTGTCTCAATCTGGAGAGGCACTCGAAGCCCCCTGACGCAGGACGAGCAAACCACCCTCAGTGGCCGCCTTCGCTCCTGTTTTGATTCAACACGGCGGTCCAGTTCGCCACAATCGTTATGGAGGCTGAGTTCGCCTCGGGGACCGAGTCGATGAGGAACTTTCTGCCGTCCGCCGCCACATCGAACGGACGCGCCATCGCTTGAACCGCGACGCGGGTGGAAAAGAGAGAACGGACAGCGCCGCTTTCGAATGTCGAACCTTGCCCGTTGACTTCCGCGGCCATCATCTGTAGGTCGGGTGCCAAGTAGAACAGCTCTTTACCGTCACGCCCCCATGAAGGGTTCCCGCCCCCAGCGGTCGAAATTTGCCGAAAGCTCTCTGGGTGAGGGAACGAAGTTACGTACACTTCATCCCGGCCCGTCTCGTTTGAGGTGTAAGCGACCCAGCGCCCATTCGGGTGAACCACCGCCTCACCCCCACCCGCCGCGCTTACGGTCAGTACGAAGGGTGTTCGGTCTCCAAAAAGGGGCAGGACCCCTATCTCAGTCCTGCCTTTTTGGCTTGGATCACGTTGTTCAAATAAAAGGTATCGCCCGTCGGGCGACCAGTCAGTCGGATTCTTGTTCAGACTGTTTTGGAGCAGGAGTTCATCTCCGCGAGAGCTGTTCGCGGGCTTCCGATAGAGGTTGAAGACGCCCTCACGGTTCGAGGCAAAAGCGATCTGAGTTGCATCCGGAGACCACACTGGGGACATATTCACGACTTCGGTGGTGCCGAAGGTCAGCCGCGTTTTAATCTTGCTCGCCAATTGGTACAACCAGATGTCCACGTTTCCCGTGGCGGGATCGAGAACGTCGACGGCCAACTGTTTTTCATCCGGTGAGACCTGCGGACTGTAATAGACCATCGATTCGTCCAGCGTATCGGTCCGGTGGCCCTCGCGGTCGTACCACTCCAACTGTGTTTTGCCTGAGGCGGCGCCGGTCGAGTAGGCCAGAATGCCGCCAGCCGAGGCTGAGAAAACAGCACCTAGCGTCCCGGGCGAGTAAGCCAGCGATTCCGCCAATGGAACCGGGTCCCCTTGCACTCTCAGCATCCCCGCATCGAAGGGCTGGGCCACGAGCGTGCGGTTTCGCACGTAGAGCAGGTTTCCGTTCTCGTAAACAGCTTTCGACCTCAAAAGCAAAAGCCGATGAACTTCTTTCGAATCAAGCGATCCTACGTAGAGGCCTTCCTGACCTCCAGCGGCGCCGCGGGCATTGCCCGAGTTGTAGAGGAAATGACGGCCGTCGGGCAGAAACCACGGCCAGCGATGGGTGAGGCCGCCGGCCGTATTGACGACAGTGACAGCGGTCGGAACGCCGCCCAATGATGACACTTGATAGAGGGGTCCGATGACGTCGGGAGCGAACACGATCACTCCCTGCGGACTCCACGATCCTCCCCGCGCAGAAGGTGCATCACAAAGCGCCAGGGGTGAGCCGCCGGCCGCATCCACCCGCTTCAATTTGCCTTGGCTAAAGAATCCCACCGAGCGGCTGTCGGGCGACCAAAAGGGGTAAGAGGCGCCGTCAGTTCCCGCAAGCGGCTGCGGCTCCAGGCTACCGAGGGACCGCACCCAGAGGTGCGGACCCCCCTCCGGACCCCTGCCCCCGAACACCAGCATCCGTCCGTCGGGCGAAACGGCCACCGGCGCGCTGGCAAATCCCTCAAAGTTGAAAACCGACTTCTCTGGAGGAGATATCTCGAAGCGGATGGGACTGGGTGCAATGGCTTGCCTTTGGAAGTAACCGAGGTCCCTGGCGAGGGCGAGCCCAAACACCACAAGCAGGGAGGCAGCGGCAAGGGTCCACGCCCGCCACTTTCTTGTCCTTTTCGGAGTAGCTAACGGTGTTGATTTCGTTTCCGGACCCGCCTCAACAATATCACGAAGCTGGATCGCGATGTCCTGTGCAGTCTGCCAGCGCTCGTCGGGGTCTTTGGCCAGGCAGGTTCTGAGGAGCCGCCGAAACGCCACGGGCGCATCTGCGCGCAACCCCTCAAGAGGGGGCGGCTCGGAGTCAAGAACAGCCTTCATGACGGCTAGCGTGCTGTCACCTCCGAAGGGTGGACGCCCGGTCATCGTTTCGTAAAGCACGCATCCCAGCGCAAACACATCGGTTCGTGCATCCACTTCACGGCCTTCGATTTGCTCCGGCGCCATGTAGTGAAGCGTGCCGAGCACAATGCCCGTGGCCGTCAGACGATCTCTCTTCACCTTTGCCTCGGAGTTGAGAGAGGGACACTGCTTAAGGGTTGCGAGGCCAAAATCGAGGAGTTTGGCCCCGGCCTTGGTCAGCATGACGTTGCCCGGCTTCAGGTCGCGATGGATAATCCCGCGCCGGTGCGCCGCCTCGAGAGCCGTGGCCACTTCAGTGCCATACCGCAAAGCCTGCTCGACAGCCAGCGGGCCCTTTCTGATGCGCGCCGCCAGAGTCTCCCCGTCCAGGTACTCCATCACAATGAAATTCACGCCGTCCTGACTGCCTACATCGTAAAGCGCGCAGATGTTGGGATGGGAGAGACTGGAAATTGTGCGGGCCTCCCGAGCAAAGCGCTCACGGAACTCGCCATTCTGCGACAGGGACGCACAAAGGACTTTGATGGCCACCGCGCGACCCAATCGCGTGTCCTCAGCGCGGTAGACTTCTCCCATACCGCCCTTGCCCAGCACGTCTGAGATTCGGTAGGGTCCGAGCAGCGTTCCGTTCGCAAGCGACATGGTCTTAGTCAGAAGGTACGAAAGAATCAGCCGCTTGTCACCCTGAGCGAAGCGAAGGGTCTCCGTAGTTCCCTATGGCTCAACGATTCATGAACAACTGCAGAGATCCTTCGCTTCGCTCAGGAGGACACATTCCAAGTCTCTTCGCGCCTTCTCAGCCTCCTTAATGTTTCGTCAGATTTCGCACGGCGCCCTGACGCTGGAGTACGGGAACCTTCGGTTGGTTGAGATTCAGCACGGCGCCTTGACGCTGGAGTGTGGGGACCTTTTGTTGGCCGAGATTTCCCGTGCCTTGTTGTGGGAGGACCGAGCTTTCTGACGCGGCCAGATTTCGCATCGCGTTCTGTCGTTGGAGCGGTGGACGCGCCAGTTGCGCTGCGTTCGCTGCCCTGAACTTGGAAGCCAAATCGAAGCCTCCCAGTTGGTCCGGGCGCGCATTGACGAGCATCCCCATGAATTCCAGTCGCTGTCCGCTCTTCCATTCCGGTTGCCAGCCCAGATACTCGGTCCCCGAAAGGGCGTACTTGGACAATCGGATGTACTCGCGCGCCTTCTTTAGGATCGGGTCAGCCTTCTCGTAGATGTCCGCCATCGTATCCATAAATCCCGGCTCTCCCCAGTACTCGACCGGAAAGTTCAGCCACGCGCCGACGCTGGCCATGCTGAGAAAGCAGCAGCCGAGCAGGGGCGAGGCATTGAAGAGGTCAAGGTTATAATGGCCCCAGGCGAGCAGTCGATTTCCTTCCTCCATCTCCTGGCCCATGATGGCGTAGAGTTTCAAATGAATGAAGAAATCTACGACGGTCTCAGCCACGCTCGCCACCACCCCGGGAATGAAGGCTGAACTGACGATGCCGGCAGTGTCGTACCCGATGTCCACCCAGGCTAAGCGCAGATCGCGCTCAATCAGGCGCACGACGCCGTCCAGCGCCGCCCGGGCGTTGCCTGGACTGAAATCGATTCTCTCGCGGTTCGCCGTGGCGCGCTCACTGTAATGCTTTCCCACCTTGTAGATGTGGTAGGCAATCTTAGCGGGAGCGTAGGCGGCGCTCAGAAAGTTCTCCAGCCCATGCATGGCCCGCTCCAGACCGTTTACGCCCAGGTGCTTGAACACAGCGCCGGGGTCCTGCCCTCCCAGAATCTCCTTCGCCATGTTGGAGAGCTTCTCCTTGCTGACGCCCTCGGTAGCCAGCTTCTTAACCGACGTGGAAGCTGCGGCGACGGGCGCCGAGGCATTGAGGACAGTGGCGAGTTGCGACTTCCACGCCTGGTCCTTAAACACCAGGGAGCGGCCCCGGAAGTACGTAGCCACCGCATCTTGTTGCTCCTTTCGAAGCGCCTTCATCTCCTCCCATTTCTTCGGATCTTTCATCTGGGCGCAGGCGAGAGCAGCGTCCGTCAGCATGATCTGGTTATACAGTTTCTCAACCATGCCGGACTTGAGATTCCGATCCGCTTTCCTCCAATCCTTGCCGGACGCGTTATGGGCATCGATCCAACCAGCCATCGCCACTTTCAATTGGCCGAAACTCTCGCCGCGGGTTGCATGGTATAGCTTCAGAGCTTCATCGAGCTTCTGCGTCGCAATGCGGCGGGGGGAGAACGGCCCCAGCGAGGTCCCGCGTATCCACTCGTCGCAGGTGATCGTAACCTTGGCTTCACCTTTACCCTGGTAAAGTCTCACCATCATCTCGGCTTGTCTGATTTCTTCCGGCGTCATACCATCTCCTCTTGTTCAGCGCGCGCGCCCGCGAGCTTCTGCGGCAACTTCTGGCGAACGCCTCCGACCCCTGCTGCGAATTCCCGTATCCTGTGTGCGACCCAAGCC
Organism: Terriglobia bacterium; assembly: GCA_050008495.1. Lineage (GTDB taxonomy): Bacteria > Acidobacteriota > Terriglobia > UBA7540 > UBA7540 > CAVROP01. The sequence goes on along the minus strand of JBEKMN010000103.1, from coordinate 2,796 downwards.
TTGCTCTGTTACTCGTCCTCGCACAATCTACCTCATCAGCGGGCAGTCCTCCAATGCCCCAAAAGTACTATCAGCGGGCTACGGTGATCGGCTGCCCGGGAAATCGGGTGGCCAGGTGAAAAATCGGCAGCTTGTGGATGTGGACCTTGCGGCCTCGGGCGGTTGGCGGGCAACCCTGAGGTTGCACCCATTACCGCTGGCGCCAGCGCCTGGTTTAAGAGTTTTCCGCAGGCATCGCACTTCTCGGTGATGCGGAGGCATTGAGAACGAACGTAGGCGACTTCGGCGGCGGTGAATCTCATGATCCACCGTCTTTGGACTTTTCCTCTTCGTTGGAATCAGTGTGAGGCGAGTTCTGGTTGCGCAGGGGTTGCGGATTTTGCCGGACTTTTCCGCGTTCTGCCGTGCTATCTCTTTTATTTGCTGGATTTACAACAAGGGGATTGAGACTCTGGATCTGCGTATCGGGGTTCGAATCCCTGCCTCCCAGCCAATTCATTCCGAAGCATTTCCAGTCCTCGGGCGGATGGGCACGTTCAACAGTTCCGCGTCCGTGCCTGGCCCAGAGGAAACTTCCCCGCTCACGAGTTCATCAAATAGGCAGGCGAGCAGTTGCCTTCGTCGGAAGGAGATGCGATGGGAGGTCCCGCTCTGGTCGCTGCCGAACCCTACCTCATCAAGCAGGATTACGAACACTATACCCCCGAGCAGCACGCCGTCTGGACAGAGCTTGTGCGGAGACGGCTCCCCCAAGTAGAGGAATATGCGTGCCAGGAATATCTTGAGGGTGTTGATATCATTGGCTTGCGGAAGGATCGCATTCCAAACCTGGCCTCCATCAGCGAGAGGCTGCGGCCACGGACAGGCTGGAACGCCACGCCGGTCAGCGGCTTTCTTCCGGCCGGTGCGTTTTTTGAAATGCTGGCGGCTCGCAAGTTTCCAACGACCACCTGGCTAAGAAGCCGGGACTCGCTGGACTACATTCCTGAGCCGGACATCTTCCACGATGTTTTCGGTCACGTTCCCATGCATTCGCATCCTGTGTTTGCGGGTTTTCTCCAGCACTACGGGAGCGTGTGTGCGCAGATTGAGGACAAACTGGTCCTTGAGCGGCTGGGGCGGCTCTTCTGGTACACGGTTGAATTCGGCATCATGCGGCGAGGAGGCAAGATCAAGGTGTACGGCAGCGGGGTGATCAGCTCACACGGGGAATGCACGAATGTGATTCAGGGCGGTTGCACAGTGAGGCCGTTTGATCTGGAGACCGTTCTTGAGACTCCCGTCAAAGTCGATGAGCTTCAGAAAGTCCTCTTCGCGATCGAGAGCTTCGAGCAAATCTACGAGGCTATGCAGGAAGCCGAAAGACGCGTCTCGCTGTCATTCTGAGCGCAGCGAAGTATCCCGCCCTGGCCCTTCCCCTGTCATTCTGAGCGCCGCGAAGAATCCTGACTCCTGAATCCTAGTCCTACCAACTGTTGTACGGAGTGCCTTCGAGGAAAGTCTCTTCCGAGCCGCTGTGTACGTCTACTATTCCCAGCGTCTTTTGGTTAGACGAAAGCGGCTGGTCTTCCTTGGTCTCCTGCCAGGTCTCGTTCGAGCCGGTGAAGGGGTCGGTGGGCAGCAGCTTCAGGTAGCCTTTCTCAACTATCTCGTCGAGGCTCAAGGGAGCGCGGCCATTGTCCAGCGTGAAGCGGTCAATAAGATAGCGGAGGGTGTAGAGGTGATCGCGCAGCACGGCCTCCCGCGCCCGTATCACGGCAGTTCTGTAGAACGGCGTAGAGATGGACGCCAAGATCAAAATCACCGTCACCACCATCATCATCTCGAGGAGCGCGAATCCCCCGCGGCCGGCACGGGCCTTGGCGTCGTGCCGGCATTTCACATGGTGGAATGATCGGCTATCCATGGCGAGCTACCCTGGACGGAAGTTTGTTGATGCCCCGCTGCTCTACCCGGTCCTCCCCTGCACGACTCTTCATTCGCTACTCCGTGCCGGCTTATCCCTGCGTTATCCAGAGCTAGCGCTGTGCGGCAGCGGCTGGCGATCACTGCTGGCCCGTGGGGGGGCGCGGGGGGGGCACTATGTGCAGGATCCCATCCCTGTCTATGCCCAGATCCCTCTCCAGCCTTGGAAACAACGCCGCGAGGAGCCCCCCATAGAGAAGCGCAATGGTGAATCCGCAAGGAAGCGTTAAGAGAGCCACCGCGAGCAAAAGAGAATTGCCTCTCAGCCCAAATAGGTGCGCCACGAGGAAACCAGCTAACACGCCGCCGGCAAGCAAGGGCGGACCAAGCGCCAGCCTGCCGATCTGAGGTATCCGCAGTCCCGTACCGCAGCTTGGACACTGAAAGGTGCCCCTGCGGATATGCGCCCTAGGGACTTCGCGGTTACAAGCAGGGCATTTGGGCTTTCGCATTCGTCAGATCTCCTTCGCCATGCGCCGAAAGGTCATACGCAGGGCCCTAGTGGCTGTTCCAAACGGCCGAGGCCGCCTGACCCGCGGCACCGCACCAGCTTGAAGGCGCCCCGGGCGGCGACACAAAACCGTAGGCAAAGGCCGACACGCACCCCACGGCCGCAGGATTGCTAAGCGCGAAACCCCAGACGACCTGACCAGCGGCAGCAGGTAGCGCAGAGGTACGCGCCGTTTGCGTTCCTCTGCGGCTCTTCCCTGACGGTCATCGAGGCCTCAAATCCGGGTGTGTTCATCGGCAGGCAACAACACCCGGTCGATTTCGAGCCCGCTCGGCGTAGCTACGGGGCGCTCGACGCTGCCCGTGTAGTCCTGCACGCTT
>JBEKMN010000102.1:0-19367 GCA_050008495.1 Terriglobia bacterium | reverse complement strand
AGCGTCAGTTCGCCAGCAACTGGGTCGTCTCGGCAAGTTATATAGGCAACAAGAGCACTCACATTTGGACGGGAGAGGATGTCGATCCGGGCATCTACATCCCCGGGATGTGCAGTGGCGCGCCCTGCTCGACGACTTCAAACACCAACCAAAGGCGGCTGCTCTACCTGCAAAATCCCGTCGCCGGAGCGTCTTACTCAGACATCTACCAGGCCGACGATGGCGCCAACGCGGAATACAACGCGTTTCTCGCGAAAGTGGAGCACCGGTTCACTGAGAATTACACCATTCTTGCCAATTACACCTACTCGCACTGCATCGGTGAAGCGGACTTCGGGGGCGACCTCGGTGGCGCCAACACTGAACAACCTTTCAATCGAAATGCCGACCGGGGCAATTGCGCCTTTGATTTGCGTCACATCTTCAATTTATCCCTTGTCGCCCTTTCGCCCCACTTTGCCGGCGTGTGGACGAACCGGCTGCTGGGCAACTGGCAATTCGCTCCGATCATTTCAGCTCACAGCGGAACGTGGTTTCAGCCCGTGACCGGCCTGGACAACTCCCTGACCGGCATCGGCAATGACCGGCCGAATGTGATAGGAAATCCTTACATCAGGAGCACCACGGGCAGCCTCCAGTGGCTGAACCCCGGCGCCTTCACCCCGAATGCTTTAGGCACCTTTGGAAACGCCGGGATGAATTCGCTACTCGGCCCCCGGTACTTTGATGTCGATGCGGACGTAAGCCGCTACTTTACCATTCACGAAAAGCAAAAGCTGGAGCTCCGCTTCGAATTCTTCAATTTAGGGAACCATGTAAATTTCGGCACGCCGGACAATAATCTGCAGGACAATACTTTCGGTCAGATTCTTGGCGACGTGGGTCCGCGCATCCTGGAGTTTGCGCTGAAGTATACGTTCTGAACTCCTTGCCTGTCATCCTGAGGAGTCCCCCTCTTTGGGACGACGAAGGATCCCCGTAGTGCGTCATAGCAGACAGGAACTGCAGGGGTTCTTCGGCCGCAAAGAACGGGGCCTCAGAATGACGGCATGGCGGGGATTATCATGCACCGACGTGACTTTCTGCAATACGCCCTTTTAACCGCGAGCGTCGCTTATGACGCGCATGCTTGGGGTTCGCCCCCGCCGCCGGTCAGCCCGTTTAAACTCGCGGCGATCAGCGACGGCTTCTCGCAGGATTTCGAGAAAGCGCTGAAGATTATGAAGGGCTACGGACTCTCGTGGGTTGAGATCCGCGGACTTTGGGGGAAATACAACACCGAGGCAACGCAGGAAGAGATCCGCCGCGTCAAGGAACTGCTCGATCAGTACAACTTCAAATGCTCGGTGGTTGATTCCGGGTTCTATAAATGCGTGTTGCCGGGCACTAATGCCGTCAGCATTGAGGGCGGTTATCACACCCCATACTCAGGCCAGATGGATCTGCTGAAGCGCGCCATGGATCGGTGTCATGCCTGGGGCACAGACAAGGTCCGAATCTTCACCTTCTGGCGCGTGGCCAATCCGCAAGAAATCTACCGTCGCATTTCGGAGGATCTTGCCAAGGCCGCCGATGTGGCTAAGAAGGGTGGAGGCGGCCGGCTGGTGATTGAGAACGAAGAATCGTGCAATGCCGCGACAGGGCGTGAGCTGGCTGCGATCCTCAAATTGGCGCCGGCGCCTAACCTCGGATATAACTGGGATGTCGGTAACGGTTACGATCGTGGCGAGGTGTCGTATCCTGACGGCTACAATGCGCTCGAGAAGGGGCGGATCTGGAATATCCATCTCAAAGGGATGCATTGCCAGTCGGGTCTTAAGCAATGCGAGGAGACATTTGCGGATTCGGGTGAGATCGACTTGGTGGGGCAATTGCGGGCGCTGCGGCGCGACAACTACAACGAGACCATGTCACTGGAATGCGAATTCAACGCCCCCGGCATGAATCATCCGCAGACCACCGAGCGCTCCTTGCAGGGGTTGCTTCGGGTCGTTAACCAAGCACAATGATGAGGGATGTTTCTCGCCGAGAATTCATGAGGCGCGGCGCCGGGGCGGCCCTGGCTGCCACTCTTGGAGGCACCCTGAACTCCAAGTCGGCAGCGCAGAATTCTCCAGCCTCGCCCCGTGAGCCTCACCTGACGTTTCCCACAACCCCGCGCGCCAGACTCGCAGTAACCTCGTGGCCTTTCAGGGAGTTCATTGACAGTCCCCGAAACCCTTATCGGAATCGGCAAAAGCCGGGAATGGACCTGGAAGGTTTTCCCGCAATGGTGTCGAAGGAATTTGGAATCCAGAACATCTGCCCTCTGTCGGCCCATTTCCATTCTACCGATCCTGCTTATCTGGAGGCGTTTCGCAAGGCGGTCGAACGGGCGGGCTCGCACTTGGTCGATTTGGGGCTGGGGGCTGGCAGCTTTTGGGATCCTGACAAGGCGAAGCGCCAGGCTGCCATCGAGTACGGCCGGCATTGGATCGACCTTGCCGTCCAATTGGGTTCCCCCAGCGTTCGCCAGCATCTCGGCGCGCCGAGGGGTGTAAAACCTGATGTTGACCTGGCCTCTCAAACGTTGGGAGAGCTTGCCGAATATGGCGCGTCAAAGAACACGCTGATCAACCTCGAGAATGATGACCTTCTCAATGAGGACCCTTTCTTCATCGTCAAAGTGATCGAAAAGGTGGAAAACCCTTATCTGCGCGCTCTGCCGGATTTCGGAAATACGCTCAGCCGCGGCGACGTGGAATATAATGAACGGGGCGTGGCCGCCATGCTCAAGCACGCCTACGGGGTGTGCCACGTCAAGGACGTCGTAGTGGCTGACACCGGCAAGACGTACGACGTTAACTTGCCCAGAATGTTTGAGCTTGCCAAAGCGAGCGGGTTCCAAGGCTACTACATGATGGAATGGGACGGCGGACCCGGAGAGCCTTACGCAGGAACTCGAAGGCTGGCAGAAGAGACGTTGAAGTATATTGGGGTGTAGCGGCAGCCCTTGTGGTTGCCCAGAGCGGCGACATGGGCCGCCTTACCGGAAGAGCAATTCAAATGGCAAACGGCAAAGGTCAAATGGCAAATGGTTCTCCATTTTGGATTTAGATCCCGGCTTGGTCTAACGGTACTATTTGGTCTTCTACTGTCTCCTCTCCCCAGTTCCGCCGCGGATTCGGTCGAGCTGGTCAGGAAGGGGGACACGGTCGAGGTGCTCGTTGGGGGGCGGCCCTTCACCACGTACTTTTTCCCCGCTGACATTGCTAAACCTTACTTTCAACCTCTGCGCACTGCGCAAGGCACCATCGTCACGCGCGACTTCATTATCGGCAACACCATCCCCCAGGAGCACCTGAAGGATGGAAGCCTGGAGCCGCATCAGCGTCCGATGTATTTCGGCCATGGTGACATCGACGGCATTGACTTCTGGGGCGAGGCAGTGTTCCCGCAATATAGCGACGACACGGTCTTTGGCCGGGCGGTGTTCAAAAAGCTGGAAGAGATGCGGAGCGGCGGCGAGTCGGGCACGCTGAAGGCCGATTTCGAACTCGCTGATCCACGTGGCAGAGTGATCGCAGACGAGATACAATCCTTTGTTTTCGGCGGCGGCGCGGAGACACGGTGGATTGATTGCGAGATTACCTTGGTGGCTAACCACGGTTCGGATGTGGTGATGGGCGACACCAAAGAGGGAACTTTCGCAATCCGCCTGGCGAACGAACTCAATTCACCTCCTGGACAGATGGTGAACTCCGCCGGCGCGGAGGGAGAGAAAGAAATCTGGGGAAAGCCGGCGGATTGGGTTGACTATGACGGCACGATTGCCGGGGAAGAACTGGGTGTCGCTGTCTTCGACAGCCCACAGAGCTTCCGGCATCCGACCTTCTGGCACGCGCGCGGCTACGGCTTGCTGGCCGCTAACCCGTTCGGCTGGAGAGAGTTTTATAAGGACCCGGAGAAGGATGGGAGCTGGACGATTCAACAGGGCAAAACTCTGAAGTTTCGTTATCGGGTTTTCATTCATCACGGCGATTACAAGCAAGCCAAGGTTGCGGAGGCTTATCAGGAATACGCAGTGCACGAACGGTAGCGAATGCCTGCACGTGCTGTGGCGCGGGCGTCTCGCCCGCTGTCGCGTGGGCATTTTGCCCGCGCCGGTGCGGGAGCGAGACGCTCCCGCGACAGCGGGCGGGACGCCCGCGCCACATGACCGCTGGTCTCCGCTGCGATTAGAATGACAGGGAGAGCGAAGTCTTAGGAGGGAGGGTGTTTTATGTCCAATGATACGCAATTAAGCCGTAGGAGTTTCTTGAAGAGCAGTGTGACCAGCGCGGCGAGCCTGGCTGCCGCGAGCGGCGTCACTTTCCTGACGCGGCCGGAACGAGTCTTCGGCGCGAACGATCGGGTGCGTGTGGCGATCTGCGGCGTGCACGGGCGCGGCATGGATCACGTCCATAATTACGCGCAGCTTTCTAACGTCGAAATCGCCGCCGTCTGCGACATCGACGAGAAACTCATGGGAGAGCGCGTTTCCATGATGGAGAAACACGGGATCCCGAAGCCGGCGACGTTTGTGGATATCCGCAAGCTTCTGGAGGACAAGTCCATCGATGCGATTTCCATCGCCACGCCGAATCATTGGCACACCTTGATGGGGATCTGGGCTTGCCAGGCGGGCAAGGACGTGTATGTTGAGAAGCCCTGCTGCCACAATTTATGGGAAGGCAAACAGTTCGTAGCCGCAACGCGCCGTTACAACCGCATTGTCCAGCACGGCACACAAATCCGCTCCGCCACCGCGATTCGAGATGGGATCAAGAAGCTCCACGAGGGCCTGATCGGCGACATCTACATGGCCCGCGGACTTTGCTACAAATGGCGCAACACTATCGGCCGTGCTCCCGTCACGGAGGTTCCCGCAGGAGTGAATTACGATCTCTGGACCGGCCCGGCGCCCCTGCATGATTTCACCAAGAACCGCTTTCACTACAACTGGCACTGGTTCTGGCATTACGGAAATGGCGACATGGGCAATCAGGGCACCCATCAGTTGGACGTAGCGCGGTGGGGGTTAGGTGTGGGCTTCCCCAATAAGGTGAGTGCCATCGGCGGCCACTTCATGTTCGACGACGACCAGGAGACGCCCAACGACCTGAGTTGCGCCTTCGAGTTCGCCCTCCCGGACGGCAAGCGAAAGATGATAACTTTCGAGGTCCGCCATTGGATCACCAACCACGAAGCCGAGATCGGCACTCAAGAGATGGGAACTGAGGAACCGAAGCATAAAGCCAACCGCCCGGCGATCGGGCCCATGTCTGGCGGTCACAACACCATCGGCGACATCTTTTACGGCTCGAAAGGGTATTTCGCCACCGGCGATGAAGACGCGGATACCTACGGCGTGTGGCTTGGCCCCGATCAAGAGCCTCAGCCTAAGGTCCACGAGGGCACCGAACTCGCCCACTATAAGAACTTCATCGACTGCGTGGTGAGCCGGAAGAAAGAGGATGTGAATGCGCCCATCGAGGAAGCATACGCTTCCATGGCGCTGATGCACCTCGCTAATGCTTCCTACCGCTTGGGCCGGAGCTTGAATTTCAATCCCGATACCCAGCAGGTCATCAATGATCCCGAGGCCGACACGCTGTTGCGCGACGGCGATCGCGGCTACCGCGCTCCGTTTACCGTGCCGGAGGAAGTGTAGCGATTGCCGATTGATGATTGTCGATTTCCGGGCGCGGACCCCGGTTTTGGAGTGCGGCAGCTTGCTGCCGCTTTCCGCCGGCGAACTTACTCGCCGAACACCGGGAAGCTAGCAAGAGCACGGCCAGCAAGCTGGCCTCGTCAAAAGCGGCAGCAAGCTGCCGCACTCCAGAGCTTCAGCCTACCAGCGAGAGGGAGGAACCCATGAGCCAGACGAATCGTTATGCAGGCAAAGTAGTCTACGCGGTCTTGGCACTACTGGTTGGTGTTACCACTGCTGCTACGCAAACCAAAACTGATCCGCTCAAGAGCGGCTTCGAGAATCCGCCGGAGGGTGCGCGACCGCGGGTGTGGTGGCATTGGATGAACGGCAACATCAGCAAGGAAGGCATCAAGCTTGACCTGGAGTGGATGCATCGGGTGGGTTTGGGGGGCTACCAGAATTTCGATGCCGCGCTATCAACGCCGCAGGTCGTGCCAAAGCGATTGGCCTACATGACCCCGGAATGGAAGGACGCCTTCAAGTACGCGGTGGTCCTCGGGGATCAACTGGGGTTGGAAGAGGCGATCGCGGGTTCGCCGGGCTGGAGCGAATCGGGGGGACCATGGGTTCCGGCGCCGCAGGGGATGAAGAAATATGTATGGAGCGAGACGCCGGTTGAAGGCGGCCAGGCCGTCACGGGCACCGTGGCGCATCCTCCCTCCAACACCGGGGCATTTCAAAACCTCTCCATCCGCGACCTTCTCGAGAGGCCGGCGGGCTCCAAGCCGGTTCCGGAGTTCTACGCGGACGTCGCGGTGGTTGCCTATCGGGCGCCGGAGAGCGATGTGCCGCTCGAATCACTGCACCCCAAGGTGACGGCGAGCGGAGGCAACGTTGACGTCGCCATGCTGAGCGACGGAGACCTGGAGAAAGCCACCAAGCTTCCTATTCCAACCGCGGCCGGCGAGAGTTCCTGGATCCAATACGAATTCGCTGAGCCTCAGACCATTCGCGCCGTTAGCATCGTGACGAAGAACCCTGGTGGTATTGCCGCGATGCTGGCTGGAATTGGCAGGCCGGAGAAATCCCTCGAGGCGAGTGACGACGGGCAGGACTTCCGGGCTGTGGTGAAGCTGCCTGACGATGGAGCTGCGGAGCACACCGTTTCTTTTCCGGCGGTGAAGGCGAAGTTCTTCCGCGTTGTTTTCAAGCGCACGCCTCCTCCCCCTTTGCCCGCCTGGGCGAGCGGCATCGACCCCGCGTCCCTAGGGATCAGAGTTGGCAAGCCGCCCACGGACTATGAAATTGCCGAGCTGGTGCTGCATCCGGGAGCGCGCGTCAGCCGTTTCGAAGACAAAGCCGCCTTCAGTTCTCTGGGCGACCTTTACGAATTCGCGACGCCCTCGGTCGATTCCGCCGATGCCGTATCCAAGTCCGAAGTGATCGACCTGACGTCCAAGATGAGCGCGGACGGCAGGCTCGATTGGACACCCCCCACCGGCCACTGGGTCGTTCTCCGGTTCGGCTACTCGCTGTTAGGGATCACCAACCATCCGGCGACCGCTGAGGCCACGGGCCTCGAAGTCGACAAGCTGAACCACACCTACGTGAAGAACTATATGGAGACCTACCTGGACAGCTACAAGCAGACGGTCGGCGCGGATTATATGGGCAAACGCGGAATCCGCTACGTGATTAACGATAGTTGGGAGGCGGGTTCACAGAACTGGACCGATAACATGCTGGCGCAGTTCAAAGATCTGCGCGGCTACGATCCGCTGCCCTGGCTGCCGGTTCTCGCAGGGAGAGTCGTCGAGAGCGCCGAAGCCAGCGACCGCTTTCTCTGGGACTTCCGCAAGACCATTAGCGATCTGATTGCCAACGAGCATTACGGCCAACTCGAAGCCACGCTGCACGAGTGGCACATGGGCCATTACGGCGAGTCTCACGAGAGCGGGCGCGCCTTTGTGGCGGATGGCATGGAAGTGAAGAAGTTCAACGAAGTGCCCATGAGCGCCATGTGGACGCAGACCCCTGGAGTCAACAAGGAGCAATTCGGCTACAACGCCGACGATCGTGAATCGGCATCGGTCGCTCACATTTATGGTCAAAACCTGGCTGCCGCGGAGTCGATGACGGCGGCCGCCGCACCGTGGGCGTGGTCCCCGGCTACCCTGAAGCCGACGGCCGATCAGGAATTACTGAACGGCATCAACCGTTTTGTTATTCATGAGTCTGCCCACCAGCCTTTGGTCGACAAGGCGCCGGGAATGACGCTGGGGCCTTTCGGGCAGTGGTTCAACCGCAATGAGACTTGGGCGGAAGAGGCGGGCCCGTGGATCAAGTATATTGCCCGCTGCAGCTATCTTCTTCAGGCAGGCCACTTCGTCGCCGACGTACTTTATTTCTACGGCGAAGATTCTAACTTGACGGCCATCTTTGCGAACAAGTCTCCCGACATACCGGCCGGTTACGGCTTCGATTACATCAACGCCGACGGCCTTATTCACATGCTGAACGCGACGCAGGGGCGAATTACGACCAAGAGCGGGATGGAATACCGTTTGTTGGCGCTCGACCCCTACAGTCGGCACATGTCATTGCCGGTGCTGCTCGCTATTCACAAATTAGTGGAGGATGGCGCGATCGTGGCCGGCCAGAAGCCGATCGACGATCCCAGCCTCGCCGACGACCAAGCGGAGTTTCAGCGGCTGAATGATGAGCTATTCGGCGAGGGAACCGGCGAGCATACGGTGGGCCAAGGCAAGGTCTACGCAGGGCAAAACGCGGAGGCTGCGCTAACTGCCATGAGCGTAGCGCCGGATTTCGACCACACCAAGCCGCAGAGCGACACGCGCATTCTCTTCGCGCACCGCAAGCTGGCGGATGGAGATCTCTACTTTGTGGATAATCGCAACGACCGCGACGAAACGGTGGATGCAACTTTTCGTGTCGCCGGCAAGGCGGCGGAACTCTGGCACCCCGACACCGGCCTGACCGAGCCCGTGTCGTACAATATTGCCGACGGCCGGACCACCGTGCCGCTGCACTTGGAGCCCTGGGGCACGGTCTTTGTGGTGTTCCGCAAGCCAACCAAGGAAACCTCGCGCGCTCTACCCAAAGTCATGGCGACAGACCTGGAAACGATCGAGGGCCCGTGGAATGTGGCATTCCAATCAGGGCATGGCGCGCCGGCCTCCGTCACGCTGGACAAGCTGATTTCATGGCCTGAAAGCACAGATCCGGGCGTGAAGTACTTCTCTGGTGTGGGAACCTACACGAAAACTGTTCAGGCCTCGCAGGAATGGTTCAAGAAGGGCGCGAGACTCTGGATTGACCTGGGCGACGTGAAAAACCTTGCCGAGGTGCACGTGAACGGCAAGCCAATCGGTATCGTGTGGCACACTCCTTTCCGGGTGGATGCCACGAGCGCTCTCAAGCCCGGCGCCAACGAAGTGACGATCAAGGTGATCAATGCGTGGGTCAATCGGCTGATCGGCGATCAGCAACCTGACGCCAAGACGAAGTACACCTTCGCCGATGTGAAGCCCTATCGAGCAAACTCGCCGTTGCTGCCGTCGGGGCTCCTCGGGCCTGTGCGTGTTTATTCCGAGGCTGCTCAGTAACTCGTAAACTTTCATCCCTCTCCCCCTTGGGGGAGAGGGTGGCCCGCGTCGGCGTCTTCCTCAGCCGGGGCGGGCCGGGTGAGGGGGCGTCTCTTCGTGCTACCAACTGACCGCAACAATCGCGTAGGTCTTCATTTCCCGAATCGTGAACTTTGCTGAAGAGGGGCCGGGAGTGAAGTCGATTGGGCGCGGCGCGTCCGCGCCGACCTCGTACATCTTGACTTCCTTCACCACGTCCCCACCCGGGACTCGCACCGTGCATTGCAGGGCAGAAATGGCGGGCGTCCTCGCCGAATCGTAGTTAACCAAGTGGAGAAGCCGTCGCTGCCGTGTGTCTTGCTCGACAAGGTTGGCGACAAGGAACTCTGGTCCCGAGACCTCAAAGGGCAAGTCCGCGTTGGCGGCCCAGCGGATCGCGGCGATGAGTTCCTCCCAGTTACGCGGGCGCTTCCAAAACCGGTTGCTGATGTTGAAATAGGGCTCAGCTTTGGGGAGGGGGCCGTCGAATTCGACCGCGGGCAGATAAACTACGCGGCCTTTTCCAAAGGTTTTCCGCTGAGAGTGGCCTGCCGCGGTGGTTTCCTGTACCTCTTCCTCGTAGTCGTGCGCGCGCGCCTGGCCATCGACGAGCCCTTTCAATCCCGGTTCGGGACGCAGCCGCCGCCATTCGTCGTAAAGGCCCGCCTGCCCGATAGCCACGAGTCCGCCACCCTGCTCGACAAAGCTGCGAATCCGCGTCAGTTGCTCGTCCGAGAGGCATTCCGAATCCGGCAGTACCAGCACCTGGAGTTTCGAGGGCTCCCCCACCTCTGATTCCCCTACCCGAGCAAGGAGGGGAGCGAGGGGTGGGGATTGGTCGAAAACGAGATTGAAAGGAATACGTGACTGGATGACAGCCTGCTCGACCAGAATTGCACTGAGCTGAGCGCGCGCGTGGTGATACGTGATCGAGGGGTGAGAACGCAGCACACCGACGACGGCCACATCTTTCGTACCCTGGTAGAGTTCGCGGTTCTCGCGGTAGAACGCGACATGCTCGACTATTGCGGCCCGTAATGGCGCCGTCCCGGCGAAGCCCAGCGTCTGATTGAAAGCCAGGGATTCAGCCATGGCCACAGGGCTGTCCTCAATGTAAGCTAGCAGGATGTTGTTGAAAGCGCGCGCCAGCTTGTAGCTGCGGATCTTCGAGATCAGGCGGCCGTCCGGAAGGTAGACGCAGGGATTTTCCTCCTCTGTCCAGAACACGTCCGTTGAAGTCAGCAGACGAGAGTGGTCGACGGCGTTTTCCCAGGCGCGATTTCCGCCGGTGATGCCGTGGGGGTTAATCTCGACCGCTATCTCGGAATTGAGCGACCGGACGTACTCTGCCATCTGGCGCAAGGCGTCGGCCATAACCTGGCAGCGGAAATCGATCCACTCCTGGATGGCGGGATCGAAGATGATGGCCATCTTCTCAGGCGGATTCTGGCGATTCCACTGCGGTGGATTCACAGAGTCGACGTTCTCGAAGCCAAAACGATGGCGGCGCTTTTCAGGCGTGTACTTGGCCCGCAGGAAAGCCCGGAATCCTTCCACGCACGCCGGACAGTGGCAGGAATCGGGCTCAGCGTTAAGATCGAAATTATCAAAGTGGATGAAGTCCGATTTCACCTCTTCGACGGCGTAACGGACGATCTGTTTCAGGTAATCCAGGTACTCCTGGTGGGTAAAGCAGGGCCGGTAGCGATAGGATTGCTGGTAGCCGTAGACCAGCAGAATCGGCAGGCCGCCCACGTCGCGCTGGATCCAGTCCTTGGCTCGCGGTTCCTCAGCAAAAAAGGTCTCATACATCATGGTATTCCATTGAACGTAACTATCCACTTTCATACCATGACGATGGGCGATTGCGGCAGCGCGGCGAGCGTCCTCCATTTCGGGCTTCTCGGCGGCCATGCCAAACCCTTTATAAAGGTGGGTATGGAAGACCTCGATGCCCTGACTGTGGAGGGTGCGAATCAGCTCCTCGCTTTGATTCCATTCGTAGTCCTTGCGCGCGTCGAGCCGCTCGCCCCCGCGGCGAACGACGAAGATGTAGGGCTCGTGGCTACCCCCAGCGTCGATCAGCCCGTGCTCGAGCCATCTGGCACGGGGCAGGGGTGAGCGAACATTCTCCCCGATGGGCAGCGGCATTTTCACGATCTGCCCCACTGCCGCAGTCGCGGCCATGCTTCCTAGAAAATCTCGGCGGTTCATGTCGTCCTCCGCTCACCTTCTCGAAAGAGCGATTGGGTATTTGCCATACCGGTGAACTGTCTCGTACATGCGCAGCGCGTTCTCTACGGGCACCAAGTCATGCACTTCGCTGGAAGAGCCAATCAGAATTCCGCCTTGGGGTCCGATCCTTTCGATAAGCTCCAAGGTTTCCCGCTCGATGTCCTCAGGCGTGCCATAGGGCAGCGTATTCTCGCAGCAGATGTTGCCAAACAGCAAGGTGTGCGGATAGAGACGGCGAATCTCGAAGATGTCGTTGCAGCCATTGCGCTCGATAGGATTGAATCCGTCAGCGCCAAGCTCGTGTACGACGATGGGCAGAATCTCCGCGGCCCGCCCATCGGTATGATAGAGGAATTTATACCCTTTGGCCTTAACGGGCGCGGCGATGCGTTTCCAAATCGGCAAGGCCTTGGCGCGGATAAAGTCAGGGCTGAAGATCGGGCCGTGTTTGCCGGCGACGTCTTCGCCCATGAACAGCAGCGGGGCCGAGGGATTCTCGGCGTACACTTCCGCGATATACTCCGAAAAGGCGCCGCAGACTTCAATCAGCCGGTCGACAAGTTCCGGGGCCTCGTAAATAGCTTCGCAGAACAGCGTCATGTCGGTATACGTGTAAGCATCCGTGAGAGGGCCTTCGACGCCGCCAACGAAGACCACATCGAACGAGTCGTAAACCTCTTTGATCCTTTTGATAACCGGTTTGTACCACTCCTCGACGTGGCTCTTCTTGGGCATGCTGGGCATGTTCTTCTCGAGGCCGCGCAGGTCGCTGAAAGGCCGCCTGGCAATCCATGCCGTCCCGCCTTTTTCCACCACTTCCCATTCATCCGGGTCCACGCCCAGGAAGCGAATCCAATCCTTGATTTTGTCGCCCATCCAATGGTGTTCCGGGTCGTGAATGTAACGCGTGGCGTCCAGCCCGATCTGTTTGCACATGCGGGCGTTGCGCTCGAGCAAGTCTCCCTCCCCGCCATACCGTTTGAGGAGTTCGGCGTGATCGACCAGGTCGTAAGTCATGATCCGGTCGGGGAGTTCCCAATTGATGGTTTTCACGAATCTCTGGTAATTGGTCATAGGCAGTCCGTAGCAACGGTGCGGCCAGGCGGCAATAGGCATGGCGACCAGGACGCCATTGACTATACACCAATTCGAAGCGCCTTCTGAAAAGCGAGGCTTGAATCACGGACTGGACCCGGGGCTAGGGGGCGACTCCTGGAACCTTTTCCGTTGTGAGCGCGTCTCGCTTTCTAAGGGCAACGCTCGCCGCATCGACGAGCTTTGTTCTGTTGTGCCGCCGCTTTCCCTCAGAGCACGTTGCAGGTGGGAGTGACGTCTCCGATGCAGGGGCGGCCTTAGCGGTCGACTTGGCCCAACCACGCGGGCTGCCCCTACCGACCAAGCTCCGGAAGACAAGGCGGTCGGCGAGTAAGAAATTGGCGACCGAGCCGACTGCGGTAGAGACCAAGCTGGCGATGATTGGATCGATCTGCCATGCTCCGGTTAAGAGGAAGGCTGAGAGCAGATTTGCAGTGATCGATACGAGGCCATTCGTCAGGTTGAAGCGGGCGAGTGCGGCGATCGCCTGACCGACAGCGCCGCGCCGGTCGCGCCAGGTCCATCGCCAGTGCCAGATGAAGTTGTGAAGAACCGCTGCCTCGACTGACAGGACCGTGGCCAGCAGGTAGTGCATCGACACGACACGGCCGAGGAAGGCCAACAGAGTAAACTGGATTACTGCCCCCATAACTCCCACGATGTTGAATCTCAGCCATCGCATTTGAACCTCTCCAACCGGTAAAGTGCGATGGTGTTGCGCACCACAGAGACCGCCAACGCGCCTGCCATCGCGACGATCGCAACTACTCCCGAGACGTCGAAGAACCGCGGGTGGGTCGGGAGGAGCCGGATGGTCGGCCGGAGCAAGGCGACGACGTTACCCACGCCGAGCAGAATTCGGATCTCGGTGGGGCTGAATTTCCAGTAGGAGAGGCGGAAAGTCCCCAGCGTGTAAGTGGCCAGGTAGGCATTGATGGAGAGAAGATAGAAGCTGAGAAGTAGCCCCATAGCTACCCACCAATTCATGTAGCCTGAAAACGCCAGCCCGGCCACAACGAAAAGCGCGCCAAACGAATCCACGATGTGGTCGACATAGAATCCGTATCGCGGCCTCTGGCACTGACGCTCTCTCGCCAGTGTTCCGTCCAGGCTGTCGCCGAACCAGTTGACGGCCAGCCAGACATTGACAACGAGCAGGGAGGGTGCCCAAAAGTGAGCCAGCGCGTAGCAGGCGCCGGCCAAGATCATCGATGCAAAACCCAGCGCCGTGAGGTGGTCCGGATTGACCCAAGCTGGCAACCGCCGTGCCAGCCACACCAGGCAACGCTTTTCGACGCTGGCCAGCAGGCTTTGTTGGACGCGCGGGGCATCCCTAAATCCCTGCAAAATCTGTGGAATGGACTCCCGCATGCGCGGGAACGACTGAGGGCTCGAAAGTGATGTGGTGACGTTACTCATGCGTTTTTCCTCCTTATCGGGGTCACACAGTTCGCGCTACGGGGCCATCGTGTGGCAGGCGAGCAGAAGCATCAATGCACAGCGGGTAATCTCGGCCTGAACTGTTTCTGAATCATTTCTGAGGCGGTAAGTTGTTGAAAGAACTGGAAGTTATACGGCATCTGATTTGCTCTTAGGGGGGCCGCACTGCAAGGGCACGATGGTATAATAGCCGCGAAGTCTGACTTGCCGGGCATTCAGGCAGACATGCCTCCACCAGAACTCCACGCGCGAATCCGATTTGAGTCCTTTGAGTTGGACCTTCGCACACGAGAGCTTCGCAAAAACGGCAGGATCATCAAGCTTCAGGACCAGCCGGGAAGGCTTCTGGCACTACTGGCCTGCCGCGCCGGGGAACTCGTAACTCGGGAAGAAATCGAGAAAGCGCTCTGGGACGAAGACGAGTTCGTGGAGTTCGAGCACGCCGTCAATACGGCCATGCGCAAGATCCGTGTGGCTCTCGGAGATGAGCTGGAAAAACCGAGGTTCATCGAGACTCTTCCACGCAAGGGTTACCGGTTCATCGCTGCCGTGGAGACTCTTGACGTAACGGCGCCGCAAGGCCGTGCCGGCACGGACGCCGTCCATCCCGGCGAAGGTCTTGAAAATAAAACTCCCGTGCAGAGTTGCTCGGCACATGAAGCGACTGATAAACCTGCCGAGACGGCGAATGCTCTCCCAGAGGAACCATCTGCGGAAGTCTCCGCCTCTCAGGCGGAGACATTGAAGATGGGAGTTCCTTCCGGCGGAGAAACCGAATTTCGCCTGCCGAAGACGCTGGCGCGATTCCTTTTCTTGACGGTGCAAGCCGGGTACCTGGCAATGTATTGCGCCGCTCTCTATAAAGCTGAGACTGTAAAGGACGTGCTCGCCGGTGTGTTCGGGGCGCCTGGGCTGATGCTTTTTCCACTGGTTGTCATTCTTGCCATGTGCGGCATTGCCGTCCGGCTCTACTTGCTTTCCTCGGTCGGGCTCAATCACCCCGCGGCGGGCGCAAAGTTCCGGCGGTTATTTCCGGCTCTGTTCATTCTTGATACGCTCTGGGCTGTCTCGCCGCTGCTCTTGGTCCAGACGATCGGATACGGGTTGGCATTGGGCGCGATTGCGCCGCTGGTGTATCTCCCCTTCTCGCAACGCACGCTTGTGGAATGCATTTATCGGTTGGGGAACTGGGAATAGGGTGAATGGGCAGGAATTGGGTAACTGTCGACTGTAGACTGTCAACTGGCGACCCTTGGAAGAAGGTGGCGAATATGAAGGGCATCAGCCGGCGTGAGTTGTTACAGGGTGCCGGGGCTTTGACGGCAAGCGCGGCGTGGGGCGCGTTTGCGGTGAAGGAGGGGGTTGCCGCAGACGGTAATGAAGCGGCGCGGGAATTACGGCCTGCCTTTGAGTGGATTCGCTCCACGCGGCTGATGATTGCGGAAGGCTACGTCCCGCCTTTTTATCCCTCCTTGGAATACGAGCCGAAGAAGGCGTTGGCGCTTTGCCGCCGGCTGAACTGCGATGCCTTCCGTTACCCCACGTACTCCTACGTTGCTTTTTTCCCCACCAAAACCAAGTTTCCGCACCATCCCGAACTGCGAGGGCGTGATCCCTTTCGAGAGACAATAGATCTATTTCACGATGCGGGGCTGAAAGTGGTGGCCTATAATCCACTCAATCATCCTTTTATGGATGTGCAGTCGGATAACCCCGAATATCGGGAGTGGATGCGCTACGACGCTGACGGAAAGCCATTCATTACCCGTCACATGGGCTGGACACGGTTCTACGAAGGATGCCTGAACAGTCCCCTGCGTGACCAGATTCGAGAAAGAGTGCGAGAAGTGGTCACTAACTATCCCGTCGATCTGATGTACTTCGACGGGCCCTACGAAGGCATGGACCAGGAATCGCGCTTCTGCCATTCCAAGTATTGCCAGGCGGCATACCAGAAGGCGCGTGGGAAAAGCATTCCCTTGCAAGACGGCAGCGCAACGCAAGAGGACCTGATCGACTACTGGCAATGGATGGCGCAAGACGTAGTGGCCGCTTTCATGCACGAAATTGCTGACCTGGTGCGGCAGGTGCGCGACGTGCCCGTAGTGTACAACGACACCGGGTTGCTGAGCCGGAGCGTGCGGGCGCATGCTTACCCGTACGTCGACGGCTTTATGTTTGAGGCGGCGGATACGCCCGAGCAGAAGCTTTTCAATATGCGTTTGGGGCAATCGACCGGCAAAGTCATTTGGACTTACATCAGCTCGCACACGGAATATAATTCCGAGCACCTCAAGGACAAGTCCGTGCGCGGGTGGTACAGCGCGCCCATCGAAGGCGAGAGACTCGAGCTGGACGCTGCGGTGGCGACCATGGCAGGCGTGGGTTACTGCTATTGGGGTCTCAATCGCGTGTACTATGAGCCCCGGGACATCCTGAATGTGCCTTCGATTCGCAGCCTCGAGGCGATCTTCGATTTTGCGCAGAAGAACGGTCCACTGCTGCGGTCCGTAAGTCCCCAGCCGCAGGTTGGTATCCTGACCGGCGCGCAAAGCATACGGTGGTACCAACACCCGCTGTTTGTCCCGCAGGCGTACAGGAATTACTACTACGGGGCTTGGCAGCTCATCAAGGATCTCGGTTACGATGCCGAGCCGTTTCTGGATTATGAAATGTCGGCGGAGCAACTGGCACGATATAAGCTGGTGTTCGCCCCGAACGCCGCCTGCTTGAGCGAAGCACAATGCTCGGCGCTGGCACGCTATGTGGAAGCAGGCGGCTCCTTGCTGGCCACCCACTTGACTTCGATGGCGGATGAGTTTGGAAGGCCGCGCCGTGATTACGGGTTGGCTGAATTGTTTGGCGTAAACTTGAAGGCGACTGAGCCCATTGAAATACCTGATTTGTATTTACACGTAATTTCCTCCCGCAAGCTTGTCCCCCAAGATCCCCAGGTGATGCAGTTTCAAGCAACCAGCGGCGTGGAGGTCATCGCGGAGACCGAGGACCGCGGCCATCGCCGCACGCTGGGTCCTGCGGCGGTCACACGCCGGCATGGGAAGGGGCGAGTTGTCTATATCGGCTCGGGCCTGGAAGCCGTCTATGAGGAAACTCTCAACGAATCCCTGCGGACTTATTTCCGTTCCCTGCTCGACCCGATTCTCGCCTCGACGCGGCCTTACGAACTCGAATTCCGTCCCGGCCTGATGCACGAGTTCGCGGCATCTCGCGACACCCTGCTTCTGCATCTGCTGGCCAATACCGGAAACATCTGGAAGAAGTTGCTGGTGCAAGAAGAATTCCTTCCCATCCTGAACGTGCGGATGCGTCTGCGGCTTCCCCAGGGGCGAAGCGCGAAATCCGTGGAGCTGATGTGGGGCGGGGGAAAGCCTGCCTGGAGCGTCCGCGATGGCTGGGTTGAGATCACGGTTCCCCAAGTGACAATGTACGAGGTGATTCGCGTGGACCTGGCGTAGCAGATTGCGCACGTCGGGTCTAGGACCGACGCACCGGTCTCACGCCAAGGCGCAAAGGTCACAAAGCAACGAGCAAGCCAGTTTCCCTATGACACTCTCGAACCCTTCCTGGCGATGGTTAATGATTGCCTTGGCATTCCTCGCCACCACCATCAATTATCTTGATCGGCAGACGCTCTCCGTGGCCGCGCCGGTACTCATCGACCAGTTCGGCATGAGCCACGCAGCCTATGCGCGCGTGGTGTTCGCGTTCATGCTTGCCTATACCATCGCCAATGGAATCTCCGGCCCGCTCCTGGACCGCCTGGGAGCACGTCTGGGCTTTGCCTTGACGATGGCTTGGTGGTCTGGCGCCAGCATCCTGAACGCCTTGGCGCGCGGGCCGCGCTCACTGGGCGCCTATCAGTTCCTGCTGGGTGCCGGCGAGGCGGGGAACTGGCCGGCATGCGTCAAGGTCGTGGCAGAATGGTTTCCAGTCAAAGAGCGCGCGCTCGCTTCCGGCATTTTCAATAGCGGTTCGGCTGCTGGGGCGATCTTGGCGCCGCCCTTGGTGGTCTGGATTTTGCTTCATCACGGATGGCGCGAGGCATTTGTCTGGGTAGGACTGGCCGGCTTCGTTTGGTTGCTGGTCTGGTCCCTGGTTTACAACGACTCCCCTCCTCGGATAAGGGAGGGGCAGGGGGTGGTGACCGCTGAGTCAAGTTCGTCGTCCGACGGATCAACCACCCCCGCCCCCCTCCTTATTAAGGAGGTGGACTTGCCACCAAGCGCAGTTTCGCGGCCCGCCATCTCTCCCTGGAAGCTGTTCCGAACGCGTTTTGTCTGGAGCTTCACATTGGCGAAAGTCTTTCTCGATCCCGTGTGGTACTTTTACATCTTCTGGTTTCCGGAATACCTCAAGCGGGCGCGCCATTTCAGCATGGCATCAATTGGGAAGTACGCTTGGATTCCTTTTTTGATCGCTGGGTTGGGGAACATTTTGGGAGGATGGGTCTCGGGCTGGATGCTGAAACGGGGGTATTCACTCAACATGGCTCGCAAGGGTGGAGTCACGCTCTTTGCGGTGCTCATGACCAGCGCTATTCCGGCTGTACTGGTACGCGACGCGCGAACTTCCATGCTCCTCGTGTCATTGGCCATGCTCGGTTATACTGGGTGCGGCTCGATCATGCTGGCGTACCCCGCTGACGTTTACCCCAAGAACATGGTGGGTTCAATCTGGGGTTTGGCCAGCATGGGTTCGGGTTTCGGCGGCATGGTCTTCGCTCTTCTCACAGGTGTGGTGATTGACCGTTTTTCGTATCTGCCTGTGTTCATGGGCTTCGGCCTCATGCCGTTGATCTGCACGGCTCATGCTGCAATTCTTGTATGTCTTGTTCTTCTTTTCAGGTGTCTCGAGCCTCATTTTTGAAACCGTCTTCACGCGCCTGCTGACTTACACCTTTGGGAATACGGCCTATGCGGTCAGTACCGTACTCGCGGCCTTTCTGGGAGGATTGGCGGTCGGCGCTTATCTTGTCGGCCGATGGGTGGACCGTCGGCCCCCTTCTCTCGCGGTGTACGGCGGGCTGGAATTGCTGGTGGGCGTTTATTGTCTTTTCATTCCAAAGCTCTTCGCATTGATGACCGAATCCTATATTTTCCTCTTTCATCGCTTTCAACTTGGTGCTGCGGCGTTGACCGTGGTGCGGTTCGGCCTTGCAGCTCTCGTCATCCTTTTTCCCACCATGCTGATGGGCGGCACTTTGCCCGCCCTCGCCCGGTATGTGTCTTCCGGGTGCTCAGAATTCCAGGTTGAGGTGG
>JBEKMN010000101.1:0-19754 GCA_050008495.1 Terriglobia bacterium | reverse complement strand
AGAACCGGCAGGCCTTCGCTGGTGAATTCGTTCACCGGGCCGAGGCAAAGGCCGTAGCCATGGGTGTACGCCAAGTGCTCGTTGATCCAACTGCGGCTCGGCAGGCTGGCCACGGAGAGTTCACGCGGCGAGAGCGAGACCTGGCGGTAAGTCCCGTTCAGCCGATAGCGATCGTTATCCACATGCGGAAAGTTGTAGTAGGTGCGGATCTCCTGGAGCTGGGAGAAGGTGGTCAAGAGCGGCTTGTGGTCCCACATGCGGACGTTACGGAACGTCGCGTCGTTCTCCCGGATGTCGTTCAAGCTCAAATCCTCGACGGCGGAGAATTCGCGCTCCTCGAAACGATCCAGCCCATACGCTTGGCGGGTGAATTTGATGGCGTTGGCGATGTACGGGCGCTCCCTGTCAATTTCATTGGGGGCCACAATGAAGCGCTGGACGATCTCAGGGTAGACCGATCCGCCGAGCACGGTCACGACCAGCAGCAGTCCTAGGGAGTAGAGCGCTGGCCGCAAGCGCCCCAGCTTCGCGCCGGCCACAAAGGCCACGGCTGTCAACAGGCAAAGGAAGAGTTCCGCTTTTAAAACCGGCAGCGTGGCTTGCACGTCGGTATAGCCGGGGCCGAAGATGATGCCGCGCGGCGAATAAAACAAGCTGTACATGCCAAGGCGAGCTCGATAGGCGAAGACAACGAAAAGCAAACCCGCGAGCACCATCAGGTGCGCCCGCGCCGGCCGCATCACTTTGGGTCCCCGCTGCGTGACCCACACGCCGCCTTCCACAAGGTAAAGGAACACTGCGCTCAGCATACACACGATGACGGCAATCAACACCAGGTAATAAAGAAACCAGTTGAAGGGCAGGCGGAAAAGATAAAAGCCCAGATCGAGTCCAAAGAGCGGGTCCTGCTGGCCGATCGCTTGCCCGTGAGTAGCCATCTGGTAGTCGAGCCAGTGGGTCGCGCCCCATTGCCCAATGATGTACCCAATAAATAAAACGCCCGCCCAGATGACCCAGCGGAAAGCCGTGCCAAACCGATCAAGCGCCGGGAACTCGATGAAATCGCCAGTCACTCGAAACCCGTGACGGTGGGCGAGCGTGTGGGCGATCAGCAGGTTCACAGCCGTCACCAGCATGAAACCCACTCCGACCAATCCGCTCAGTTGAAGTTGAGTTTTCAGGACCGTCCAGTAAATTAGGCGAAAGCCTTCCTGCTTGAACCATAGCCAGTCCACCAACAGGTTGATACCGTTGGTGAAGAGAGGAAGAAAAATCAGGAAAAACAAAGCAAGTGCGATGATTATTCGAGTGCGTAGTCTGAGCATAATGTGCTCCGCGAGAATGTTTTTACAAGGGCATGTTTGCACACAACCCGCGGGTTGTCAAAATGTGGCTCTTGCACGGGTTGGGAGCCTGAAGAGGGCAGCCTTGGAGTGCAGCAGCGAAGTTGCCGCCTGGAATCGCAACCGAAAAGGCGGTAGCTGGCGCTACCGCAGTCCGAGGCGCCTTTGGCACAAGTGCCGTCACCACCGCTGGTGCACGAGTGTGCGTATTTTACTATCGTAAAGCTCGCGCACCCGGGCCATTTGCTCGTCGCTGAGCGGGGGCAGATCGCTGGCGCGGCAGTTGTCCTCTACCTGAGCAGGACGTTTGGCGCCCGGGATGGCGCAGGTGACCGCGTCGAACATCAGGATCCAGCGCAGGGCCAATTGCGCCACGGCGGCGCCGGGCGGAACGAGACCCTTGAGAACCTCCACGGCCTCCAAGCCGACTTCATAATCCACTCCGGAGAAAGTTTCCCCTCGGTCGAACGCTTCTCCGTGGCGATTGAAGTTGCGGTGATCATCCTTGGAGAACGTAGTGTGGCGGGTCATGCGTCCAGACAAAAGCCCGCTGGCCAGCGGCACGCGCGCCAGGATGCCCACGCGCCGCCGCTTCGCTTCCGGAAAGAACAGTTCCGCAGGGCGATGCCGAAACATGTTGAAGATGATCTGAATGGTTTGCACGCCGGGAAACTCGATGGCCTTCAGAGCCTCTTCCACAGTCTCCACGCTCGCGCCGTAATAGCGAATCTTGCCGGCCCGGACGAAGTCATCCAGCAAAGCGAAAAACTCAGGGCGGTAAAGAAGAACCGGCGGCGGGCAGTGCAATTGCAGCAAGTCGATGCAATCCGTTTCGAGGTTCTTCAAGCTGTCGTCGATGAACCGGGTAAGGTTCGCCTTGTTGTATCCCTCAGCCGTGTGCGGGTTAAGCCGGCGGCCGGCCTTCGTGGTGACGTAGATGGTCTCTTTTCGTTCTTTGCGCAGACGCGCCACCAGTCGCTCACTCCGGCCCATCCCGTAAACGTCTGCGGTGTCAATGAAGTTGACGCCCAGATCGACAGCGCGATGCAAGGCGGCGAGGGATTCCTTGTCGTCAACCTCTCCCCACGCCGATCCGATCGCCCAGGCTCCAAAACTGATCTCCGAAACCTTCCAACCCGTACGGCCAAGTTCGCGATAATGCATGGTCCCTCCTTCGCGCACCACGGAGGCACCAAGAACACCCTTTCAGTTCTCTGCGCCTCCGCATGTCGACGGTGACTATAATATCTAGTAGCTCGCTGAGGAATGCCAGCAAGCTGTCATTCTGAGCGAAGCGAAGAATCTCGGCAGTTGTAGTTTTAACGAACTACGGAGATCCTTCCTTCGTTGCACTCAGGACCGCCTGCGGCTCCTCAGGATGACAGCCTCAGGCGTTTTCGGCATCCTGCTATTCCCCCGCCCGCGCCCAGCCTTTGGCGCGCTCAAGAGCGCGTCGCCAGCCTGCGCAGAGTTCCTCACGGCGAGACGCTTCCATGGCAGGTTCAAAGCGGCGCTCGATCTTCAGTTGGGCCTTTAACTCCGACTCGTCTTGCCAGAAGCCGGTGGCCAATCCCGCCAGGTACGCGGCGCCGAGCGCCGTCGTCTCCGTGGTGGCGGGCCGTTCGAGGGGAACTCCAAGAATGTCAGCCTGAAACTGGCAGAGAAAATCATTGCGCGCGGCGCCGCCGTCCACACGCAGTACCTCCGGCTTGATGCCCGAATCCCGCGTCATGGCGTCGAGCACGTCGCTCGACTGGTAGGCAATGGATTCAAGTGCCGCGCGAACCAGGTGCTTGCGGTTCGCACCGCGTGTCAAACCCACAATCGCGCCACGCGCGTACTGATCCCAATGAGGCGCTCCCAGCCCGACGAAAGCAGGGACGAAATAAACGCCATGCGTGTCCGGCACCGAGCGGGCCAGTTCCTGGGTCTCCGAGGCCTCTCGAATCAACCCCATCTCGTCGCGAAGCCACTGAATGGCCGCGCCTGCAATGAACACGCTGCCCTCGAGCGCGTAGGTTATCTGGCTGTTTCTTCCCCAGCCGATGGTGGCCAGCAGCCCCGACTGTGAGCGAGGAATAGCAGGCCCGGTGCTCATCAGCATAAAGCAGCCGGTACCGTAGGTGTTCTTTACAGCGCCGGGGGTAAAACACTGGTGGCCGAACAATGACGCCTGTTGGTCACCGGCCACGCCGGCGATCGACACCTTGGAGCCAAACAGTTCCGTCTCCCCCACAATTTCGCTGGAGGAACACACCTCCGGAAGCAACGACGGCGGAATGCCGAAGTAGCTGAGAATTTCTTTGTCCCAAGTAAGCGTAGCAATGTTGAACAGCATGGTGCGCGAGGCGTTGGAGAAATCCGTCGCGTGGACCTTGCCGCCCGTTAGATTCCAGATCAGCCAGGAATCGATGGTGCCGCAGGCCAACTCGCCCCGGTCAGCCCTTTCGCGCGCTGAGGGGACATTTTCCAGCAGCCAGGCAATTTTGGTCCCGGAAAAATAGGCGTCCGTCACCAGTCCGGTTCTCTCCCGAATAATCTTGTCGAACCCTTTCTGCCGGATACGGTCGCACATTTCCGCGGTGCGCCGGCATTGCCAGACGATAGCTGGATGCAAGGGCTTGCCGGTGGCACGGTCCCAAAGAACCACGGTCTCGCGCTGATTGGTGATGCCGACGGCGGCAAGGTCCTGGGCCGCTGCGCGAGCCTCCGACAGAACCGCTTTCGCGACCTCGAATTGTGTTTGCCAGATTTCTTCGGCATCGTGCTCGACCCAGCCGGCGCGCGGATAATACTGCTTGAATTCTCGACTAGCTGAAGCGCGCACCGCGCCGTGGCGGTCAAACAAGATGGCGCGCGAACTGGTGGTGCCCTGGTCGAGGGCTAAGACATACTTTGGCATATCCTTCCTTTCGGCGACGGAAGGGCTCGGCGGGACGGCCCTTGTTGCTGCCCGAGTCCGGCCACAACGGCGGCCCCAACTGTATTCTAACGCATCCGCCATGCGTGCGTAACGCACAGCACTTGAACTATTTAAGCAATGGTGCCATACTAGCCTCGTTCACCATTAACCGAAGCTATTGTGCAATGGAAACCTATTCTTCAGAAATAACGTCTTAGGAAGAGCAGGGCGCCGCATTGTCAGGCGGCTCAATTCCAACCCGAGATAGGAGTATATATGGCAGACAAGACCCCAGGCCCCGGTACGATGTTCGGTTTGAACGAGCCGGTCCAAAGTGCGCCGTCCACGCCGGCAGGCGCCCCCCAGGTTGTGTACGTCCAGGCGCCGGCCCCCGGCTCTGCGCCGTCTAGCGGTGGGGGCATGCGCTGGCTGGTTGGCTTGCTGCTGGCGCTTTCGGTGGTGAACCTCATTCTGGTGTTGTACTCGCGGAGCGAACTCAAGACCATCGCCGCGAAGCAAGCCGATCAGTTGGATCTGCTTACCCGGCGCATGGACAACAGCGATTCGCGCTACGCCCAGTTGCGCGGCCAATTCACGGTGACCTCGGAAAAACTGGGCATGACTGAGCAGGAACTCTCGCGCGCGCACGCTGTGGCGGCTGATATCGAAAAGAAACAGCAACAGGCGGTCCAACAATTGAATGCGGCCATCGCCAGGAAAGCCAGCGCGGACGATCTGAATAAAGCCCAAGCCGACGCCAATTCCAAGATTGGCGGGCTTTCCACCGACCTGGCAGGCACCAGGAAGGACTTAGACAACACCAAGTCCGAATTCGCCAATGCTCTGTCGGGCACCAAAGGCGAGTTGAGTGGCGCAATCGCGCGCACGCATGATGAGCTAGTGGCGCTGGCCCACAAGACGGACCGCGACTATTTCGAGTTCAATGTGGGGAAGAAACGCAGTCAAAAAGTGGGGACAGTTACGCTGCAATTGCAAAAGACGGATTCCAAGAAGAACGTCTTCACAGTCAACCTGGTGTTCGACGACAAGCCGCACCTCCACAGGGACAGGGCGATGGACGACCCGGTGTACTTCTACGTGCAAGGGGCCTCGAGCGCCCTCGAGCTGGTAGTGAATAAGATGGGCAAGGACTCCATCTCCGGCTACATCAGCACTCCAAAGGGCTTCTTCTCGAATGCGACGAACGTGTTGGCTACGCGCCCGTCAGCGTAGCCCCGTCGCCGACAAACTTTCCTCCAACCGCGTCTCTCTTCAGCTCGCGCAGGGCCGATGCCAGGCGCGAGCCTTTGCGTTGCCTCGTGGCGCAAACCTTGCCTCCACTGCTAGAATGACGCCTGACCGCGGAGGTGTGGCGCTGACCCCTAGGTCGGAGCGGGGTAGGCGCCGACCTGAAGGTTGGCGCTACGAGAAGTTTCAAGCGACTAACGATTAAACGGGGGCGTTATGTTTGCATTTCACGGGGTTGATTACATGGAGATCGACGCACTCTTCAGCGACCAGGAGAAGCTGGTGCGCCAGACGGTGCGCGAATTCGTGGACCAGGAAATCATACCTAACATCGAAGAGTGGAACCGGGAGGGAAAGTTCCCCCGGCACCTCGTGCCTTTGATGGCTGAGTTGGGTTTTTTCGGAGCCAACCTGGAAGGCTACGGCTGCGCGGGGATGTCCAACGTCGAGTACGGGCTGCTCATGCAGGAACTCGAGCGCGGAGACAGCGGCTTGCGCAGTTTCGTCTCCGTGCAGGGTGCGCTGGTGATGTATCCCATACACCAGTACGGCTCCGAAGAGCAGAAACACCGCTGGCTGCCGGCGCTCCAGCAGGGCAAGGCCATCGGATGCTTCGGCCTGACGGAACCGGACTTCGGCTCGAATCCCGCCGGCATGAGAACGCGCGCCGTAAAGGACGGTGACTACTACATCCTCAACGGCGAGAAAGCCTGGATCACCTCCGGCACGATTGCGGACGTGGCCGTAGTGTGGGCGCGTACGGAGGAAGGCATTCGCGGCTTCCTGGTCGAGAAAGGAACGCCGGGATACACCTCGAAAGACATCAAGGGCAAATGGTCGTTGCGCGCCTCGGTGACCTCCAGCCTCTCGCTCCAGGATGTTCGCGTGCCCGCAGACCACATGCTACCCAAAGCGCAAGGGCTAAAGGCGGCGCTGAGCTGCTTGTCTCAAGCGCGCTACGGCATCGGCTGGGGAGCCCTGGGTGCGGCCATGGCCTGCTACCATGAGGCACTGGAATACGCCAAGATCAGAAAGCAGTTTGACGACAGGCCCATCGCTTCTCACCAGCTCATTCAATCCAAGTTCGCCGATATGATCACCGAAATCACCAAAGCGCAGTTGCTGGCCCTGCAAGTGGGACGGCTGAAGGACCAGGGTCGCGCCGACTTCGCACACATCTCCATGCTGAAACGGAATAACGTCAGGATAGCCCTCGAGGTAGCCCGCGCGGCGCGCGACATCCTGGGCGCCAACGGCGTGGCAGACGAATATCCGATCTTCCGCCACATGTGCAACCTCGAATCCGTTTTCACTTACGAGGGCACGCACAATATCCACACCCTCATTATTGGCGAACGGGTGACCGGTATCCCGGCGTACAAATAGAGCGTCGAAAGTTCATGTAGGTTCCCTTGGCTGCAAGAGGCCGACTACTCCCGCCCCCTCCTGAGCCAGGAGGGGAGTATGATTCTCCTCTCGGGCCACGAGGGCAGTATAATTCCCCTCCTCTCTGAGGAAGGGATTAAGGGGTGGTGATTTTATTCCGGCAGTTTCCGGCGGCGGGCAGGGGCTGTGGCCTCGAGCAGCTCGAACTTTCCTTCCAGGCGGGCCAATCGTTCGCCGTGGCCGGCAACGTCCAACTGCAGGCGCTTTACGTCGTCGGCCAACCGCACGATCCGATCCTCCACCCCTGCCCGAACTGAAACCAAGCCGTTGCGCTTCAATATTTGCGACGAAATTCAATCTTAACGAAACATTCCTGTAACATTAGAGGTGCTATACTCCTAGCGTGCGCCCACGAGTCGTAATCATTGAGGACGAAAAAGATATCGTCGAACTGGTTCGCTATAACTTTCGCAAGGAAGGGTTCGAGGTCGAGAGTTTCGGACGAGGACACGAGGGGCTGGATTTTCTTCGTCGAAACTCCGCTGACATCGTCCTTCTGGATATTCTTCTGCCGGACGATGATGGATTTAATATCTGCAGGCGACTTCGCGCCGACGACCACTTGCGAGCTCTGCCGGTGATTTTCCTCACTGCCAAGGGCGAGGAAGTGGACCGGGTCCTGGGGCTGGAGATTGGCGGAGATGACTACGTAGTCAAACCCTTCAGCCCGCGGGAGCTTGTGGCGCGAGTCAAGGCGGTGATTCGCCGGCAGGAGCGGGTGGCGGAGCGGCGAGAGGTGGTGGAGGTTGGAAGCGTCCGGCTCGACACGCGAACTCAGGAGGTAATGGTTCGTGGCCGGTCGGTGCAGTTGAGCACGCTGGAATTCAAGCTTCTGTTCCATCTGGCTTCTCACCCTCGTCACGTTTTCAACCGCGACCGGCTGCTGGATGAGGTTTGGGGACGAGACCGTTTCGTGACTCCTCGCACGGTGGATGTCCACATCCGCCGCTTGCGCGAGAAGATTGAACCCCTCCCGAATCGGCCGCAGTTCTTGCAGACGGTGCGCGGCAGCGGCTACCGTTTTTCCCCCCAGCCGCATGAAGGGGGAGAAGCGTCCTGAGCTTTCCTTCCGTGGTATAATCCGACCGCTGTAAATCCCTTTGCCTCAGGCCGACATGGTCTTCCGCAGCCCGATTTTCCGCAAGCTCCTCAGCGCGGCGTTCGTCTTGATCGCACTGACCTTGGCTGTGCTCGATTTCAACCTGGCACGATACACAACCAAGCACGAAGTTCAGGCAATAGAACAGCGGCTTACTCCCGTGGCGATGGTGCTGACAACTGAGGCCGCGAGTCTTCCTCCGGAGCGGTTGGAAGAATGGAGCAAGTCCGCCGCCGCACGCGCCCACTGCCGGATCACAGTTATAGACCCTCAAGGCGTGGTTCTCGCGGAATCCGAACAAGACCCCGCGCAGATGGAAAACCACGCCAATCGTCCGGAGATTCAGGAAGCCTACCTGAATCGCGTGGGCAGCGCGATTCGGCACAGTGCCACGTTGGGCGGCGACCTTTGCTACCTCGCCGTCCCGCTCCAATTCCAGGGTCGCCGCGGATACGTCCTTCGGGTAGCTTTGCCGATCGAGAACCTCGACGCGGCCATCGCGGAGGTGCGTTGGCGAATCCTGACTGCTTCCGCAGTGGCTGCCCTGGTCGCACTTTTTATTGCCTATTTTTTCTCCCGCTCCTTTACACGCCGCATCGGCAGATTGCGCGCTTTTGCCGAAGGTCTGGCGAAAGCGAATTTCACCGAGAGCCCGTTGCCGGACGCGGACGACGAGTTGGGGTCGCTGACGCGCTCGCTCAACTCGACTGCCTCCCAGTTACATGACCTCATCGAGCGCTTGGGCCTGGAGTCGGAGCGTCGCGAAGCGATTCTTACCAGCATGGTGGAAGGCGTTCTGGCGGTGGATCAGGACCTGCGTATCACTTTCTATAACGCCTCCTTCGCCCGCGTGCTCGGCTTGCGCAGCGAGGTCCCGGCAAAAGCTCCCCTGGTGGATATTGTTCGCGATCCCGTTCTGCGTGAGATTCTCTCGCGCGTCGTGGCGGGCGGCGAGACTCTAAAACAGCGACTGCAATTGCCTGCCGCCGAAGGCCGTGCCTTCGAAGTCCAGGCCGCGCCGCTTCGCGTGGCTACGGGTCGCGGCGCCATCGCGATCCTCCATGACATCACTGATCTGGAAAGACTGGAACGTGTGAGGAAAGACTTCGTCGCCAATGTCTCACACGAATTGCGTACGCCGCTCACCGCAATACGCGGCTATACGGAAACGCTGCTGGAAGGCGCGCTCGAGGACAAGGATAACAACCGCAAATTTCTGGAGATCATAAAGAACCACTCGGTGCGCCTGAATAGCATCGCTTCCGACCTTTTGGCCTTATCCGAACTCGAGTCCGGCAAGGCCAGTACTGAACAAGCGCGCGTCGCCGTCCGGCCGGCCCTCGAGGCCGCCTTGCGTGCCGTGGAAGACGAGGCGCGCAGCCGGCGGGTCAAGCTGATTTCCGGGCAGATGGAAGATGTTGAGGTCCTGGGAGATCGGGTTCGCATGGAGCAGGCGTTTGTGAATCTCCTCACGAACGCGGTGAAATTCAATCGCCCCGAGGGCGAAGTGCGCGTCGAAGTCCTGCGCACCCGGGACGATGAGGTGAGCATCACAATCGCCGACAACGGCATCGGAATTCCCTCCGCTGATTTGCCCCGTCTATTCGAGCGATTTTATCGCGTCGACAAAGCGCGTTCGCGCGAGATGGGGGGCACTGGCCTGGGACTCTCGATCGTTAAACACATTGTGGATCGAATGCGCGGACGGATCACTGTGGAAAGTCAATTAGGGAAAGGTTCGGTGTTCACCGTCCTTCTGCCGGCTGCGTAGGGGAATGGCTTGCCGTCCGCTGACCAGGCCGTTCCGAAGCCCGCCCTTGCCTAAGGCGCCTAAGCCCTGCCTTAACAGAGTTTTCGCTAAACCTTTAAGCGTCCTTCACATTCGCTTAACAGCATGGCGCGAGACTCGTCCCGAGAGGCTTTCACCATGCAGCAAACGATTACTGCGCTACTCGTGCACGACCGTCCGGAACCCATGGGATTCATCCGGCGCGCCCTTGAAGTCCAGGACGTCAAAATCCAGAGCGTCAGGACTTGTCGCGAGGCCCACGAAAGCCTATGGGGACGCCAGCCCCCTCACTTGGTTCTCGTTGATCCCCGGCTTCCCGATGGATCGTGGGAGGACATCATCGTTTCGGCGGCGGCGGCTCCGTCACATGCCAACGTGATCGTGGTCTCTGATGTCGTGGATATGGCTCTCTACTTGGAATCCGTTCAGCGCGGCGCCTTCGACTTCATTGTTCCTCCGATGTCAATACCGGACTTCAATTATGTCGTGCGGTCCGCCGTTGACAACGCGCTGCAGCGGCGGGGATCCTCAGTCCAGTCTCCGCAACCTCGAAGCTAGGGGCTGTCGAGTTCACTCCTCGTTTTGCAAGTCCCCATATTCCACTGCCGCTCTAAGGGCGGGTGTATGGCTTCTGGAGTTCCATTTGCGCGCTCATCCCGACCAAGGACTCATAGAGAGCCGGAGATAGCCCTGCGGCAGTGCGCAACTCGTCCAGGCTCCTATAGAAGCCGTGCGACCGCCGCTCGGCCACGATCCGGCGGGCGACAGCCAGATCCACCCCCGGCAACGTCATCAGTTCGGGTTCGGCGGCAGTGTTGAGGTTCAGCGTGAGCGACTCGGTCCGTTCGCGCTCCCACGCGGCAGGCGCTATCTTGAAATCCGAATTCAGCACCCATAACTCCGGCCCCAGATTTGCGTCGACTGGCAGTTTGCCATGAGCCACTTCGTTGATCGTCTTACGAAGCAGGGGAAAGGCGGCGCCCGACCGCTGGCGGAACGCCTCGATGTCGCCAATTCGGCCGGCAGCGGCGGCGCGCTCAAAGGCAACGGCAAGTTCCTGCGAGGCGGTCACTCCATACGTGGTCTTGAGAAAAACTCCGTAAACTTCCTCGGCCTCATCGGCGAAAAGGCTCGCGTAGGCGTTGACGATTCGGATCGTCAGAGGCAATCGGGCGTGGGCTGATTCCAAGCCCACTCTCCGCATGGCCGCAAAGAGCTTCAAATTCACGTTCTCATAGGGCGGGACTTCCTTCCTGATTTCCGCGCTGGTTACTGCCGGGCTCAGAAACTGCCTGTAGAAAGCTTCCTCGCGGTAAAGGTTGCGCAGGCGCTCGTCATTCACCAAACGATAAAACAGCGTGGCGATCACGCCCTCGCAGCTCATCATCTCTTGTGCGTTCTTGAATTCATCCGCGAGGAAATCCATGGAGGTTTCGCCATCAAGAAAGAGCTGGTAACGGTCTGGGTCCGGTTCGAGCGCCATGGCGGGCAGTGCCCTGCGGTGAACAAACAGATTCCGCTTCACGCCCTCGGTGCGCAACTGCTGGTCCAGCCTACTCAGCCACAGCAGGTTCAAGTCGGTCGGTGTCGCCCCCCTGCTCAGCTCCCGAAGATAGGCGTTACCAGTGGCGTCGCGAACCAAGGGCTGGAAATGCTCGGCGTAGCCCTCATCGAAAGCGGTGGGGTAGTCAGTCACGGTCATACTCTGGTGCATCTTGCGTGAAGGGCCGGAATTGATGTCGCCCAGGAGGGATTTCAAAATGAGATGCCCGAGTTCATGTGAGAAGATCTCCTCCAGATTCCCGTCGGCGATGCCTTCCTCGTCGACGACCAAGTCCACATAGCCCGCCCTAACCAAACGCCTGCCGCCACGCGGGTCTTCCAGCCAGAAGCCGTAGCGGGCGTACCCACCCTC
The DNA here is from genome assembly GCA_050008495.1 of Terriglobia bacterium. GTDB lineage: Bacteria > Acidobacteriota > Terriglobia > UBA7540 > UBA7540 > CAVROP01. Next base: position 8,012 of record JBEKMN010000101.1, on the reverse strand, counting down.
TTCCCCGGAAAGAAGCAAGTACATCGGCTCCTTCAAGCGCTGTTCGTCGCCCCTGCCGGGCTCGCGCAAAAGAAGATTACGAGCATAACGGTCTAGCCTTAACACCCTCTGCGCGAAACTGGTCTCCAGCACCGTGCGAACCTGTTGTGCCAACGCCGATTCCGCGGCCAGATGAAACACCGGGTAGGTTTTGCCGTCCGGCGTAGAGGCTTGAACCACGTGCCCCTGGGCATCTACGACGGGCTGGAGAATGCCGGCCGTGACAGTTCCACTTCTCTGAGCTGAGAAGGAGCAATGGAAAGGGGAAAGGGTGAGGACAAAAAGTACATACAGGAATGCTCTATCTCTGCCGAATGCTCTCATGTCTACTCCCTTACGGGTGCCCAGCAGGCACCCGCGACCGACTTGGGGGCGGCCGGCCGCGACTACATTCTGATCTTTCACACCGTTCGATCAGGCGCAACCCGGGCTTGGCACGTTTCAATCCCCGAGTGAGTCAGGCTATAATATATCGGAACCGTAAAACGCGACGGGATTGTACGGCATCAAACTGGTTAATGGGCCGGAACCACCGTGGGCAGCAGGTCTATCCCGGAATCTCTCAATCGTCGGGCCAAGTGTGGCCGTTCCGTGGGAGCGTTGGTAACCACTGCGAAGGGGCCACGTCAAATATTCCAGGAGAAATTGTAAGGAGGATAGTTCTATGCGCGCTGAAACAAGAAAATTCCTACGCGAGAATTTACTAGGGTTAAGTCTCACCTTTATTGGTGTGGTATGCCTGGCCATGTCAGGACTGCTTTACGAAGGGCATCGTGTTTTCCCGCAATTCGCCCTGGCCGGGGGTGCGGGATTGGATGGACCGGAGATCGAGACTTTGGAGCGTCAGAATAAGGCCTACGAGCGAATCGCGGAGACGGTCACGCCCGCGATCGTAGCCATCCAATCGACGCAAGTCATCAAGGTGCAACAGTCGCCATTCATGATGGACCCGTTTTTCCGGCAGTTCTTCGGCAACATGATGCCGCAGTTTAATATTCCTCGCGAGCAGCGAGAGCACGCGTTAGGAAGCGGCGTGATCGTTTCGGGAGACGGTTACATCGTCACCAATAACCACGTGGTGGCAAAGGCTACAGAGATCGAAGTCCGGCTTTCGGACCATCGAACCCTGAAGGGCAAAGTGGTGGGCGCCGACCCACAGACCGATATTGCGGTGGTCAAAGTCGACGGATCGAACTTTCCTGTCGCGCCCTTTGGCGACTCTGGAGTGATGAAGGTCGGCGACATCGTCATGGCGTTCGGAAATCCGTTCGGGCAGTATTTCACCGTCACGCGTGGAAGCGTGAGCGCGCTGGGTCGGTCGCTATCTGAGCCCGGAAGCAACAAGTTCGAAGACTTCATCCAAACGGACGCCGCCATCAATCCCGGCAATTCCGGCGGGGCGCTGGTGAACGTGCGCGGTCAGGTGATCGGGATCAACACGGCAATTATTCCCGGAAGCGGCGGGCCCGGCGGGGAGGGCAGCTTCATCGGAATCGGTTTTGCTATTCCCTCCAACACGGCCAAGCATGTCATGGGAGACCTGATTAAGACTGGCAAGGTATCGCGAGGGTATCTGGGCGCGAAGATCGGTGGCCTGACCGAGGCCTTGGCTAAGCAATTCAAGGTTCCGGACCTGGCAGGCGCGCTCGTGGACGACGTGACTAAAGGTGGACCTGCCGACAAGGCTGGCATCAAGAACGGAGACGTAATCCGCAAGATCAACGGCCAAGCCGTCGAAGACTCGAATCAACTGATAGCCATGATCACGGATATGAATCCTGGAAGCGAGGCGACGCTGGATATCCTTCGGGACGGACAACCACTCACCATTCGCGTGGCCTTGGGCGAACGGCCGGCCAACCTGCCAGCCACGGTCGGAGTAGGCCAGGCGCCGACGGAAGGAGCGCTGCGCGGTATTACGGTCCAGAACCTCACGCCCGCTCTCCGCGATCAGTTGGGCTTGCCAGCCGACGTTCACGGCGTTGTGATCACAGAGGTTGACCCCAATAGCCCAGCAGCTCAAACCGTGCAACAAGGTGACGTTATTGAAAGCATCAACCGCCATGCGGTCAACACAGTTGAGGACTTTAATCGCTGGGCCGCGGAGGCAAAGGGTCAGACGCTTCTCCGCATCAACCGTCAGGGTAACGGGGGCTACGTGGTGATCACACCCGGCGAAGGCGGGGGCGACGATAATCAGTGAGTTCGCGCAGAACAGCGCGTAGGGGGACGGCTTGCCGTCCCCCGGACCGTCTGACGTTGTGAAACCGATTTCTCACCCGGCCCGCGACGGCTCGTAAAATCGCTGCCGCGGGCCACTCTCGCTCTTGGGAAGAGGGCCGTTTTCGACAAAGGGTTAACCTCACGCAGGATGATGAAGATCGGGTGGGTACGGCGCCTGAAGAGGCTTGCCATGACGCTGGCGATTGGAGTTGTGGTGGCGCTTTTCTTGGCAGCCGCAGCCATCCGCTACTTCGAGAATTCCTTCATTTACTTCCCGCCGCGCTTTCCGGAAGGATTTCCCCCTGCAGACCTATCCCCGCTGCATGTGGAAGATGTCTGGCTGACCACCCAGGACAACGTCAGATTGAATGCATGGTACCTGCCGAGTCCGGGATCGGGAAAAGCCCTTTTGGTGTTTCACGGCAATGCTGAGAACATCGGGCATGGGCTGGGGCAGGCCATATTCTATTCGCGTCTCGGAGTGAATGTGCTCGCGGTGGATTACCGGGGCTACGGGAGGAGCGAGGGTTCGCCGAACGAAACGGGCGTCTATCGCGATGCCGATGCCGCTTACGACTACCTGGTCCAGGTCCGTCACGTCCGGCCCAAGAACATCATCGTCTTTGGTCATTCGCTGGGCGGGGCGGTGGCCATCGATCTCGCCTCGCGACGCGAGTGCGGTGGGCTGATCGTACAGAGCTCCTTCACGTCAGTCCGTGACATGGCACGGCGCACGTTCCGCATCCCGCTCTTCGAATACATCCCCAAGAGCCGATTCGACTCACTGGCCAAGATTCGGCAGGTTCAAGCGCCCATCTTAATCGTCCATGGGACGCGCGATGCAATCGTCCCGTTCTCCATGGGGCAACGGCTCTTCACCGCGGCTCGTGAACCCAAGTTCTTCTTTCCGGTCGAGGGTGCCGGGCACAATGACGTCATGGAGATTGGGGGAGATCAACTGCTCCAACGCTTCCAGTCTTTCCTGGACCGGCCCGCTGTCTAGCCTAGTACAGATCGAGGGAACACGGCAGGAGGGAGTTACTTCGCCCATAACCCCGACGTCGCAACGGCCAAGCCGATTAGCCCCGCCAGCAAACCGAGCAGCCAGAAAAGTCTCCGCCTCGTCAACAAGGTGAGTGAGACCAAGACCAGTGCGACTTCCAAGCAGACTTCTCCGAGGTCAAACCGGTCGGCCTTGTGTTGTTGGGTGAGGACTTCCCTTTCGAACTGTTGAGCCTCAGCTTGGATGTCGTTGAGATCGCCCATGTAGCGTTTGATTTCGTCGCTATACTTCGCTTTGAGCTTTTCTGCTCCCTCCGCGTCCCTCGGATTAGTGACCGAAAGTAAGTCCAGAAACAGCTCGTAGGTGTGACGGCGGATGTTCTTGGCCTGGAAGTACGCCCACTGATCGGTGGCTTTGCTTTGCAGAAGCAATTCCTCGGTGTGGGCGCGATGGCTGAGAAGCGTGATGGCAGCCAGTACGACGGCAAGGATCGCCATCGAGAGTGTAACCGGAACAAGACTCGGATCGTGGTGAGCTTCTTCCGCGTGTTCGTGCAGCTCTTGGATCTCTTCGCTCATGGACGGCCCTCGGTGCTCGGGTTGTGTTGCGATCGAGAAAAGACTACTTAAGAGCCAGCAGGCGGTCCGGTCGGTTTTCCGGATCCTGACGCCTTCTGGCCGCCGGCGGGAGGGGTATTGGGAGCGCCGTGGCACTTCTTGTATTTCTTACCACTCCCGCATGGGCAGGGGTCGTTGCGTCCAATTTTCTCACGGCGGATGACCTGCTGGGGCTTCTCCGCGCCTCCGCCGCCCACCATCTGCATCTCGGCCTGCTCGCGCCGTTTGCGCCGCTGGTACTGACGGATCATTTCCTCCTGTTCGTCCGGGGTCTTCATGAGGAAGAGGAAGCGCAGAGTTTCGTCTTCGATCCTGTCCATCAGGCTCTCAAACATCCCGTAGGATTCGCGCTTGTACTCAACCAGCGGGTCACGTTGGCCGTAACCGCGCAGGCCAATGCCCTCCTTCAAGTGGTCCATGGTCAGAAGGTGGTCTTTCCACTGCGCGTCCACGATCTGGAGCATGATCATGCGTTCATGGAAGCGCATGCGTTCCGCGCTCCAGACCGCCTCCCGCTCAGCGTACCGCTGGCGGGCCATTTGCTTCAGTTCGTCGGCGAGTTGGTCGAGCATCTTCTGATCGTACTTCTTCAGATCATGCTGGCGGAGGTCGATCCCTAACCGGGTCCAGAATTCCGTACGCAAGCCGTTCAGATTCCATTGGTCGGGATTTTGAGACTTGGGACAATTCTCGCCCACCAGCCAATCCACCATGCGGTCGCAGATCCCCAGGATGTATTCCTTCTGGTCTTGTCCCTCCAGTTGTTTTCCTTCGAGTAGTTGACGACGCAGGCCGTAGATGGTCTCACGCTGCTTGTTCATGACGTCGTCGTACTCGAGCAGGTGCTTGCGCGATTCGAAGTTCTGCGCCTCCACGGCTTTTTGCGCGGCCTGGATGCGCCTGCTGATCATTCTCGACTCGATGGCGACGCCTTCTTCCATGCCCAGGCGCTCCATGAACTTTGAGACCCAGTCCTTCGCGAAGATGCGCATCAGGTCATCTTCGAGCGAGAGATAAAAACGCGAGGAGCCCGGATCGCCCTGGCGCCCGGCGCGGCCGCGCAACTGATTGTCGATGCGCCGCGCTTCGTGCCGCTCGGTGCCCAGGATGTGCAGCCCACCCAGCTCCACCACGTGCTCGTGCTCGACATCGGTTACGGTTTTAAAGCGGCTGATGAAGCCGTTCCACTGTTCCCGCCACTTCGAGTACTCCTCGACGTAAGCTCGATAGATCTCGTCTGCGGAGCCTTCCGGCGGGCGATCGGGCGGCTCAGGATTAATTCCCTGTTCGCGGTACTTCTCCGGCGACTTGCGGAATTCCTCCCGCGCCATGGACTCCGGGTTCCCGCCCAGCACGATATCCGTGCCGCGTCCGGCCATATTGGTGGAAACCGTTACGGCTCCCTCGCGCCCGGCCTGCGCCACGATGTGCGCTTCGCGCTCGTGCTGCTTGGCATTCAGGATGTTGTGTTTGACCTCCTTCATGGCCAGCACGTCCGCAAGGCGCGTGAGAGGACACCGGATTTCAATCAGGTAATCCAGGACCGGCAGGTGTTTTTCCTCGGTATGCTGGAAGAGTGCTGCGATTCGTTCCGCGGAGGCATCGTCGACGGTGGGAAGCCGATGGGCGTGGTAATCCTTGGGAGCCTGCTTCAGGATGGCCTGGAGAAAAGCGCTGCGCGTCCCGTTGCCGCCCGCCACCATTGCCTTGTAGCGGTCCTCGCTCAGCATCTTGCGAATCGCGGTGGCCGGAACTCCCGCACGCACCAACCAGTCCACGGCCGGCCCATGGTGCGACCCCGCAAGTTGCTCCGCCCAGATGCGCAGCTTGGGGCCATCCAGGCCCGCTTGGCGCGCCAATTCCTGGAGCCGTTGCGGGGCGACGCCGGCCTTCTTCAGCGCCGCGCTCAGCCGCTCCGACTTCTCGATGGCGATGCTGCCCACCAGCACCGGCTGGCCGCGCAGGTGATACTCCTTGATTTCTTCGATGGAGGCGTTGAACTTTTCTCGCTCGGTCCGATAGACCACGTCCGGAAACTCGTGCCGGATGAGCGGCTGGTTGGTTGGGACGACGACGATTTCGAGTTCATAAATCTTTTCGAATTCCGCCGCTTCCGTCTCCGCCGTCCCGGTCATCCCGGCAAGCTTGTTATACATGCGGAAGTAGTTCTGGAAGGTGATGGTCGCGAGCGTCTGGTTTTCTTTCTCGATCTTGACGCCTTCCTTCGCCTCGATCGCCTGGTGAAGCCCATCGCTCCAACGCCGCCCCGGCATCAGCCGGCCGGTGAACTCGTCCACGATAATAACCTCACCCTCTTTGACCACGTAATCGCGGTCCAACTTGAAAAGGGTGTGGGCCTTCAGGGCCTGTTGCAAATGGTGGACGTACTCGGTGTTGGCGGGGTCGTAGAGGTTCTCCAGGCCCAGCAGCTTTTCCGCCTTGGCGTTGCCGGGGTCCGTGAAGGTGGCCTGCTTCATCTTCTCGTCCACCTCGAAATCAGTGCCGGGCTGGAGGTGGGGAATGACCTTGTCGATCCGGTAGTACTTGTCCGTGGACTCGTCGGAGGAGCCGGAAATAATAAGCGGAGTGCGCGCCTCGTCAATCAGGATGGAATCGACTTCGTCGACAATCGCGTAGTGGTGCACGCGTTGCACGTAATCCACGAGATCGAACTTCATGTTGTCGCGCAGGTAGTCAAACCCAAACTCGTTATTGGTGCCGTAGGTGACGTCGGAACCGTAGGCGGCGCGGCGCTCGTCGTCCTCGAGGTCGTGGACGATCACGCCCACACTCAGGCCCAACAGCCGGTAGATCGGGCCCATCCAGCCCGCGTCGCGCCTGGCCAGGTAATCGTTCACCGTCACCACGTGGACGCCCTTCCCCTCCAGCGCGTTCAGATAGACGGGCAGCGTGGCCACGAGAGTTTTGCCCTCGCCGGTCTTCATTTCGGCGATCTTGCCCTCGTGCAGGACCATGCCTCCGATCAGTTGCACGTCGAAATGGCGCATGTTAATGGTGCGCCGTCCCGCCTCGCGGCAGACCGCAAAAGCTTCCGGCAACAGATTGTCCAGGGGCTCACCGTTCGCAATCCGCTCCTTGAGCCGTGCGGTCCGGATCGGAAAATCAGCATCCTTTAAGCCCTGCATTTCGGCTTCGAGCGCATTGATTTCCACCACACGCTCGCTGAGGCGCTTCAATTCGCGCTCGTTTTTGGTGCCGATGACCTTGCCTAAAGCGAGTTGTAAAAAGCTTCCCATAAGTCAGCACGACCGCTGCGCCCGACGCGCGCGGCCCGCACCTTCCATTCTAAGGCCCCAGCGCGACATTGACAAGGACGGTTCGCAGTGTCCGAATTGCGTGCTGCTCGAGTTCGTTGGACTTGCCACAGCCGTTCGCCTGCCCCGTTCAGCCCCGAAGGGGCGACCTAACACAGCCATTCGCCTGCCCCGTTCAGCCCCGAAGGGGCGACCTAACACAGCCCAGGCCAACGGCCAGGGTGGGTGAGCGGCGTAATGTCAATTCCTGCTCCAAGCCCTGAAGGGGCGCGCTCATTTCGGGTGCGGTATGTCGCCCCTTCAGGGCTCGGGTTGGCCAACCGCCCGTCCACCCAGGCCGTTGGCCTGGGCTGTGTTAGGTCGCCCCTTCGGGGCTTTGACAGCTTGTCAGTGGCCCCACGCAAGAACCGCGAACCCCAAAACCGGGGTCCGCGCTACCACTTCGAAACGTGTAGGGGTAGGGCTTGCCCTACCCCGGATCGCGCAAGACCGCTCCAGCCAGGGGACGGCGAGCCGGACAATCCTCGAAATGGCGCTGCGTTCCGCGCCGATGGCCGCCTTTTCTGCGCGAAAATGAGTTCGTTTTGAGATCGCTATTTCAGCTATCCCCTGTCTTTGCAATAAGTCTTTGAGTTCGTTCCCACGATTTTTAATGTTTTTGAAGGCGGCGGCGAGGACCGTAACCATCCAGATCAGCAGCGCGCGGAGCTGGGTAGCGCGGACCCCCGGTTTTGGGGTCCGCGGCTTGTCTGTCGCCCCACGGAAGAACCGCGGACCCCAACACGGGGGGTCCGCGCTACCACCCTCATCCCGTTCTGCCGTCCCGCCCGCGATGGGCGTTCCAGCCTGTCCCTT
>JBEKMN010000100.1:0-21947 GCA_050008495.1 Terriglobia bacterium | reverse complement strand
AGTGGGAAACGGTCTTGCCAATCATGTGAGAAACCAGCCCTTGCGTACCATGTTAGGCTGCGCTTGCGGCTAAGTCAACGCAAAGTCCCGTGCGAGGAAGTTTGTCGCGGCAGAGCACCGCGCGATTGATCGCGGGTAACGTAGGGCTCACTGATCACAATTCACTTGAGCGTGCAAACGGCGGAGGTGACCTCCGGGGAGCATCTGGCCTTCTGCGGAAGGGGCGGGTTCTCATTGTCCGGCGACGGGCGCGCGGCCCAACGTCATTTCGTCACAGTCACTCTTCCTGGCGTGGTCTGGGTGGGCAGGGCGTAGGGACTCGGGAGCATCGCTTGCTTTTTTGCATTTTTCGCTTGACAAACCCCGGGACGTATGCTAGCCTATAATTGTGGTCATTTTGTGGACACATTGTCATGGGCAGGCCTCCGACCGCGAGGAAAAGCGCAATAGTCCCCGCACTCGGGAAAACCGCGGTCAGAAAAAACAAAGAATAGTACGAACGAAGCCAGTATGTTACTGAAAACACACGATGGAATTTTGAAACGAACTCAGAACGAACTCAAAACGAACTCAAATTTGGTTGTACGATGCGCCTTTTAAAGACAGAATTCGAGCTTTCGGCGCCACTCGCGTCCCGGCCAGGGTCCGGGGTGCGGGAATGCGGCAGGGTTCGAACTTGCCCGAAGGGGAGAAGTCCGGAGGATTGAGAGGAAATACAAAACAGTGGGAACGAAGCTAAGAAGTACTTGAAAACAAAGGACATCACTTTTTTGAATGCTGCAGGTGATGCGCGTTTTGCACGCTAATCAGCACAAATTATGCGCTGAAAGGAGCAAAATACGCGCAATTTGTGCAAAACGAACCGAGGCTGCCGAGCGGCAAGGCGAGGCCGGTCAAATGACAATAAGTCGGCTACAGAGAACTACCACCCACGAACCAACAGCCCTCTCCCGAGGGGCCGGGGATGTCCCGCAGCCTTCGCTGTACCGGAGGCCTCAGAGCGCTGAGCCCCAAAGGGGCGGACCAGCACAGCCCAGGCCAACGGCCTGGGTCGCGAATCCGTCCTGCGATCAGGGTTAAGCCCTGAAAGGGCGAAATAAGCCTTACGGGAGCACGGGTACGAAGCCCGTTCGGTGAATCGATTATGCCCTTTCAGGGCTTTTGCGAACCCCGGAGGAACGCCATTATTGACCCAGGCCGTTGGCCTGGGCTGAGTTAGGGTGCCCCTTTGGGGCTGAAGGCAAGCGATGGAAAAGCGGCACGAACTCGTCAAAGGGTTGAGCGTCTACGGCGCCACGTCGGTTGTGGCCGGGACGATGATCGGCGGGGGCATTTTCGTCGTCTCCGGCATCATGCTCCGCCAACTCGGCGCGCCCATGCTGGTGCTCGTCGTCTACGTTCTCGCCGGAGTCCTCAGCCTGTTCGGAGCGCTGGGTTACGCGGAGCTGGGGGCGGCGCTTCCCCAGGCCGGCGGCGAATACGTTTACATGCATCGGGCCTACGGACCGGCGGCGGGCTTCCTTTACGGCTGGACGCAGTTTGTGGTGGCGAAGAGCGGATCGATTGCCACCATCGCCGCCGGCTTCTTTCTCTACCTCGCGTACTTTTTCCCCGGACTGAAGCAAGCGCTCTGGGAAGCGCCCCTGCAAATCGCGGGTCATTCCCTGAGGCTGCAATTGACCGGCGGGCAAGTGGGCGCGGCGATTCTGGTGCTGCTTCTGTCCGGCTTGAACATTCTGGGAGTGCGCCGCAGCGGGCGCACTCAGACCTTCTTTACCGCCGCCAAACTGCTCGTGCTGTTCATCATCATTGTGTTCGGCCTGGCGCTGGGCCACGGTTCGTTCGCGCACTTCCGGACCCACGTCCAGATCGGGGCGCAGGGCGGCCTGCTGGCCACCTTCGGCGCGGCCACCGTCGCCGCGCTGTGGGCCTACGACGGCTGGAACAACCTGAGCATGGTGGCCGGCGAGGTGGAGCGCCCGCAGCGCAATATGCCCATCGCTCTGATCCTGGGCACGCTGCTGGTGATCGCTGTTTATGTATTGGTTAACATTGCCTACTTCTATGTTTTGACTCCTGACCATATCGCATCTACCAATACCGTCGCCGCCGATACCGCCCGGCAGTTCATGGGCAGGGCCGGCGGCGCCTTCATCGCCGTCGGCGTCATGATCTCGAGCTTTGCGGCGCTGAATGGTTCCATCCTCTCGGGGTCGCGGGTTCCCTACGCTCAGGCGCGCGACGGACTTTTCCCGCAATTCCTGGCCGGTGTGCATCCGCGCTTTCGCACCCCGGCGGCGGCCATTGCGGCCCAAAGCGTCATCGCCGGTCTTTTCGCCCTGACCGGCCAGTACGAAGGCCTCTTCACCAAGGTGATCTTCGCCGAGTATCTCTTTTACGCCCTGGTGACCGCGGGGATCTTCATCCTGCGCCGCCGCGAACCCGGACTGGAACGCCCCTACCGCACCTGGGGATACCCAATCGTACCTGCAATCTTTGTTGGCCTCTCGGTCGTGGTGCTGGCGAACACGTTGCACCATCAGTGGCCGGACGCAATGTGGAGCGTGGCGCTGGTCGGCAGCGGCGTCCCCGCGTACTTCGTTTGGAGCATCTGGAAACGGCGGTGGGGGCAATCCCCCTGATGTGGCGCGGGCGGGAGAGCGTGTGAAGAAATCAACCACAGAGGCGCTGAGGCACTGAGAAGGGCCCTTACTTTGAGCTCTCTGTGCCTCGGTGTCTCAGTGGTGAACCGCGAATTTGGAATCGCGGCGTTCCAGGACTGTGTTAGAATTCGTTTGGCCACGTACGATCTGGAACCATTCACGGCTGGGGCGCCGTGCCCAACTGATAAGGAATTCTTGGATATGCGATTGATTGCAAGCCGCTTTACTGTGATCATAATATTAATAGTTGTGATATTGCCCAACTTGGCAGCCAGCCGGCCGTCGCGCGCCGCCGCAAAGCCTGCCGTGAAGCTCGACCCGGAGCTGGTCAAGGCGCGAGGGCAGGTATTGGGCGCCAGCCCTTTGGCGATGTACTACTATGCGCCCGGCCCAGTGGGTCTCGAGTCCCTCGCGGAGCATGTTGCCCAGATGACCCTGGTTGCTCCCCAGTCGTTTGCGGTGGATGAGGGGGGCGCGGTGGAGGGAGAAGTCCCCCCCGTGGTGCTTGAAGCCGCGAGGCGCGCCGGGGTTGCGGTGATGCCCTTGGTCGTCAATCCGGGCTTTGACCGGGGTGCGGCGAGGGCGCTCCTGCGCAGCCTCAAGGCGCAGCAGCGAGCTGTGACTAACCTGGCCCGTCTTGCCGAGCGCTATGATTTCGTCGGCTGGCAGCTTGACCTCGAGTATATCGCCCCCGCGGACAAAGCTTACTACACCCGGTTTGTGCAGCGCGTGGCGGCGCGGCTGCACAGTGAAGGCCGCCTGCTCAGCATTGCCGTGGTCCCTCGTTTCTCCGATGTCTATCCCGATCTTAATCCGAGGCATGAATTTCACAGCGGCGAGTGGGGCGCCCCCTACGACTTTCGCGCCCTCGGCCGGGTAGTCGATTTCATCTCCTTGATGACCTACGACCACCACAGCAACGCCACGCCTCCCGGGCCGGTGGCGGGCTACGATTGGGTGAAGGCCGCGCTGGAGTACGCCACGCGGCGCGTTCCCAGCCAGAAGCTCCTTCTCGGTATCCCCTTTTACGGCAGGGAATGGATAACGAACGGCGACGCAATCTCAGCCCACACCCTCAGTTTCGCGGACGCCCGCAATCGTATGGACCATTTCAGCCTCGACGGACTTTGGGATGAACGCTGGCGTACGCCCTGGTTTCAGTACAGCGATGCCGACGGCGTGCATACCGGCTGGTACGAGAATAGCCGGAGCCTGGAAGCTAAATTGGGGCTGATGGAGGAGTTTCACCTGCGAGGCTTTGCCGCATGGAAACTGGGAGTTGAGGACCCCGCATTCTGGAGCTTGAGCTCCTTAAAAGAACGACCTCAGCCCCAACATCGACGGCACACGACGCATTCGGCAGGTACTCGCGCATCGCTGAAGAGAAATTGACGATTGTCGATTGCCGATTGGGCAACCCTCTCTTGTCATTCTGAGCGAAGCGAAGAATCGCCGCTGTGCGAAGCATCCAAAACCAACTGCCGAGATCCTTCGCTTCGCTCAGAATGACAGGTGCAATCGGCAATCGACAATCGGCCATCGTCAATCCATCGTCAATCGTCCATCGCCAACCGGCAATGGCGCTGTGGCGTCGCGGTTTGCGAAGGCAGCCCTGCTTGCCATCTTACGAACTGAACAGAAATGCCCGCGTCGCCGCGGACATTAAGCCTATTAGATTGCTTATTCTTAACCAGGGTTGCCGTGCCGCGGAACTTCGCCAAGTGGTGTGTTTTCAATCCCGCTGCGATGCGCCCGGGCGGCACTCAGGGTCTCAGGAATTGCGGGCGTCCAGACGGGAGGTGCAACCTAAGAGGACGACAATACGTCCTCATTTGATGTACGATCATTCTGAGAGGAGGAAGTGACAATGGACAAACGGTTCCTGACCGTTGTAGCAAGTGGATTGCTCGTTTTGGGTGTGGCGTTGGGCGCCAACGCGCAAGAGCCTGGGCCGCCACCGGGCGGGCAAATGGGCCAGCGCCATCGCATGAGTCCGGACGAGGAAGTTCAGAGACTGGACAAGGCGCTGAAGCTAACTGACGATCAGAAGACTTCGATTAAGCCGATTCTGGAGGACCGTCAAAAGAAGATGGAAAGCCTCCGTTCAGACACCTCGCTGTCCCGAGAAGACAGGATGGGGAAGATGAAGAGCATCATGGAGGAGAGCAACGGCAAGATTCGCGACGTGCTGAACGACGACCAGAAGAAACAGTTTGACGAAATGCAACAACACAGGCGCGGCCGCATGGAGGGTCACGCGCCGGGCGGGCAGCCACCGGCGCCACCGCAACAGTAGATTTGAGGGGCGGCGCTCGCATGGGATTCTATGTATGCGCCGCCCGCTATTATTGGGGGTAGTGCAGACCCAGGGAAGCAGGTCTGCGTTACGCGCTAGCCTCTAGCTGCCGCTCTCAGCCGTTGGCACGCCGTTCCCTTTATATCTCTTGGCCATTTCTTCAAGCGCGATGGGAGCATAATCGCCGACGTGGCCCGCCTGGCCGAATTGCGTCATGCGCAATGCCACGACCTTCTTCATCGCCTCACGCGCGGGCTTCAGGTAGCTGCGCGGATCGAACTCTTCCGGCTTCTCCCAAAAGACTTTGCGGATAGCGCCGGTAATGGCCAGACGGTTATCCGTATCCACATTGATCTTACGCACGCCATTCTTGATGCCGAGCTGTATTTCCTCGACGGGCACGCCCCACGTCGGCTTCAGCTTGCCGCCGTACTGGTTGATGATATCCTGCAAGTCTTTTGGGACGCTCGACGACCCATGCATCACCAGGTGGGTGCTGGGCAGCCTCTTGTGGATTTCGATGAGGCGGTCCATTTTGAGTGTTTCTCCCGTGGGTTTCTTGGTGAATTTGTAGGCGCCGTGGCTGGTGCCAATGGCGATGGCCAGTGCGTCCACTCCCGTCTGCCCGACGAACTCGACCGCCTGAACGGGGTCGGTAAGGTGGCTGAGTCCATCCAGGCCCGCGCCATGGCCGTCCTCAATGCCGCCCAGGCAGCCGATCTCGCCTTCTACGGTGACGCCCTTGGCATGCGCCATTTCCACAACTTCACGCGTTGCCGAAACGTTATACTCGAACGTTGACGGCGTCTTGCCGTCCGGCATCAGCGAGCCGTCCATCATGACGCTCGTGAACCCCATGGCAATCGCCGATTTGCAAGTGTCCACGCTATTACCGTGGTCGAGGTGCAATACGGTGGGAATCTCGGGGTAAAGCTCGGTGGCCGCCAGCATCAGGTGATAGAGGAATCGGTCCTGGGAATAACTGCGCGCCCCACGGCTGGCCTGTATGATCACCGGCGACTTGGTTTCGCGAGCTGCCTCCATAATCGCCTGGATCTGCTCCATATTGTTGACGTTAAAAGCGCCAACTCCATACCCGCCGCGCGCGGCTTCGTCCAGCAGTTGACGCATAGATACTAGTGGCATAGCAAGTATTCTCCTTCGATTTCTGCGGATTCTCTAATCTGAAATCTCAAGTCCAGAATTTCGAGATGCAACCGGGATGCCAGAACTCGTTCCCGGGAACAAAACACCATACACCAACTCAGGGCTCCTTGGGAAGTTCAGCGGCCGTACGGCGATGGTACAGTTTGATGTTGTAGCGGCGAGTTTAGCTCGCCCAATGGCGGCGTAAAGCCGCCTCTACATCAAAGTGTACCACCTTCGAACTTCGAGCCGTCGGCTACTCGGAGGGTGCGAAATACCCAGGCCTGGCGCGTACCTGCAATCCTTTTTGCACGGGTTCGATCGTGATATTGCGGAAAGTGCCATCGTGAGCCCGGTTGGTGGAGACGTAAGCCAAGCTGTACTGGCTGCGAAGTTCACGCCCGATCTCCCGAAAGTCCGCGGCAGTTTCATCGGCTTTGAAGGGGAAGAAGGCGCGGCCTCCTGTCTGCTCGGCCAAGCGCTTCAAAACCTTGTCTCCGTGCGTCTGCACTCCGGGTTCGCTGGTACTGACCGCGTAGAGAGTCACCTCGGCATGTTGCGCCATCGCCAGCGCTTCCTCGCGAGTGTGCTCGCTCTGGTTATCCTCGCCGTCGCTGATCACGATCATCACCCGGCGAAGATAGGGCTCGGGAGGCGGAAAGACAAGCATCTTTTCTCGGCAGGAGGAATAAATAGCGTCGAACAGGGTGGTCACGCCACCGGCCATCAGACCCCGAATTGCCGTGGAGAGCTTCTCGATGTCGCCGGTGTAGTCCTGCACCGTCTGCGGTTGCATGTCGAAGGCCTCCACAAAGGCCAAGTCTTTGCCGGGGCGCAGCGTGGTCTCAAGGAAATCGACGGCGGCCTCTTGCTCGAACCGCAGCCGATCGCGAATGCTGGCGCTGGTGTCAACCAGCACGCCGATGCGCAACGGAAGATCGGTTTCGCGGCTGAAATACCGGATCGACTGTGGCTTGTTGTCCTCGAAAACGCGGAAGTCCTCCTTCGCCAGACCGCTCTCCAGGTGGTTCCTCTTATTAGTCACCGTCAACAGGACGTTGACCAAGTCAACCCGCACCTTGATATTCTCTGCGGGATTTGGAGCCGGCGCCTGTTCGGAATTCGTCGCCGGCTGTTGGGCCGCAAGCAGGCCAACCAGCGCAAGAGACACGAACCACGCGAGGAATGCTTTCTTCATTACCCTATCTTCTCCGGCGATTCCGTTTCTCTCGCAACTCGCGCTCCGTGCGCGCCTCCTTCAGCTCCCGGAGTAATCCGGGCAAGGAATCATCGGGAGCCTCCCGCCGCAGATCGTCTGCACGTTGGCGAACGTACGGGACGGCACGGACCAGCATTGCAGTGACAAGTGCGCCCAAAACCGTGCTCAAGATGCCCAGGAGGAGGTGCGAGCCGAAAACGTTTACCCACCCCGCAATCAGCAATAACAAAAGCAGGACGATCAGTGCGGCGACGATGCCGGCGGCATAATCCGCCACCCAAAAGACCCATGCTTTTCTCATTGCACCCGCAACCTTAACTCACTCGCGAGGGATTGGCAAGACCCTCAAAAGCAGTGGCTAGTGTCTGGTGCTTAGTGGCCAGTGCCTGGATCTCCGTTCCAGGGTCGCCTTTGTCCCGAACTGATATGCGCTTGTGCGCTAGCCACTAGGCACTAAGCACTAGCCACTGCCATTCTCAGTGAGCGCTGTCCGGCCCTCGATGCGGCTGGACTTTCTTCATCAGAAACATGAAGGGGATTACGGCCAATATGACCACCGCCATCAACCAGAAATCATCGAGAAAAGCCAGCATGGTGGAGTGGCGCATCAGTACTCCGTAGGCGAGGCCTTGGGCCTGGTAAGCGGCCAGCACGGGGTCCGATCCGCGCGCCGCCAGCAACTGGCTGGCTCCGCCCAGCATCGCCCGGTAGGCCGTATCGAGCGGGGTCATATGGCTCACCAGCACGGCCTGGTGGAACTGGGTGCGCCGCGCCAGCATGGTCACCACGCCTGCAATGCCCACGCTTCCGCCGATATTGCGCGCCAGGTTGATGATCCCGGTAGCGTTGTTGATCTTCTCTTTGGGAATGAAGTAGAAGGCCATAACGTTGATCGGCACGAAGAGGAAGGCCATTCCCGCCGACTGATAAATCCGCGCCGTCATCGCGGTGCGAAAATCCACCTCGAGGTTGAAGGTGGCCATGTGAAACAACGAGAGCGAAAGGATTGCCAGCCCGAACACCACCAGCCAGCGCGACTCGATATGCGTCAAGAGCTTTCCCACCACCGGCAGCAGAATGACCACCAGGATTCCTCCCGGCGAAAGCACCAGGCCGCTCAAGAGGGCCGTATACCCCAGCAAGGTTTGGAGAAAAATGGGCAGCAGCGCGGTGCTGCCATAGAGCACTACCCCCAGCATAAACATGGTCATGGTGGCGATAAGAAAATTGCGTTCCTTGAGAAGGTGGAAATCCACCGCCGGATCTTTCTGGCTGAGTTCCCAGAGGAAGGCGCCCAGCAATCCTACCGCCGCCACCACCGTGCACGAGATGATAAAGTTCGAGCCGAACCAGTCTTCGCGCTCGCCTTTATCCAGGACCACCTGGAGGAAGCCCAATCCGACGCTGAGCAGGCCAATGCCGATGTAATCAATCCGGGCCCCTTCGCGAAAGCTCTTCCGCACCAGGTATGGCGGATCGAAGACTAGAAAAAGCGTCAGCACGAGCGAGATGACACCCACCGGAATGTTGATGAGGAAAATCCAGCGCCAACTGTAGCTGTCCGTGATCCAGCCGCCCAGTGTGGGGCCGATGATGGGCGCCAAGACCACGCCCATCCCGAAAATCGCCATGGCCATGCCGCGTTTTTCCTTCGGGAAGCTTTCCAGCAGAATGGCCTGTGAGATGGGTTGCAATGCGCCCCCGCCTGCGCCTTGCATAATCCGGAAGATGACGAGCAGGGGAAGACTCGGGGCGAGACCGCAGAGCAGGGAACTCAACGTGAATATGACTACGCAAGTCATGTAGAAGCGTTTGCGCCCGAAGATCGAGGAGAACCAACCGGTGAGCGGCAAGACAATGGCGTTCGAAACCAGGTAAGAGGTCAGAACCCAGGTGCTTTCATCAACGCCGGCCGAGAGATTGCCGGCAATGTGGGGCAAGGCCACGTTGGCCACGCTGGTGTCCAGGACTTCCATGAAAATCGCCAGCATGACGGTGAAGGCAATTAACCAGGGATGCGTTTCACCGTTTTGTCGCGCTCGAGCCAGAAAAGTTCGCATACGAAGGTCACGGGTGGTGCAGGCCTGCTCTCCAAGGTCTGTAGCTGTCCAGATCGGCACAACACCCAGCTAAGGCTAACCCAAAGGCCCGGCGAGTGGTAGAGACGAATTGCCCGAAGTAGCACAGGCACTCTTGCCTGTGCTGCGGTACTTGGCGGAGTGAGCTAACCTAGAGCACAGGCAGGAGTGCCTGTGCTACGTTAGAACCGTCGTATAATCCTGCTTCATGACTATGGAGGCTGACCGTGATACAAAGAGGCATGGCCCTGGTCTTTGCAACAACCCTCATCACGTCCGGCTCGGCGGCTCAATCCGCGCCGGATTCGCACGTCCCGGCGGACGCCGAGATTCGCAAGATCCTTGCCCAGCGCATTGACGATTTCCACCAGGGAGTGGGAATTGTGGCGGGTGTCATCGAGCCCCAGGGACGCCGCATTGTGGCATACGGCGCCGTGAATCAGGGCGACACACGGCCCCTCAACGGCGACACGGTCTTCGAAATCGGCTCGGTGACTAAGGTGTTCACTTCGCTTTTGCTCTCGGACATGGTTCAGCGCGGCGAAGTCAAGCTCTCGGACCCGGCGGCGAAGTATCTCCCGGCGGACGTCAAGCTACCGGAGCGCGGCGGGCGCGTCATTACCTTGGTGGACCTTTCCACCCACACTTCCGGCCTGCCGCGGATGCCCTCCAACTTCCAGCCCAAGGATCCGTCCAATCCTTATGCGGATTACACAATCGAACAGCTCTATCAATTCCTTTCGACCTATCAACTGCCTCGAGACATCGGCTCTAAGTTCGAATATTCCAATTTGGGTGGCGCGCTGTTGGGGCTTGCGTTGGCACGCCGCGCCGGTATGGACTATGAGCCGCTGGTGCATTCGCGCATTACCGGTCCGCTCGGAATGAAAAGCACGGGAATCACGCTGACGCCGGAAATGAAAGCCAGCCTGGCGGTAGGGCACAATGACAAGTTGGAAGTAACTTCCAACTGGGACTTGCCCACCTTTGCC
The DNA here is from genome assembly GCA_050008495.1 of Terriglobia bacterium. Classification (GTDB taxonomy): domain Bacteria; phylum Acidobacteriota; class Terriglobia; order UBA7540; family UBA7540; genus CAVROP01. The sequence continues at coordinate 11,553 of JBEKMN010000100.1, read as the reverse complement.
GGCGCCGGCGCCCTACGGTCGAGTGTTAACGACATGCTGACCTTTCTTGCGGCCAACCTCGCCTACGTCAAATCACCTCTCGCCGCGGCGATGGCTTCGATGCGGGCGTCACGCCGGACGACCGGCAATCCCGGCACCGGCGAGATCGGCCTCGGGTGGTTAATCGTCAAGCCTTCGAGCGACGAGATTGTCTGGCACAACGGCGGGACGGGAGGCTACCGGTCGTTCGTCGGATTCGTGCCCAGCACGCGGGTTGGAGTCGTCGTGCTCTCCAACACCTTTACGGCGACGGGCGTCGACGACATTGGAATGCACCTGTTGGACTCGCACGCGCCTCTGATACCGCCTCAAAAACAGCACAAGGAAATTGCCGTCGATCCGAAGCTGTTCGACGCCTACGTGGGCCAATATCAACTTGCGCCGAATTTCATTCTCACCGTCACGCGCGAGGAGGATAAGCTCTTCGTCCAGGCCACCGGCCAGCCCAAGTTTCAGATTTTTCCGGAAGGCGCGTTGGAGTTTTTCCTAAGAGACGTCGATGCCCAGATCACCTTCGAAACCGACAGTACCGGCCGCGCCGTCAGCCTTGTCCTCCACCAGAACGGCAGGAATGTGCCGGGGAAGCGGATCCAGTGACCTCGAGCAACACGCCTCTTGAAGTCGATGAACAGCCCTCTCAGCATGAATTCACGGCCCTCTCCGTGGCGTGTGAGAACAGCCCCTTCGGGGCTGGAATTGCACTTCTTATGGCTGAGGCTTGGGGTTCCAGAAATCGGGCGCGAGTGACGTGATCGCGTCCGGCACGTTGCTGAGTTCCGGCACAACGCGGTAGAGAATGTATTCCACGCCCGCCACTGTGTCGGCGTTTACCTTTTGAAATTTCTCCAGGCCCTCGTCTCCCAGCATCGACCGCATCGAAGGCGCGTGATCCAGTTCGTCCAGAGAGGTCATGAGCCGGGCGATGTGATAGGTTCCTGGGCTGCCGCCCGCCACGACCTGCGACACCCAGCGCATCCCGGCCATATTGCTTTTCTGCGCGGCGGCGTTGATTTCTTTCAGCTCCGCTTCAAACTCCGCTTCGTGGCCTGGGCGCACGCGGACGACGACGGTTCGAATCCAGCGCGATTTGGCAATAACCTGCGCGTAGGCAGCCAGGTCGGCAGGCGGGTTATAGGAGAGATCCCAGCGCCGCTGGCGGAGCTCGCCACGGGAACTTTCCAGCGTGTTGCTAAATTGCTGAAACAGCGCCGCCGCTCCAGCCGCACCGTAGGCTTTGCCGACCGCACCCATGAAAACCGCCGTGCTCTTTTCGATGTCGCCGAAGGTTTCTCGCGAACTGCTGAAGATCACCGTGTTCTGCTCGCCATATGCGACCTCGAGCGCAATCCACTTGTCGCCGTTGTTGCGGCGATTCGCCTCCACGATCTTTTTGTCAAGCGAGTCGAATTCCGCTCGTTTGTCTGGCTTGACCCTGGCAACGAACACATCCAAATATCCAGCCTGCTGGCCCAATCCCGCCGCAGCCGTAAGCACAAAGAACAGCAATGCCCCACACACTTTTCGCAACATGCTTCCCTCCTTGGTGAATAGTTGCAGTCGGATCCCTGGAACGACCTGTCTCTTTTCACTGTACTGGGGAAGGAACCGCTTGTCAATGCAAGGACTCGCACCGTCAAGGCGCGGAGGCGAGCAAAAACCCCTGAATCAGAGTCAAAAAAATAGTCAAAAACGCCCGGATTTGAGGTATTGTGTCCGTTGTGGGGATATTCTGGCGCAGGTGCGTCAAGGGACCAGCGCCGTGTTGGGAAGAATTATGCCCTGGTTTGATTGGCTGATCATCGGGTCAGTTGCTTTGCTTGCCGGAGCCACGATCGGGGCCTGGAAGCAGTCGGGAGGTCACTATTGGAGCAAGCATATTTTCAGCGCGCGGAAGAGTTCCGCAGAAGCTCCCGCTGCCTCCGAGGCGACCGTCGCGACTCAGCAGCTGCGCGCAGAGCGGTATGCCACGCAAGAATCCGTTGCGGCTGCTCTGTCGGGCGTCACCACTCGAGACCGTTTCTTGGCGTCGCTGGAGAGTGAATGGCGGCGATCATCCTACACCGGGGGCCACTTCTGCCTGGCGATCTTGGATCTCGACAGGTTCAAACAGCTCCATGACCGTGGAGGGCGGGCGGAATGCGATAAAGTGCTGGCGACAGTCGCCGCCCTGCTCAGCGGCCGATCAAGGCAGTCCAATATTGTGGCGCGGTACGGAGGCGATGAGTTCGCGACCCTGATGCCCGGGGCTAACACCTTGCAGGCGGAGATTCTGGCGGAGAGGTTGCGGGCGGCGCTGGAAGCGGATGATCTCTTGCGCCTCCGCGAGGTGACGGTAAGCATTGGCATTGCAGCGTTCCCCGACCACGGACGAACGGCCGACGAGGTGCTCAAGGCGGCGGAGTCCGGTGTGCGCCTGGCCCAACAGTGTGGAGGGAATTGCGTTAAGGTGGCCTGGCTGAGTCCCAAGGCGGAAGAAACGGAGCGCAATAAGCGGCTGCTCAAAACGTGCCTCGAAGCGGCGGAAGAGGGGATGTTTCCCGCCGCCCCAGAGATGAGTTGGAGCGCCGCGTCAATCGCGCATGAGGCGCGAAGAGGCGATTTGCCAGCCTCTGACGCGGGGCCAGCGAGCGCAGAGTCGGGCGCCCCAGAAGGCCCGGCGGAAAAGAATGCCCTTTTGAACACCCTCACTGCCCTCGCTTTCGCTGTGCAAACACAAGGGCCACATATGAAGGACCATGCTCAGGTGGTCTCGAGGCTGGCGGCGCAGATGGCCCTCAAGGCTGGGTTGCCGGTCGCCGAGGTTGAAGAGATTCGTTTAGCCGGCCTGGTTCATGATATCGGCAAAATCCACGTGCCGGAATACGTGCTCAGGAAACCTACCCTGCTCACCGCGCAGGAGTTTGAGATTGTGAAGAGCCATGCAGCCTGGGGCGCCAAAATGGTGGAGATCTCGCGGGTGAAAGGGATTGAGCGCATCGTGCTTCACCACCACGAGCGATACGATGGGAAGGGGTATCCGGCCGGGCTGGCTGGAGATCAGATTCCGCTGGGATCGCGAATGGTGGCGGTGGCGGAGTCTTTCCACATCATGGTTTCCGACCTGCGCTACAAGAGCGCCCGCTCCTTCGATGATGCACTCGTCGAGTTGCGCCGTTGCTCCGGGACGCAGTTTGACCCGCAAGTCGTTTCGACTTTCCTCGAATGGGTACAAACGCAGGTTGCTGCTCCCTCGCGCAGCGCGGACTGAATGGCAGAGGCTGAGGGCCAGCCGGCGAATGGCCGCCTTGGGCTGTTGGCGGCGAGCCTCGACTCGGCAGGGAACTGCGAGCTATCTGGACTCCGGCACGACCTGAACTTTCCGCCGGCGGTCAATGGCTGCCGAAGACGCCTCAGTGGGTTCTTCCACAATCTCCACGCTAAGTGCGGTCAATCGCAGCACTCTATACTTGCCGGCGAACAACTCCCCTTCGTGCACCAGAAAGACCTGGTCCTGATATTCGACAATCGCCTCTTTCTCTCCCCCAGCTTTTTCGACGTATCCAATGGGTGTGACTGAGGAGCGGCCCGCAACTACATCCGGCACGGCAGTGACAAATGCCGGACTATTGGCAGGCTGGAGGTTCTCCGGCGGTTTGGGGCGGGATTGATCGCCCGTATAGTCAGCCAGCGGCTCTGCTTGCAGCGCCGCCTCGGACTGCGATTGTGCATCCTCCGCAGGGGGAGCCTGTGGTGGCTGGAGTTGAGCGACAACCGCCGCACCCTCCCCTGTAGGCGAGCCTGTATCGGGGGCCGAAACGGCCGCAGACGGCTGATCAGCCTCGAGAGTGGGGGCTTGCGGTGGATTGGATGGCGGCGGCGCCAGGGCTAATTGCAGTTCGGCCGGCGAAGGCGCCGGAATGTGGAAGCTCTTCATGAACTCCTTGGTCTCCTCGATCAGGCCGATGTGTTCACCCTCGGCAACAATGGCCTCAACCTTCCCATCTGCTCTCTCCACGTAGCCTATATCTTCCCGCGGCGGCGCTTGCGGGTTGACGGCCGAGGCTGCGATGGGACCAGGTTCCCCACTGGTTGAATGCGCACCCTGAGCGGCCCGGAATTTCGCTTTGGCCCATTCCCCAGCAGGGCCTGACGCTTCAGGCTGCCCGGCTTGAACGGCGGGCGACGGGTTGGGATGCCTGTCTGCCTTGTCGGCCGCTTGCGCAGTCTCAGCGCTGACCTGAAACTTCACTTGGGTCCATCCCGCGGCGGATTCGGCCGCCCCAATTCGCCCGATCTTCACGGCTGCCTGCTCCGGCGCGGCGCCGGAGTGCTTCGCAAGCTTCTCGGCCGAGGGCGCGTTATTCGCATCCTTCCCGAGCCCTCCCAGCACAACCCGCACCTTGCGTATTCGATCGATTTCATCTTCCGCCTGCGTCGCCTTACCCCAATCAATATAGATTGCCGAAGGGTAACGGGCCAGATTAGCGGCGGCCTCCCGGTTGGTCCTGCCATCCGCAGATGCCTCCGTTGCGGAGGAAGTCGGCGACTTGGCCACCCAGGAGGTCGACAGTTCACTCGCGGTCCGCAGGGCGCTAACGTCTTCGTTCGTGAACATTCGGGGCTGTTTCTTAGACTTTGCGCGCTGCGCCTTGAGTTGGCGCGCCACATCACCGAGCGGCACCGAACCCGTCCAGTTCTGTGCCTGCGCTACTCCAGTCCCCAGACCTAGAGCCAAGCCGGCCGACAATACACCCGCGGTTAGACCCTTCATGGCCGAATTCTCCCTTACCGGCGAGCCACCGGTTCTCCTAATTTACCCTGTTAGACGCACGGAATCAACGTTAGGTTTGAATTTTCTGGGCCGCAGCATCCCACACCGCAATGCTCTGTTGGTAGTAAGAGGCATTGGCCATGTGGCAGGCGATGGCCGTATTGTTTCCGAAGGTGCAGTCCTCGACCACCGGCTTGCGGCTGCGCACCGCATCGAAGAAATTCTGCATATGGATTCCCCACGGGTCATGCCCGGCAGGGTTTTTGTAGACCACCGGCTGCGGTTTCTCTTTGGGCAATTGGGCGTCGTGGTCGAGGTGCCACTGCTTCTCGTACGCCTCGCGCATGGCTTGGGGATAGCCTTGTTGATACCACCCCGGGTCGTGATCCATGCCGTCCTGCGGCGTCAGGGTTAAGGATTCGCCTTCGGGACCGCCGGTCACCTCCAGCAGGCCGCGCGTGCCATAGAACTTCGTGCCCTGGTTAAACTCACAGGTGAGCATGAGTTTGATGATCACCTTGAAGTTCGGGTAGTCGTAAAGCACATGGTGGACGTCCGGCGCTTCACGTCCGTCCTTAAAGACGTAAAGCGCGCCCACGGCAAGCGCCCGTTGAGGCGGCGCCGTAACTCCCGCGGCGAGGTGCATGCCGGTGAGCAGGTGAACCATCAGGTCGCCCGCCACCCCTGTCCCGTAGGCCCGGTAACTTCGCCAGCGCGTAAAACGGATGGGATCGAACGGAATCTTGGGCGTCTTCCCAAGCCACGTGTCCCAATCCAAGTTTTCCGGCGAGAGGCCCGGCGGCGGCATCCAACTTGCCCAAGCGCCGTTCGGAGTGTTGCGTCCTGTCGAAGCCTCAATCGTATGAAGGTCCCCGATGGCCCCCTGCGCAATCAGCTCCTTGGCTTTGTTAAATGTCCAGGAACTGGCGGATTGGGCGCCGATCTCCACGATTCGTTTGTTCGCTTCCGCCGCGCGGATCATTTCGAAGCCCTCGCTCGCCTCGTGGGACATGGGCTTCTCGGAATAGACGTCTTTGCCGGCCTTACAACAGTCCACAAGGATTTGCTTGTGCCAGTGGTCCGGTGTGGCATTAATGATGCAATCGATCTCTTTGTCATCCAGCATGTCCTGGTAGTTTCGAGTAACCTTGATGGGCTTGCCTACGATCTCGCGGGCCAGCGTGTGCCGGCCATCCCACAAATCGCACGCCGCCACGCACTCGACACCCTTGTGGAATATCGCATCGCGCAGCAAGCCCGCGCCCTGCTCGCCAACTCCAATAATGCCGACCCGTATCCTGTCGCTGGGCGGAACCGCCGTGTTCTGAGCATAGCCGGCCGGTGGGTCAACCAGAATGGTTTTGGCTGCGAGCGTGGCGCCTGCTGCGCCGCCCGTTTGTTTCATGAAATCGCGCCGGGAAATGTATCTTGTCATACAGTGCCTCCGATCATATCAGTCCTGCTTACACTCCTCTGTGCTCCGCGGCATTGTCATTCCTTACTTTATTCGTGGACACGTCCGCGCCTCCAGCCTCCCCGCAACACTATACAATAAGACGCCCGAGTTTCATGACTCAGGATTGTCGAATGCTCGACCGCGAGTGTGCCGCAGGCCTATTGCCGGGCAGGAAGACATTTTGCCTCTCGCGGGAGAAGGGAGTGGCGGGGTACCAAGACTTCGGTGCTATAGGCGAGATGAGGAGACCTCCCTAAACTGGGGTGGTCGGACGCTCGATCACGCTTTGGGCCGAGCGATACAGTTCCGGTGGTACGCGGATTCCAAAAAGAGTCGCAGCCTGACTGAGGAAAGAATGGTCCTCGCCGGACTCATCCTGGTCATCTCAACGACGCTAGCCGCCTTCTATTTGCTGGTTACCGTCCAGCGGGTCCTGCGCACTGCCATCCGTCGTAAGTGAATCCACAGTCTTGCCCATAAACAGGAAAACGCAAATCACCGGCTTCGGCGCACTGCCTCCTCCACGATAGCGAGGTCGCCACTGTCTACCGTGCCGTCCCTGATCACATCCGCCCGTGGGTCGTATCCAGGCTGGCCGGCAAAGCTTCCCATGGCGGCCTTGACAATCAGGACATCGCTGGCGTCGACCTTTCCGTCGCCATTCACATCGCCGATCAGAGCGGCTCGGGGGTTCGGGTCGAGGAGAATCTGGTAGAGGTGCCAGGCATAGCTGGTGGCGAAGACGTCGCTGAATACCCCATTGCTGACGGGAATTTGGCGCTTCTCCCCAAGTACGATAACGGTAGCGTGGGCGGGAAAGTCGCGCAAAGTAAACGTAGCGGTGGTGGCGCCTGCGGGCGACATGCTCAGGGCGCCGCCGGCCTTGGCGATGGAATCGGTGCACGGGCTGCTGTCTCTGCAAAAGAGGCTTGTTTCCTCGATGGGATTCGCGTACGGGGTTTGGTACTGCGGCAACCCGTCGTTGATGGCGAGCAGGAACGTGCAGCCCCCGTAACGTTTCAGCAGCACGTTGATCGCGGCATGAGCGCTGGAAGAGGCGACCCTCACACCGTTGCCCACCGAAGGTGTATTGAGCACACGCGCCAGGGCCGCCACTTGAAGGTTGGTCCGCGCCACCGCCGATTTCACGTTGGCGTGCTCGGGATGAAAGATCGAGTCTTCTTCCTGAAGGGGGGCAAACTGGTGGACGAAGTAAAGGAGGCCGCGTGCGCCGTGAATGATCGTCATCCAGGACTCCGCTTCGACCTCCGCCGGGGTCAGGGTTACGGAAGAGTTGTTGCTAAAGTTCACCAACTCGATGTCCTGAAGGACAGGTTTTTGGTAGTTGCTCCAGTAGCGCAGACGGTCCGTAGTTCGGCCGACCCACCACAGCGGGTGCGCATCATTCTCCGGATAGACATCGCTGGCGAGGATGTCGCCGCCCTGAATGTACACAGGGTAATCGTTGAGTCCGCGCGCCGCAGAACAGCACGTTCCTCTGTGGCCTTCGTAACATGAACCGGAGTTAAACCCCGTCCCTTGTCCAAGACCAAGGTAGACGGGACGCTTCTGGTCGGCAACTTTGAGCGATTTATACTTGCTGATAATAGCAGAGGGCAGAATGCAATCGCCGTAACCCCCGCCCGGCAGCGACTGCGCATTGTCCGGCTCGTCGACTTGTATCCAGCCGTTGATGATCGGATCGACTAGGTGGCGTGCAGCGTCCGCTCCGGCCAGCCCGCTCTCCTGGTCCCCAAGAACCTGCATGTTGTACTGCCGGAGCAGAGGCAGGATTGGACCCTCTTTCGGATTTACCTCCACGGTGCCGTCCCAAAGCCCAACAAACTGGTTCACGCCGACTGCCTGATACAATCCGGCTTTGCTCGGACTCTGCAACCAGACTGCGCGCATGAAATAGTCCGGGCTGGAGGAAGGGCCTAATGAAAACTGCGCATAATACGCGGGACCGCCTTCCCAGGGAAGGTAGATGTCCTGGGCGGGTGTTCTCACTGCGCCTGCGCATAGGATCACAAGCGCCGTCATGCTCCCGAGGCCAAGCTGGTAGAGTTTTGTACGTTGCATGGTTTTCCTCACTTGATTCCTCGCACGCCGTAGGGGCGGTTCGCGAACCGCCCTTACGAACATCCAAGGAAACCATAGTCTATTGTTAGGCGTCTATCATGGCAAGAGTGCGAGAAGCCGGTTGGAGGCGGCAACGATGGGACGACTCGCATTGGCATTCTTGCTCACCGCTTTAACGGCTGCTGCCCAAAGCACTGCTGATTTGCAAAGCCGGGCGCAGCAGACAAGCTCCAAACCAAAGATCTTGGTCCCTGCGGGCACCTCGGTTCCCCTGGCATTGACCGAACCCGTTCTCGCCAGGTTAGCCAAGGCTGGAGAGAGCGTATACGCAGAGACGGCCTTTCCAGTCGTAGTGAACAACCAGATGGCGATTCCACCCGGCACCTATGTGCAGGGCCAGATTGACACTCTGACGCGGCCCGGTTGGCTCTCACCTCATGCCCAATTTCAAATCCACTTTACGAAGATCATCTTCGCCACGGGTTACACGGTTGAGCTTTCAGATCTGCGGAACACCAACGAAGAGGCGCCAAGTGGTGCGCCGGCGTCCACGGTGACCGCCACGCCGCAACCTCTCGCGGGCGATGTTCTTGCCGCAGTGGCCACGCCTTATGTTGTGGTCAGCTCGGCAAGCGATGTCCTTCTCGACAACGGGTCGCAGATTGAGATGGTTCTGCAAGTTCTTGTGCGCCTGAACGCCGTCAAGGTCGCTGCGGCAGTGTGGCAATCCAAGGCGAGGCCGCCTTTCCAGTTCAAATCTGCCACGCGGTGCCGCCCCATTCCCGCCACGCTGGGGACGCCAGACACGGTCATACCCGGCACGCCCGGCACGTCACCGACGGTCATCCCGGGAGGTCCGGGAATGCCAGACACCGTGATCCCGGGTACTCCGGGCACGCCCTCCACAGTCGTCCCCGGCACTGCGGGTACGCCGGCGGTGCCCTGTCCGGGTCCGCCTGTCGTGGCCTCCAACCCCAAGCCTCAGAGTTACAGGAAGCCGTTCCAGATCGCCTCGCCGCTCCGGGTTTCCAACACGCTTCTGACTGCGGGGAGTTATCAATTTGCCTGGACTGGATCAGGCCCCTCAGCTCAGGTGGAGGTTCTTGAGAACGGCAATTCCGTGGCTCGTGTGCCCGCGCGCGTCGTCCTACTGAACGCGGAATCGCGCGCGGACACGATGGGAACGAGCCCCAATGCGGATGGCTCGCTATCTCTCGAATCGCTCCGGTTTACCGGAGAGAAGCTGGCGTTATACTTCGATCAAGGCGCGGGATAATGCGCAATTCGATGGCGCGGGCAGTCCTGCCGGTGCTACAGAATGCGGAATCAAGCCTACAGACGTACAAAATGAGAGGTGTTCATGCGAATTCATGCTGCGGTTGTACTTCTCGCGGTCTCGACGCTCTGCGCACAAGAACCTTCTTCGCCTCCTGAGGCGCCTCCTCCTTTAACCCACGCCTCTGTGCCAAGCGCTCCGCAGATCGAGACAATCACCATTCCTGCCGGAACTCGAATCCAGCTTGCGCTGGCCGGCCCCATTAGCTCCAAATCCCGTCCAGGAGATCCCGTCCGCGCGGTTACCGGGTTTCCCGTGACTGTCGGCAAGCAATTGGCCGTCCCGGTCGGTACTTACGTCGAGGGCATGCTGGACAAAGTGACGAAGGGCGGCCGCTCGGGACCCGGCCTGAAGATGCACTTCACCCGCTTGGACTACGTCAATGGTTACAGTGTGGATGTGTCGGGCGCGAACGTTCAAGCCGACGCGCACAGTCCCACGCCAAGCCCTGCCCAGGCCGCGGGGCTCGCAGGCCAGAGTGGCTCCTATAATTCCTTCGCCGGGTCAACGCTGCCTCAACCAACGCTTCAGGCCCCGGCTTCACACATCGGAACGGCCATAGGGATTGGAATCGCCGCTACGGCGGCCGGGATCGCGATCCCCTTAATCCTCATTCACCACGGGGGAGGGAGCGGAGGAGTGCTTTTCGAAGCCGGATGGCAGTTTGAGATGCTGCTGGAGAGCCCTGTCTCAGTGGATGCTGCGAATGTAGCCGAGGCTGCCTCCCACGCTCCGTAGTACGGCGCGGATAGTGTATACTTCAGCGAGAAGAATCAGGACGGGCGTGTGACGGTAGGGAGGCCATCGGTGCGCAAAATCTGGCTGATTATCAAGCGTGAATATAGCACGCGGATCAAAACCAAGGGCTTCGTGATCGGCACGATCGCGGGACTTGACCGACCAGACAATACGGCTCGCCGTCATCGACAACGTGGGAGGTCTCTCGCCAACCGTGGCGTCAGCCCTTGATGTCAAGCTGCCCAACGGCAAACCGGAATTCCAGGTGGTGAGAACCGTCGCCCAGCCTCCCTCGGAAGAGGCTGTGCGCAAGGAATTACGTGCCGCCATTCGAGGCGGCCGTCTGGACGCTTATCTGGTGATCAGAGCAGGGGGCAAAGCGGAGTTCCATACGAAGAACCCAAGCGACTTCACGCTGATCGAACCGATCACTCGCGCCGTGCATGAGGCCGTCCTGTCCTCGCGTCTCGAGGCGCGCGGTGTGCACGTCAGTGAGATCCGGGATGTGACGCGGGGCATCGACGTCAAGATTATCAAAATCACCAAATACGGCGAGGCGGAGGATTCCGGCGAGACGTTCTTTGTTGCGGTCTCATTGAGCATGCTCCTTTATATTTCGCTAGCGATGTATGGCGTCATTACTATGCGCTCGGTCCTCGAGGAAAAGACCTCGCGCATCGTGGAAATTCTGGTTTCCGCTGTTCGCCCTTTCCAACTCTTGACCGGCAAGGTCCTGGGTGTCGCGGGCGTCGCCTTCACCCAATATCTGATCTGGATGACCTCCGCGGCCCTGCTTGCAACCTACGGCGCTGTGGTTGCTGACAGCGTGCGACCCACCGCGGACTTTCCCCATATCCACCTGTCGGCGGGGCTGCTGATTTATCCGGTCATATACTTTGTGCTGGGGTATCTGCTCTATGCTTCACTCTTTGCCACTGTCGGCGCTGTCGTTTCGAACGAACAGGACGCGCAGCAACTCCAGATTCTCGTTATGATGCCCCTCATCTTCAGTTTCGTGATGTACATCATGGCGGTGCGTGAGCCGAACTCCCCCACTGTGGTGCTGTTGTCCGAGATTCCTTTCTTCAGCCCCATCCTCATGGTTTGCCGCATGGCTGCCGAGCCGCCTCCGTTCTGGCAGATCGGCCTTTC
>JBEKMN010000010.1:0-76444 GCA_050008495.1 Terriglobia bacterium | reverse complement strand
TGGATCTTGGCGTGAAGAGTTTCCAGCAGGCCTTCCAGGCTGGCCTGAATCGCCGTCTCCATCTCCTTTGTCTGCTGCGCTTGCATCTCGACGAGCGCCGCCCGCAGTTGCTCCCGGTAGGATGCTGACTTCTCCGAGGCTTCACTCTCCAGCGCGGTCGATACCGATTCGCGCGCCGCGCCTAACTGCTTCTGGGTCTCCTCCACGCACTGTTCGCGAGCCGAACGCAGCCCCTCTTTCAGCAGTTCGAGAGCTTCCTCGGCTTGCTTGTTGAAGTCTCTGACCACCACTTCCAGCGCCGATTCAACACTGCCTTCAAGCTTTTCCGTAATCTCCTCGCTGGCCTTCGCCGAAGACTCGCGGGCCGCAGATTCCAATTCGGATCGTAACTGGCCTGCAAACGCCTCCGCCTCGGCGTGAAACTTCTCGAGCTGCGATGCCGATTCGCTGGCCAGGCGCGGCAGACTCTCCTCGGCCTTCTTCAAACTGAGCTCCAGGTTCTGGCGGGCCCCCTGCAATCGTGCGGCGGCCTCGTCACCAGCTCGATTCAGTAAGTCCACGGCAGAGTCCACGCAGACGGAAATTGCCTTGACGGCGGTGCCGGATTCTTCCTTGCAAATCTTCCTGGCCTCGGTTCCCGCGTTCAGAGTGTCCGCCTGAATTTCCCGCCGCAGTGCTTCGAGGCTGTGCTGGAGCGATTCCTCGCTGCTCCTGCGGGTGCCCTCAATTTGCGACCTGACTTCCTCGGAGGCTTGGGTGGTGCGGGCTAGGAGGCTCTCCACTTCCCCGCGCGCAGCGTGCATGCGGTTCAAAAGGGCGTTAAATTCCTCCTTGAGCAACTGCGCCTCAGCGAGGGTCTTTTGCAGGGACTCGAATACCGCGAGGCCCGCGTTTTGAGCCGGTACGGAAGGCGCTTGGGCGGGCACGGACTCCTGCCGGGGCGCCGCCGGCTGGGTTGAAGGAGCCGCGGTCTCCCCGGCTAAACGAGTTAAGGCGTGCACTGCCATGTTGAATTGGCTCAGGCCCCCGGTTTGTTCTCCTGCTTCCACCGGCAATCCTCCTGGCGCAAGGTGCGTCGTCTCCATCTTAAGGTCGTCCTCGGGAGGCGCAGCGGCCGTCGCCGGAGGGCCAGTCTCGGCAAGTGGGCTCGCGTCTTTCCGCTCATCCAGGACGCTCTGCCGTTCCTTCGCCCAATCCTCAGGGGGAAGTCTGACTCCCCAGACATTCTGCGCTTCCAGGAGTTCGACACAAACTTCGAAGGGGTCTTCTGCAAAACGCTTCTCACAGATTCTGTTGACCCGGCCTCGGGCGGACCGTCCGAGCAGTGGATTCTCGATCAAGACCTGATCGTCAACCGCCAAGCGGTGGAACGTGGCGATTCTGCCGCCATGCTTGTTAACACTGATCGTCCAGGTGTTCTCCTTGAAGGACTGCCCCGCCGAGTCGGTGCCGTGCACGGTTATCGGAACGATGATCGAAAGGCGGGCGCTCCGACGGCCCACCACGCCGGGAACTTCGGGTTCATTAGGAGTCGGCAGCATATTAAGGTGAGAAAATCTTAAAGGATTGAGGAGGGCAAGTCAACAGAGTAGCCATGGTACGGAGGTACCGTCGCGTGCAGTACCTGGAATTGACTCATGGTGCATTACTCGATGCGGTACTTGTATCGACGTATACGGATTCCCACACCCCCGCCTCCTCCAAAACGCTCCCCCACCCTTACGCAAAGCGGCCCGGCCGATACGGCTCCAGGGGGAAAGAAGCGGCGCGGCTGAGAACCAGCTCGGAGATTTGTTGAGCGGTGATGGGGGCCAGGAGAATGCCATGGCGAAAGTGGCCAGTAGCAATTATGAGATTATCCAGTTTACTATGACCTAGAATGGGCAGATGATCTGAAGTATCGGGGCGCAGTCCTGCCCAGGAGCGAAGCAAGGCACACTCCTTCAGGAAAGGCGCGAACTTCATTGTTCCATTGAGGATGGATTGCAGTCCTTCGGCGGTCACGCGTTTTTCGAACCCGGCGTACTCGGATGTCGTGCCGACTACGACGCGGCGGGCAGAGCGGGGCACGAGGTAATGCGTTCCGGCGCGGACCACGTGGGGAATTTCACGAGGCGATTCGAACTCCATCATTTGGCCTCGACAAGGCTGCATGGCGAGCTGCAGCCCCGCCTGCGCGGCGAGTCCTCCCGACCAGCAACCCGCCGCCAGCACGAACGAGCCTGCCGAAAGCAGCGCGGGCGCGTCGTCATGAGGGCCGGTCCGGGTGTGAACGGCTTCCACGCGGTCGTCGCGGACGACCAAGTCCTCCACCGCGCAGCGAGATTGAAATTTCACCCCCAGGCGGTGAGCGGCTTCGATCACGGCCCGCGTCAATTTCTCGTTATCCACCCAATGGTCCTCAGAAGCGCCGAGGGCGAGGCGGATCTTCTTCGAAAGCCCGGGCATTTTACGTTCGAGGCTGGCCACCGTGAGCCTTTCCAGCGGCAGCCCGGCCCGGGATTGGTTCCAGAAAAGCTTCTCGAGGTTTGCGACTTGCTTTTCGTCTGTCGCAACCAGCAGGCTCCCGTCGCGACGAAACCCCACGTCCTGCCCACTCAAATCCTCAATTTCCGCGACGAAATCAGGAAACAGAGCGTGGCTGGCTGCGCACAAGGCGAAGAACGCATCCGGCACTGCGGTTTCACCCTGCGGACCGATCATTCCCGCCGCCGCACTGCTGGCCTCGGCCCCAGGCTCGCCACGATCGAATACAGATACTCGCAGCTTGGCCTGGGCCAAGCGCAGCGCAATGGATGAACCGATGAGGCCGCCTCCAATAACGATCACGTCAGGGTTGTTGGCTGAGGTGGATGTGGACGTCATGGAATTATTGTATCACTAGTGTCGCCGGGGCGGCTCCGTGTTGTCGCAGCGTCCGTTGGGGCGGTCCGAGGAGAACCGTGCGGGTTGCCCTTACACCCCTGCCGGATGCCTGGAAGTTATGTCATAATCGAAGCTCCGTCCCACGCGGCCGGCGCTCAGCGCCGTCCGAGGAGCCAACCCTTGATCTGCCCGATCTGCAATAAACGCAAGGCAAAGAGGTTCTGCCCCGCCCGAGGAGACAGCATCTGCGCGGTTTGTTGTGGAACCGAACGCGAAGTATCCATCGACTGTCCCTCGGACTGTCCTCACCTGGTGGCCAGCCGCAAGTATGATGCCGAGCGGCGCCAAATCGACTGGAGCAACATCCCGTTTTCCGATGTCGAAATCTCGCAAGGGTTCGCCGAGGCCCACTCCCCGCTGATGATTGCGCTGCTTTCTTGCGTTGGGCGATATAGCCGGGACCACCGCCAGGTGGTGGACGCGGATGTGGTGGCGTCGCTGAAGGCGCTGGCCGAATCCTACCGGACGCTTTCGAGCGGCCTCTATTACGAGAAACCTCCCGACTTCCTTTACCAGCGAGAGCTCTACCAGGAACTGAAAGCCGCCCTGGAAGAATTCCAACGGATCGAAACTCAAAGGCAAGGCCTGATCAGCACGCGGAACAGCGACATCCGCGATGCATTGATCTACCTCACCAGGCTCGCCGCCATCCGCTCCAATGGCCGGCCAAAGGGCCGAGCCTTCCTGGACCTGATCCGGGAGGTTGCTCCCGATGAATCCGCCAAAGCCGACTCGAAAATCGTGCTTCTCAGCTAGACGGTGGAAGGGGTAGCCCTTGTGGTTGCCGAAGGGCGGCGGCAAGGGTCACCCCCAAGAGTGGACGGCCCTTTGTTTTGATAGACATTCTCGGTTTGTTCCCTCAAGAACCTCTTCCGGCGTTCAGCCCAGCCTATTCACTTTCCCGATTCAAACGGCGGTCGGCGGCCAGCCTGCACCTCGGCGCCCGATCTGTCACTTGAATAGGCTATCACAATAGCGGTTCGTTGTCAAGAGAAACTCTCCGAGGTAGACTTATTGACCTAGCCCATTGAACGCGAAGCCGGAGGCGCCGCTCCTGCCGCTGATCCGTCAAAGCGCTCGGAATCGGATAGTGTCCGGGATTTTCTCGAAGGCGCGGATCAAGCCGTCGTCCCACTCGTGATTGATATCCAGGATGGCGTAGCCGACGGTCCCTTGGGTCTCGTAGACCTGCCGCTCGACGTTGATCCCTCGGTCCGCAAACACCCGGTTGATGGCCAGCAGCATTCCGGGAATGTTCCTGTGGATGTGCGCTAGCCGGTGGGTCTGCGGCGTGCTCTCGAGCTGGCAGTTTGGCAAATTCACGCTGAGCTTGGAACTGCCGCTCTGCAAGTAGCGGTGGACCTGCGCCGAAACGAATTGTCCGATGCTTTGCTGAGCTTCCTCGGTGCTTCCTCCCACGTGCGGCGTCAGAATTACGTTGGGCAGGTTTTGGAGCGAATCGGAAAACAGCTCGCCGCTGGCCGGTTCCTCGGGAAAGACATCGACGGCCGCCCCGCTCAGCTTGCCGCTCCTCAGATTCTCCGCCAGCGCTTCGTGATTCACCACAAAGCCGCGGCTCAGGTTCAGGAAGAACGCGCCCTTTTTCATGATCCGGAATTCCTCTTCACCGAAGAGATTCCTGTTTTGCGGCTTGCCGTCGACGTGGAGAGAAACCACGTCGGCGGATTGGAGCAGCTCCGAGAAGGTGCAGTTCCTGGCGTTCCCGCGCGCCAGGACATCCGCCACATCGCAGAAGATGACTTTCATGCCGACCGCTTCCGCCAGCTCGGAAAGCTGCGAGCCGATCTTGCCATAGCCTACAATGCCGAGGGTCAAGCCGCGAACTTCATGACATCCTTTGGCGCTCTTGTGCCAGACGCCGCGGTGCAGGGCGAAACTGCTGTGAAAAACCCGCCGCACCAGCATGATGATTTCCCCCAAGGCGAGTTCGGCCACGGAGCGTGTGTTGCTGTGAGGGTCATTGAACACGGCGATGCCCCGAGCGGTGCAACTCGGCAAGTCGATGTGCTCGACGCCGATGCAATACGCGCCCACGACAAGCAATTCAGGAGCAGACTCGAGGACGGCCTTGGTGATTTTTGTCTTGGACCGGACCCCGAGGACGCTGACATCCCGGAGTACCTGAAGGAGCACGCCCTCATTCGGGCTTCCCGGCAAGGTCCTGACTTCGTAGCCGGCGCGTGAAAACGTTGCGACCGCATCTTCATGCACGCCCTCGAAGAACAAAGCTTTCATCGCCATCTCGTTCCCTCGCCAATAAAAGTGATGCGTTTATACCATACTTCGGAGAAGTTGCTGAAAGAATAGTACTTTAGAGTCTAGAATAGACAAATCCGTGGAGGCGGCCGCCGCGGCCGCCCTGGAGCAATCACGGGGTTGCTGCTACTTGGGGGGTGAAATGCCCAGGCGATTGGAAAACTACGTGGAAGGCGGCTGGCGTGCTTCTCGCGCCACCGAATCATTGAACGTACTGAACCCGGCGTCGACGCAGGTGTTGGCGGAGGTTCCGCTCTCACCGCCGGAGGAAGTGGACGCGGCGGCGCTGGCAGCCGAGCGGGCATTTCCAGAGTGGCGGCGCAGGCCGGCCGGAGAGCGGACTCAGCCGCTCTTCAAGCTTAAGGCGCTGCTCGAAGAGCACCTGGACGACCTGGCGCGCAGCGTCACCGAGGAGTGCGGCAAGACCTACGCTGAAAGCGCCGGCGAACTGCGGCGCGCCATCGAGAATGTGGAGGTCGCATGCGGCATCCCCAGCCTGATGCAGGGCTATAACAGCGAAGATATTGCGCCGGGGATCGACGAGCACATGATCCGGCAGCCGTTAGGTGTGGTGGCGGCCGTCACGCCGTTCAATTTTCCCGCCATGATCCCGTTTTGGTTCATGCCCTATGCCCTGGCGGCGGGAAACTGCTTCATCCTGAAACCCTCGGAGCGCGTGCCGCTCACTTCCAACCGGCTGTTTCACCTGCTGGAGGCCTCCGGTTTTCCCCCCGGCGTGGTGCAGTTGGTGAACGGCGGCAAAGAGACGGTCAACTCGCTGCTCGATCATCCGGCCATCCGGGCGATCAGCTTCGTAGGCTCGACTGCGACGGCGCGCCACATCTACAGCCGGGCGGCGGCCAGCGGGAAGCGCGCCCAATGCCAAGGCGGGGCCAAGAATCCGGTGGTGGTGATGCCGGATGCCGACCTGGAGATGACCACCCGGATCCTGGCCGATTCCGCCTTCGGTTGCGCCGGGCAGCGCTGCCTGGCGGCCTCCGTCGCCATCGCCGTGGGCGAGGCACGAAGAGCTTTGACGGAACAACTGGAGGAGGCCGCGAGCAGCCGCAAGGTCGGATACGGCCTGGAGGAAGGCGTGGAGATGGGGCCCGTCATCTCGTTTGAAAGCAAAACGCGGATCGAAGCGTTGATCGCCAAGGGCGAGCGCGAAGGAGCGAGCGTGCGCGTGGACGGGCGGGGCAAAAAAGTGAAGGACTACGAGGAGGGATTCTTCGTTTTTCCCACCGTCCTGGACGGGGTTTCCCCGCAAGGTGAAATCGCCCGCACCGAGATCTTCGGCCCCGTCTTGAGCCTCATGCACGCCTCCTCGCTCGACGAGGCGATACAAATGGTCAACGCACGCAGCTACGGCAACATGGCCTGCGTTTTCACTCGCGATGGCGCCACAGCGCGACGTTTTCGGTACGAAGTCAACGCCGGCAACATCGGCGTCAATATCGGCGTGGCCGCGCCTCTGGCAACCTTCCCCTTCAGCGGTTGGGGCGAGAGTTTCTTCGGCGACTTGCACGCCCAGGCACGGCACGGCGTCGAGTTTTATACCCAGACGAAGGTCGTGATCGAGCGTTGGCCGCGGGAATGGAACCGTAAGTTTTGATTGATTCATTGTATCATTGAGTCATTGAATCATTGAACGCGCCGGGCCTGGCGGGTTCCGCTGTAATTGCGGATGGAGAGATATATGCCGTCACTCAAAGACTTCGTAGGAAAGACGATTTTCGCCCTCATTCCATTTATTCACGGTGAGATTGTTCAGGTGTTAAAACTTCACGGTGTAGAACCGGGCGGAATATGGGTCGAGAGCCAAACCCTTACAGACCTATTGCTCGCAAGAGTCGGCAGGACTGCCGCGCCAAAAACTGCGATATTCTTTTTGCCTTACCAGCAAATCGTCTTCGTGCTCGGGTCCCTAGACGTTCCGTCTCTTTCGGAAAAAGCAACGCTTTGATTATAGCTATGTTTGCTGCTGACTGGAGTAGCTCATCGATGCTTGACATGGGCGCAAGTCTCCTCTATCGTTGGATTGCGCCTATAATCGGTCGCGATTCCAGGTCGGGACGTTATTTCCCTCTTCGCTATATCATATTAGACAAACTCAAAGAGCCAGAGGTTCCCCATGCTCGTAAATCGCAAAACGACTTATGCTATATGCCCCCACTGCGGTTTCAAAGTGGAGGTTCGCCATCATTCGCAAGCAGCCTGTGAGATCAAGCGGCGTGTGGCTGAGTTGCGGGGCTCTGGCATGACAGGTGCTCAAGTAGGACGTGAACTTGGAATCTCAAGGGAACGCGTCAGGCAAATCTGTCTGAAGATGGGGCGAGAAAAGGCAATCGAGACAATTGCCGCAAATGTTGTGGCTAGATCCCGCCAATTAGGTAACGAGCTTGTTCTGTCAGACGTAATTGAATTACTCAAAAATCCAAAATAGTGCGCATTCAAACGGAGGTCAACTGTGCTGACTCTTTGAAAGCGTTCAGGAAGAGGTTCCCCGACGCAATATGAGGCCCGTCAACACATAATTAATTCAATACCGCCTGGCGGTTCAATGACTCAATCGCTCAATGGGTCAATGAAACAATGAGCAACGACTACGCTTTCGAGATGGCGACCTCTGCCGTTCGCTTCGGCTTTGGCGTAACCCGCGAAGTGGGCGCAGAACTCGCGGATCAGGGCAAGATGCACGCCTTGGTATTTACGGATGCCAACTTGCGCTCATTGCCCCCGGTATCTGCGGTGCTTGAATCGCTCGGCGAGCACAAGATCCGCTATTCAATCTTTGACCGCGTACGCGTCGAGCCCACCGATGAATCGTTTTGCGAAGCGATTACTGCCGCTCAGGCCGAGGACTTTGATTGCATGGTCGCCGTGGGCGGGGGATCTACAATCGACACTGCGAAGGCGGCCAATCTCTATAGCACTTATCCAGCCGATTTCCTCGACTATGTCAATCCACCCCTTGGCAAGGGCAAGCCCGTTCCCGGTCCTCTCAAAACGCTGATTGCCGTTCCCACCACCGCGGGGACCGGAAGCGAAACCACCGGAGTGGCCATTTTCGACCTGACTCGAATCCATGCCAAAACCGGCATCGCGCACCGCCGGCTTAAACCAACCTTGGGCCTTCTCGACCCGGAGAACACCCGGACGCAGCCGCCCGCCGTGGCCGCTTCCACCGGGCTGGACGTGTTGAGTCACTCTGTGGAGTCGTATACGACCTTGCCCTTCGATAAGCGCCCGCTGCCCGCGCGGCCGATTCTGCGCCCGGCGTATCAAGGGTCGAATCCCATCAGCGACGTTTGGAGCCTGGAGGCTCTGCGGCTTGTGGCGATTTACTTGCGGCGCGCGGTAGCCGATCCGGGGGACGACCAGGCGCGCGCCGCCATGCTGCTCGCCGCATCCTATGCGGGGATCGGCTTCGGAAATGCCGGACTGCATTTGCCTCACGGCATGTCCTATGCCGTCTCCGGCTTGGTGCGTGATTACAGGGCGCCAGGCTATGGCGCCGGACATCCTCTGGTCCCGCACGGAATCTCGGTGATTCTCAACGCCCCGGCGGCATTCCGCTTCACCGCGCCAGCCTGTCCCGAGCGCCACCTCAAGGCGGCGGAAATACTCGGCGCCAAGATCAACGGCGCTTGCCCGGAAGACGCGGGTAAGATACTGGCCGAGCAGATCATCGGCTTCATGCAGGACCTGCGCATTCCTAACGGGTTGCGAGCGCTCGGCTATCAAACTTCCGACATCCCCGCACTCGTCGAGGGCACCCTGCCTCAACACCGCGTCACCAAGCTATCGCCCCGCCCCTTCGAGCCGGAAGACCTGGCTCAAATCTTCAGTGAAGCTATGGTGGCTTGGTAGGTTGAAGAGTAGCGCGGACCTGCATTTTAGGTCCGCGGTCCGTCCCTTTCTGTCCGCAAAAAAGCCGCAGACCTTGTAGAGCAGATCTGCGCCGCCAGATTGAATTATTTGCCGGGCACGCGGGGGAAGGAACGCGGGATAATGCCAGTTCCTTCTTTCACCGTGATGATCTGGTTGATGGGGACGTTAGTGAGCTTATCCACGATGCCACTGGGCCAGGTGATTTCCAGGCTCTCGATGCTCTTGCGCTTTGCGAGGCCGAAGTGAATGCGCGGATCCTGGGCGGACATGTAACTCATGCCGCCCTTCCGCTGCTGATACTGTGTGAATCCTTCTGAGACCAACTTCAGCGCCGCGCCCACGCCGTCGCGATTCGACTTGGTTCCCACCAACATCACTTCCAGCCAGTTGTTGGCATTGCCGCCGTCGTTGCGCAGCAGTTGAGGGTAATCGCCGCTGACCGAAACGGCGATGTCAAGATCGCCGTCGTTATCGAAATCGGCGACGGCCGAGCCTCGCCCCACGACCGGCTTCATGAAGTCGGGCCCCAGAAGTTCCGAGACCTTCTCAAATTTTCCCTGGCCCACGTTGCGGAACATCAGTTTGGGTTCCGGGAAGGTCTCTTCGCTGTGATAGAGCTTAATATTATCCAGCATAGATCCATTAACTTGAAATATATCCACCCAGCCGTCATTATCGTAGTCGAAGAGCTTCGTGCTCACCCCGCTCAAGTAGATCGCCTTGTTGCCCATCCCGCAACTGTAAGTGGCATCGTCGAACGAATTGTCGTGATTGTTGTGGTAAAGGCGGTTGAGCTCGAAGTCCAGGTGGGTGACGTAGATGTCGAACCAGCCGTCGCCGTTGACGTCGGCGGCGTCGGTGCCCATTCCCGCCTCGTATTTTCCATCCTCGCTGGCCGCCACGCCGGACATGAACGACACATCCTCAAAGGTGCCGTCCTTCTTGTTGATGAAGAGCGAATTCGGCCACGTGTCATTGGCAACGAAGACGTCCGTCCAGCCGTCGTTGTTGAAATCCGCGAGGACCAGGCCCATGCCTTTTACTTCGGGGATACCCAAACCGGATTTCTCACTGACATCGGTAAACGTGCCGTCGTGATTATTGTGGTAAAGCTTCAGCCGCAACCCGCGATAGTTATCCGGATGGCAGTAGGCGCGGTAGCCGGGCCGGTGCTCGCCGCAATACATGTTGTTCTTGGGCGTCCAGTCGATGTAGTTGCAGATGAGGAGGTCGAGATATCCGTCCTTGTCGTAATCGAACCAGCCGGCGCTGGTGGACCACTGGCCTTCGTCGGCGACGCCGGCCCGGGCGGTGACATCCGTGAAAGTGCCGTTGCCGTTATTGTGGTAAAGGATGCCGTGGCCGAAGCCGGTGACATAAAGGTCCGGGTAACCGTCGTTGTCGTAATCGCCCACCGCCACGCCCTGACCGTAGAGGCCCACGGCGCCCACTCCCGCCTTCTCCGTCACGTCCGTGAAGGTGCCATCGCCATTGTTATGATAGAGAGCGGAATGCAGCGGGTGAGGAGGCTTGTACCACGCGGTCTCGGCCGTCTGCACCAGGTAAAGATCCATCAACCCATCCTGGTCGTAATCGATCCAGCCCAGGCCGTTGCCCATGGTCTCGATGTAGTTCTTTTCCGCCGTGAAGGTGTGGTCGTGCTGGAAAGTGATGCCGGCCGACTCGCGGATGTCCGTGAAGCGAACCGGGACAGAGATGGGAGGTGTCGCGGCCGGCTCGCCGCTCAGGTATTGCAAGCCCACCAAGCCCGCGGCTAATGCCATCACGAAAAGAGCTAGAGGAACGAGCCGTCGGAGTCTGCTTCCTGAGCGTGAGGGAAAGTGGGTCATCTGCTTTCTGTTCACAGCCGATCGCAAAAGTTAACTATAACCCCAGCCGCCTCTGGCGCTCAATCGACATTCTTCACGTCGTAGGGGCGGCCCTGGTGGCCGCCCTGGGGCAACCACAAGGGTTGCCCCTACAACCCGGTATCGATTACTTCCCCAACAGCTCGAAATACTTCCCCACGGCGTCAATCCCACGATAGAAATTCGGCAGGTGGAACTTCTCGTTGGGAGCGTGCAGGTTGTCGTCCGGCAGACCGAAGCCCATCATCACGCTGGGGATTCCCAGGCTCTTCTGGAACACTCCCACGATGGGAATGGAGCCGCCGGAGCGCATGTAAACCGTCTTGTTCTTGAAGACCTGCTCCATAGCTTCGGCCGCAGCAGCAATCCACTTGCTCTCCGTGCTCACCACGGAAGCGGGCGCCGAGCTGATCACTCGCACCGAGGTCTTGATTCCCTTGGGCGTGATCTTTTTCACGAAGGCGGTGTATTGGCGAATGACTTCCTTGGGATTCATCTCTGGAACGAGGCGCATGCTGATCTTCGCCACGCCAACGGCGGGGATCACGGTCTTGGCGCCTTCGCCCGTAAAGCCTCCCCGGAACCCATGGACCTCGAGCGTCGGTCTCGCCCATGTGCGCTCGAGCACCGAGAAGCCTTTCTCACCGGTCAGAGCGATCGCGCCGACTTCCTTGCGCAGATATGCCTTCTCGTTAAATGGCAGTCGTTTCCACGCGGCCAACTCCTTCGCGGTGGGTTTCTTCACGCGCTGGTAAAAGCCCGGGATGCGGATCTTCCCGTCCGGCCCCTTGAGCTGGTTGATCATCTCGGCCAGGGCTTGGAAGGGGTTGGGCGCCGCTCCGCCATAGACCCCGGAGTGAAGGTCGTGATCCGCGCCCCGCGCTTCCAGTTCGGTGTAGACCAAGCCGCGCAGGCCGGTGGTAATGGTCGGCAGATCGGGCGCGAACATTTCCGTGTCGCAGACCAGCGCGGCATCGGCCTTCAGCCGGTCCGGGTGGGCCGCCACGTACTCCTCGATGTGTTCTCCGCCCACTTCCTCTTCGCCTTCGAGGAGGAATTTGATGTTGATGGGAAGCTTGCCTTCGGTCTTCAGAAATCCTTCCACGGCTTTCACCAGAAGATAGGTCTGCCCCTTGTCATCCACGGCCCCGCGGGCGTAGATGTTCTGGTTGCGGATCGTCGGTTCGAAGGGCGGCGACACCCATTCCTCGAGCGGATCGGGCGGCTGCACATCGTAGTGCCCGTAAAGCAACAAGGTCGGCTTTCCGGGAGCCTCCAGCCACTCCGCGTAAAGGAGCGGGTGCTGGCTTTCTTTCCCCGCGATAATCTCGACGTTCTTCATCCCCATGGCGCGAAGTTCAGTGGCCAGGAACTCGATGGCGCGCTGCATATCCGGCTTGTGTTCAGGCAAGGTGCTGATGCTAGGAATCTTCAACAGGTCCATCAACCCTTGCAGAAATCGGTCACGATTCTCGTGATAATATTCAAATATAGTGGTTGCCACAGTTAATACCCCCGATGTTGAGATTTTGAAGTGCTCGACTCCTCGACTTTTCGACTTATTCCGCGTGCTGCCCATAACGCTTGCGGACCACCACCCCGTAATGAATGCCGGAAGCGACGGTGAGGACCGCGGCGAGGTAGGCTAAAACTCGCACCATGCCCCCCATAACAAACGGCACGTGGGCCTGGAAACTGACCGCCGCAAAAACGGTCAACACCTGGGCGACCGTGGATGCCTTTCCCAGGGCCGTAGGGTAGAAGGGCCGATAACCGGCCACCAGGCTGATCAGCAGCGCGGTAATGATAATGGCGGCATCGCGGCTGATCACTATTATGGTCAACCACCAGGGAATCGCTTGGCGAAAAGCCAGGGCGAGATAGGCGGTCGTCATCAGGAGTTTGTCCGCGATTGGGTCCAGCGCCACTCCGAGGGGAGTCTCCTGCTTGAGCAGGCGCGCCACAATCCCGTCGGTCATATCCGAGAGCGCAGCCGCAGCAAGCACCACCAAAGCGCCGCGGTACCGCTGGTCAACGACCAGGATGGCGAAAAATGGAACAAAGGCCAGACGCAGGATGGTGATCTGGTTGGCCGGCGTCAGGATACGGGAAGTCATGGCTACGAGACAATATTGCGGCGCGGCTTCGCAGATGTCAAATTCACTCTCGCTCGGGTAGCGTCTTGATTTGATTCGCCGCGCTGGCCTTTAGCGGACGGCGCTACGAGTCGCCTCTGGACATTGCTGGCTGCCTGCGGGCACCCCTAAGGGCGCTCCTCCAAGGTCTCACGGGCGGGAGGACTGCGCTGTGGCAGGCTGGGCCGACGGGACGACTCGGTCGGATTCCATTTGATGCATCAGGCTGCGGACCCTCGCCGCATAAGGGCCGTTCGGTTCTGCGCGCAGGTAGGCCTGCATTTCAGCGTAGGCTTTGGCATTAGCGCTTTGCTTCAGGTAGACGTCGGCCAGCCGCACATGAACTTCCGCGGGGAGTGCGGCATTGAGCGATTCCACCTTTAAGAACTCCTGCTCAGCGGCGGCGTATTTCCCCAAGTGGTATTCATCCGCTCCGATTTGAAAGTAGAACTGCCAGGACTGCGGTGAGCGTCGCAAGCCTTCCTGAAGAACGGTTTGGCTCTCTACGTACTTTTTTTCGTTGTAGTAGAGCTGGCCGAGTTCGTTGTAAGTGTCCAGATAATCCGGGTCGCATTCCATGGCCTTCCTGAGCGCCGCTTCGGAGCCCGAGAGCTGTTGTTTCTGGTTTAATGCCATTGCCAGATCTGTTTGGGCACGCACGTAACAGGGATATTCTTCGACCGCCTTCCTGAGGTGCGACTCCGCCGCGGAGAGGTTCCCGCCATGAAGCGCGGAGGCTCCTTTCTGATATTCCTTGCGGGCCTTCTTGGATGCATTGTTGTCCGTGAATGAGGAAGAGGGAGGAGGGGGAAGTGGTTTCGACGTGGGTGCGGGAGAAAGGTGTACGTTGATCACCAGTTTGTCGCCGACCGTGCCGAGGCTCAGGTCCTGCTGATAGGTTTGGAACCCCGGAGCCGTCACCGTGAGATGGTAATAGGTCTTGGCCAGACCAACATATTCGAAATATCCCGCGGTATTGACCGGTTGGTCCCCGCAATTCATGCCCTCGCTGGTCTCCAGGTGAACGACCACGCCGTTCGTGACGCTTCCGCCGTAGTCCCCTTGCACCCATCCGCCCAGGGTGACGGTGTTTTGAGTCGATCCGCCCTGGTCCGACGGAAACCTGTGTTGGCCTTGGGCCGAAAGCACGCTTGGAGCGACGAGTGCGGCCAGCATCACAATGACTACAAATGCTCGGGCGATGCGGAATATCGAGGACATGTTCGTCCTCCTCCAATCATCTCGTTCTGCTTCGAGCAACCCCGGAAAGTGGAGTTTAACATTCTCGCTCTCCGGCATCAATCTACGCCCCCACTGGGTGTGTGTGGTGCGGGCGTCCCGCCCGCTGTCGCGGGAGCGTCCCGCTCCCGCGCGTGGGCACGGCCTGTCCTGAGTGGAGCGAAGGAATGCCCACGCGACCGCGGGCGAGACGCCCGCACCACCGGACGCAAGGGGCCCCTGCGACGTCGGCCCAAAGAAAAAGGCCCTGGCTATCTCCGAAGACAGCCAGGGCCCAAATGCTTTCAATCAAGCGCAGAATCAAACTAGAAGGTGAACTTCATGCCCAATTGAACATTACGCGGACCCCAGGTGCCGGCGACTTCGCCGTTGCCAGGGTTGAAGGCATCCCCGCCGCAGGTTCGGCCGAAAGCAAGGGCGCCGCTGACGGGATCGGGGTTGCCGTTACAGCCGAAGTAGACCCCTTTCCACTGGGGATGGTTAAAGGTATTGAAAGTCTCCAGGCGGAATTGCACCGAAGAGTGCTCGCCCTTGAACCACGGAGTATCGAATGCCTTGAAGAGGGCGAGGTCGAAGTTGTTGCGTCCAGGGCCGCTCAAGGTATTGCGTCCCGCGTAGCCGAACATGCCCGGCTGGCCGTTCGCGTAGAACTGATCCAACGTTGGCTGCACCAGGACGGAGGGGTCGAACCACCTCACCACGTTGCCGTAAGTGATGTCATGGTAGACGCTCTTCTGGACCTTAAGCTTGCCAACCGTATCGCAAGTTACGCCTCCCCCGATGCCGGACGACAAACCTGTAATTCCGCAGACATCGCCGTTGTAGTTGGTACCCATGGGGCCGATGGGAACGCCGGTAAACAGAGCGGTGATCCCGCTCACCCGCCAGCCTCCCAGCGCTTGTTTGGCGAACTTGTTCATCGAACTCTTGAAGAACGGGAGGTCGTAGATGTAGTTCAGCATCAGGACCTGGGTGCGATTGAGATCGGAGGTTCCCTTAAACCGGCTCAGGTCGTAGTTGGCGTCCACGGTAGTTCCGCCGCCCAAGACACCGTACGAGGTAGCGTCGTCCATCATGTGGGACCAGGTATAGGCGGCTTGCACGGTCAGCCCATAGCCCGTGGTATGGCGGAAGTTGAGTTGCATCGCGTTGTAGCTGGATACCGCCGTGAACTCCTTCTGGTTAATGCTGTTAGCCCCTTGGTAAGGTACGAAGTAGGCGACGGGCAACTCGTTGTGGATAAGGATATTCTGCACGTTGCAGACGCCGCCCGGGCAGATGAGATTGCCATTCGAGTCTGGGACGTTGGCCAAGGCCGGCACCGTCATATTGGGGACGACGGGAATTGGGATCTGGTCCACGTTGCGCCCCCTATCCAGATGCCGTCCCAAGTTGCCTACGTAGGCCACGGTCAAGAAGTTGTTTCCCTTGAACTCGTGCTGCACATCGACGTTGAACTGCTGGACGGCCGGGTTCTTCTGGTAGTAGGGAATCGACCCGGGATTACCTGGACTGACACCCGCGAAACCGCCGGCGCCAAAATCGTAGCCGTTGATGTTGTACCTTTCCGGGGCCACGGTGGTCGGGGTATTGCCTTCGAGTCCGATGGTATTCGAGTCGTTGCCGTTTCCGGGCTCATAGTAGATTCCATATCCGCCCCGGATGGAAGTCTTTCCCCTACCCGTAGGATCCCAGGCAAAGCCGAACCGGGGACCGATGTTCTCTTTGTAGGGTACCTGGCAGCCCTTGGCAACCGGACCGGAACCGCATTCCACGAGGCCGTTGCCGAATTCTGCGAAGTCGTAAATCTGGCCCGTGGCTGGGTTCTGATGCAGGATCCCGTCCGCTCCGAGCACGGCCGCGAACGCCGGATTGTAAAGTGAAGGAATAAAGCTCGAATCCACGGTAGGCTTGGTCACGTCGTGAGGAGCAATCAAGAGGTAGTACCGCACGCCGAGGTTCAACGTTAGCCTGTGGTTGACCTTCCAGTCGTCCTGGAGGTAGGGTTCGAAGTCCGTCCGCCGCCAGTGTCCCACCCCGTAGCCGCCAGTATAGTCGCCGTGGTTGTTGAAGGTCCCCTCCTGGTAGCTGCTGATGCGTCCCAGGAACATGTCCGCCAAAGCGTTCCCGGTGGTAAGCGGGCCGGAATTGGCGAAATTGTAGTACCCCTGGTCTTCAAAGCCGAACTGCTCGGTCAACTGGAACTTCTCCAGGAAAACCCCGGCTTTTATCGTGTGGTTTCCGTGCAGCCAGACTATGTTGTCGCGATACGTGAAGACCGGCTCGGCATCGTAGGGGCCCCGGTAGTTTCCATTATCCGCATAGAAGCCAAACGGGCCTCCCCCGCCGACACTAATTCCCGGCAGCTCCTTGACGTTCGCGTTCGCCGGAAAGAACGTGCTGGCGCTCCAGTCGGAGGGTTTGTCGACCGACTTGGCGATGCTCGCCGGACCGGCGATGGGCGAGATATTGTGCGGCGTGTCCGTGTAACTCATGATGAACTCGTTCATGAGCGTAGGTTTGATGTTGTAATTGAGGTGGAACACCGTCTGCCGTGCAGGAACGCTATAGTCCGAGCCCGTGGTGTCGTACTGGTTTCCCGACCAGAGTGCGGGCACAACCACCTTCGTCCATGAATCGCTGGAGAAACGCACAAACATGGACGCCTTGTCGCTGAGGTTCTGGTCCACCCGAATGACGGTATCGCTGAAGTTGGTCGGAACTTTCTTTGCACTGACATATCCCGTCGGACCGCTGTTGGGCAGCGGAACATAAGCGTTCAGCCAGTCCGCCCCGTTATTGTTTACCGGCGTCACCTTATCTACCGTCGCGCCATTGACGGTCGGCAGGATGCAGTTAGTCTGATTGAATTGCGGGTACTGGCTCCCCAGATAGTTCCCCGACTTGGGGTCGCATTCGCTGAAGTCGCCTTGCCGCTCGAGTTGAGTAGGTGCAGACGCGTCGATGACTTGGCCCGCGGCGCGATATCTTGCCCACTCCTGCGACCAGAAGAAGAACGTTTTGTTCTTCGCCTCGTTGTAAAGTTTCGGAATATAAAAGGGCCCGCCCAAAGTGTAGCCGAAGATGTTCCACTGGAGGGGTGTCTTGGGAGCATTCCCTCCGGGAGGAGCGATCTGCTGGTTGGAGGACCAATCGTTGGCATCGAAAGCCTGGTTGCGAACCGCTTCGTGGGCGCTGCCGTGGAAGTCCTTGGTGCCGCCCTTCGTCACCATCTCGATCAGTGCGCCCGCATGCTGGCCTACGTCGGCGCCGTAATTGGACGCGGAGACACGGAATTCGGCGATGGAATCCAGCGCCGGAGTCACCGCGCCACCGTTGGCCTGGGAGCTTTCCTGGGCGTTGTTGCCGCCATCGTATTCAAGTTGGCTGTACTCGCTGCGGTTGCCGTTGAAAGAAACCGTGACTTCGCCTCCCGCGTGCCCCAGTTCCATGGCGCTTCCTTGACTATCCGTGATGGCGGCCCCTGGAATGAGGAACTCGAGCCCGAAGACGTTCTCGCCGTTCAAAGCCAGGTTGTCGATCTGCTTCGAAGTGACGACGTCAGAAACCGTGGCATTCTCGGTTTCGACCTTGGCCACGTTGCCGACGACCTCGACCTTTTCGGTAACCTGTCCGACTTTCAACACCATATCCACGCGCTGGGTCTGACCCGCTTCAACGGCGATTCCCGAGCGCACGAGTTTCTCGAATCCTGTTGCTTCGGCGGTGACGACGAAGTCGCCGATCGGTATTCTGGCCGCCGAGTACTCTCCAGAGGTCGTCGAGGCAACCTCGCGTACAAACCCACGATTGGGATTCGATACTGTAACTTTGGCTCCTGGTATCACGGCGCCGCTGGCGTCGGTTACCGTGCCGACGATGGTCGCGGTATCCTGCGCCCATACCGCGGAGCCTGCCAAAAGAACAAAACCAACGAGCACGTACAACACTCTTCTCATATCTGTTTCTCCTTAAAATGACTGGAACCGACGCTCAATCGTAGACGACCGTAAATGGCCGTTAAGTGGTGCAAGAACCAAGTAACTGGAGTCGCGCTAAGCATCCCCGCTTAGGCGGGGGTAAGACCTCCAGAGTAGTTCATCATGCGAGCGACGAACTCTAGTACCTGGGACAGAGCATCTTAGATTTCATAAGGCGTTTTGTCAAGTGAAATTTTTATATATTTTGCATTGTGAAATTTGTTGCGTTGAGGTACTATGCTCTCTTAGCAAGGCGATTCCGCACGGCGTTTCAAAGTGCGAAACCTCGTTCTGAACGCCTCCTGTGCATTGAATTGCTTTTCTAATTTTGTGCAGTGAAATCGATTATGAAATTCTCGTCAAGGTCATCCATGCGCGGACCCCGGAAAACCAAACCTGTTGGCGTCCTCACCAAAGCACTTCGCGTTGTTGATTTGCTTCAGGACTCCGGTTCCCCCTTGTCTTTGCACGAAATCAGCATCCAGGCAGGAATCAACAAGAGCACGGCCCTCCGTCTTCTTGCTCACCTGGAGGGTGAAAAATACCTCCGGCGTGATGAAAGGGGTGGATACAGCCTGGGACCCAAGTTTTTGCGGCTGGGTAGCGACTACAACGTACAAGCTCCCTTGCGGGAGATGGCGCGTGAGTCTCTCTGGGAGCTGTGGCGGGTCACCCATGAAACGGTCAACATGGCGGTGCTCGACGGCCTCGATGTAGTCTATATCGATTGCCTGGAAAGCCCGCATGACTTGCGCCTGGTCAGCAATGTCGGCATGAGGGCGGTCCTTTACCGTACCGCGCTCGGCAAGGCGCTTCTGGCATTCCAGCCGGCCGAACAGCGCGAGCGGCTCATCAAATCACTCCGCTTCGAGACGTTCACGCCACACACCGTCACTTCCGCCTTCGAGTTGACTCGGGAGCTGAACTCGATTCGCGAGTCCGGATTTGCCGTGGACAACGAAGAAAGCGTCTTGGGACTCCGCTGCATTGCCGCTCCCATTCTGGACACGCGAGAAATTGCCGTGGCGGCGATCAGCATCTCGGGTCCTACCAGCAGGATCACGCCGCAAAAGACTCCCACGCTAGGGGAAGCAGTGAAGGCCGCCGCCCGCGAGGTGTCGGGTCGGATCGTCAGTCAGCCCACCATGGCATGACAATCCTGACCCGGAGGCGATGCGGCCCGCCACCTGGCCCTCGCCCAAGATACCGGCCACAGATGCCTTTGGCGAGCCTAGGCACTCACGAGGGGTCCTCCTACGAGTGCTGCGCGGCAAGAGCAAGGAACCAGGGGGTGGCGCGCAACCCGCCCCACGTATCGGGCCGATGGTTGGCGACGAAGATCTTTCGCAGCTTCTCATCGTACGGAATTAGAGCGTCCCACAGGACACCAGGTGAGTTCTGCCAGCGGGGATCGGGCGGTCCGCCGTCAATGCGCTGAAACTTCGCTCCCGAGATCTGGTGGTTCCACATGAAGTCGCGGTTGGTGGCAATCAGGCGGTCAAGATCCTCCCGGTGGAATACCAGGTTATGTTGATAGGCAGCGACAATGCCTTCCAGGTCGATGGCATAGTAGCCGCCGTTTGGGTGCACGCCCACCCAGTGCTTGGTTGAGCCATCCGGCTTGTAGTCCCATGGCCCCGCCGGGTCCCAGTAGTCCCAGACAAAGTACTTCCCGTCCTCACGAGTCTTCATCCGGGAGCGCATGAGCTGCCACCACTTCTCGCAGCGTTCCCGGTAGACCGGCTTGCGGGTGACATCAAACATGGCGATCAGCCAAAGGGCGATAAGGTTTTCCTTGTTGTCAGGATGTGAAAAAGCCTCGGACTTTCTGCCCGCGAAACCTTCCGTAAAGCGGCCGGTGGAACGGTCAATTCCGAAGTACTGGACAACCCAGATTCCGCAATCGCGCCAGGCGTCGCGCGAGTCCCACTTCTCGAACGTGCGTTCGGCCAGTTCGAGATAGCCCCGCGCTTTTCCGCCCCATTTGGTTTCGAGCGCGGGCGTCTTCAAGACTTCGTCGGCCATGAGGACCATGGGGCGCAGCATCATCGCTTCGCCGAGCATGCTGTCGTAGTCAAAGCCCTCGGTTTGGTCGCTGACCTTAGGCCAGCCGAGATGACCGTCGGGCTCCTTAACGGCCCGCCTGATGCAGGAGTCAGCCCAGTCGATCAATCGCTCCACCCATCTCGCGTCGTGCGTGGCGAGGTAGCCATAATAGAAGCCATCAAGAAACGGGCTTACAAGCCAGCCCAGTTCCTCTGCCATCTCCGTGTCGCAGTAACGGTTCTTGCCCGAGTCGGTGAGGATGAATTTCTCCCAACGAGCCTGCCATTCCTTGGCCGTGGGCGGATCAATCCATGGGGCCGGCCGGTCAGCGGGAGTAACGGCATCGGCATTATCACGAAGAGCCATGATCGCGGAAGCCGCGCTGATGGCCTGGGCTGAAAGCTCGTGAAGGAATCTGCGGCGATGCATAAGTGATTTCTCGGTACCACTGCACTGGCTTCAAGCACAGCGAGGGTCCCTGAAGGAATACTACCGCGACTCCGTTGAGATAAGAAGATTCTTCTCTCCGTGCTCGCGGACCGCCGAGGCGTGGGGGGTGAAAACCATGGCTTTCTCGAAGCCCCACACGCCCCGGCGGTGAAGACGGGAGGAGGGAACGTGGTTACTCGACCCGGATATTGCCTGAGACAGTGCTCACATCCAGCAAGAACCCGCCATCGCCGACTTTGCCTTCCAGTTCGTGTTTACTCAGTGTGCCTTGCACTGTCATCTCTCGTTGAGTATGAACGGTGCCGGAAACCGTGTGGGCCCGGAGCGTGAAGCCTTGCTGGCTGGGCAGGCGCACCGTGACGTTGCCGGAAGCGGTGGAGAGCCGCCAGGATTCCCGGCCTTCCCCTTCCACCACGATGTTTCCGCTCGCAGTCTGGGCTCGCACATGCCCGTGAACGCCTTCGAGTTGCAGCGTGCCGGAGCCGGTATTCACCTCCACATCGCCCGGCGCGGTCTGCCGCAGGGTGACGCTGCCGCTTCCCGTTGAGGCGTGCAGGCCGCCCGCTACACCTGTGGCTTGGATCTCGCCGCTCCCCGTCGACGCGTGCACTTCTCCCTTAGCACCGTCCACCGAAATACGGCCGGACCCGGTCGAAACCCTGACTGTGTCTCCGATACTGGTCAGGCGGAGGCGACCGGAGCCGGAAGACGCTTCCACGGGGCCGCGCAGGCCGTTTATACTCTGGTCCCCGGAGCCTGTGTTGGAACGCAGGCGGGTCTCAGCGGGCACCACAATCTCGTAGCTGATCGAGATGTTGTGCTCCAACTCGTGATTCTCCAGGTGGCCGATCTTGATGAGATTCCCATGTTGCTCAATGGGCGGATTACTTTCCAGGTACCGGATCTTGCTTTCCGCATCCGAGCTATCGAACCAGCCGTTTGAAGACCTGATCATGCCGGTGATGCGCACGGTGGAGCTGTCGCCGGTGCGCACGTCGACGGTTCCAGAGCCCGTCTGGACCTCGAGGTCGACCGGGCCGGAGACCTGCAAACTACGCGCAAAGTGTCCCTCTGCGGCGCCGGCCACGGCGGGGATGTACAAAGACAAAACAGCGACGACCAGAATACTCATGGGGAGCCAGCGGCTTGACTTCATAAACATGTTCTCCTTTTTTGGCACGGGCTTCTTATCGGTTATACGTATCAGGTGCTCGTTTTGTTTAGACGCGCGAAGCCCTGCTCCGTGAGCTTTCGCCCGCGAACCGTGGCGCAAGCGTCGCGCCCGCGCGAAGTCCTCCAGCGCCCGGCGCTACTTGAGCCCGGCTGTGTCACAATGCTAAGCTCCAATCCATGGATGAAGCAGCCGAAAGACAAGCCGAGAGGCCCTCCGCCGTCGAACAATATCGCGCCTTGCTTGAGATTTCTGAATCCATTGCCACGCATCGCGACCTGCCGGCGCTCTTTCATGCCATTGCTGAACGCCTTCATCGGCTTGTTGCCTTCGACTTTATCGGCCTGACCCTGCCCGACTCGGATCGGAACACGGCGCGGATCCACGTTTTGGAGAGCTCGCTGCCCACGGAGGTGAAGGAAGGTTTCGAATTCCCCATCGAAGAGGCCACGCAGGAGATAGTTTGGAAACAGCAGAAGGCGCTGGTGGTTAGCGACCTGGAATTTGAGACGCGCTTTCCCCGCAACGTGGAGTTGTTACGCAAGGAAGGCCTGAAATCGCTCTGCCTGCTTCCACTCACCACCGCCCAGCGGCGCGTGGGTGCCTTGGCCCTCGGGTCGGTGCAGAAAGGGGCTTACGACGAAGCTGATCTGGAGTTCCTGCGGCAGGTGGCGGCGCAAGTCGCCGTGGCCGTCGATAACGCCCTGAATTTTCAGGATGCTCAGGTTTACCAAGAGCAGCTCTCGCGTGAACGCGACCGTTTGCGGTTACTCCTGGAAGTCAACAACGCCCTGGTCTCCAATCTCGACCTGCGCGAACTCCTGAAGCAGATCTCGGCTTGCTTGAGTCGAGTAATACGCCACGACTACACCGCTCTGGCTCTCTATGATCCGGCCAGATCCGAGATGCGCCTGACCGCTTTGGATTTCCCGGAGGGCAAAGGGTTCATCCAGGAAGAAATGGCCGTTTCCTTGGAGGGTTCGGCCGGCGGCGAGGTGCTCGCCACGCGCAAACCCTTGCTCGTCGACGCGTCCAACGTGGAGCGCTTCAAGTCCCCTATTGGCCGCTTGGCCGCTGCCGAAGGCTTGAAATGCACGTGCGTGCTCCCGCTTTTCACTTCCACCCGAGACCTTGGGGTCCTAGCCGTGGGCGCGCTCGCCGCCGACGCCTTCCAACCGGATGACATTGGTCTCCTGGCGCAGGTGGCTAGCCAGATCGCCATTGCGGTGGAAAACGCGCTGGCTTACCGCGAGATCGCGGAGTTGAAGAACAAGTTGACGGAGGAAAAACTCTATTTGGAGGAAGAGATCCGCACGGATCACAACTTCGAAGAGGTGGTGGGTGAAAGCACGGCGCTCAAGCGGGCGCTGAGCCAGGCGGAGACCGTTGCGCCTACGGATTCGACGGTGCTGGTTCTCGGGGAAACAGGAACCGGCAAAGAGGTCATCGCTCGCGCCATCCACGACCTGAGCCGGCGGCGGGAAGGCACGTTTGTGAAGATCAATTGCGCGGCCATCCCCACGGGCCTGCTCGAAAGCGAGCTGTTCGGCCACGAGAAGGGCGCCTTCACCGGCGCCATCGCGCAGAAGATCGGCCGCTTTGAGCTGGCGCATCGCGGCTCCCTGTTTCTCGACGAAGTCGGCGATATTCCTCTTGAACTTCAGCCCAAACTCCTGCGTGTTTTGCAGGAAAAAGAGTTTGAGCGCTTGGGGGGAACCCGCACCATCCGAGTCGATGCTCGAGTGGTGGCTGCGACCAACCGCAACCTCGCTCAGATGGTTGAGGAGGGACTGTTTCGCGGCGATCTTTACTATCGCCTGAACGTTTTCCCTATCCAGATTCCGCCCCTCCGCGAGCGCCGCGAGGATATCCTGCTGCTGGTGCGCTACTTCGTGCAAAAATATGCGCGGCAGATGGACCGCCGCATTGAAACCATTTCGGCTGAGGAAATGGACGCCTTGGCGCGCTACCACTGGCCCGGCAATGTGCGGGAACTCGAAAACCTGATCGAGCGGGCGGTGATTCTTTCACCGGGGCCCGAGTTGCGTGTGCCCGTGGCGGAGCTGAAACAGCCCTCCGATACTCCTTCCAATCTCAGTTTGGAGTCGGCGGAGCGTGAGCACATCGTTCGAGTGCTGCGGGAGACCAATGGGGTGGTGGGCGGGCCGCGTGGCGCCGCCGCACGCCTTGGCTTGAAGCGAACCACCCTGCAATCCAAGATGCGGAAGCTGGGCATCGTGCCACGGGAGCTGTAGGGGCACGCCATGGCGGGCCCCTGCAAGGCGCACAGCCGGCGTGCCCCTACCGGGCGCCCACGAGGGGTGCCCCTACGAATCGAACATGCGGATATTTGCTGCCGTCGACATTGGCTCCAATTCAGTGCGCATCAAGATAGCGCGCGTCATTCGCCACGGTCTTGAAACAATTCACGAAGACCGCGTGGTGACGCGCCTGGGCGAATCCGCGTTCCGTTTCGGAACCCTTTCACCGGAGGCCATGGAGGACACGGTGAAGGTGCTGCGGCGCTTCTACCGCCAAGTCCAAGACTTCGGCGTCGACCAGGTACGCGTGGTTGCGACCAGCGCTCTGCGGGATGCGCCTAACTCGGCGGCGTTTATTGCCTGGGTACATTCTGCAACCGGTTGGAAAGTGGAAACGATCTCCGGGCTGGAAGAGGGGCGCCTGATTCACCTGGGAGTTCTTGCAAACACCGCGCTTGGCGGCTCCCGCGCTCTGCTCATCGACCTCGGGGGAGGTAGTTGCGAATTGACGCTCTCGGACCAAGGGCACATTCGTGAGATGGTTAGCCTGCCCTTGGGTGCGGTACGCCTGACCGGCGAATTCCTTCCCCATGATCCTCCCCGCACGGTGGAAATCCAGAGGCTCCGAAGAAGCATTGGGGAGGAGTTGGAGCGTGTCCACAAGCGGCTTGCACACGCCAAGTTGAGAAACGTGGTCGCCACTTCAGGGACAGCCGCGGCACTCTCCGATGCGGCCCAGGCGGCCGCGCCCCGCGACTTTAGGGCCAGGGCTGGGCACATCTCACGCACCGCCGTTCTGAGCCTTGCGCATCGCTTGGCGCGGCTGGATGCGAAGGGCCGCGGTAAAGTGCCGGGAATCGGGCCGCGGCGGGCAGAAATCATTGTGGCGGGCGCCTTCGTCTTTGCCGAACTTATGGAACGATGCAAACTGCCCGGCTTCCGTTATTCGCCTTTGGGGCTTCGGGATGGACTGCTGGCTCAAATGCTCGCTGACCACGACCGAGCTACGATTCCGCGCAAGCAAGTCGAGGCAGAACGTCGCGACGCCCTGCTCGCCATGTGCAAGCAGTACGGCGTGGATCTCAAAACGGCGGAGGAAGTCCGCCGCCTGGCAGACCAACTCTTTCACCAACTGCGCCGGGTACACGCGCTGCCGCCCGACTATGCGGGCTGGCTCTCCGCGGCCGCGATGTTGCACGAAGTGGGCACGTTTATTAACAGGAGCGGACGCCACCGGCACACTTATTACTTGATCGCCAACTCGGAAATCTTCGGCTTTACCCCCCAACAACGGCTGAACATTGCCGCCATTGCGCGCTATCTCGGGAAGACCCGCCCCACCCCGGCCGACGGCCCGATGAAGGCCCTGGATAAAGCTGACGAGGAACTTGTTCCTCAGGCCGTGGCGCTCTTGCGCCTGGCCAAGGCGATGAGCCATAGCAGCCCTGGCAGCATTGTCAGTCTGACTGCGGAAGTGTATCGCGGGCGCGTCACGCTTAAGCTCAACGCCAGGGACAACGCTGATCTTGAAGTCTGGATGCTGAGCAAGGAAGAGGCTTATTTCCGCCAGGTATTTGGCCGCGAATTGGATGTTGAGGTATTCTAGTTAACAGGCGCCGAGAATGGTGGTGTTATGGTTTAACTCGTAGCGCCCGGACCTGTCCGGGCAGTCGCCCACCTGGAGGTCGGCGCTACTTTCAAACTTGGGCACTATTCCGAAAACAAAGGGCTTGCAAGCTTTGCCAATGCCTTGTAGCCTTGCATTCTGGAACTCCAAGGGGCTCTGCCGCCTTGCGAGGGCAAATTCAGGGAGCGAAATATGCCAAAGCCGAAGGGCATTGTGATCAACGGAGTACGATTCCGGCACGGAGAAGTCGATTGGGAAGACGCGCACGGGGCCAGTCGCGACAAATTGCCTGACTTTGATGCCATGCGTCAAGGCGGACAATACGTTGGTTCGAAGATTACCTCCACCGGCCTTATTGCCAAAATCGGGAAATACCTTTTAGTGATTACTGAGAAAGATGAAGCGTTGACAGAATTTGATTACACCTTGATTCCCTTGCACGCCAAAGTCCAGATTCGTTACGCCTAAGCCCCGTCGGCAAACCCTTCTAATCTGGTTTGATCTGGTAGGGGCGCTTGCCCATGCGCTCCTCGTAGTCCTTTCGATTGACGTAAGTGAGTCTAGCCGCGTCACATCGGATTGCGGCCGGGCAACAGGTCTGAGTATTGTCCGGGCAGCCGGGGGGGTTACAAAAATGGACAATCGTGTTAAGTTATTGCAACGGGCGGATGCGTCCGGGGCATCCAACCGGATTACGGATCAGTGGTTGTTTGCATTACGAATAAATCATGAGGAGCGGAATTATGTTTCTTAGACGTTTGGTCCTCGCCCTCTGCCTGGCATGCCTGGTATCAGTGCCGGGGCTCGCCGTTGGGCCTACAGGGACAATCGTTGGGACGGTCAGCGATCCCAGCGAAGCGGTAATTCCGAAAGCGCAGGTCACAGTCCGCAACCAAGGGACAAACGCTACCCGTGTAGTGTTGACCAACGATGCCGGAGACTTCAGCGTCCCGCTTCTGCCTCCTGGAGTGTACGAGGTCACAGCGGAAAAGGCCAGCTTCCGGCTGAGTGTCCATAGCGACATCAACCTGAACGTCGACCAGACGGTGCGCGCTGATTTTGTGCTGCAGATCGGCCAGCCCAGCGAGCAAGTCGTGGTCAGCGAGACGGTACCGCTCGTTCAGACCGACACCTCGACGCTGGGTCAGGTCATCGAGCGCAAACAAGTGAGCGAGTTGCCCCTGAACGAAAGGAATTTCCTTACTTTTGCCCTGCTTGTCCCGGGCGGCCAAATGCCCGTGCAAGGCTCGCAGAATTCTACCCAGGGTGGCGCCATCAGCGTCAACGGCGCGCGCGAGCAGTCGAACGATTTCCTGCTCGACGGCGTCGACAACAACGACTTATACATCAATCAATACAGCGTGCTCCCCTCCGTGGATGCTATCCAGGAATTCAAGGTGCAATCCAGCGATTACTCGGCTGAATTCGGGCGCAGCAGCGGAGCCCAAATCAATGTGATACTGAAGAGCGGCACAAACCAGTTCCACGGGAGCGGGTTTGATTTTGTTCGTAACCGCCACCTGGACGCCAAGAATTTCTTCGATCAGCCCGATTGCACACCCGATTCCATTCAGGGGACGTGCGCGCCCATACCTCGTCTTGATCGCAACCAGTTTGGCGGTACGTTGGGCGGCCCGATCCAAAAGGACAAGACCTTCTTTTTCCTTTCCTACGAAGGGCTGCGACTTCGTCAAGCAACCACGCGGGAAGCGACTGTGCCATCGCAAGCCGAAGACCTGGCAGAGGCCCAGGCCTTCTTCGGCATAATGGAGAGTGTCGGTTACCAGCCAAACCC
Source organism: Terriglobia bacterium (assembly GCA_050008495.1). GTDB lineage: Bacteria > Acidobacteriota > Terriglobia > UBA7540 > UBA7540 > CAVROP01. The sequence goes on along the minus strand of JBEKMN010000010.1, from coordinate 48,776 downwards.
CGCGGGCATGCTCGCACTCAATCGCATTCCTGCCGCCAACGTCGCCGTGCCGGACCTGGCTGATTCCAACACCTTCGTTTCCGCTCCGGTGATTCAAAACACCTTCGACCTGGCGACCATCAAATTAGACCGCCAGACGGGTGCTCACGACACCTTTTCTGCTCACTACTCGCTGTTTAACGAGAACAATTTCAATCCTTTCGATCCCGTCAACGCTTTTACCGATCTGCCTGGATATGGCGTCACTGCCGTTAACCGAGGACAGAACGCCGGCTTTACCTGGACTCACGTCTTTAACCCGCATTGGATCAACGAAGCCCGGTTGGGTTTCAATCGCCTGCGTGCGGCCGACTTTCAGCAGGACTCCGGCATCAACGTGAGCCAGCAATTGGGATTTCCGACCACGTCTGCGAATCCAGTGGACTGGGGATACCCCAACATCAACATTTACGGCTACGACGGTATTGGCGAGCCTGTGAACTACCCTCAGGACCGGCACGACAATACCTACGAATTTGCCGATAATCTTGCCTGGAACACCGGACGCCACCAATTCAAGTTCGGAACGGACATTCGCCGTTTCCAGTTGAATGACTACCTGGATTTCATTTCCCGTGGGGATTGGTTCTTCGAAGGACAAACCGCAATGGGCCTGGCGCAGCAATTGGCGCCCGTGTTGCCGCCCCAAGCAGCGGATATCTGCCCGGGAGGAATCACGAACTGCCCGCCGCAAGTCGGAGCTTTGGCGCAGCTCATGGCCGGAGTTCCCGATTACGTCGTGACCGAAACGGGCAATACCAATAATGGACTGCGCACCACCGGCCTAGGCGTCTATGTGCAAGATGATATTCGCGTTCTGCCGCGATTCACCTTGAATGTCGGCCTGAGATGGGAATTCAACAGCCCACCCGTCGAAATCCACAACCGCTTCAGCGTCCCGGATTTGAATGTCGATCCGCAAACCTGCAACGCCCTGGCTCCAGGGTACCCGAACTGCGCCTTCATTCAGGCCGGCACGAACGGGATTCCCCGGGCTACCTATGGGAAGAACCTGCGCGATTTCGCTCCACGCATTGGATTTGCGTGGCGGCCTTTGAAGACGGAACGCTTTGTTGTGCGCTCGGCCTTTGGCATTTTCTATGACGAGAACATCCTCAATCTCAACATCCTGCCGCGCTTCAACCCTCCCTTTGTGGACATTACGGCCTTACCCCAGAACTCGACCGGAAGCCTGGTCATTCAGGACATCTTGAATCAGCCGGGATTGTCCGAGCCGCAGGCCAATTTTGTTTCCCCAAAGTTCCGTGATGCCTCGATGCTCGACTGGAACGCTGACCTTCAGTACGAAGTTCAACCGAACTGGATGATTGACTTGGCCTACGTGGGCACCAAGGGAACGCATCTTCCCGCCACCCGCGATATGAATGAAGAGAACCCTTTCACTCAGGTTACTCCTTACCCGGCGTTTAACTCCATCTTGGCGGTGGAGTCCCGCGCCAACAGCATTTACAATGCCTTGCAGTTTCGGTCCGAGAAACGCGTCAGGGAGGGTATGGCTTTCCTTGCCGCTTACACCTGGTCGCGATCGATCGACGACGACTCCGCTGTTTTCAGCGGCAGCGTGGGTTCGGGCGTACCGCAAGACTCCTACGACTTTCGTCTTGACCGTGGGCTTTCCGACTTCCAGGTTGAACAGCGCTTCGTCCTCAGTTACCTCTACGACCTGCCGTTTGGGCCGGCGCGAAAGTGGCTGAGCAATCCCGGCTTTTTCAGCCATATCTTTGGTTCCTGGCAAACCGCAGGAATTGCTACCATGCAAACCGGCAGTCCTTTTACGGTCAACATGCCTGCCTCACAGGCGGGAACATCGATTACCTCATTCGGAGTTCCCTACCGGCCGGACTTGGTGGGCGACGCCACGAAGGGCGGTTCCGTGGCGGCAAACCCGGGATGCTCTGCCCCAAACCAAGTTCACACGCCGAATAGCTGGTTCAATCCCTGTGCCCTTGCCAGCCCGCTGAACCCCCTTCTGGGGACTGAGGGTAGAAATGACTTGATCGGGCCGGGACTCAACAACCTCGACTTTTCGATGCTGAAGGAAATCCCGTTCCGGCACGAAGGCCGAAGACTCGAAATCCGCTTCGAGTTCTTTAATCTTCTCAATATTCCGCACTTTGATATTCCTGGCCGAACCTTCGACACGTCGGCGCTCGGCGTCGTGCAGTCGGCAAATGAATACGGCAATAAGCCGCCCAGGCAGATTCAGTTGGGGCTGAAGTATATTTTCTAGCTGGCATGTGGTAGGTGGTAGGCGGTAGGTGGGGACGCTATGAAAGGCACGTGAGTGGCCTGGGTCAGAGCCAGACGCCGGAGTTTCCCCACATACGACCTACCACCTGCTACCTACCCGTTGCGGGGGTCACACCTGATGGATCGTTCCGAAGCGTGGAATCTTCTCTGCGAGTACACCAAGAACGAGAACTTACGGAAGCATGCGCTGGCAGTGGAGGCGTGTGTTCGTGCCTATGCTCGGAAGTTCGGCGAGGACGAGGGAAAATGGAGCGTCGTGGGCCTGATCCACGACTTCGACTACGAAGCATACCCGAACGCGCCCGATCACCCGCTGATGGGAAGCGAGATCCTGAAGGAGAGGGGTGTTTCCGAAGAAATCCGTCGTGCCATCCTCGGACACGCTGATTATACAGGCGTTCCGCGCGATACTCTTCTGGCCAAAGTTCTCTTCGCGTGTGACGAACTGGCTGGATTCATTACCGCGTGCTCCCTGGTGCGGCCCGACAGGATTGCCACCCTCGAGGCCAAGTCGGTTCGCAAGCGGATGAAAGACAAAGCCTTCGCCCGCTCCGTAAGCCGTGAGGATATTATCAAGAGCGCTCAGGAACTGGGTGTGCCTCTTGACGACCACATCACCTTCTGCATTGAAGCCATGCGCAGCATCGCGGACCAACTGGGCCTCGCAACCATTTAGGGCAGCCGTCTCGCTAGCCGCTACCCAGATCTTCAGCATTGACTGCTGTGCTTCATCATTGCCCACAACGACCTCGCCACACTTGACAGAGACTGAAGAATCCCGTACGGTAAGCGCTTACATTAAGAGATTTTTCCTGATGAGGCCACCGGGAACGCTGCCGGCCCCTCGTACTGCGTCCGCGCCGGCATCTCCCCGGCGGCCCGCTCGATGAGGTTTCAAGGTGAGGATTCTATGTCCAATGAAAAATTCGCGCTGGGAATCGACTACGGAACGGAATCGGGCCGCGTGGTGGTAATCCGGGTACGCAACGGTGAGGAGATCGCCTCCGCGGTGGTCCCCTACCCTGATGGAGTGATCGACGAGAAACTGCCGGGGGGCCCGCGCCTGGGGCCCGATTGGGCCTTGCAAAACCCCCGCGATTACCTTTTGGTGATCGAGAAGGGGGTTCCTAAGGCCCTGAAAGCTGCGGCGCTCAAGGGCGAAAACGTGATCGGAATAGGCACGGACTTCACGGCGTCGACGCCACTACCTGTCAAAAGCGACGGGACGCCCCTCAGCTTCATTCCGCAATACAGCAAGCGCCCACATGCCTGGGTGAAGTTATGGAAACATCATGCCGCGCAACCGGAGGCGAATCGGATCAACGAAGTGGGGCGGGATCGAAACGAAGACTTCATCCAGATCTACGGCGGGAAGTATTCTTCGGAATGGTTTTTCTCCAAGGTGCTTCAAGTCCTCAATGAGGACGAAGAGATTTACGAGGCTGCGGACCGGTTCATCGAAGGCGCCGACTGGATTGTCTGGCAGTTGACGGGAGAAGAGAAAAGGAACACGTGCACGGCCGGTTATAAGGGCATGTGGATCAATGGCAAGGGATTTCCGTCCGACGAGTTTTTCAGCATCCTACACCCGCGACTGGAAAACGTCATCGAGACGAAGGTCGGAACGGACTTTTACCCACTCGGCCAGAAGGCGGGAGAGCTGACCGCCTTCTGGGCACGAAAGACCGGGCTTAGGGAGGGTACCCCTGTCTCGGTCGGCAACGTCGATGCACACGTCGCTGTGCCCGCTTGTACGGTCACCCAACCCGGTTCCCTGGTAATGATCATGGGGACCTCCATCTGCCACATGGTGCTGGGCACGGGACGACAGATGGTGGAGGGCATGTGCGGCACGGTAGAGGATGGAATCGTTCCCGGCCTGTGGGGATTCGAGGCAGGTCAGTCGGCCGTGGGCGATATCTTCGCCTGGTTCTTCGAGCGTGGCGTGCCCGATTATATCCACCAGGAAGCTCGCAAGCTGAAGATCCCCTTCGCCGCCGTACTGGAGAAGCGCGCCGCCGCCCTAAAGCCGGGCGAGTCGGGACTGCTAGGGCTCGATTGGTGGAATGGCAATCGGTCTGTGCTGGTGGATGTTGACCTGACGGGGCTGCTGGTGGGATTGACGCTCGCGACCAAGGCGGAAGAGATCTATCGTGCCTTGATCGAAGCCACGGCCTTTGGCACGCGGACGATCGTCGAGGCTTTTGAATCAAAGGGCGTGGAAGTGAAAAACCTGGTGGCCTGCGGAGGCTTGCCGGAAAAGAACAAACTGCTCATGCAGATCTACGCCGATGTGACCGGACGCGAGATCAAGCTGGCCGAGCAGCTTCAGACTTGCTCGGCCCTGGGCGCCGCCATGCACGGGGCAGTCGCTGCCGGGCGCGCCGGAGGCGGCTACGATACCATCACGGAAGCCGCAAAACGTATGGCGCACGTGCAGAAACTGACGTACCGGCCGAAAGCCCAGAACCACGCCGTGTACAATCGGCTCTTCAAGGAATACCAGACGCTGCACGACTATTTCGGCCGCGGCGGCAACGACGTCATGAAGCGTTTGAAGACACTTAAGCGAGAAATCGTGGAAGAGCAGTGACGAGTGACGAGTGACGAGCAGGAGCCAAAAGCAAGAAGCAAGAATCCAGAAGCAAATCACAACGGACGACCGGCAACTGACTGCTGAAAGCTGAAGGCTGAGAGCTGAGGGCTTCTAATCGCTAATGCCCACGGATAAGTATGTCATCGGAATCGATTTTGGCACGGAATCGGGCCGCGTGGTGGTGGTGCGAGTTCGCGACGGCGAGGAGATGGCGGCGGCAGTGGTGCCGTATCCGGATGGCGTGCTCGACGAAACACTGCCGGGCGGCGAGCAACTCGAGCCGGATACCGCGCTGCAAAATCCCCGCGACTACTTTTTGGTGCTCGAGAGGGGTGTCCCCAAGGCGCTCAAAGAAGCCGGCGTTATGGCGAATGACGTCATCGCCCTCGGCACTGACTTCACTTCCTGCACCGTCTTCTCAACCACCCAGGACGGAACGCCGCTTTGTCTCCTCCCCAAGTACCGCCGCGAACCGCTGGCCTGGGCCATCCTGTGGAAACACCACGCTGCACAACCGGAAGCCGATCGCCTCAATGAAATCGGTCGAGAACGAGACGAAGAATTCATTCGGATGTATGGCGGCAAATACTCCTCGGAATGGTTCTTTGCCAAGGTCTTGCAGATACTCAATGACAGCCCGGAGGTTTATGAAGCCGCAAGCAGATTGATTGAGGGTACGGACTGGATCGTTTGGCAACTGACGGGCCGGGAAAAACGCAACAACTCCACGGCAGGCTACAAGGCCATGTGGGTGAAAGGTGAGGGCTTTCCGGAGCGGGATTTTTTCCGGGCCGTTCACCCCCGCCTCGAGAACGTGATTCAGGAAAAGGTAGGGACAGAGTTCTACCCTCTCGGCACGCCCGCCGGCGGACTGGCGGCACGTTGGGCACGAGCCATGGGGCTTCGCGAGGGGACTCCCGTTTCGATAGGCGTCGCCGACGGGCATGCGTCTATTCCTGCGACCACTGTGACCAAGCCCGGTTCTCTCTCCATGGTCATGGGCACATCTTTCGTTCAAATGCTGATGGGTCGCGAGCGACGGATCGTGCAGGGGATCTGCGGAGTTGTCGAGGATGGCATTGTGCCGGGATACTGGGGATACGAAGCAGGCCAATATGCGGGCGGGGACATGTTCGCCTGGTTCTTCGACCACGCGGTGCCGGCTTACGCCAAAAGCCAAGCGAAGAAGCTGAAGCTTCCCTTCACCGCATGGCTCGAAAAGCAAGCTGCCGCGCTGCGTCCGGGCGAATCGGGGCTGTTGGCGCTCGATTGGTGGAACGGCAATCGGTGCGTGCTCGTGGATGCAGATTTGAGCGGCTTGTTAATCGGTGCAACACTGAGCACGCCGCCGGAAGCGATTTTTCGCGCTTTGATGGAAGCTGCGGCCTTCGGCACGCGGCAGATTATCGAAGCTTTCGACGCCGAGGGACTGCACACCCAGGACGCTGTGGCGTGCGGGGGCCTGCCGGCAAAAAATAGACTCCTAATGCAAATCTACGCTGACGTTCTGGGGCGCGAGATCAAGGTGGCAAAACATCCTCAGACCTGCTCCGCGCTGGGCGCGGCCATTCACGCCGCCGCGGCGGCGGGCCGTCAGGCCGGAGGCTACGATTCCATTCCCGAAGCCGCCGCGCATATGGCGCATTTGCGGAGCGAAACATACCGGCCGCGCTCCGAAAGCCAGAAGATCTATAATCGCCTTTTTCAGGAATTTCGGGTTCTGCACGATTATTTCGGAGGGGGAGTGAATGACGTGATGAAGCGGCTTAAAGCCCTCCGGCGAGAGATCGTGGCCCTATAGGAGTCAGAATTCAGGATTCAGGAGCAGAACATCGACCCTCAACCGATAGGGTGCTGAAGTTCGGCTGATAACTGATAACTGACGACTGACTACTTTTTTCTATGTCAAGAATCGAAAAACTGCGTGAGGAAGTCTGGAAGGCAAACCGTGGAGTATATCGTGCCGGGCTGGTCACCATGCACAGTGGCAACGCGAGTGGAATTGATCGCGACCGTGGCGTGGTGCTAATCAAGCCCAGCGGCATGGATTACGACCGCATGCGATCGCAGGACATGGTCCTGACCGACCTCGAGGGCCGCAAGCTCAAGGGCAAGTGGAACCCCTCCGTTGACCTCCCCGACCACCTTTACATCTACAAGCACTGTCCGCAGATTGGCGGGGTCATCCACACGCACTCGAACTATGCCACGAGCTTTGCCTTGCTGGGACGGCCCCTGCCCGTTTATCTGACAGCCATTGCCGATGAGTTCGGCGAAGAGATACCGTGCCTTCCTTACGTTGATAATCGAGCGGATCATATTGGTAAAGCCATCGTCAAATACATGGGCAGGAAGGCCCCCGCCGTGCTCCTGGCGCACCACGGGGTGTTTGCTTTCGGAGCCACGCCGCGCGCAGCGCTAAAAGCCGCCGTGATGGTCGAAGACGTTGCCAAGACGTGTCATCTCGCCTTGCTGCGGGGCAGGCCGAAACCCTTGCCGCCGCGCGAGATCAAGAAGTGGTGGGACCGCTACCACACCACTTACGGCCAGGCCGGGAAAGAGTAGTTGACGTGAATCGCTAGTCGCTAATTCCGGTTATGGCGACGTACCGCAGCTCAAGAGGTAGGTTAATGAACTATTCTTTGATGTTCTTCTCGCCCGCCTTGCTGGCCGCGGATCCACAAGCCGCCAGTCGTCTGATTTCTCTTCATGCCCCGGACATCACCATCATCGCCATCTATTTCGCCATGGTGCTGGGCATCGGCTTCTATTTGCGGCGATTCACCAAAAGCGGTGAGGACTTTTTCCTTGCCGGCCGAGAGATGACAGCCTGGGTGGCTGCGCTGAGCTTCGTTTCTGCCAACCTTGGCGCGCTGGAACTGATGGGGTGGGCCGCAGCGAGCTACCAGTATGGCATCCTGGCGGCTCACTGGTACTGGATTGGCGCAATTCCTGCCATGCTCTTCCTGGGCATCGTCATGATGCCCTTTTACTACATCTCGAAGACGCACTCCGTCCCAGGCTACTTGCAACTGCGTTACGGCGAATCGGCCCGCGGTCTGGCGGCCGTGATGTTTAGCTTCATGACCATCCTGATGTCCGGCATCAACATGTACGCCATGGCGCTGGTGATGAAAGTGGTGCTGGGCTGGAACATCCACTTCAGCATTTGGGTTTCCTCACTCACCGTGGCGGTGTACGTGGCCCTGGGAGGGTTGTTCTCCGCCATTTTCAACGAGGTCCTGCAGTTCTTCCTGATCTGGCTAGGCGCGTTGTTGATTCCCATTCTGGGTTTGATTGAGACGGGCGGCTGGTCCGGCTTGGTGGCGCGCATTCACCGGAATTTCCCCCAAGGCGATTACACTCACCTCTGGCGAACCATGGGCAGTTTCGCCGACAATCCTATGGGCATCCATTGGACAGGTATCGTTTTCGGACTCGGTTTCGTGATTTCTTTCGGCTACTGGACGACGGATTTCCTGGTGGTGCAAAGAATCCTGGCCGCAAAGGATATCCGAGCAGCCAAGCTTGCTCCCATTATCGGCTCATACTTCAAGATGGCCGTGCCTTTCATCGTGATTCTCCCGGGTTTGCTGGGATTGGCCGTGCTGCCTTTCAAATTGCTGCCGGAAAGTGCAGTGGGACCCGGGCAGCACAGTTACAACGAGGTACTCCCCCTCATGCTGGCGCGCTACTGCGGCCCGGGGCTGCTAGGGCTGGGAATCACTGCGCTCATCGCTGGTTTTATGTCCGGCATGGCGGGTAACACGAGCGCCTTTGCGACGGTCTGGACCTACGACCTCTATCGGAGTTTCCTCAGAAAGAACGCCTCTGACGCTCACTACGTGAAAATGGGCCGGTGGTGCACGATCCTGGGGGTTTTGATCAGCATAGGAACGGCTTACCTGGTGATGAAATTCGGCAGCATCATGGATTACGTGCAGGCGCTTTTCAGTTTCTTCATCGCGCCGCTGTTGGGCACCGTGCTAATTGGCATGTTGTGGAAGCGCGCTACGCCGGCGGGCGGCTTCTGGGGACTTCTCTGCGGTACCTGCAGCTCGATCGGCATGTGGGCTCTCGTCAGGGCCGATCCCCGCATGCTCTCCTATATCGCCCTTTCGAGCCGCGCCAAGGATATGGCTGAGAACATGTACCGCGCGCTATGGTCGTGGATTGTGTGCGCCACTGTCACCATTGTCGTTAGCCTGCTGACGCGGCCTAAGCCTGTGGAAGAATTGACCGGCTTGGTCTATGGATGCACGCAGTTGCCCAGCGAGGGACATCTGCCTATTTGGAAGCGCCCGATCTTTTGGGCCGGAGTCTCCCTGGCGGTGTTTCTGGTGCTCCAGTGGATCTTCTGGTAGTTTTGGATTTTGAGTTAGGCTTCACAACCGCTGGCGTCAAATAAGAGGGAGCGATGCTCAGGTTCGCGCGAGTCTTCACCTCGATGGTCTGCGGACTGGCCGTGTTGTCCTTCGTTATCGGCGGAGCGCGCAATGGATCGTGCCAACAATCGCCCGGCAACCACCCTGACCGGTTGGAGTGGTTCCGCGACCAGGGGTTCGGGCTCTTCATTCACTGGGGCGTTGATGGCCAGATCGGAACGGTGATCAGCCACTCGCTGGTGGGGGCGTCGGAGGACTTTGCGGGTCGTTTCTTTGGCGATTTGCCGAAAACCTTCAACCCGTGGAAGTTTCGGCCCTCTGACTGGGCGGTGTTAGCGAAACTGGCCGGAGCACGGTACGTTGTTTTCACGGCCAAGCATCACTCCGGCTTTTGCATGTTCGATACAGCGACCACTGAGTTCAGTGTCATGCATACGCCGTTCAAGAGGGATGTCCTGGGCGAAGTGCTCTCCGCCTTCCGCCAGCAGGGGATAGCGCCGGGGATTTACTTCTCGCCGGACGACTTCTGGTGGCTTCATCAGCACGGCAAGACCATCCAGCGCGAGATTCCCGATGTGCAGCCCCGGAATAATCCCGGCCTGATGTCCTACGATCAGGCGCAAGTACGGGAACTCCTCACTCATTATGGCTCTGTGGATGTGATGTTCTTTGACGGAGAAGCGGAAGGACTCCGAGAACTCGCATGGCAGTTGCAGCCTAATCTTGTCGTGACGCGCGGCGCCATGGAGACTCCGGAGCAGTTCGTTCCGGGTTCTCCCCTTAAGGGGCCTTGGGAAGCCTGCATCACCATGGGCACCGCCTGGCAATATCAACCAACCAACGAAGTCTACAAAACGGGTGGTGAGCTTATAGGTCTCTTGATCGAGACCCGGGCGAAGGGGGGAAATCTGCTTCTGAACATAGGGCCGAAACCGGACGGCGAACTTCCGCTTGAACAGGAAGAACGCCTGCGCGAGATAGCCCTCTGGATGTTCGTCAACCACGAGTCGATCTACGATGTGCGGCCCTGGGTCGTAACCAACGAGAATGACGTTTGGTATACCAAAAAGAAGAATGAAGACACCGTCTTTGCCATCGTCAGAGGAAAAGGGCTATGGAAGTACGGAGAATGGACGGATCTGATCTTGCACTCCGTTCAAGCGACGGACCGGACGAAAGTGAGCGTGCTTGGCCAGAATGATGAGGTGCTGGAATACGAGCCGAAGGTCGTCCCCAAGACTACCTGGCAGCAGGAGTCAGACGGTCTGCACATTCGCGCCATGCACGCACAGCGTCTCATCGATAACAGGCGCTGGCCAGACCCTATTGCGGTCAAGATCACAAACGTCAAGCCGACGGTCACGCCGCAAGGTCGATGAGTGCTCTCCGCTCGCTCGAAACTCTGTCATTCTGAGCGAAGCGAAGAATCTGTATTAGTTCGCCACGGAACGGAACTGCAGATCCTTCGCTTCGCTCAGGATGACTGCGACTTTCATCTCCATGGGTGGGCTGCAGGTTGATGCACACTGGGAATGACAGTCGGAAAGTGGTTTGCTGAAAGCTGACGGCTGAATGCTGAAAGCTACGTGAGGTTATCGATGAGAGAAGGTCCCCGCATGATTCCCGTCTGGTTTTTTGTTGGGATAATTCTGCTGATTTACGGAGTGATCGTCCTGGCCACAGGAATCTATGAACTCTCAAACCCTCCCCCGACCGTACTCGCCAACCTGCATCCCGCCCTGTGGTGGGGAGGGTTGCTCACGGTTCTGGGCGGTTTGTACGTTTACATGTTCATGCCGAAGAAATCGTAGCGCCTTCCTCGGGGGAAGCTTCCGGCCGGGCCAGGGGCGGGGAATCTACGGCTGGCTGTGTTGAGCGTCCTGAGCCCCACGCCGGGCGTCTCGACCTCTTTCCAGGGGATCATCCACCCACTCTCGCATCGCTTCAGGTTTGAGCAGCATTTTCATCAAGACCGCATCGCTGGAGTCGATGGAAATAATCAGCATTTCGATTCGCTCCTTCCCCGACTCGCGCGTGTAAATGCAGGTCCATTCCCCGCTGCGAACATTGTGAACGTTCACGAACGGCTGGTAGGACGGTCCCACGAGGCTCGCCAGGGAAGACTCGAGATCCTCACTGGGATGGGTCCGGGAGGCTTCGACGTCGTCGAAGATCGCCATCTGGAAGTGGCTGACGTCGCCGGGCGTGAATCGGTTGGCGAAGAAGTTCAACCATCCCATGAAACGCATCGGGCGCTTCTGGTAATAGTCGGACATCCGCTCCACGAGTGAGTGAAAGTCCGAGTCCCCGGCTCGTGCCGCAGCGGGAAGCATCTGGAGCAGCGCCACGCTCAAGATTGCAGGGGCTAGCAACCGCCTACGGTTTCGCACGGTGACCCCCTGGCTTCTGTTGTAACTCGTCGCCTTGCTCTCCAAGGCGCGGAATGCCCATCTTGCCTTCGAGTTGACTCAGTTTGTCAATGTCAACAGGCCCCACAATGTTCACCACGGTGAATTCGGTGGGCTCGGCACAGATGACGGCCATTCCCAGGACATTTCCCCCGTCCGCCGCCGTCATCAGGTAAATCTCGGCGTTTTCGCCGTCGCGCTTGCTTCGCGCCGACACGATGCGCGACCATGCGGGCGGCTGCAGTTGACTGCGGATCGCATCCACATCGGCCGGCGAGTAGTCGCCGGGCTTCTCGAAGGTGAAGCTCTTTACGTAAACTCCCTTGAGGTTCTTAATGATCTCGAGTGCCTCCCGGTCATCCTCATCGGTCATGAACTTGGAGGCGAGCTTCAGCAGCGGCCCGTCCAGATTGACGTCCACAACTTCCGAGGCTTTCTTCGACAGCGCCTCCAGGTTCTTGATATCCAGTCTGGGGTTCTGCCCGAAGGCCGGCAGGCCTGATGCGCCGAGCAGCATCGCCCCGAATAATGCTGCCAAACCGGTGGTGCGGATATTCTTGTGCCTGGCGTTCATAGGATTAGCTCCCGATTTGCACATGTACGATTTCTCACAGCCGGTTCTGAGCGGTCCCCTGATTTACCTGCTGGACCATTCTCCGAGCCGCGTTGAGTTTTACGCTGGCGATACGCAACGCTTGCTTCACTTGCATCCTGGCTATTTCGCCTTGCCGGCGCTGCCGCTCCTGCTGCTCCCGATACGCCACGCTGCCCGCAATGGCCAGGCACAACACGGCGGCCGCCCAGCGGAGGGCTGGCCTGGCGATGAAGGCGCGGAACCAGGGTCTCTTCTCACGCACAGGCAGTTCGCGGATCCGGGCCAGCACACGGTCTGCGAAGCCCTCTGGGGCGGCTTTGCGACGCAGCGCCTCGCGGAGGCTTTCTTCCCACGGATTCATCGTGTAACTCCTCCTGACCAGCGGTGTAGTTTCTCTCGCAGGATCCCCAGCGACCTCTCGAGCCGGCTTTTCACGGTGTTGAGCGGTACGTCGAGAATCTGGGCGATCTCGGCGAGTTCAAGTTCTTCCTGGTAGCGGAGAATAACCACGGCGCGCGCGTTCTTCGGAAGCGAGGCCACCATCCGGCGCAACCCCTCAGAGAGCAACGGATCGGCGTCGGCTGACTCCGCCGCGGGCTCGTCAATATCCTGAAGGCTGACCGGCGGCGCCTTAGGCAGCCTCCTCGCCATGTCCAGGGCGCGGCGGCAGGCCACCTTGCGTAACCAGAAGGCCAGATGCCTGGGCGACGCGATGGAAGCCAGGTTTTGGTACAGTCGCAGGAAGACGTCCTGCGCCGCTTCATCCGCCAGGCTCCGGTCATGCAGATAGTGATAGGCGATGCTGAACACCATCGATTGATGTTCCTTGACGATCTCTTCAAAGGCAGACATATCTCCCCGGGCCAGGCGGCCCAGTGCCTCTTCGCATCGGTCGAGAGTCGGGGTGGTCACGCTGCCGTTCCGCCTCCGGGTCTTGCCTGCTCACCAGATAATTACGCAAATTGGTGATAAAGGTGTGCAAAATCTTTGGGCGTGGGCGGCAGGGATGGCGAGGAGAAGATTATGCGGGCCGGGCTCTCTTGGGAAAGGCCAAGATGTTGTGCGATCATGCAACGTTGTCATCCTGAGCGCAGCGAAGGATCTCGGCAGTTGTCTGTAGGTCGTTGATCTCGAGCCTAACTGCCGAGATCCTTCGCTGCGCTCAGGATGACAGCCGATCGATCTTCCCAAGGCGCCAGAGCCATTTTTCCGATCAGGCGGCAGGGTCTCACACTTCCGGGATACCTAGATCGTTGCTGCCCAGCGGCGACATCTTGGCCTCGGGTGCGTATTGCTCGATCATATCCAGGGCAATGCGGGCCCGGTGCACGCGCTCGCGGCCCATTTTCGCAGCCAAGTCTTCGATATGCTTGCCGGAGGGGTAAATGTCCGCAGCGTTGCGGAGACCGAACTTGAAGTAGACGGGCGCGGCAACGCGCAGGATTTGGGGCATTTCGTAATAGCGAATAAAGCCTCCGAAGTTGTCCGGGACTTCGATGTAGAGGTCAATCGGAATATCGACGGCCTGCCGGATGGAGCCCATCTGGGCGGGGGTCAGGTCGGTAGGTATATTCAGCGTGTTGACACCGTGGGCTTGAAACACCTGCGCGGTGGCGGGATTGGCGGCAGGAAGCGTGACGGAACTCTTGATGATCAAATTCCGGGGCAGGTCGCCGCGCTTCTTCATTTCGTTGAGCACCCAGATCAGGCCCAAATCCGCCGGTAACACGCTGCGGATACCGAGGTCGCATGCCTTGCGCACATCTTCGATGGCGTAAACCAGTTGGTCTGCGCCGCGATGTTGCAGGCCAATCACTTTGCCTGCCGCGGATACGGCTTGCGCGCCCGTCTCGAACGTCGCGCGCGGGCCGACGAACAAACAAACCTCGATCCGTTCGGCGGCGCCGATGCGCGCCATCTCGCGAATCTCGTCTTTGGTCAGCAGCATGATGCCGCTTCCCTGGCTTACACGATGCACCGGCACCGTGAGTTCTTTTGCGGCCTCCAGCACTTCGCGAAAAACGCGCGGACCTTCGACGCTGGGAATTTCGAAGCGGTAATCGCCGCCGTCTTTGAATTTCTTCCCGCTGGGCGCTAGCCCGTGGTTATCCTCCACAGGTAGATTGAGTTTGGCAAGGAATTGTTGGGTCTGATTCATCGCAGGCTCCTTCGTCCGTTGTCAGTTGTCCGTTGTCCGTGGCTGGCGAAGCTCTGCGGCTTTGGCGGCGGTTTCACCCACGGCTACTGAAGGTACTCCCCCTCGGGGAGCAAGACCAAACCGCCAGCTACGGACCACTGACAACGGACCACGGACGTCTTTATTGCGTATACTTCAAATACACCGTCCGTGTCTCAGTATAGAAATCCAGCGCCGCCGGCCCTTGTTCTCTCATGCCGAAACTGGATTCCCTGGTGCCGCCGAAGGGAAGCTGGTATTCGACGCCCGCGGTCGGCAGGTTGACGGTAATCAAACCGGCTTCAATGCGATTGATGAATTGGTGAACGCGCGTGATGTCGCGCGAAACGATGGAAGCCGAGAGGCCGAAACGAACGCCGTTGGCGAGGCGCATGGCGTCTTCGAAATCGCTCGCGACCATCAGCGCCAGTACCGGGCCAAAGACCTCTTCCTGGGCGATGCGCATGTCGGTAGTGACGCCCGCGAATAGGGTGGGCTCCACGAAGTAACCTAAATCGTATGCTCCACCTCGAAGGCGATTCCCGCCGCAGAGCAACTTTGCCCCTTCTTGCTTGGCGATTCCGATGTACTTCAAGTCCGTCTCGAGCTGGGCCGCGTCCACCGCGGGCCCGATCTCGATGCCGGGATCGAGGCCGTTTCCCACTTTGAGCTTCGCAGTCCTGGCTACGAGTTTTTCGACCAGAGCCTCATAAATCGGCTTCTCAATAATGGCGCGGCTGCAAGCGGTACATTTCTGGCCGGTGGAAAAGAACGCTCCATTAACCAGCACACCTGCGGCATAATCCAAGTCCGCATCCTTGAGTACTAGGGTAGGATTCTTGCCTCCCATTTCGAGCTGAACGCGAATTCTCCGCTTGGTCACCTTCTCGTACAAGGCGTTGCCCACGTCGCAAGATCCGGTGAAGGAGACGGCACGGACGGCAGGGTGTTCAACCAGCGCGTTGCCGACCGAGCCGCCGCTTCCCGTCACATAATTAAGAACCCCGGCGGGAATGCCCGCCTCATGAAGCGCCTCCACAATGCGATAGGCGCTGAGCGGCGCGAGCGATGCAGGCTTGATCACCACCGTGTTTCCCGCCACGAGCGCGGGAGCCATCTTCCACGCCGGAATGGCGCTGGGAAAATTCCAGGGAGTGATCAGGGCCACGACGCCCAGCGGCTTGCGCAAGGTGTAGCAAAAGACATTTTCGCGTTCCGACGGAATCTGGTAGCTGAACTGGCGTGGTCCCTCGCCTCCGAAGTAGCGCAAAATGTTGATTGCCCGCTTTACTTCACCCTTAGCCTCGGGTAGCGTCTTGCCTTCCTCCCGCGTCATCTCCTCGGATAGTTTCTGGAGGCGGCCTTCCATGATCTCCGCGGCCTTGTAAAGGAATTCGCCGCGCAGAGGGGCGGGCATCGCCGCCCAAGTTGACTGCGCTTTCGCGGCGGCCTCACACGCTTCCTGAATGTCCTCCGGACCCGAGGCTTGAAACAAGCCAACCGTCTCACTGGTATTAGCAGGGTTGATATTGGGGAAGGTCCTCTGTGTCTTGCACTCGATCCATTGACCAGCCACGTAGTTGCGATAGACATCCGGCATGAAGAAGCCCCCTTAAGGAGTGAAAGGACTTGAGGAAAGGAAAATTATGGACGAGCCCTGCAATTGCCGTCAAGTTGAAGATGGGCAGTGGGCAGGTCGGCAGATGGGCAGATAGGGAGGCCGGAAATCGAGCGACTCTTAGGAGCATCGCGAAGAATGATTCAGCGGGTGTGACAACGTCGTTCAGTCAGCACTAGCTTTTCCCCGACTGCCCATCTGCCGACCTGCCGATCTGCCTACCGCATCACCGGCAGGACAAGCGCCGAGGGATGCTCCCGGTCGTGGCAAATCGTGTTGGTAGCCTTCGCCCAACGTGTGCCGAGGCCCTGATCTTCTCCCGTGTTCAGGTTGCGGTCAAAGCGCGGAAAGTTGCTGCTGGAGATTTCCAGCCGCAGCCTGTGCCCCTTCAGAAAGACATTCGATGTTGCCCAGAGGTCAAGTGTGAGCTTGTAGACCTCGCCCGGATTCATGAACTCGACTTTCTCCGGTGAGTTGCGGTAACGGGCGCGCAGAATTCCCTCCGTGAGATTCTGCGCAAAACCATTCGGCCAAACGTCCACTAACTTCCCTGTGAAATCGGTATCCACAGCGGATGAGCCGGCGTAGAGTTCAACGCTGACAGGGCCGGTGACCTCGAAGTCGTTATCGAACGGCGGCGTCGAATAAACCAGCACATCACTGCGGGACTCCACCGTACGCTGGTCAAACGCGCCCGGAGCCAAGTGCGCGGCGTCGCAGCAGAGAGGCCCGCCGCGGGTGGGCACAGGATTCTCAGGATCGTAGACGTACTGATCGGAGTGTTCGCCCGCCGGCGCCGTGGTGCTGAGCGTCCCGTCCCCGCTGAGCGAGTTCGCCTTGCCCTGGGAATGAAGATAAAAGCGCGTATTGCGGGCCCGCTCGAGCGGCCAATCGTCTTCTTCCCGCCAAACGTTCTTTCCCAAAACGAAGATTTTGACGGGCTTTTCGTTTTCCAGCCCGTTCTTTTCGCCCTTCAATAGGTAGTCATACCAACGCAGCGTTGAGTCCTCATCGCTGACCACCGAGTCGCGCCCGAAGTCCACCTCGCCGATACGGGGGCCGTCTCCCGCGTGTCCGCCGGTGATCACCATCAAGCGCTGTCCCCGGCGCGCCTCCTCGCTTCCGCCGCGCGCTTTGATTCCGAGGTAATTCCTGAGAGTCCCGCCCAGAAAGATATCGTACCAGGCCCCGACGTGGAAAATGGGGATCGTGATTTTCGAGAAATGGTCCTCGATCGACACTTGTTTCCAGTAATCGTCGAAGCTTGGATGGGTCAGCCAATCAACGAAGTAGGAGGCCAGTTCATCGGGGGATCTGGTGGACTTGCCGGCCAGGTCCGCATCAAACAGCGGATAAGAGGCCAGCGGCAACTTCAAAACGCGGTGCATCGCGTTGGTTCGCGCCTTCGCGCGCCGGTCGAGCGTATCTTGAGCCAGGCCGGAAGTCCACGATTCGTTAAACCACTGCTCGAACGCCCCGCCCTGGTACGTCCAACCTTCATGGTAGTTGGAGGCGGTGACCATAGGGTGAATCCCCGCCAGATGGGGCGGGGAAGCAATCGCGGCAAGCATCTGCGTGGCGCCCACGTACGAACCGCCATACATCCCCACCTTGCCGTTCGACCAGGGAAGCGAAGCTGCCCACTCCACGGTATCGTAACCGTCCGCCGACTCATGCCTGAACGGATCCCATTCGCCGTCCGAACTGTAGCGGCCACGCACGTCCTGAATGATCGCGACGTACCCCAAAGAGGCGGCGCGAAGGCCGAAATCCACTTCCTCCCGCTTGTCGTAGGGCGTCCGTTCCAGAATAACCGGAAACTTTCCGTCGGCTTTGGGCCGGTAGATGTCAGCGCGCAGTACCACTCGATCCCGCATCTTGGCCTCGACGCCGCGTTCAAGCAGGACGTCATAGTGCTCTGCGGCAAGAGTCGCAGTGGAAATCACACCAATTGCGGTAATAACAAACAAGGGAATGCGTTGTCGATACATAGTCACCTCTTTCGGTGGGCAGATCGGCAGGTCGGCAGATCGGCAGTCGGGGAAAAGCTAGTGCTGACTGAACGGCGTTGGCACACCTGCTGATTCGTTCTTCGCGATGCTCCTAAGAGTCGCCCGACTTCCGGTCTCCCGATCTGCCGACCTGCCCACCTGCCGATCTGCCCATCTGCCGACCTGCCGATCTGCCTACCTGCCGACCTCGTTAAACGCCTCGAGAGCCCTGTCAACTTCTTCCGGCGTGTTGTAATGCACGAGGCCGATGCGCAACATGCCGCCGGTAGGCTCGACTCCCAACCGCTCGCTCAGGTTACGCGCGTAGTAGTCGCCGTCCCAGGTGAAAATCCCACGCTCACCGAGGCAGCTTGCCAGTTCGCGCGGAGTGCGGCCCGAGATACGAATCGCTACCGTCGGCACGCGCTCAGCGCCTCGCGCAGCCTCCTTGATTCCGTAGAATGTGAGGCCGGGAATGGCCAGCAGTCCCTTAATAAGCCGTTCTGCCAAGCTGCGTTCATAAGGGCGAATCACATCGTACGCAGCCAGTAGCGCGGCTCGGCGCGACCTGACCGAGGGCGAGGCGCGCCGGCCAAGTTCCGCCAGGTAGTCGACGGCAGCAAGAATGCCTGCCTGTCCTTCGTGGTTCTGCGTGCCCGTTTCCCAGCGGAAGGGATTGACCTCCGGGGCCGGGCGGACCTTGTAAGGCCGTAAACGGGCAAGATGTTCGCGCTTACCGTAGAGCGCGCCGGAATGCGGCCCAAAGAACTTATAGGGCGAGCAGGCCAGGAAATCGCACGCGAGGCGGCGGACGTCGATAGGGCCGTGGGGGGCGTAATGGACCGCGTCGATGTAAACCAGCGCGCCGACGGCATGCGCCAGGCGAGTGATTTCCTGCACATGGTTGATGGTTCCCACGGCATTGGAAGCGTAGCCCACCGCCACCAGCCGGGTGCGCGGGGTGATCTGCCGTTCGAGATCGGCCATGTCCAACGTGCAGTCCGAGGGGTTGATATCCACGAAACGCACCCGGCAGCCACGTTCTTCGAGCGCCCACCAGGGCGCTACGTTCCCGTCGTGGTCCAGGCGCGTGACCACCAACTCGTCGCCGGGCCCGAATTCTCGCCCCAAGGCACGGCTGAGGCTGAAAGTCAGAGTCGTCATGTTCGGTCCGAAAATCACCTCGTCAGCGTCGCACCCTAGCAAATCAGCCAATGCGGTGTGTGCACCCGCGATAACCTCATCACTCCGTCGGCTGGTCAAAAACGCACCGTGGGTGTTGGCGTTGGAGTTCATCAAGTAATCACGCATCGCATCGATGACGCGTTGTGGAACTTGCGTGCCGCCCGGGCCGTCGAAATAGACTGCCGGTCTGCGATTCACTTGTACGGCCAGAGCAGGGAACTGGCTCCGCACCCAAGCGATGTCGAGCGTGGCCATGAACGCCTCCTAGGAAACTTGGAATTATGCCACAAAAGCAGGAGTCAGGAGGCAGAAGTCAGGAGGCAGAATTGCGGCTCCCGATTCATTCTATATGCCTTCTGGGTTTTGTTCACTGCTTCGTGTAGGGCCAACAGTATCGCGGTGCGACAGAGTCTGTCCCGAAGGCGGTTTCTCCTGACTCCTGAATCCTGACTCCTACAGTTGAGTCATTTCTCCGCCTCCCTGCATCCAATTCATTGGGGACAAGGTATTTTCAATTAAACTCAAAAAGGAGCTTCTATGCCGTTTACTCTTCCGCCGCTGCCCTACGCTTTTGACGCGCTGGAACCCTCCGTCGATAAAACGACCATGGAGATTCACCATGGCAAGCACCATGGGACTTACGTTACGAACTTGAATAAGGCACTCGAGTCGGCGCCCAACCTGGCCGGCAAGACCGTTGAGGAACTGCTGGCCAACGGCTGCGCCATCGTTCCGGAGAACATCCGCACGGCCGTACGCAACAATGGCGGCGGCCATATTAACCATTCCATGTTCTGGCAGATTATGGCGCCCAAAGCTGGTGGACAACCCGGTGGCCACCTGGCGCAGGCCCTTCAGAGCACTTTCGGCAGTTTCGATCAGTTCAAAGAGAAATTCACGGCTGCCGCCCTCGGACGCTTCGGCTCAGGCTGGGCGTGGCTGACCGCGCAAGGCGGAAAGCTCGACATCTATTCCACCGCCAATCAGGACAGCCCCGTGATGGAAGGCAAGTATCCCGTCTTCGGTCTAGACGTGTGGGAGCACGCCTACTATCTCAAGTACCAGAACCGCCGCGCCGAATACATCACCGCCTGGTGGAACGTGGTCAATTGGGCTGAAATCGAGAAGCGATTCAACGCCGTGAAATAAGCCGGGTGAAACAGTTGCAGGGGCGGCCCTTGTGGCCGCTCCTGCGCAACAATCCCGGGCTTGCGGACTCCCACGCAGCTTGCCAAGGCATGGTCTCTTCACGTATCTTCCTCAATCGTGATGGCCCGGTATACCATCTTCAACCAAGATTGCCTCGCCTGGATGGATCGCCACGCCGAGTCTGCTTTCCACGCCATCGTGACCGACCCGCCGTATGGCCTGAAAGAGTACACGGGGTTCGAGAAAGAAAAGCTGCGAAAAGGTAAGGGCGGGGTGTGGCGCATTCCGCCTTCCTTCGACGGGTGCAAGCGCAGCCCGGTGCCGCGGTTCACGGTTTTGACCGAGCAGGATCGCGACAAGCTGCGCAGTTTCTTCCTGAGCTTTGCCCAGCGGGCCGTTCGGATCCTCGTGCCGGGCGGCCACCTGCTGATGGCTGCCAATCCCCTCCTCTCGCATCTTGTCTATCAACCACTCGTGGACGCCGGCTTCGAGAAGCGTGGTGAGATCATCCGCCTGGTGAAAACTCTTCGCGGCGGTGACAGGCCCAAGAACGCCCACGACGAGTTCGCCGGCGTGACGGTGATGCCGCGATCCTGCTGGGAGCCGTGGGGAGTGTTTCGAAAGCCCTGTGAAGGGCGCGTCCAGGACAACTTGCGCAAGTGGAAGACGGGCGGGCTTCGACGACGATCACAGGAGCGGCCATTCGAAGATGTCATTCCCTCCGCGCCAACACGGCCCCAAGAGCGCGCCATTGCGCCGCATCCGTCTCTCAAGCCGCAAGCCTTCATGCGCCAGATCGTTCGCGCCTCGCTTCCGCTCGGGGAAGGAGTGGTGCTTGACCCGTTCATGGGCGGAGGCTCGACGATCGCGGCCGCGATGGCTGTCGGATACGACAGCGTGGGGGTTGAAATCGATCCCGTCTTCTTCAAGATGGCGGAGCGAGGCATCCCCCGGTTGGCTGCATTTCAACCCCAATGCCTGTCATTCTGAGCCCGCCGCGTTTGCGGGCGAAGAATCCCGGTAGTTCCGCTCCGCTTGCCCTTGTCCGGCGAACTGCAGAGATTCTTCGCTTCGCTCAGAATGACATGTGAAGGGAAAGTTCGCGCCCGGCTCATTTCCCCACGCAAAACGTCGAGAAGATGATATCCAACACGTCGTCCACGTAGGTGGCGCCGGTGATTTGATCGAGGGGGCGAAGCGCTTCGTAAAGGTCGAGCAAAAGCATCTCGTGCGGGACGTGTTGCTCTGTCGCGGGCCGTGCCCTGGCGAGCGCCTGAAGCGAATCCTTGAGAAGTTGCTGATGACGCAAGTTGGTGAGGAATTCGCCCTCTGTGCCCTGCTCGCGCGAAGGCGCTGCGATCTCCAGGATTTTCGTTCTAAGCTCGGGAATTCCCTCGCCGGTTAAGGCGGAGGTCCAAACGGCCGGGGTCAATTCCAGCTCTGCCCCCGTGATTTTTGAGGGAAGATCCGATTTATTGCAGGCCACGAGCAGGGCGCCCAGCGGTCGCAGCTTGTTCAGCAAATTGGAATCCGCATCGCTCCATCCTTCGGAAGCGTCGACCACCAGAAGCCGCAAGTCGGAATCGGCGATGGCCTGGAGGGACCGTTCCACGCCGATCTTTTCCACCTCATCCTCCGTGTGGCGGATGCCCGCCGTATCCACGAAGCGCAACGGGATACCCCCAAGACTAGCCGTTTCGGACACCAGATCGCGGGTGGTCCCCGGAGTCGAAGTCACAATGGCCCGTTCTTCATTGAGGAGGCAATTGAACAGGCTCGACTTGCCGACATTGGGGCGGCCCACGATGGCCAGGCTCACTCCCTCGCGAACGATTCTGCCGTATTCGTAGCCCTGCACCAGTGCCTCGAGATCGCCGCGGAGCCGGTCAAGGCGCGAGAGTATCTCCTGCGATTCCATAACGGCCACATCGTCCTCGGCGAAGTCGATGCCGGCCTCCAGCCTGGCGATGAGTTCGAGCAGAACCTGCTTGTGCGGTTTTAGGCGAGCCGAGACCGCGCCTTCGAGTTGTTGCGCGGCCACGCGGGCTTGATAGAGCGTGCGCGACTCAATGAGATCCCGGACCGCTTCCGCCTGTGTCAAGTCGATGCGCCCGTTGAGAAATGCTCGCAGTGTGAACTCGCCCGGCTCGGCCACACGCGCTCCCAGCCGAAGGCAGCACTCCACCAGATAGCGGAGGATTATCGGAGCGCCATGGCAGGAAATTTCGACGACGTCTTCCGCGGTATAGGAATGAGGGCGCCGGAAGTAACTGACCACCACCTGGTCCAGGACTTTGCCACCTTGCGGGTCGCAGAATTCGCCCAGCATGATCCGCCGGGTTTCAAGCGGCAGCTTGGAGAAGCGGATGAGGCGGGTGGCGATATCGACCGACTGGCTCCCCGACAAGCGCACTACCCCAAGGCCGCCGCGGCCCGGCGGTGTGGCAACCGCCACGATGGTGTCGTCGTGGGACATGCAATCGCGAGATCACCGGATGGGCATAATTACAATATGGCGTTCGGGCCCTACGCCTTCACTGACCGTGCGGATCTTCGGCTGGTCTCTTAGCGCCAGATGAATGATCCGTCTCTCGCGCGGGGACATGGGGCTCAAGGGGAAGGGATCGCCGCTCTCCAGGACCCGCTCGGCGGCGACCTGTGCCGTGAGTTTTAATTCTTCAATGCGCAGCCGTCGCCAGTCTTGGCAGTCGAAGGCGAACTTGCGCAGGGATTCTTCCCGCAAACGCACGGCTTTAAGGACGACGTGCTCCAAGGCCTCGAGCAGGGCCCCGTTCCGTTCTAAGAGAAGGTCGGCATCTGCGCCCTTAAAGTCGATCACATACTCGGGCGAGTCTTCCTCGGCTGTGTCCTGAGGCAGGTGGTGGACTGCAAAGGAAAGCGCAAACCCACCCTGCGGGAGGATCTTCTTCAGCAGCGCGTTAATCGGCTCGACATAGCTGTCCAGGGGATGAACCGGAGTCTGTTCGCTGTTCTGCGAGTCCATTGAAGACCAGCCTTTCACTTCGAGCGTGCCGCAGGGACGGGAGTCTGAGGCATGGGCATCAATTTGTTGATCAGCAATTGCTGTATAACCCCAACAATATTGGCAGTCAGGAAATATAGATTCAGGCCGCTGGCGAGATTATAGAACATAACGCCGAGAAAGAGCGGCATGATCATCATCATGCGCTGTTGGGAGGGATCAGCGGTCGCCACGGGAGTCATTTTCTGCATAATGAACATGCTGATGACCATCAAGGTGGGCAGAATTGGAAGCGGAAAGCCAAAGGGATGGAACTTATCCGGCGCCGAAAGGTCCTTGATCCACCAGATCCAGGGAGCGTGACGCAGTTCGATGGGCAGGTCGAGCACCCGATAAAAGCCA
This sequence comes from Terriglobia bacterium, assembly GCA_050008495.1. Classification (GTDB taxonomy): domain Bacteria; phylum Acidobacteriota; class Terriglobia; order UBA7540; family UBA7540; genus CAVROP01. Next base: position 24,978 of record JBEKMN010000010.1, on the reverse strand, counting down.
TAAAGAAAGGGGAGTTGGAGCGCCATCGGCAAACACCCGCCCAAGGGGTTAACGCCATGCTCCTTGTAGAGACCCATCATCTCCTCGTTCATCCGCGACTTCTTCGGGTCGTTGAACTTTACGTTCTTGTATTTATCCTGAATGCTCTTAACCAACGGTGCAATGCGCTGCATTTCCTGTGCCGAACGGATGCTCTTCAATTTCAGTGGAAACATGGCGAAGTTGATGAGAACGGTCAGAATCACAATCGCCCAGCCGTAATTGTGCGCCCAGTGGTCGTGAATGTAGCGCAGCCCGAGGAATAGAGGTTTGGCGACAAAGGCAAACCATCCGAAGTCAACCAGTGAGTCCAGCGGGGGACTTTCTGCGCGCAGCACGTCGAGGTTCTTTGGCCCTACGAACATCCGAAATGCCAAGGGCTTTTCCCTTTCCTCTCCTAACTGCGCGAAGATGGGGCTGGGCTTGTCGGAATCTTTTCCGCTCCAATCCGTAGGAGTCCAGGTCTGCCGACCGAGCTTGAATGTCTCATCCGGGGAATTGGGCAGGAAGATTCCGGCAAAGTAGCGATCCTCGAGGCCCGCGAGCTGAAGCGGCGAGGGTACGGACCGGTCGCCGCTTAGTTTCCGTTGTGCCACCGTGGTCAGATCGCCGATGGAACCGTAAACACCCATGGCATAGGTATTGATTATCGCCGGCGCCAAGGAGTGATCGCCGAACCCACCCGGCCAAGTCACGTCGACAGGAAGGTAATGGCCTCCTTCAGCGACGCGCACCTCGGCGTGAATGTCATAACCCGTCTCGAAACTGAAAACCTTGCGCGCCTGTACTCTGCCATCGCTGTAGCTGAACTCAAGCTTGACGGGCGGCTTCAGTGCTGCCCCGGCGGGGGTGGCCACATACAGCGCGGAGTTCAGCTTGTTCGACAGTTCGCCATCGGCGATTTTGAGGCTCATCGGAAAGCCGAGCTTCCCGCACGCCTCGTCGTCGATGAGATCCAAGGGGGCTTCCTTGGCGTCGCGATACCTCTTCAGGATCCAGTTCTCCGCTACGGCTCCGCGCGTGGAGAAGGTCACCTTGTAAAGGTCGTTTTCAACGACAATGTCCTCCGCCTTGCTTCCTTCTACAACCGGCAGCGTGGGAGGAACGGCAGGGCCTGGAGCGGCAGTGGTAGCCGACGGCTTCTCAGGAGTCGGCTGAGTTGCCACGGCAGGATTGGACTTGGCAGATGGCTTGGGCGGCGGTTCTTTGACAAAGAACGCCCGCCAGAGCATGAGCATTAAGAAGGAGAGTGCGAATGCCGCCAGCACCCGCTTTTCTTGGTCCACCTTAAATCCTCTAATCCGGTCGTAGGGGCAACCCTTGTGGTTGCCCAAGGGCGGCCACAAGGGCCGCCCCTACGCCCTTCAAGGCACCGGGTCAATGCCGTGTCCACCATACGGCCGGCACCGCAGGAGCCGCCCAAGCGCTATACGAACTCCGCGCCAGGCCCCCCACTTTTCAACCGCTTCATACGCGTAGGTTGAGCAGGACGGGTAGAAACGGCAAGCCGACGGAAAGGCCGGAGAAAGGCAAGCCTGGTAGAACCTGATCAAAGCTAGCGTAATGAACTTCACTGAGCACGCAACTCCTCGGACATTCCCGGAGGAGGCTGGCTCGGGAAAAGCCGCAACAACTCCCCTTCCAAACTCCGAAACGGGACTGTCGCCACCGGCTCGCGGGGATTAACCAGTATGTCCCAGCCGCCCGGCAGTCGTGCGCGGTGACGGCGGAACACCTCTCGCAAACGGCGCTTTAGTCGATTGCGCAGCACGGCATTCCCCAGCCGCGTTGGCGTGGTGACCCCCAAGCGAGATTGGGGAAGGCCGTTGGGCCGCACAAAGACCGTGCACAGTGAGGCGCTTCGGCGACGCCCTTCGTCATAGACTCGCCGAAACTCGCCTCGACGCAGCAACCGGGAACTCTTGGGAAAAGTTTGAGACGCCAACCGTGCTTCTTATGGAGTCAGGCTGTGACGACCCTTTAGACGCCGACGCTTCAACACGTTGCGGCCTCCCGGAGTCCTCATGCGCACGCGGAATCCATGTGTCTTGGCTCGACGCCTACGATTAGGTTGAAAGGTCCTTTTCAAACCGCCACGCTCCCTAATAGATTTCTGCCCCTAGGGCCAAACTAAAAACATAACCCGAGCCGTTCCAACAAGTCAAGCGGACGTCATTGAGCGACAGCGTAAACACGCACGTAGTCCACCAAGGTCTGGGACGGGAACGGCGTGCTGCTTGTGGGATTGCCCGGCCAACTTCCGCCCACCGCCAGGTTCACGATCAAGTACTGGGCGCTGCCTGAGTCAAAGGGCCAAGCGGCGCCGGGAAACGACGCCAGACTCGCCGGAGTATAACTCCCGTAGACGTTGCCAGGGTCGTCGATGTAAAACTGGATCGAGCCCGGCTTCCAGATCATTCCGTAGGTATGCCAGGCGGCGGCTGTCTGCCCGCTCGGAAAATGGTACTGGCTCCCCAGGTTTGCCCCGGTGAAACCCGTGCCGTGAATTGAGCCCGCGTTCCAGTCAGGGTTGCCGGCCGCATCCACGCGCTCCTGAATATCGATCTCTCCGCAAGCAGGCCATTGGTCGGTCACGATGCTGTTGCCCAGCATCCAGAACGCCGGCCAGAACCCTTGCGCCTCGGGCACCATCATGCGCGCCTCGATGCGTCCGTAGAGAATGCTGAACAACCCCTGCGACTTCATTCGCCCGGAGGTGTAGACGCCTGAGGAGGGCTGCTGCGCCACGATGTGCAGGAAGCCGTCCGTGCCCACGTAGACGTTCGGCTTGGCGGGATCGCAGGGGCTGGCTGCGGATCCCCAGGCGCAGTAGTCTTCCAGTTCTTGATTGCCCCAGCCGCTCGCTCCCGTGTCATAAGTCCACACTGCGGGGTTCGGCTGGGCATTGGCGCCCGTGGCGTTCGTGAATTCGTCCGACCAGACCAGCGCGCCCGGCGCCACCGTCGCCGAGGGGGTCCAAGTTGCCACGCTGCTCGAGGCGGCGCCCAGAGCGGTAGCGATGGCATTGATGGTCAGGTTGGTAGAGATGAGCATCGGCGCCTGATAGGTGGGTGAGGAGGCCGTCGGCGTTGACCCGTCGATGGTGTAATGCACCGCCGCTCCGCTGCCGGCCGATATGGCCAGAATCACCGCCCCGTTCTGCGCCGCAGTGGTAGAGAACACCGGCGCCGCCAAAGCCGCGTTGGAGGGCGACAGATTGCCGCTCCCGCTGCACGAGGCGGCGGAAACAGCCAAGTTCAGTGCAATCAGAATGATAACTGCTTTATTTTCAATAACATTCCGGCTGGTGCAGGATAAATTGTTTGTTTTCAACAACATACGTGAATAACCCCTCTGTCTTTCGTGCCGCTCCTTTGTTTTCATAGACATTCTCGCTTTGTTCCGTCGAATTTGGAGTGCGGTAGCAGCAGCTACCGCCTTTCCCCTGCCAGAACCCACCGGGTAATAAAGCCCCCTCCCAGGGGAGAGGGTGGTTGATTCGTGGGGGCGATCCCCTGTAGCCGACTTCTCGTCACTTGCCCGGCCTCGCCTTTCGGCCCGGAACCCTTGACTTCGTTTGCCCAGATTGTGCTGTTCCTGCTCCTTTCAGGCCGTGATTTGTGCTAATTGGTGCGCAAAACGCGCATAATCTGCAGCATTCAAAAAAGTGATGTGCTTTGTTTTCAAGTACTTCTTAGCTTCGTTCCCCCTGTTTTGCATTTTTTGTAGTTCCCTGCATTACCCTCACGGCGGGACCCTTCCGCTTTGCCTTGCGCTTCGTCGCGGAAAGACGGTCGCCTACGACAATGTGTCCACGACATGACCACCATGGTAGGCTATCATAAGCCCGCGACTTTGTCAAGCGGAAAATGCAACAGCGGAAAATGCAAAAAAAGTGAGCGGTCCGTCCCGCTGGACCCGCGCCGAGCGGGGCGAGCACTTGGAGTGTGGCTGGGATTAAGGCGCGGGCGGTGGCGCAATTAGGATTGGAAAACACGATGAGGAACCGAGGACGTCCTGGAAAGGGCACCTAACACGCATTTTACACCAGAGTATATAACAGCTATCGCGACGGTATGCGCACTTTTCAGGGTCGAGACCGTCAAGAGACGATAGCTGCTGCTACCGCACTCCAAGGCGCTGCGCGCATATTCATGCACGGTGGTGAGCCGAAGGATCGTGGAAGCTGCGCTCGGAATGACAGGGCTAGGTGAAGTGGCTATGGTTCCAAGCGAATCGCGATTTGCCTTCTAATGGAATGGGGCTTGGGATCACTGCACTCAGTCAAGGCGGCATCCGTGCATTCGCGCCCGATTGTTTGGACCGGATTGTCTATCTTGCCTGACAGGATCTTCCCATCGGTCAGGCTCGTTCTTATTTCAACGTCGAAGGTTTCCTTGCCGACCGCGGCAAGATACCTTCCGTTTTGCATCTTCTGCACTTGGACCCAGTTATTCGCTGTATCCGCCACAGGCTTGTGCATCCAGCCTGCCGGAAGTTGAACCTCCGGCTTTTCGGGCGGCACGTGATGGATGAGGATGATGGCCGTGTTCTCCGATTGGTTGACGTCCTCGAGACTGAGATCAAAATCGATCGAGTCTTCCCCGATCAGGACATAGCGGCCATCCGCCCATGAGTTGGGCTTGCCGTGTTTGAGATAGAAATGATCTCCGGCATGGGCGAGCTTCTCCGTCTTTTCGGCCAGCCACAAATCAACGTAGAAGTTCATGAAGTCAGTGGCGGGCCCGACCAGCCTGCGGTCAATCCGGCTGAGATCGGGGAACACGGAATGGCGATTGGGATCAAGGGTAAGCTGCTGCCGAAAATCCAGGCTGGCAGCGGGGAGTTCGACCTTCTGATCGTCAGAAATCAGATTTGACCAGCGATACTCCTCGAAGTAAAATCCAGCGGAGTCCTTCTCGACGATTCCCTCAGCTTGAATCTCATAATGCCAGCGCTCGTTGATCCCTGTCATACGGTAAGTCAACTTCTCGTCTTCACGGTAACGCCGGAGCAACACATTGTGGTCGTTTCGGAGAGCTTGCGTAGCGAGCAGGTTAGAAACGACCGAGATCAGGATGCCTCTGGCAAGTAACTTCATGATTTGTTTCAGATTCAAGAGAACCCTACCGCCGCAGGTAGTCGTCTTTGCCGGTCAGCCAATCGATGCGGATGGGGCTGAAGACGTCGAGCGCCTGGGAATCCTCCAGCGCCGTCACGCGGTGCGGAACGTTAGACGGGATGAAGAGGACGTCGCCGGCGCGGAGCACGATCTCTTTGCCCTCGATCTCAAATCTCATGGCGCCGGTCACAATTGAACTGATCTGCTCGTTCTCGTGCTGGTGGAGCGGCACCACGCCGTCCTTGGCGAGGAAGATTTGCGCCATGGTGATTTTCTCGCCCGAGATGACCTTGCGGGCCAACTTCTCATTGAGCACTTCCTTCTTCACAGTTTCCCAGGAAAAAAGTTCCATGCTGCTCCCTTCGTAGAGCCTCGATGATTTCTTTTATTCTACAGCAGGATTCGGGATTCAGGGCAGTGTGAACCACAGAGACACAGAGGCACTGAGAATACCAGCTCTTATCAATTCTCTGTGACTCAGTGACTCAGTGGTTTAGAGCCCGTCATTTTTCACTGGCAATTCTCCGCGTCTTGATGTATCAAGTTCTAGCATACACCGGGATATCGTATTCGACTGGAGGATTCCATGCGCAAGACATCTGTTTCCCTGGTTATTCTGGGCCTGCTGCTTTTTGCCGGTCTTCTTCAAGCCCAACAAGTCTGTCCTGGTCTGCCCTATGTGGCGAACACGCCGGAAGATGAGCTTATGCAGGCGGTGAATGGCGCGGAGAAGCCAGAAGAACAGATCGCGGCCCTGGATAAGTATGCCCAGGCGCACGCGGATGCCAAATTCATGCCATGCGTCGATGAATATTACACGATGGCATACCTGAAGCTGAACAATTATGACAAAGTTGTGGAATACGGGGAGAAGGGTTTGGCCACGAAATACAAAGACGTGATGCTGGCGATCAATACGTTGAAGGGCTACGTGGGCTCCGGCAAGGTGACCGATGGCGCTTTCGACGTCATCAGTATGGCTCCCGGGCTGATCACCGAGGAAAGCAAGCCCGCCCGTCCCCCCAGCGTCAGCGACGCGGATTGGCAAAAAGCCCTCGAAGAGAACGCCGCACAGGCCAAGGACGAGCTTGCATACGTGGTCTACGCGGATCTCCAGCTCACCGCGCGGGTGACCGATCCCACCAAGCGCATCGAGCGATTGGACGAGTTCGCGAAAGCCTTCCCCGACGACGCCGCCAAGAATGCGGGGCAGATCAACTTCGATTACTTCACGGCCTACCGGATGTCGAATAAGCCGGACAAGGCCATCGAGTACGGTGAAAAGACCGTCGCGGCAGATCCTAACAACCTGGATGCTTACAGTTTTCTCGCTTACGCCTACTCCATCGGCCGCACCAACCCCGATAAGGCAGTCGCGGATGCGAAGAAATCCATTGAACTGGCGCAGCAATTGAAGAAGCCGGACTCCCTTACCGACGCTCAGTTCAAGCAAGCGCAGGACAATGTACTGGGCATGGCTCACCTTTCGCTGGGATATGTTGAATTCACGCGCGCGGCCACGTCGAAGTCAAAGAAGCTGGGGCCGGCGATCGAGGACCTCAAGACGGCGGCGGATTTGCTGGAAGCGAATCCCGAATTGCAGGCCCAGGCCTTGTATTACTTGGGATACGCCTATGAATCCGGTTACCCGGCCAACCACCACGGCGCCATCGAAGCGCTGAGCAAGGCGGCGGCCTTGCAAAGTTCGTGGAAATCGCAAGCGGACGAACTCCTGGGGAAGGTAAAGAAAGCCGCCAAGGATGCGAGTGAGTGAGGCATAGGTAGCGCGGGCGTCTCGGCCGCGGCGCCGCGGCGCGGGAAGGACGCTCGCGTCTCGGCTTCTTGCATTCCAGTTTGCACACCTCCGCAATAATCAGGCTTTCCCGCATTTTGCGGCTCTGCCGCCCTGTCTTGCGGAAAGGCTTCGCCTTTCCGGGGGGGGGCAGGCCTCGTTTCCGGGTTGAGGCTGCGCCTCAACCCGGCAAGGCGCAGCCTCGCCGAGAAACCGGGAATTGGGTTGCGCGCGGCCGGAAAGGCAGAGCCTTTCCGCAAGGCAGGGCGGCAGAGCCGCACGTGGCAGAAGACCAAGTGCAGAAAATCTCAGCGCGGGCATGATGCCCGCGCGACAGCGGGCGAGACGCCCGCACCACAACTGAAGCCGCGCGTCAGGCCCCTTTTCTCCAAATCAGGTAAGCCGGGATCCCCAGCGCTACAATGCCGGCGCCGATGCCGGACTCGAACGGGCGAGCGAGAATGGTGTTCAAGATAAAAACCGCAGCGGCCAGCACGAAAATCGCAGGAACCAAGGGATAGCCGGAGACGCGATAGGGGCGCGGCAGGTTTGGTTGACTGTGGCGCAGGATGATAACCCCCAGCGCTGCCAGCGCGTAGAAGATCCAACCTGCAAAGATTACGAAGGTGAAGAGCTGCTCGTAAGTTCCCAGCAGCACGAGGAGGATTGCCCAGGCAGCCTGGAAGAGCAAAGAGAGATGCGGAGTGTGAAATCTGGGGTGAACGTTGCCGCACCAGCGGAAAAAGAGGCCGTCGCGCGCCATGGCATAATAAACTCGAGCACCTGCCAGGATCATTCCATTCACGCAGCCCAACATCGCCACGATGATGGCGAGCGACACCCAATGGGCGCCGCTTCGCCCGAAAAGGCGCGTTCCGGCCTCCGCGGCGACGCGCGGCGATTGAGCCACGGTCACGAGCGGCAGCACGTGGTAGTAAACGAGGTTCACGAGAATGTAAATCACCACGACCGCGCCGGTGCCCAGCATAAGGCCCAAGGGGATGTTGCGTTCGGGGTTCTTGACTTCGTCGGCCGCAAACGTGCCATTGTTCCAGCCGTCGTAGGCCCAGAGGGCTGCGACCATGGCGACTCCAAAGGAAGAGAGAAACCCCCAACCGGCCGGCGTGGGCAGTTTCACGACGCCACCCACGGGATGACCGTGCACCAGCGCGAAGCCCAGCGCCACCAGGGCCACCATCGCACCGACCTTGGCCCCGGTCAGGACGGACTGGAGCCAACCCGCCTCGCGCACACCGCGATAGTTAATGGCGGTCAGAACCACGATGGCGAGGCTTCCCGCCAGCTTCTGCTGCACGGGATTGATCGGAAAGAAGTCGGCAAGATATTGCGCGAATCCCACGGCGACGGTCGATATACCGCCCGACTGCACCGCCAGGAAAAACGTCCAGCCGCAGAGGAAGCTCACCAGATGCCCGTAAGCCTCGCGAAGATAGACGTACTGGCCACCGGCCTGGGGAAACATCGAGGCCAGTTCCGCGAACGATAGCGCCCCGAACAGGCTGAGGATTCCGGAGATGATCCAAACGCCCAGGGCAGCGCGTTCGCTGCCGACTTCCCGAGTCACTTCCGCCGGAACGATAAAGATGGCGGACCCAATCATGATCCCCATGACAATCGCCGTGGTTTCCCATAAGCCCAGGGCACGCAGCAATTGAGGCTGCTCCGCGACGGCGACGGGCGGCGCTGTTCCAGGTTTGCCGAGGTTCATAGAGCCATTCCCACGTGGGCGGGAATCCCTAATATGTTGCCTGATTTTGCGCTTGGGAGACAATAGAGGAATTGTGCGTTCCTGGTCAACTGCGATCTTCGCGGCGGAGGTAGGGGCGGTTCGCGAACCGCCCCTACCAACGCGCGCGAACATGTATAATTGAGAGTTGAATAGAAGCGCTGATGAGGAGCTACTGTGCCTAAAGACCTAAGCCCGCAGGACGTTCTGAACGCCTTGAAGGCGGTTGAGGATCCGCACCGGCAGAAGGATGTCGTGTCGCTCGGGTACATCAAGGACATCGAAGTGGGGGATCGACGAGTCAGCATATTAATGCAGACGGCCAGCCCCGCCAGGAGCCAACTGCTGGCCAGCATGAAGGAAATCGTTCACGGGCTGGGCGTGGCGGACGTGGAAGTGCGGGTGATCGATCCGGCCCCGTCCTTGCAGCCGGGGAAGTCGAACCTGATCCCGATGGTTAAAAGCACGGTGGCGGTGGCGAGCGGCAAAGGCGGCGTGGGCAAGTCGACGGTAGCGGCCAACCTGGCTGTGGCGCTGGAGCGCGCGGGGGCCCGGGTGGGCCTGATGGACACGGACGTTTACGGGCCGAGTGTCCCCGCCTTGATGGGCGGCGGAGAGCAGCCGCACGTTGTGGAAGGCAAGATCGAACCTCCCATCGCCTATGGCGTCAAGCTCATCTCGATGGCGTATTTCCTGCCCAAGGATGAAGCCGTGATCTGGCGCGGCCCCATGCTCCACAAGACCATCCAACAATTCCTGGGCGACGTGCGCTGGGGTGAGCTGGATTATCTCCTCATGGACCTGCCGCCGGGGACGGGAGACATTCAGTTGAGCTTGTCGCAGACCATCCCGTTGACTGGAGCAGTGATTGTTTCCACGCCGCAGGATCTGGCGCTCACGGTGGCGTCGAAAGCCATCGCCATGTTCCAAAAGCTCAACGTCCCCGTGCTCGGGATTGTTGAGAACATGAGCTACTTTGTCTGCCCGCACTGCGGCCAGCGAGAGGATATCTTTGGCCACGGCGGCGCCCGGGAAGCGGCCCGCAGGCTTGGCTTGCCTTTTCTTGGTGAGATCCCTCTCGACCCGGTCATCCGAGTGCAAAGCGACAAGGGCAGACCTGCCGCATTGGACGGAGAGACAGCGAACGGAAAAGCCTTCCAGCAGGTCGCGGCAGCCCTCGCGGAACAGGTGAGCTTGGCCCATCAGCAGGCGATCAGCATCGAGTAAACAGCAGGTCAGTCGTCAGTGGTCCGTTGTCCGTGGTCAGTCGTCCGTCGTTAGTTGCGACTCCCCGACATATGGGTGCAACGGACAAACGACAACGGACAACGGACTCTTTATCCTATGCCCCACCTCCCAACCAAAATCAAACTCGACGCCGGGAACGACACGCTTTCTATCCTCTGGGCGGACGGTCATGCCAGCGTGTATTCGTACCGCAGCCTCCGCGAGCGTTGTCCATGCGCAACTTGCACCGAGGGAGGCGAGGCGCATGACCGCCCTTCGAGCTTGCTGCCCATGCTCGGCGTCAAGCCGTTGAAGCCAGAGCGCGCGGAACTGGTCGGACGTTACGCCCTCCAGATCTATTGGAACGATGGCCACTCCACAGGAATTTATTCCTTCGATTACCTGCGCAACCTGTGCTCGTGCCCGCAGTGCGATCTTGCCCGGCAAACTTCCCGAACGGACCTTTAGCCTTTCGAGTGAAGCTCGAAATTTACCGAGCCAAGCGATCTTCGAGGTGTAACTGGATGGCGTCTTTGATGTTCGCGATTGCCTCTTCGTAGGTTGCCCCATGGCCGTAACAGCCCTGGAGCGGGGGGCAATCGACGAAATAGCCGTCTTCATCGCCTTCCACAATAATCGGAAGTGTCAGGCGTTGCATGACCAAAGTATACCCGCTTTACCGAGCAGACGACAAACGAAGTCATGGCCTCGATTGGTGCAGCAGCTAAAGCAGCAGGTCCAACAGCCAGGTATGGTACGATAGGGGTAGGGCTTGAGAGTATTCTGAGAGTAATTCTAAGAGCTGGAGGGTGCTATGGGATGGCCTGTTTTGAAGGTGCTCGGCGTGGTTTGCATTGGTCTCCTGGCGCCGTTGCTGGTTTCATCGGAAACTGAAACGCCGCCCTCTCGCGGCCTTCTCTTGGTGGCCAACAAAGGCAATCAAACGCTGGGGATTATCGATCCAGAGGGAGGCCGAGAAGTGGCGGAAGTTCCGGAAGGAGGAATCACCGGCCATGAAGTTGTTGCCTCGCCCGATGGGCGGACGGCTTATGTCCCGATTTACGGCAATTCCGGCGTGGGCAGGCCCGGCACGGACGGCCGCACCATGGCCGTGATCGACCTCGCCAGTCGTCGCGTGGTTAGGACGCTGGACTTCGACAAGCCACTGCGTCCGCACTGCGCGGTCTTCGGTCCCAAGAACGGCCTGCTTTACATCACCACGGAGCTTGCCAATTCCATAACCGTCATCGACCCGAAGAGCCTGCGAATCGTTTCCTCCATTCCCACCGGGCAGCGCGAATCGCACATGTTGGCCATTACGCAGGACGGACAACGCGGCTACACGGCCAATGTGGGACCGGGAACGGTTTCCGCCATTGACCTGGTGGCCAAGAAAACCCTGGCCATTATTCCCATCTCGTCCCAGACTCAGCGGATTGCGCTGTCCCCCGACGACCGCTGGGCTTTCACCGCGGACCAGACCGCACCCCGCCTGGCAGTGATTGACACCTCAACAAACACGCTAAAGACATGGGTGAGCCTTCCCACCGTGGCTTACGGGACGGCTGCAACGCCGGATGGACGCTGGCTTTTGATCACACTTCCAGATGCCAACAAAATCGGCGTGCTCGATATAGAGACGATGAAAATTGCCAGAACCGTTGCGGTGGGCAAGATGCCTCAGGAAATCCTGGTGAGACCCGACGGAGAGGTGGCTTACGTGTCCTGCCAGGCCGCCGGGAAGATTGCGGTGGTCAATTTGAAAACGTGGGCCGTGGATAAGTTGATTGCTGCGGGGCCGGATGCCGATGGACTTGCCTGGGCGGCGGAAAAACCATAGGTTGACTGGGAAGATAGAAAGAAACCCCTCACCCGTCCCGCTCCGGCTGATGAATGCGCCGGATCGGGGCACCCTCTCCCTACGGGAGGGGGCTAAAAACAATCGTCGTTGATGGCCCTCTCCCTTGGGGAGAGGGTGGCGAGAGTAGCGAGCCGGGTGAGGGGTTCTTCCCTTGGAGCCTCGCAACTTCGGAACTCGGGTTAAATAATCTCCACCTGGCAGTTCTTCACCAGAGATTTGAATCGCTGGGCATCAGCGTCGCTGCCCACGATCGCGGCGTAATGCATGGGGACGGCGATTTTTGGCTTGAGCGCCTTGGCCGCCTCGGCCGCTTCCTCTGCCGTCATCACATAGGTGCCGGAGACTGGGAGAAGTGCAATATCACACTGAATGGATTTCATCTCCGGTATGAAGTCGGTATCGCCGGCGAAATAGACGCGCGTCCCGTCCATCGTGATTATGAATCCCAGCTTCTTGTCGTCTTTGGGGTGGAATGGCTTTCCCGGCTCGCGGAACTTGTTCAGGTTGTAAGCGGGAACAGCTTCGATTTCGACCTTATCGACGCTGACCTTTCCTCCCGGTTCGAGAAATTTCGTTTCCTTCGCCTTCACTTGCTTCAGTCCACCTTTGCAACTTAAGCTGGCCACAAGAGTTGTTTTGGCGGAGGTCACCTTTTGAAGGTCTTCCAGACTGAGGTGGTCGAAATGCTCGTGGCTTATCAAAACGATATCAGCCTCATCCCCTTTCGTCACCTTGAAGGGATCGGTATAGATAACCTTCGAGCCTTGGATGCGAAACGTATCATGCGCAATGCGGCTGAAATCGAGGTTCATCAGTTTCATCGCGAAGCCTCCTATGGTCAGATTAGATTATTTAAGGCGGTAGAGTCTGTGCGAGAACTTCATTCACGCTGTCATTCCGAGCGCTTCGCTGTCATCCTGAGCGAAGCGAAGAGCCTGTCCTGAACGAAGTGAAGGAATCTCGCTCTGAGTCTTTTCGAGGTGACGGGAGATTCCTCGTAACCTACGGCTCCTCGGAATGGCAAGAAAATCGATTATTGCGGAGGGTGCCCGCCATGGTCGTGGCCAGCGATGTGTTTTTCGACCACGTTAATCAGCACGTTGAGGCGTTCGTCGGTCTGCTGGAGACGCGATTCGGTCTTCTTCTGGGCTTCTGCCAAGTCCTCCACAATTTCGGCCACGCGCAGTAGGGAGGCGGTCAAGGTGGCCTGGTTCTCGTACAGCCTAGCCTGGTTCTCGTGCAACCTGGCATCTGCTTGCTGTAGTTCGTGCTGCGAACGCTCGAACTTCTCGGCCGATTCGAGAAGCTTGTCAATGCGAACCGCAAACTGAGCCTGTTGCTCGACGATGAACTCCATGGTTCGTTCCATCTCTTGCGGCGTCATACGCGCCTCCGCCCGCCGTGCCTGTTTCATATCTCCCGCATTCGGGGCCGCTTCCCAGTATACTAAAAAATATACGTAATGCCGTTGCATAATTCGGTGTGAAAACTCGGTATCAAATGAAGATTGCAAACTGTTTTCACAAACCACTTCAGAGTTCAGCCACGACCGGCAACCTTGTGCGATTTTCAATATTCGTTATATATTGAAGGGTTCAGCTTATGCCTATGGAATGGCTGGAGCGGGCTCCGGCAAAGGGGGGCCGCAGCGCCATCCCTACTTCAGGAAGGAATTCCCATGATTGAAGTCGAAAATCTGACGAAGCGTTACGGGCCGACCCTGGCCGTCTCCGACGTGACTTTCCAGGCTCAGAAGGGTGAAGTTCTGGGCTTTCTGGGACCGAACGGGGCGGGGAAAACAACCACTATGCGCGTGATTACAGGCTACCTGCCGCCCAGCGCGGGGCGGGTGCGCGTGGCCGGATTCGATGTGGCGGAAGAACCGCTGGAGGCCAAGCGCCGCACGGGATACATGCCGGAAGCCCCTCCCGTTTATCCGGACATGACCGTGACCGAGTACCTCGCTTTTGTGGGGCGGATCAAAGGTATATCGCGCCGCGAGCTAAAACCCCGGTTGGACGAAATTCTGGGGAAATGCGCGATTGCCGACGTGAGCCACCGGCAGATCGGCAAGCTCTCGAAAGGGTACCGGCAGCGCGTGGGCTTGGCCCAGGCGTTGATCCACAACCCTGAAGTGCTGGTTCTCGACGAGCCCACCGCGGGCCTCGATCCCAAGCAGATCATCGAGACGCGCCAACTCATCAAGGGCCTGGCGGGCCAGCACACGGTGATCCTCAGCACCCACATCCTGCCCGAGGTTTCGAAGACCTGCCAGCGCGTGGTGGTGATCAATGCCGGCAAGATTGTGGCGGTGGGAACTCCGGACGAACTTACGCGCCGCCTGCAGGGGTTTGAGACCATCCTGCTCAACATCGAGGGTGCAGCGGCGGAAGTCACAGAAAAACTGCAACGCGTCGCAGGAGTGACTCTGGTGGAACCGCACGACGCTGCTGAAGGACGCATGACCTACGAGGTGCACGCGGAGAAAGGCAAGGAAGTACGCGCGGAGTTGGCGCGAGCCGTGGTGGAATCCGGCTGGAAGCTTTTTGAACTGAAAGGCAGCGGGCTGAGCCTGGAAGACATCTTCTTGAAATTAACGACGAAGGATTTGAGCGAAGAGCCAACTGTCAGTAGTCAGTAGTCCGTTGTCCGTTGTCACTTGTCCATGGGTTGTCGGTGTCATTCCGAGCGAAGCGAGGAATGACAGACGGGGCCGATTCGGACGGGCAACGGACCAGGGACAACTGACGACGGACAAAGAACAATCGAACTTGGAAAGGATCATTTGAGATGCGCAACATGCTAGCCGTTGCCGGCAAGGAACTGCGAGCTTATTTCCACTCGCCCATTGCTTACCTCGTCATGACCGTGTACGCGCTGATCTGCGGCTATGTTTTTTATAGCTCCACGGCGTTCTTCATGGTTCAGACGTTTCGCATGGAGTCGATGGGAGGCATGGGCGCGCCGCCCATGAGCCTTAACGAAAACATCATTCGTCCCATCCTGGCGGGTGTGATGACGGTGGTGCTGCTGTTCTTGATACCGCTCATCACCATGCGGCTGTACGCCGAGGAGAAACGGTCGGGCACGATCGAATTGCTGCTCACCTCCCCGCTCACCGACATGGAAATTATCCTGGGGAAGTTCCTCGGGGCACTGGCTCTCTTCGCCGTGCTGGAAGCCATCACTTTCCTTTATTTCAGCGTGCTGTTCATTTACGGCAACCCGAACGCCAAGCCGCTGATTGCCGGCGCGCTGGGATTTCTGCTTTACGGAGCCGGCTTGCTGGCGCTGGGCATGTGGTTCTCGACCTTTACGAAAAACCAGATCATCGCCGGGGCCGTCGGACTGGCGGTTTTCCTGCTGCTCTTTTTGCTCGATTGGGTCACGGCTTACTCGACCGGCCCGATGGGCCGCGTCATGGGTTATCTGGCGCTCACCACACATTTTGACAATTTCTCGAAGGGCGTTATCAATCTGGGCGACTTGACTTATTACCTTTCCGTGATCATTTTTGGAATCTTCATGACCGCCCGTTCCGTCGATGCCCTGAAAGGGAGGCCGTAACCATGGCTCTCAAAGATCAGATCACAGGACGCAGCGGGCGGAAGATCCTGGAAGGGGCGAACTTTGCCGTCTACACGGTGATCGTTATCGCCATCCTTGCCGTTGCCAACTGGTTTGTGACCAATCACGATCACAGTTGGGACCTGACACCGAACAAGAAATACAGCTTGTCGCCGCAGACCGCGAAGCTGCTGAAGGACTTGAACCAGGATGTAACGATTTACGTCTTCGACCGGGAGCGCAGCTTCGGGGAACGGCGCGACTTGCTGAACATGTTCACTTCGGCCTCGCACCGAGTCACGGTGCGCTACGTGGATGTGGACCGGCAACCTTCCCTCGCCAAGGAATACGGCGTGCGCAGCTATGGAACGATCGTGGTGGCTGCGGGTGGCCGCCACTTCGAGGCCCAGAGCGACTCGGAGGAAGCGATCAGCAACGCCGTGATCCGGTTGTTCAAGGGACAGCGGACCGCCTGCTTCATCGGTGGACACGGCGAACACGAACTTGACAACAGTGAGCGCGTCGGTTATTCGAAAATCAAGAAGGAATTCGAGAACGAGAACTTCCAGACCAAATCCATCACCCTGTTGCAGAAGATGGAGATTCCTTCCGACTGTTCGATGGTGGTCGTGGCCGGGCCCAAGAATGATTATCTTCCTCAGGAAGTTGACACCATACGCAAATATGTAACCGGAGGGGGCAGGGCCATGTTCCTGCTCGACCCGGGCGTGCAGTTCCCGGAACTGTCCAAGCTTTTGGCGGACTGGAACGTGACGGTCCGGAACGACCTGGTGATCGACGAAAATCCGGTGGCGCAGATTTTCGGGACGGAGCCCACCATGCCGCTCATTCTCAAGTACGGCTCCAGCCCGATCACGCAACCGCTTTCTGGCCGCGCTTCGTTGTTTCCTTACTCGCGCTCTTTCGCCATCGGCAAGGATGTCAAAGCAGGGGTGAGCGATTCGTCCCTCTGTGACACTTCCGATGCAAGCTTTGGCGTGGCGGATTTCAATCCCAATATGCACCAGGTTTCGTTCCGGGCGGGAAAGGACATTAAGGGTCCTTTGACTGTGGCGCTCTCCGGCACGCTAAGCGGGGAGGGCGAGAAAAAGAACGAGGGCCGATTCATCGCGATGGGCACTTCCTTGCTGGCCGCCAATGCTTTTCTGGGATTTCAGTCCAATCGCGACCTGTTTATGAACATGATCGACTGGCTGTCGGCGGATGTAGACCTGATTTCCGTTCGGCCCAAACCGCCCGAGTCTCAGCACCTGATGCTGAACGCCGCGCAAATGGGCAAGCTCCTCTGGCTGGGCGTCATTGGATTGCCGCTCCTGATCGTGCTGGCAGGTACTCTGGTTTGGTGGGAACGTCGATGAGAAAGAAATATATCAACACTCTGGTCGCACTGGTGATTCTTGGGGCACTCTGGGGAGCCTTCACTTACTACAACCGGCGCCAGAGCCGCCAAGCGTCGAAGGTCGAACCTTCCAAAGACGAGAAACTCTTCACCCTGGACAGCAAGCACATCACGGCCATTACCTTCCATCCTCGCTCGGGCGATGCGGTGGCCTGCGAACACGCGGGAGGCACCTGGGCGATCGTCGAACCCAAGAAGCTTTCCGCCGACCAGGGCACGCTCTCGACGGTGCTGAATAACCTGACCACGGCAACGGTGGATGAGGTGGTTGAGCCGCACGCTACCGATGTGAAGCAATTCGGCCTCGATCCTCCCACCTACTCCGTGGAAGTCGCGACGGACACCAACCCGCCCAAATTCACCCTGCTGCTCGGCGACGATACTCCCACCAGCAGCGGACTGTACGCGCAGGTGGCGGGCAATCCCCGCGTGGTCACCGTGGCGAGCTACTTGAAATCCAATCTCGAAAAGACTCTCTTCGATCTCCGCGACCGGCGCGCCCTGACGATCGAGGCGGACCAGCTTCGCAAGATGGAAGTGGATTCCAAAGGGAAGAAGTACACGCTGGAAAAGAATCCCGAAGGGGTCTGGGACCTGGTTCTGCCGCCCTCGGTGCGCGCCGACAAATTCGCGGTGGACGGCCTCCTCAACCAATTGCGCGGCCTCTCCTTGCAATCCATCGCCGCCGAGGATAAGAAGAGCCAGGCAACGTATGGGTTGAGCTCGCCGGAGCTGCGGCTCGAGTTGACGGGGCCCAGTGGCGCGCAAACCTTGTTGCTCGGCAAGAAAGACAAGGAGGGCGATCGTTACTTCGCCGTGAACTCCGCGCTCCCGCCTGTTTTCACTCTCAATTCCTCCTTCCTGACCGACTTCCAGAAGGATCCCTCCGACTTTCGCGCTAAAGATCTTTTCTCCTTCTCGAGCTTCGACGTGAAACACCTCGAGATCACTTCTCCCAAGGGCCACAGCGTCTTCGAGCAGCAAAAAGACAATCAGTGGAAGCAGACGGAGGGTGGGTCGAAGACCGTCCCGTCCGCCAAAATGGACACCTTGCTCTCCCGCCTGCGGGATCTTCGTGCCACCACGTTTCCCAGGAGTTCTGACCTGGCGACATTGGGGCTTCACAAACCGGCCTATCAGTTCAACGTGCGGTTCGGTGACAAGAACCAGACGGAGATGCTGGAGATTTCAAAGGCCGGTGACCATGTTTACGCCCGGCTTTCCACCGACCTCTTGCCCTGTGAAGTGTCGAAATCCGCCTTTGATGACATGGAAAAAGCGCTGGGGGATATTGGTCTATAGGCTTCGCGGAACAGCGTCAATTCTTTACCCTTTCGGGTGGCGCTCGCCTTGAACGAATGGTCCTCGGCCTTGGGAGACTGCGTCGTGTTTGTTCTTCTTGTTCGATGTGCATTTGCGGCGGAGCCGCTAACGAGAGGAGACTGTAGCCATAGCTTGAAAAGGTATTATGAAATGTAAAAGTCAAGCGCCCAGTCGCAAAGGAAGATAGACCGCTCGAAAGGAAACCAGCATGGAGCTTCTCTTCTCGAGGTCAACTTTTACCCGAACCATTGTTCTGCTCTCACTTTTTGTGAGCTTTTCCGTACCCTGGCTGGACGCTCCTCGCGGAGTTTCTGCGACTGCGCTGGCAAGCCCCCTCCAGGCAAGGACTTCACCCGCCGGCTCGACTTCATCCGAAGCAGTTCAGGGCCTGCAGCCCAACCTGGAATCCCCACAGATCCCGCTCTCGGATAAGCAGAGGCGTGAAATGCTGAAGGCTAATTTTGATAGGATGAAGCGCGATGCCAAGGAGCTGGCAGACCTTGCCAAGAACCTCCAGGACCAGCTCGACAAGTCCAACGAGAATGTCCTCTCGCTGGGCATTGTCGATAAAGCGGACAAGATCGAAAAACTGGCCCGGAAGATCAAGAGCACGGCGCGAGGGTTCTAAAATGGTGAATAGTGAATGGTGAATTCACTATTCACCCCTTGGAACCCTTGGCCCTTATAAATATTGTATTTATGGCACTTCTGAGACTGCAAACAACAACCACCAATCAACTTTAAGAACACGTAGCGAACATGTCAGCTTTGATGGCATGGGCCATGGGGTTTCAATCGACAGATAAATCAACGGTGTGTGATCTGGATGCGATGTGTTGTTTGGTGAGGCAGATTAGGGGGCAGGACCAGGGCGAACCCGGCTGTTCGGCAAAGTGAGCAGCGCACCAGGGCTCACCGCGCTATCAATTTGTCAATGCTTTCAAGCATCCCGCGAAGCAAGTCAAATATGAGCATCAAAATCGCCCCACACCAAGACACCACCAGAAGGAGTGTTTCCCCGCGTCTTATGGCCGCCGTTGTCCATAAATAACCCAACGAAACAAAAACGGTGCCCAAGCAGAAACCCCAAACAAGGGCAACCGTTATTCCAAATCCCCAACCGAGGACAATACCCATAAATGGAAAGCCAACCGAGGCGACGCCGAAGACTTGAGAAATGACCCTCTCCTTTGCCGCTGTGGTCCTCGCCTTTTTGAGCTTTGTGTTGATAATGCCGATCACCACCGCGCAGAACGACAAGACGCCACCCACAAAGGTAAGCATAGACCTGATGCTTTCTACGTCATGATTGGTATTCCCCATGATTGTGCTCCGAGGCAGGCGGGGGCGGCTTGGGGGTCAAGGCCATTGAGCAGGAGTGCCGCCAATTAAAACGCCGCTTGATGCGAAACGCTTTTCCCAAATTGCTTCTCCACAGTGAAAGCACCGACGATAGGTTCCAGAAGTACTGCCAATCGGTTCACTCACAGGCGCGACTAACTCATCTACAAAACATTTCGGGCATAGCGCACGGTCAGGATGCGACTTTTCAAACCAGAACGGGTTCTTGAACTCAAAATCTTCCGACCTGAACCGAAGTTTCTCCTTGAGTTCACGGTTTTGGTCTTCGAGTTCCGAAGCCGATTGCTTCAGTTCGCGAACTTTGTCGAGTATCTCGTCAATCTGGTTCTTCGCTTCACGATCTTTCAGACCCTTCCCGAACTCGTAAAGTTTCTTCGAAATCTCGCCCGCAGTCTTCGCGATGGTCCAAGCTGTTGCGACGGTTGTGACAGGTTCCATGGGTCTTTGCGCCCCTTATTCCGGCTGGCCGGACGGAGATACGGCTACCAGCGATACCAGGGGCGTTTTATTTCGGCGAAAACGATTTTCGTGATTACGGCATCGTCTACCCGAATGCGTGATACATACCTACGCCCACCCAAGCTTTGGTATTTGGCATTAAATTCACATCTTCTTCCCCTCAATCTTGGTTCGACAACAGGAATTGGAAAGCTCTCTCCGGAGGGGAGATGCTGAAGATAACTGCCGCGAGTTACATCAAACCGATCATTACTTGGCTCAAGCTGGATAACTTCGTACTGAATATTGAGGGCTAATCCATTGCCCAGGTTTTGGAGAGAAAGGCTCCCATTTTGATCGGCGAGTACCATTGCTCCGACTACATGACCCGGTTCAATTACAGCGTTGATGTAATCTCGACCTCTCGCGCAAAGAGTCAAGCATGGCTTATGTTGGCCCTCCGTTTGGTCCTGGGCTGCAATTCGGATTCCCCTTGTGGCAAAGGCATAGATACCGAGGAATATGACACCAAGCACCGTGACGATGGTGTTGATCAGGGGCAAATAGCTCATGGCTGCCCCAAGAAGAGAATGCCAGTTCATTTCTTCTCACTCGGTTTCAAAGTCGCCGGGGGAACGGGTTGCTGTGTGCCGAGTTGCGTGTAGATTGCGCCCCGGCCCGTCGCGACTACTGTGCGGGTGGCAAATCCGTGAGTTTCGTATCATCGCCGTAAAGTGCGCCATTCTTAATAGACAGGGATTTGAACGATGGGAGGGTAGGTGTGGGGTCAGGCACATAACTGATTTCTAGCGGATACTGCTTCAGGTTGTCTGGCGATTCACCCCAGATAAATAAAAGGACATTCCCCTTGACAACTCTGTAAGCACCACGCGGCTGACTGTATACCCTCCATTTCACTTCTACACTCTCCGGAATCGGAACGGACTTCAGTAGCATGAAGACAAATGCCCCGTTTTTCAATGCGGCGATGACGACGTTAGAGGCGTTGGATTGAGTCTCAAAATACTCAGTCGTTCTGCTGGAGTACATCGCTTTCACAAGTTCATCTGTTCTGGTGAGTTTTCTCTGCTGCTCACTGATATCTTTAAAGGCGGCATCAATTTTTCGGTCTAATTCGGCTACTCGTTCGTCAATTCTCCGACTAGAATCCTTCATTTGGGTAGACGTTTGCTTTTCAAGGTCAGAGACTCTTTCAGACAGTGCGTGCACGCTCTTCGTTATCTCAGTGGCAGACCCAAGTTGCTTTTTGACCTGCGTAGTCACGTCTTCAATTGTCTTTTCTGCCCCTTCCGCCTTGGTCTTCGCATCTGCTGCTATTTTCTGTGCCTGCTCGGAATCAGCCTTTGCCTGTTCTATCTTCGGTATCACCTGCCCTTCAACGCGGGCAATCAGGTTTTTGAAGTCGCTGAGTTTCTCAAATCCGGCAATGCTCAACCAAATGAGGCAAAGACCGATGGGCACTCCAACAAAAAATGCAAACAGTTTTGCCCATCCTGAAAGACGCTCAACGATAGCCTGCGAAGTCTCAACTTCTACAACGTTTTGGTCTTTGAATCGTTCTCTGATGATCTCATCAACCTGAGCCTTAACGAGAGTTTCCAGTTGCTTCGTCTGCGCATCCAGAGGAGTGCCACAATCGGCGCAATAGTTCTTCCCCTCTACACTAGGGGCGTTGCAACGAGGGCAGTTCATTTGGGACGTATTATACATGAAATTACCCAACAAGTTAAACGTAAACATTTTGGAGGGGGCCGCTGGACATTGACGCGGTGTGCGTGTTATAAAGTCGGCTAATTTCAGACCGTGACGGGGGTATTATGGGATTAGCAGAAGACCTTCAAGCCGTCCAAGACCTTCACGAAAAAAGGGAACCTCACAGATCAAGAATTTGCGGCTGGCCCGGCTTTCTCAGATTTGTGTTAATGGGGAAGACGCTAGCCTAACAGCGTTTAACAGGCTTGACAGCAATGTCGTCTGTGCAATAATCGTGAAACATGAGCGACACTCAATTTTGCTGGTATATAACCGTACATGCAATTCAAGCGGCAGCAACACTGGGTGTAGTGTTGCTAGCCCTGTTTGGGACTCAGTTAAGGGCATGGCTGTGGCCCCCGAACCTTTATGCCACGTTGGCCGACCCTGAGGGGGAACCAACGGGTTATAAGGGCAAGGACGCCGATGGAAAAGAGGTCGGGGAGATTACGCATTACTTTCATCTTCGGGTTGCCAACAGTCGCAAGTGGTCTCCAGCAACGGATGTCAGCCTACATCTGGTTGCAATAGAAGAACCAGGCCCGGACGATAAACTTGAAACCAGGTGGGTAGGCAATGTGGAATTCCCGTGGAGACACCGAAAACACTATCCTGAGGCGCAGCGGCGAATCGGCAAATCAATCGACTATGACCTGTGCACCTTAAGCCAATCAGGTGTCAGGCTTTACCCGATTGCCGCGCCAAACTCCTTCAAATCAAGATGGGAGCATAAGTGTCGGTTTGTCGCATGTTTCGAAATCCACTCAACAGAGATTGATGTTGCTTCCATCCGAATTCAAATCGCATGGGACGGCATTTGGGATGAAAAAAACGTCAAGGGCCACTTTAGAGTTGAATTTAAGACCGAGTAGCAGCCGCCGACCCTAGCACGAAGGGGAGGGGGCCGGTCCGGCTCGGGGCGAATAAGTGCTGACTTGGTGGTATAGTACCGGCCTTGGACAGACCTGATCGTGCGGAATTCCGGTGAGATCGTGCTTGACTAGTAAGTCCTACGTGCGGATGCTATCGGAGTGCCACTTTACGAGAATGCACGGGATGTTATACGTACAAATCTAGGCCGGATTAGGAACAAGAATAAGGTCCACATCGTTCCGATCGGGACGCTGACCCCTGTTCAATTAGCAACTATCAATGCATATCGCCTGAAACAAGGACTTCGCCCAATTGAAGAAGAGGTGGTTTTTGTTGGCGGCCATATCTATAAAAGCCGAATAATCGGAGATGGCTACACAATTGAAGATGTGATTGACCAAATCTCCAGCGCCATGGACTGTGCTGCAATAGTACTGGTCGGAGCCCGCATGACCACAACAGAAAATCCGAACCCTAGACTGGATCGTTACGGAAACCTGGTTAGGGACCGAGCCGTTTTTGAGTGTTCTGCTCGGCACCCTCTTCCAGAACTCTTTTCCGTGGTACCCAAAGGTGATAATATTAAACCTACAAAGCAAAAAGGCCACCCGTGAGGATGGCCTTTTTGCTTCAATCCCAAGCGACAAGCCCGGGTAACAAGATCGTCCGGCAGCTCAAGTCGCTCTAGACACAGTATAAACCGTACTAAGGGCTT
Source organism: Terriglobia bacterium (assembly GCA_050008495.1). GTDB lineage: Bacteria > Acidobacteriota > Terriglobia > UBA7540 > UBA7540 > CAVROP01. The sequence goes on along the minus strand of JBEKMN010000010.1, from coordinate 1,719 downwards.
GTCAAGTAAATTCTCACTATGTCTTTGGTGCCGGGTCACGCGCATGCTCGGAAGTGGGTGGCGACGGTTCTTCTGGCCGGGGGGTCAGCAACAGGCTGCGCTGTCGCCGTCTCCGCGCTTGCCAGGGCCGGCCGGCTCAGATGATTTGTCATTTCACCATTCACTATTCCTCTTTCTGCCCGCCAATGCGCATTCCGTAGAACGACCGATACACGAAAATATACGACACGACGAAGAATGCCGCCGCGAGACCATGCGCGAGAGCCGCGCCGCTGGTCGAAGTCAGTTTCACTGCCAGTTCGACAGCCAGCAACCCGAACAGGGTGGTGAACTTGATGACGGGGTTCAACGACACTGAAGAGGTGTCTTTGAACGGATCGCCCACCGTGTCGCCGATAACGGTCGCGTCGTGGAGGGGAGTGCCCTTTTGCTTTAACTCGACTTCGACAATTTTCTTGGCGTTGTCCCACGCTGCGCCCGCGTCGGCCATGAAAATAGCCTGATAGAGCCCGAAAATCGCTATCGAGATCAGGTAGCCGATAAAGAAGAACGGGTCGACGAAAGCGAATGCCAGGGTGACGAAGAAGACCGCGATGAAGATGTTCAACATGCCTTTCTGGGCATACTGCGTGCAGATTTCCACCACCTTCTTGCTATCGGCAATCGACGCCTTCTCCGCGCTCTCCAGCCTGATATGCGCTTTGATGAACTCCACCGCACGGTAGGCGCCGGTGGTGACCGCCTGGATCGAAGCCCCGGTAAACCAGTAAATAATGGCCCCACCGGAGACCAAGCCCAGAACGAAAGGCGCGTGCAACAGCGAGAGCTTGTCCACGTTGGCCGTGAGGCGGTCCGTGAGGGCCATGATAATCGAGAAGATCATGGTGGTAGCGCCGACCACCGCCGTGCCGATCAGCACCGGCTTGGCTGTGGCCTTGAACGTGTTGCCCCCGCCGTCAGCGGCTTCCAGCGTTTCTTTGGCGTGCTCGAAGTCCACGTCCACGTTGTAATCCTTCTTGATTTCCTGCACCACGGTTGGGTCCTGCTCGATGAGGGACAGCTCATAAATCGATTGGGCGTTGTCGGTCACCGGGCCATAGGAATCCACCGCGATCGTCACCGGACCCATGCCCAGAAATCCAAAGGCCACCAGACCAAAGGCGAATACCGGCGCCGCCAGCATGAAGTTTCCCAAACCCTGGAGGCTGACCCACGAACCGATGGCCATGAGCACCATCATTGTCAGCCCCAAATAGTAGGCGGAGAAGTTACCGGCTACAAGGCCCGAGAGGATGTCCAGCGATGCGCCGCCTTCCCTTGCCGAGGCCACCACCTCTTTGACGTGCCTCGACTCGGTGGAAGTGAACACTTTCACTAACTCCGGGATGAGGGCGCCGGCCAGCGTGCCGCAGGAGACGATCGTCGAGAGTTTCCACCACATCGAGGCATCGCCGCCCATGCTGGGAATGATCAGGTAAGAGGCGACGTAGGTCAGCCCGATCGAAACCAGGGAGGTAATCCAAACCAGCGTCGTCAGCGGCGTCTCGAAGTTAAACTTCGTCGCATTCCCGAACCGGGCCTTGGTGATGGCGCCGTTAATGAAGTAGGCCGCGGCAGCAGCCACCAGCATGATGACGCGGATCACGAAGATCCACACCAGCAATTGCACCTGAATCATCGGGTCCTTCACACCCAGCAGGATGAAGGTGATGAGCGCCA
>JBEKMN010000001.1:0-206354 GCA_050008495.1 Terriglobia bacterium | reverse complement strand
ACCCCTACAAGCGCGGGCGCGCGAACTGATTCGTACGTTCCCAGTAACGGGAAATTGAGTTTGCTACTATCTCTCAGTGAATCAGTAGAATACTCTCTGCAGCCTCTTGGAACTTCGGCTTAGTCCGTCAACCGACGGATGAGCTGTGTTGATTTTTCTGCGCCTTCCAAACCTGGTAGGACCGCTGTAAGCACAAAAAAGGGGCACGCCGAGGCGTGCCCCTTGAGGAATAACCGCTCTTACCTGCCGATCATTTCTTCACCGTCAAAACAACCTGGGCGGACGCTTCCGAATAATCGGTGATGTCGGATCTACCGCCCACCAGCTTACTTCACCGTGAACGTCGCGGTCGCCTTGACGGTCAGTGAGCCCGAAACACCGGTGAAGCTGATGACGTAAGTGCCGGGGTTCGAGTTCTTGGGGAACAAGATTCCGGAGACCGCATAATCTGTGCCATTCACTTTGACGGTCATCGGAAAATCGACGCAATACGAACCTGCCGGGCCGCCAGAGCAGCTCAGCTTCACGTTGGCGTTAAAACCATCCACCGATTGCAGTTTGAGGATGAACCCGCCCAGCACGCCTCGGGTCACGGTTTCTGCCGGTGGCTCCGGAGTGATGGTGAAGGTCGAGGTCTGTCCCGCCGGGTTAACGACCATATTCCCTGCCACGTAGCTGATCGCGTAGTTGGGATCGACCGCGCCCGAGCAGGTATCCGCCCCGGTGTACGTGCCTGGGGAAGTTGAACTGGTTACACTCGTTAGGCACGTGGGCTGGGTGGTCAGGCTGGCCGACGTGTTGCCGGCCACGAACCCGCCGTAGCTGGGCGTGATGGCGGGTGGCGTCGTACCGGCGGTCATCGAACCGCTGCTGGCGGTAATTACCAGCGCAGCCTGGCCGACAGTCAGCCTTCCACCCGCGTAGCCGATGGTGTAATTACTATCCGACGCTCCCGAGCAGGAAGTCGGATACGAACCCACCGCGCTCGTGCTGGTCGCCGTCGTCGAGCAACTCAGACCGGTCAAGCCGCTGGGCGGCGTGGGGGAGTTCGTCACACCGCCGTAAGTGTAAGTGGCGGCGATCGTCGGAACCGTCCCGCCGTAGGTCATCGTCGGGCTGCTGGCGATAATGGTCAGGGACGCCGCGTTCACCACCACGCTCCCCGGCACGTAGCTGATGGTGTAGTTCGCATCCACCGCTCCCGAACAGGTGGTCGGATACGAAGCCACGGGGCTGCTGCTGGTTGCCGTGGTCGAGCAGGTAAACGCCACGCCCAGGCTGGCCACTCCGTCGCCGTTCACAAAGGTAGCGTAAGTGGCGTTGCTCGTGTTGATCGCGGGGACCGTCCCGCCGTAGGTCATCGTGGCGCTCGCCGCCGTGATCTGCAAAGGCGCAGGGCCTACCGTCACGCTCCCTGCCGCGTAGCTGATCGTGTAGCTCGAGTCCACGGCCCCCGTGCAACTGCTGGGATACGAACCCACTGGACTTGCGTTGGTCGCCGTGGTCGAGCAAGTCGGCGGTGTCGTCAGGCCACTCGGGGCCGTAGTTGAGAGCGTGAGGCCGCCGTAAGTGTAAAGGGGCGTGACGGCGGGCACGGTCCCACCATAGGTCATGGACGGACTGCTGGCGGTGATGGTCAGAGGCGTGGAGCCTACGGTAAGCGAGGTTTGGGCTGTGACGCCGCTGTAGGTTGCGGTGACTGTGTACGTGCCGGGAGTGCTTGCACTGCAGATCGGGCCGGTGCAGGAGCCTCCGGCCGAGATTCCAAACCCGGCCGAGCCGGTTTCCGTGATCGCGTTGCCGAACTGGTCAAACGCCGCAGTCGTATACGTCACGCCGACGCCCACGGGTGTGGTCGCATTGGCAGGGCTGATGGTAATGTAACTAAGCGGGCCTGGCTCGGACCAGGTCACAGTTACGGTGTTCGAAGTCACAGCACCAGCGTTAGCGTAAGCATAGATCGAATCCATGCCCGCAGCGCCACCGCCGGGATAGGTGAAGGATGCCTGGCCGCTGGCATTGGTCAATGCAGGACCGCTCATCGGTGAATCCGGGCCGGACGTGATAGAGAAGAACACCGTTGCATTGGGCAGCGGATTGCCGTTCGTGTCAGTCGCTGTTACGGTGAGCGTAGCCGGAGTGCCGACTTGGGCGGAGGCTGTGGTCGTAGAGAGCGCGAGCTTGCCCAGCGTCGGCGGCGTCGAAAGCGGCGGAGAGATGGCCACGATCTGCGTCACTGGTTTTCCGTTGGTATCCGTGAACAGGCTCGGTCCCGGCGCGAGCGTGCTTGCGAAGTTGACTGTCGCCGGTCCTCCGCCGATCGTGCCCACGGGAGCATAGGCGGCCACATCGAAGATCACGGTGATGTTTTCTCCCGCACCCACTGAGAAGGAGCTAGTTGTTACCGGCACGCTAACACTGGACGTTCCGGTGGGCTGCTCGGTGGCCGTAGAGGTGGCGAGGAGTCCTAAGGGGAACAGCCCGCCGAGTGACAGACCCGCCCCCCCAAAGTTGTCAATCGATGAGTTAGCGAGCAGGAATGATGCCGCGGCTGAGCCGGCAGGAACGGTACTCGCAAAATCACCTGCATCGACCACGTAGACTGCGGCGCTCGAGATTCCTCCGGAGGAGTTGATGAATTCTCCTTCGAGAGCGGCATTCAATTGGACAGTGATACCGGCGCCGGTGTTGCTAAAGGTCTCATAGGCAAGGCCGCGGGCTGCGCCGGTAGCGATGTTGCAGTTGTTTTCTAACACTGGTGTGCATGGGCCTGAGCTAGAGGCGTAAGCTCCGGCGCTCAGAAAGGAGCTGCCGGTCGAGTTCAGTTGACCATTACCGTAGGTCCAGCCGGCGGGTATTTCGAAGTTCCATTGCGTACTGGAGATCTGGCCATCTCCGCCGGTGATCTGGTGGAAGGGACCAAAGGGAAGGCCGTAAACTTGGCCTTCGAGATAGAACCAGGTCGCGGTGCCGCTTCTCTTCTGGAACCAGGCGCCTGGAGAGCCACTGATCCCACCGGAATTCCATTGGGTGTCGGTGAAAATTAGCTCGCCAGTATCCGAAACGCCCTGTACGCCGGGATTGTTCGCAGTGCCGATAAAAGTGTCGTTGTTGGTAGGCAGGCCGATCTGGACCCACCAGGGAGAGACAATGTTTCCTTTCGCGTCCGTAGAGACGTACGCCACAAAACCGTTGGCGTTGGCTGACGAGATAGTTTGTTGGCCGTCCGACATGGTCAATACAAAGACCGTCGGGTTGCCTATGGTAGTATATTGATTATAAACTAGCGCAAAATTCAAGTTGGGGGCAAGAGGCGGGTTGACTTGCATACTCGCAAAGACGTAATCGCTGGTGGTGTACGAGCTCTCTGCAGGGGTGGGATTGGTACAGGACGTTCCTACTCCGTCATTATCCACGCAAGAGAATGAGTTAAAGTTGTTGCCCCTGTAGTAATAGGTTGTTGTCTGCGCATCGGCTTTGCCCGGCGCCACAACGAAACAAGCGGCGACCAGCACCAGAAGGACAAGCGACCGCATGATTACGGGCCCGATCGGCACACGCCGGCGGCCGGCCCGCTGCGTTCTCGCGAAGTGACCGGAATGCAATTTGGGCGCATAGGACGAGCCCACATTCTCGTGTTGACCTGCGTTTCCTCGCTTAGTCATGATCATCTCCTCTGTTTTCTAAACGTGTTCGGGGAAGAGCGTGGCACAGCCCGACGCGCATCCGATGAGTTGTTCGCCGTTCCCAAGGCGGAGACGGCGGACGAACCTTTCAGTTGACTAGGTTTTCGATTGATTTGCCCCAGGGCGGCCACAAGGGCTGCCCCTACTAGCCTTTGGCGGCGAGTTCAGCTTACCGCCCAGCGGCGCCAGACCGCCGCTACAAATCTTGCTATTGCACACTTCAGTAACACAAAAAAGCCGTTTTAATGACGACTCCCTGTTGCGGCAAGTCAGGTTTGAATGCTAGAATCTACCTTACCGTTCAAACAGGGAAACTAGCAAACAAACGGGCTTACCGGCACCGGCCATTCTCTACGCTACGCTCATCAGCTTATGGCCCTTTTACTCTGCTATACGCAAAAGTCAGGGAAAAACCGTCATGGCTGTGAAAAATTCTGGCGAGAGCGATGGTATAGGCATCGGACAGGCCGACCCGGCCTTCGAAGATCGGCAAGCTCTGGACCACCTTTTCAGCGTCACCTACGAAGAATTGCGCCGCCTGGCGGCCACTGTGCGTCGCAACCATCCAAACATCACCCTTAACCCAACCGCCTTGGTGAATGAGGCTTGGCTGAAATTATCGAAATCCCGCGAAGTTGCCGCCACCTCGCCGCTGCACTTCAAGCGCATCGCGGCCCGCGCCATGCGGCAGGTCCTGGTGGAGGCCGCGCGGCGCCGCAGTTCGAACAAGCGCGGCGGCGGGGCGGAGATAACCGTCACATTTGACGAGGCGGTTCAGCGAAAACCCTCCGGCGGAGAAGAAATCCTGGCGCTCAACAGCGCTTTGGACTCGCTGGCGCGCATGAATCCCCGCCAGGCGGTGATGGTGGAGAGCCGCTTCTTCGGTGGGCTGGATATCCCTGAGACAGCGACGCTTCTCAACGTCTCCGAAGCTACGGTCCTGCGCGACTGGCGCGCGGCGAAAGCGTGGCTTGCCCACGAACTTCGGCAGGGACTGTAGACTGCTCTGAAAATCGATGCGCGACCACACCCGTGCAACTGGGGATAGCGACGATGGACAGCGCCCGATGGCAGAAAGTCCAAACGCTTTTTCACGGGGCCCTGGAACTTCCCGAGGCGGAGCGGCACGGCTTCTTGGCGGCCCATTGTCAAGATGATCCAGGGCTAGTCGGCGACGTCCTCGTACTTTTAGACGAAGACGCCCGCGGGGATTCGTTGCTTGACCGAGACATTGCCCAAGCCGCTGACCTCGTCTTCAACGAATCCCACGCAACATCTCTCCCATTTAAAGAGTTTGGCCCCTATCGGATTATGCGGGAGCTTGGCGAAGGGGGGATGGGCGTGGTGTACCTGGCCGCGCGTATGGACCTGGGCAATCAGGTGGCGTTGAAGATTCTGCGCGAAGCGTGGGCGTCGCCGGCGCGGCGCCAGCGGTTCGAATCGGAGCAGCGCACGCTGGCGAAGTTAATTCATCCATCGATCGCTCGCTTGTACGACGCGGGAACGCTCTCTGACGGGACGCCCTGGTTCGTGATGGAGTACGTGGACGGCGTTCCGCTCACCGAGTATTGCCGCGAGCACGACTGCAAGGTAGAAGAGCGGCTGAAGCTGTTTCGCGCGGTGTGCGAAGCGGTCGAGTACGCGCATCAACACGGTGTGATTCACCGGGATCTGAAGCCGTCCAATATTCTGGTGCGGGCCGACGGGTCGGTGCGGCTGCTCGATTTCGGGATCGCGAAACAGATTGACGCGGGGACTCAGGCGTCGAAACTGACGCGTACCGGCATGCACCTGTTGACCCCGGCTTACGCGTCGCCCGAACAGATTCGCGGGGAAGCAGTGGGGGTTGCAAGCGATGTGTACTCGCTCGGCGTGATTCTTTATGAATTGCTGGCGGGGCGGCTGCCGTTCGACGTTTCCGAGAAGACTCCGGCTGAGGCGGCGAACCTGATCGTGATGGAAGACCCGGTGAAGCCGTCCGCTGTTCTGCGGCGAAGCTCGGGCAAGGGCGCCACGCGCAGCGCGTCGTGGGCGGATCTGGATGTCCTGTGCCTGACGGCGATGCATAAGGAGCAGCGGCGCAGATACGCTTCGGTGAAGGCGCTCGTCGGCGATCTGGACCATTATTTGAAGCATGAGCCGCTCGATGCTCATCCGGACAGCCCGGCGTACGTTGCCGCCAAGTTCCTGCGGCGGCACTGGGCGGCGGTATCCGTTGCGGCGATGGTGGCGGCCCTGTTGCTCTTCGTGGGTTCGCTCGCGTTGACGCTGCACAGGAATGAATCGGCTGTAACCACGCGGCCGCGGACAGTGGCGGTTCTTCCTTTCGCGAATGCGGGATCCGACCACAGCATGGATTTTCTGGGAACCGCCATTCCGGAGGAGATCGCGCGAGTGCTAGGGCGTGCGCGTTCGCTCACGGTACGGCCGTTCGATGCGAGCCGCGCTCAAAAGGACCCAAGAAAGGCGGCTCGCGAGCTCGGCGTGACGAGCGTGGTGACGGGACATTTCTTGAAAGAGGGCGATCACCTTCAAGTGACCATCGAGGCGCTGGATATCGAAACAAATCACTACTTGTGGCGGGATGGGTTCATCATTCCGGCTGTAAACACGATAAGGTTGGAGGGCGAGATCGCGTCGCGAACGCGGAACGGGCTGGGTCCGAATCTTGGAGCCAGGGAGTTCACTTTAGCTTCTATGCTGCGTTGGGACATGGTGTTAGAAAGCGCCAGCCGGCCGAAGAATCAGCAAGCTTATGACCTGTTTCTTCGGGCGATGGCGATGCCCGATGATCCTGGCAGCATAAAGAAGTCGCGGGCGATGCTCGAACAGAGCGTTGCGCTCGATCCGGGATACGCGCCCGCGTGGGCAGCTCTGGCCAGCGAGTGTACAGGCGATAGCTGGTATGGCGGTGGCGGAGCGGAAGCAGCGCAGTGCGCCGCGAATGCGACCAAACGCGCGGCCGCGCTGGATCCTGATAACGTGTGGACCCTGCCTTCGTTCCTTGGGCTGGAACGCAGTCAGATCGCGACGGCTTATCGCGGAGCGCTCGATCTGGTGCGGCGACGGCCCGAGAATTCGCAAGCGCATTTTTATCTGAGCTACGCGCTGCGTTACGCCGGATTGCTCGAAGAATCAGAGAGCGAGTGCAATACGGGCCTGTTGCTCGATCCGCAATACCCCGGTCTGCGATCCTGCGCGGTCGCGTTTCTGCTGCACGGAGATTATCAGCGGGCGCGCGATTTTCTGCATCTCGATCTGGGATCGCAGTTTGAAAAAGCTCTCTCCATGGACGTTCTGTTGCGCGAGGGCAAGGAAAAGGAAGCGCTGGAGGCTCGGCCGGCGACGGCGCCCGATTGGGCGGGGTTTCCGATCCTGTTCGCTTACCTGGAACACCGTCCCGCGAGCGAGATTGCGGCGCTGGCGCAAGCCATGAAACCTGTGACCGATCCCGAAATGAACTATTTTTCGGCGGCGCACCTGGCGTACGCAGGTCAGCCTGAAGCGGCGCTGCGCATGTTGCGCGCGGCGATTACGGCCGGGTATTGCGCTTATCCAGCGATCGAGTCAGACCCGTTGCTCGCGGGAATCCGGTCGAATACAGGGTTTGAACAAGTGCGCGTGCTCGCCAGGCAATGCACGGAGCAGTTCGTGGCGGCGACCAAACACTAGGCGAATACGCTCGCACGCGTCCCGGATAGAATCAAAAGAGCGGAATCCCTTCTAGATCGAGGCCCTTGAGCCCAAGCCGGTCCACTAAGGTATCTATGTGTACTGAAGACTGAGAACTGTCGATTAATACACCGCCGCCGCGTCCATCAGGTTACTCTCGCCATTCATCCACACCGCATATTGGAACCGAGTCGCGGACCTCATGCAGGCGGCGCCAATTTCGCCCCGATTGTTGATGGCGATCACGGCACAGTCTGAATTCCTATTCTTTAAGTCTGTCTTCACCATCTGCCGCAGTAGTTCGACGCAGGCGTCCTGGGGGCTCATGCCGGCCTGCATGTAATGAACGATCGAAATACTGGTGCAGTAGTTGGTCATTAAGTCTCCGTCGCCGGTGGCGGAGGCGGCGCCCACATTGTCGTCGGCGTAGACGCCACAACCCACCAGTGGAGAATCTCCGACGCGCCCCGGAATTTTCCACGCCATTCCGGAAGTCGAACAGCCCGAGACGACGTGGCCCTTGCCGTCGGTGGCCACCATCCCGATCGTGTCGTGGTTTTCAGCCGTTACCCAATTCGTCGTGTGCTGCGGGTCGAGTTTCCAATCCATCCATTTCTTAAGGCTCTCCGGGGTGAGAAGTTGCATGGGTTCGAATCCCATCTTGAGCGCAAAGCGGAAAGCGCCCTCGCCCGCGAGCGTGGTGTGCCGGGTCTTTTCGATCACCAGGCGCGCCACCGAGATGGGATTCTTGATGTGGTGCAAATTGCAGATTGCGCCGGCGCGATGGCGTGTCCCGTCCATGATGGCGGCGTCGAGTTCCACTTCTCCTTCTTCGTTGGGAAGGCCGCCGTACCCGACGCTCATCACCTTTGGATCGTCTTCGGGAACGTTGATGCCTTTCACAACCGCATCCAGGAGGCTGCCGCCACTCTTGAAGACTTGCGCCGCCTGCTCGTTCGCCGGTTTCCCGTGCGCCCAAGTGGAAAGAAACACCGGTCCAGACTCCAAGGCGGACGCGGGTTCTGTTTCCAGGGCCGAAAGCGCCGCAGCTCCCGCCACGGATTTCATGAAGTCTCGCCGATCAATGCCGTCCATTTCGCCTCCATTTAGGAAATCGAAATTCGAAAATCGAAACTCGGGAATTGGAGCCTAAATCGCGTCATTGCCGGGCCTTTCGAATTTCGATTTTCCAATTTCGATTCGACTCCGCCTCTTTCCCCAACCTCCCCCGCCCGGCGTCTCAATTCTCAAGACACTCCCACGCGGCGCGTTGAAAACCGCCTTCGAAGGCAGTTCCCGAACACGACTCGGCACCTTCGCGAATTCCGAATTTCGATTTTCGAATTTCGATTTTCGAGTTTGGCTGGTCGAATTTCGACTTTCGAATTTCGATTTTCTCTTCCCAGGAACAATGAGTTCGTTCCTGCCCGCCTCACCCGGCCTACCGCCGGCGAGCCCATAAGGTTGGAGCCGGCGGCGTTCGGAAAGGATGCTAGCGCGCACATCCGTCAGGAACTCAATCTCACGGATAATACCATCGCCTCCGCGGAATTGCCCTTTTCCACCGGAGTCGCGGCGGAGCGAGTATCGCCGCACCCGCACCGGGTAGGCGGCTTCCAGCGCCTCGATGGGGGTGTTGAGGGAGTTCGTCATGTGGGTGTGAACCCCGCTAAGGCCGTCCGCGGTCGGGCGGGCGCCCATGCCCCCGCCGATCGTCTCGTAATAGGCAAAGGCCTCGCCCGTGCGCGGATCCACGCCGCCAAACGAAAGGTTGTTCATAGTTCCTGAACTCGCGGCGGGAATCCGGTGAGGAAGCGGTTTGGCCAATGCCCGGAGCAGCACATCCACAATTCGCTGCGAGGTCTCGACATTCCCGGCCGCTACCGCCGAGGGAGCTCGTGCGTTCACGACGCTTCCTTCCGGGGCACGCACTTCGATCGGTTCGAGCAAGCCGGCGCACGCAGGAACATCTTCGCCCAGCAGGCAGCGGAAGACATAAAAGACGGCGGAGATGGTAATCGCCATCACCGCGTTGACACTTCCCCGGCAGGCAGGCGCGCTGCCCGCAAAATCCACTCGTGCCTTGCCGTGCCTGATCTTGATGCTGACGCGCAGAGGCACAGGTTCGCTGCTGAACCCGTCGTCGTCCAGGTAATCCTGCGCGGAATAGGTCCCGTCGGGAATTTGCAACAGAGCTTGCCGCATCAGCCGGGCCGAGTAGGTTTGCAGGGCATCAAGGTAGAAACAGACTTTTGGGATGCCGTAGGCTTCCAATAATTCGCGCAATCGCCGCTCCCCCAGGCGGCAAGCTGCCACTTGGGCCATCAGGTCTCCCTCGCGTTCGGCTGGCGTGCGCACGTTGGCAAGCAGCATCGCAAGTATATCCCGCTGCACGGCCCCCCTACGAGCCAGGTAGACGGGCGGAATGCGCAAGCCTTCCTGGTAAATGTCTTCACTCAGGCCCATCGAGGCGGGCTGCGCGCCGCCCACGTCCGAGTGGTGAGCGCGGTTCGCGACGTAGAACACCGGCTTCGACTTCCGGCCCACACGACGCGCCGGCATGACGGGCATCACCAGGGTGATGTCCGGCAAGTGTGTGCCGCCGGCGTAGGGATCGTTCAGCATGGCGATGCTGCCCGATTCGAGTTCGAGCGCGTCGAGCGCTGCCGCAACTGACATGGGCATCGATCCCAGGTGCACAGGCATGTGGTCGCCCATAGCCACGACTCTTCCCTTGCCGTCGAATACCGCGCAGGAATAGTCGCGCCGCTCCTTGATATTCGGTGAAAAAGCGGAGCGGCGCAGCCCTGCGCCCATCTCTTCCGCCGCCGCGTGAAAGAGGTTCTTGAATATCTCGAGTTCGGCTGGGTCAACGCGTAGCATCGCGATATTGTCTGATTATAGAAGAGTAGCACAGGCACTCCTGCCTGTGATGGAGGGATGCGAACTCAACTTAGGTGACAGGCAAGGGTGCCTGTCCCACCGCAGACTGGTCAAGCGACCGTCGTGTTAGGGGCTGGAGTTGGGCCTCGTTGAAGTAGCCAGAAGTAGGCGGCGGCCAATGTGGAGAATGCAGTGACAATTCCCAGGACCAGGAACGCGCCTTGCCAACCTGCGGCGAGCGAGAGGCGCGCCACCGCGTCGCCTGACAGGACTCCACCCAGATAGCCAACCCCATCAATAATACCGGACGAGGTTGCCGCCGCTTGTTTTCCGCCAAAGTCGAGTGCCATGGCGCCGGCGAGGTAGGAATATGGCCCGATGATGGCAAAGCCCACCAGGGCGACCAGCACCACAGGCAGGTTGTGGGCGGCGCCGGATCGCAGCGAGGCAAGCGAGAACAAGGCAAGGGTGGCAACGACGAGCCCGACGAACGTGATAATCGCCCGTCCTCCGCGCCCCAGGCGGTCGCTGAGATAGCCGACGAGCAACACGGAAGCTCCTCCGAACAGCGGGAAGAGAGCGCTGAATTTGGCGGCTTTGGCGGTGGTGAAGCCCACCACTTCGTAGAAGTACGTTGGCGTCCAGGTGTTGAACGTCTCGCGCACGAAGGTGGTGCCCAGCGACAGAGTACAGACGATCCAAAAAGCCGGGCTGCGGAATAACGGCCTCAGGTGCTCCGCCAGGCTGCGCTTCCGCCGGATTTCGCTGTGGCCCGCAAAGAGGTTCTCAGGACTCGCATTTGTCTCCGGTTCCCCGATCTCGGAGCTTGATTCTTTGAGGAGCAGGAGGTTGGCCAGGAAAAGCACGAACAAGCTACAGGCGGCAACCACAAAGACCGCGCGCCAACCCAAGCCGTGAGCGATCAAGACGCCCATGAACTGGCGGCCGAAGGCGTCGCCAAACAGATAACTAAGGCTGACCGCGCCCATGGCGGTTCCATAGGCGGCGTAAGAGAACCAGCGCGAGGTGATCTTCACCATTCCCGCCCAACCGGCGGACTGGACGAGCCGGTTGGCGATCCACGCCACTGCGAACACCTGTAGGCCGCCCCCGGCGGCCAACAAGGTAAACAGAACTGCTCCACCCATGGCGGCCAGAAACTGGCGTTTGCCGCCCCAGAAATCAGCCAGCCCGCCAAGAAAGAACTTGCCCAGGGCGTAGGCCAACACGCCCAGAGAAACGATCTGCCCCAGGCGAATGCGCGCCTGGTCCGCCGGAATGCCGTGAGCCACAAGGTCTCGAATAATCAGCGGCAGGGTGACGGAGAAATTCGACCGGCAAATGTAGAATCCGGCGTAACCGGTCATCAGCAGGCTGACGATCAGAATCTGCCAGAGCAGCAACCGCCGGGTTGTAGGCCTTTGCTCCGTTCTCATGTGCCAATCTCTTTGCCTGATGTCGCGGGGAGTTTGCCTGGGCAATGGCGACGCGAAGCCGCCCCCACACCAAACTGACTCATTAAGGAGTTTAACATCGTTGACATCATCCCGGTAGTGTCCTAATTTGAGAGTTTCGTCGAACGCGCCGATGTGAACAAACTTCTTCGTGTCCTCTGTGCCTCTAATGCCTCGACACAGAGAACACGGAGCGTCTCAGCGACCTCTGTGTTTGATCTTCTCTTGGATACGGAGAGCACCGAGGACGACGGGCGCTCGCCGCTTCGCGGCCCGAATGCACTCGCAACGAACTATGCAACAGAGCACTCAAAAACAAGATAAGTTGTTGTTCACTCCTGGCCCTCTCACCACCAGCCTGACGGTGAAACAGGCGGCGCTTCGCGACCTGGGCTCGCGGGACCGAGAATTCATTGCGCTGGTGCGCAACATTCGCCGCAAGCTGCTGGAACTGGGCGGGGTGGCGGATCGGGGGTTCGAGGCTATTCTGATGCAAGGCAGCGGCACGTTTGCCATTGAGTCGGTGCTGTCGTCCACCGTGCCGCCGGATGGGAAGGTTTTGGCCGTAATCAATGGCGCTTACGGAAGGCGCATTGCCCAGATCGCCCACGCCCTCAAGATTCCCGTCACCGAGCTGAGTTGCCCGGAAGATCAGCGCCCCGACAAGGAGCGACTCGGCCAGGCGCTCGAGGCTGATCCCTCCATAACCCATGTGGCGGTGGTGCACAGCGAAACCAGCACTGGCATGATCAATCCGGTGCTCGAAATTGGGGAGATCGTCAAACACTTCAATCGGATCTATTTCGTGGATGCGATGAGCAGTTTCGGAGGAATGCCCCTGGACCTGCTTGACTGCCGGATCGATTATCTGGTTTCTTCGGCGAACAAGTGCCTCGAGGGCATACCGGGATTCGCTTTCGTGCTGGCGCAGCGAGAAGCGCTGCTTGCGACCGCAGGATTTGCCCGCAGCGTGAGCTTGGACCTCCTGGCCCAATGGAAAGGGCTCGAGTCCGACGGGCAGTTTCGCTTTACCCCGCCCACGCACGCGCTCCTGGCATTTCACCAGGCTTTGCGGGAGTTGGAAGCGGAAGGAGGAGTCGAGCGCCGCGCCGCGCGCTATCGAACCAATTTCGAAGTCCTTTCGCAAGGCATGCGAGAGTTGGGCTTCGAGGGGTACCTCCGGCCGGAAGACCGAGGCTACATCATCAGTTCGTTTCGCTACCCTCGGCACCCGAAATTCGACTTTGGGGTGTTTTACGCGCGCCTGAGCGACAAGGGCTTCGTGATCTATCCGGGCAAAGTGAGTAAGGCGGACTGCTTCCGGATCGGCTGCATCGGGCACATCTTACCGGACGATATGAGCGGCCTTCTCGGAGCAATACGGCAGACCCTGGCGGAGATGGGAGTTGAGATGCCGGCTGCCGTCTCGACGTAACGGCGAATTCAGGCCGCCATCCCGCGGCTTCAACCTAAAGATCGGGGCGTTTACAGCCATGGACTTTGTTTTTCAGCGTTCTTATCGCGGCCGTCTGAAGGCCGTCATCCTGGATTGGGCTGGAACCACCCTGGACTACGGCTGTTTTGCTCCTGCCGTGGTTTTTGCGGAAGTCTTCAAGCGCCAAGGCGTCCCCATCACCACAGAACAGGCGCGCGAACCGATGGGGGCGCACAAGAAAGTCCACATCCGCATGATCTCCGAAATGGAGGCGGTGCGGAGCATGTGGCAGGATGTGCACGGCGGCCTGCCCGACGAAGACGATGTGGAGCAGATGTTCCGGGACTTCGTGCCCCTTCAACTCGCCTGCCTGGCGAAGTACGCCGATTTGATTCCGGGCACGCTGGAGGCTGTGGGGGAGTTTCGCCGCCGGGGCCTGAAGATCGGTTCCACGACCGGATACACAACGGAGATGATGGAAGTGCTACAGGAAGAGGCCAAGAGGCAGGGATATGTGCCGGACTCGAGTGTGTGCGCCGCGCAGGTCCCTGCAGGACGGCCCCACCCGTGGATGTGCCTGCAAAACGCCATGAATCTGCAACTCTACCCTATGGAAGCTTTTGTTAAGGCGGGGGATACTTTGCCGGATATCGCGGAAGGACTCAACGCCGGGATGTGGACGATCGGACTGGCCAAGACAGGCAACGAGCTTGGGCTGACTGAGCAGGAAATCGCCGCACTCGAGCCCCAAGTCCTGCGTGGCAAACTCGACCGCGCCCGCGAGCGTTTTCGTCAGGCAGGCGCTCACTATGTGGTGGATGCGATCGCGGAAGTGGCTCCGGTTCTGGATGAGATCAACGCGCGGTTGGCGCACGGCGAGCGGCCTTAAGACGTAGGGGCGGCCCTTGTGGCCGCCCGCGGGCAACCACAAGGGTTGCCCTACGGTTCTACCTCATTACGCGGCAGGAGGTGACGCATCACGCCCCAAGATCAGGACAAAAGCTTTCGCGCCGAGGGAGACTTGAACGTTTCGTCCCGGCGCAAGGAGTGGGCAGCACGGAATATCGATGCGGAAACTCAAATGTGGCTGGACGAAGACGCCCGCTACTTCCTGCACCAGTCACTATCCACGCCCTGTCTGAATGTCCTTACCGCCTGCGACGGCGTTTACCTGGAAGACCTGCAAGGCCGCCGCTACCTTGATTTCCACGGCAACAGCGTTCACCAGGTGGGCTTCCGAAACCGCCGGGTGATCGAGGCCATCAAGGCTCAGATGGAAACGCTGCCGTTCTGCACACGGCGCTATACCAATCTGCCCGCGATCAACCTGGCCAAGAAACTTGCCGAACTTGCTCCTGGGGATTTAAACAAGGTCCTGTTTGCACCAGGCGGCGCGGAAGCGGTCGGCATGGCATTGAAACTGGCGCGGGCGGTCACGGGAAGATACAAGACGATCTCCATGTGGGACTCGTTTCATGGCGCATCGCTCGATGCCATCTCGGTGGGGGGCGAAGCCATGTTTCGCAGCGGCATCGGTCCTCTGCTTTCCGGCGCAGAGCACGTTCCGCCGGCCGACCCGGCCGGTTGTCCTTGGGGTTGTGGGCAGGAGTGCACGCTGCAATGTGCGCGCTACGTCGAGTATGTTTTGGAGAAAGAAGGCGATGTGGCCGCCGTCATCGCCGAGACGGTGCGCAGCACGCCCTCCGTTCCCCCGCCCGAATACTGGCAGATCATCCGCGCGGCCTGCGACCGCCATGGGACCTTGCTGATTTTGGACGAGATTCCCAACGGCCTGGGCCGCACCGGCAAGATGTTCGTTTGCGAGCACTTCGGCATCGTTCCCGACATGCTGGTCCTGGGCAAGGGACTAGGCGGCGGTATTTTCCCGCTCGCGGCCCTGATCGCTCGCGAAGGGCTCGACGTCGCGAGCGAGGGCTCCTTGGGCCACTTTACGCACGAGAAGAATCCCGTCGCCTGCGCGGCCGGCCTGGCAACCCTAGCCTGCCTGGAAGAGGACGGGTTGATCGAGAATGCGCGCCGGTTGGGAGACTACACGCTGGGACGGCTGAAGGCGCTCGCAGAGAAACACGAGATCATCGGGCGCGTCAGGGGCCTGGGCTTGCTGTTGGGCGTGGAACTGGTCCGGGACAGGAACACGCGTGAGCGAGCCGTGGAAGAAGCTGAGCAGGTGATGTACGACGCATTGAGCAAGGGCCTGAGCTTCAAACTGATGATGGGGAACGTTGTCCAGTTAACTCCTCCCTTGACCATTACCAAAGAGAGAATGGATGAGGCGATTGATATACTTGATGCCTGCCTGACCGGCATTCACCGGTAAGCCCCAAAACAAAAACGGGGAACCATTTCTGGTCCCCCGTCTCGTTTGCTACCGGTTTTTTGCGCTGTGGTAACGTCCGCGGAGCGTCAGCCACAGTGCGCACCGCAAGAGCGGTATGATCATTTGCCTTACGTATGCGTGCCCGGTGGAGTCATTTCTCCTCCCGTCAGCATAATGTCATTGTCCCTCCTCTCAATCGCGAATCGCAAGTCCCTTTTTCAGTCGTTTTTTTCGCTGGCCCCCACTGGGGGGACGGCTTGTCGTCCCCGCATTTTTCCTGGCCACGACGAGGGTAGGGCAAGCCCTACCCGTGCACCGCCCGGGTCCATCCGGGCCTTCTCTTATCGACGGATCGGGGGATTGCGCCAGGGCTTGCCGAAGGGAGCGAGTTCGAGATATATTGAGATTCGCCAGGGCTTAAATACGATTAATAACTTCGGGGGAAACATGAGCAGTGCACAGACGCCTGTTAGGCCCGACCGGATCATGCAGCTTGCCTGGGGCTACGCACCGCCGCTGATCCTCGAGGCGGCCATCCGCCACCGGGTCTTCGACGTGTTGGACAACGGCGCAAAAACCGTCGAGGAAGTCGAGGACGCGACCGGCGCCTCCGCCCGCGGACTCACCGCATTGATGAACGCACTCGTAGGACTGGACCTGCTCATCAAAGACGTGCAGGGCCGTTACGCACTCACTCCCGAGAGCGCCGCCTTCCTGGTCAGCACCAAACCGGGCTTCCAGGGTGGCATGATCCTGCACTGCAGCCAGCACCTGATTCCCAAGTGGCTGCGGCTTAATGAGATTGTCGCCACCGGCAAACCCGTGGAGCCGGTCAACCAAGAGCGGCTGGGTGGGGATTTCTTCAGCAAATTCGTTGCGGATATTTTCCCCAGAAGCTATGGCTCCGCGCAGACCCTGGCGGGCGCGCTCGATTTGAACGGCGACGGGAGGCCCATCAGTGTGCTTGACTTGGCGGCGGGTTCGGGCGTCTGGGGTATAGCCTTGGCACAGAAATCGCCTTTCGTCCGCGTAACGGCCGTGGACTGGCCGGAAGTGATCGCCGTCACGCGCAAGACCGTGGCCCATTTCGGGCTAATGAAGCGATTCCAGTTCGTTCCCGGCGACCTGCTTTCAGCCGATTTTGGCGCCAACCATGCCGTCGCCACACTGGGCCATATTCTGCACAGCGAAGGCGAGGAGCGCAGCCGCCCTTTGCTGCAACGAACATTCGACGCCCTTGCCCCCGGCGGCACGGTCGCCGTGGCCGAGATTCTTGTGAATGACGAAAGAACCGAGCCGCTGGCCGGCCTTCTCTTCGCCGTCAACATGCTCGTGAACACCGACCATGGCGACACCTACTCCTACCGCGAGATCAGTTCCTGGCTGAGGGAGGCCGGGTTCGTAAACTCGCGCACCCTCGATGCCCCAGGGCCGTCACCTCTGATCCTGGCCACGAAACCGTGAGCGGATTCTGCAACAGGCTGCTGAGAACCACCAACGCCTGTCATTCTGAGCGAAGCGAAGAATCTCGCTCTGCCCCGCCCCATCCCGAGGTCAAATACCAGAGCGAGATTCTCCGATTTCCGGAGTCCGATGGACTCCATCGGAGTCCAGAATTCGGACCTCGCGGAGTTTACCCTGAGCACCCAGAGCGAGATTCCATCACTTCGTTCAGGACAGGCTCTTCGCTTCGCTCAGGATGACAGCGAAGGGCTCGGAATGACACGGTCCAGAGCGTTTTTGGCCTTGACCAGCCCCCCCGTCGCCATCTATAAACATGGGCGCATTTTCAGGAGGAACCGTGAATAGTAGGGAACGTGTGCTGGCCATGCTCGAGGGCGGTCCGGTGGACCATCTTCCCTGCATGCCGATTCTCATGCAGTTTGCCGGAGACCTGATCGGATCGAGTTACATCAACTATGCGACGGACTTCCGCTTTCTGACGGAAGGCCAGATGCGGGCCGCGGAAGAATTCGGAATAGACCACGTCAACACCATGTCAGACCCTGCGGGCGAGGCGGCGGATTGCGGCGCAGCCGTGAAGTTCTTCCCGAACCAACCGCCGGCCCTGGACGAGGCCAATGCCCTGCTGACTGATAAGACGCTCCTGGACACGCTCGAGGTCCCCGACCCGTACGCCGGGCAGCGCATGCACAATCGCCTTCAAGCGCTGGCCTTGTACAAGCAGCGCGTGGGCGGAGAGAAGCTGATCGAAGGTTGGGTCGAGGGGCCATGCGCGCAGGGCGCGGACCTGCGGGGAATCAACAGCCTGATGCTGGATTTCTATGACGATCCCGCGTTTGTGCGCCGCTTGTTCGACTTTGTGCTGAAGCTCGAACTGCGTTTCGCCGCCGCGCAGGTTCGAGAAGGAGCAGAGTCAATTGGCATCGGTGACGCCGCGGCGTCGCTGGTGGGTCCGCAGATTTACGAGGACTTCGTGTGGGAATACGAAAAGAAAATGGTCGACGGGCTGCACGCACTCGGCACCAAGGTGCGGCTGCACATTTGCGGTGATATCCGGCTCGTCCTCGACAGCGTCGGCCGCCTTGGGTGCGACCTCGTCGACTTGGATTACATGGTGCCCATCTCCGAGGCGCGAGAGAAGATGGGACCGAACCAAGTCCTGCTCGGCAATATCGACCCGGTGCGTGTCTTGCGCGAAGGCTCACCAGAGTCCGTCGAGGCCGCCATCGCCGAGTGCCACCAGCAAGCCGGGCCGCGTTACATCATCGGCGCGGGATGCGAAGTGCCTCGCGACACGCCTCAGGAGAATCTTCGCGCACTGACACGGTATGCGCAGGAGAACGGGCAGTAGGCAGGTGGGCAGGTGGAGAACTGGGCAGGTCGGCAGATGGGCAGGTCGGCAGGTGGCGAGATGGGCAGATCGGCAGGTGGCGAGATGGGCAGATCGGCAGGTGGCGAGATGGGCAGATCGGCAGGTCGGCAGATGGGCAGTGGGTAGATGGGCAGGTCGGCAAAACCACCGCGTCCTGTCTTTCCGAGCCCTTGGCTGTCATCCTGAGCGAAGCGAAGAGCCTGTCCTGAACGAAGTGAAGGAATCTCGCTCTGGGTGCTCAGGGTAAACTGCGCGAGGAATCTCCATTTGTTTGTTTTTAAGGAGACAAATGCAGATGCTTCGCGCAGTTTACCCTTAGCGAAGCGAACGGGCTCAGCATGACAAACGGTTCTTTCACTACCTGCCGACCTGCCTACCTGCCCACTTCCTTTTTCCGATACCCGTATTCTTTCTTCAGCTTGTAGGTGATGCTGTCCACGAGGGCTCTCCAGCTAGCCTCGATGAGGTTTTCGGAAACGCCTACGGTCCCCCAGGTCTCGTGGCCGTCGGTGGTCTCAATCAGCACGCGCACCTTGGCGTCGGTGGCCGCCTTGGCGTCCAGAACGCGGACCTTGTAGTCCGTCAGGCGAATCTCGCCGATGCAGGGGAAAAACGTGGTCAGCGATTTCCGCAGCGCCCGATCCAAGGCGCTCACCGGGCCGACGCCCTCCGCGGCGGTGTGTTCTTCCGTGCCGTCCACGCGCAGCTTGATCACCGCCTCCGAGTAGGGCTGGTTGGCTCCTTTCTTCTCGGTGATGACGCGGAATCCGTCCAGGTCGAAGAACTCTTTGGTGTGGTGCACGAGCTTGTCAAACAGAATCTCGAACGATCCCTCGGCGCCCTCGAACTGATAACCGTAGTGTTCCATCTCTTTGAGCTTGTCGACCACCAGCTTGGCGTGCGGCGCGGACTGGTCGATCTCGAGGCCCCGCTCCGCCGCCTTGTAAAGCACACTCGCCTTGCCGGAAAGTTCCGAAACCAGCACCCGGCGTTCGTTCCCGACCAGCGCCGGGTCGATGTGCTCATAAGAAGCCGATTCTTTCACCACGGCGCTCACATGGATTCCCCCTTTGTGGGCAAAGGCGCTCTTGCCCACATAGGGCAGGTCCTGGCGGTGATGCAGGTTGGCCAACTCGCTGACGTAGTGCGACGCCTCGGTGAGGTGCTTCAGGTTTTCGCGGCCGATGGCGCGCATGCCCATTTTCAGCTCGATATTGGGGATCACGGAGCAGAGGTTGGCGTTCCCGCAGCGCTCGCCATAGCCGTTGATGGTGCCCTGCACCTGCACGGCGCCCTGCTGCACGGCGGCAATGGAGTTGGCGACCGCCATTTCGCAATCGTTGTGAGTGTGTATGCCCAGCGGCCGCTTGACGTGTTTTGCCCCAGCCCGGAATGCCTCGACAAGATCGGCGGTCAGGGTGCCGCCGTTGGTGTCGCAGAGGACGAGGGTGTCAGCGCCCGCCGCCTCCGCCGCGGCCAACGTGGCGAGCGCGTATTCCGAGTCCGCCTTGAAACCGTCGAAGAAATGCTCGGCGTCGTAGATCACTTCCCTTCCCTTGGACTTCAGGAACGCCACCGACTCGCGAATCAGGTTGAGGTTTTCGTCGAGCGAGATGCCTAACGCCACCTTGACATGTAAATCCCACGACTTTCCGAAGATCGTCACCACAGGCGTGTTCGCTTCCAACAGCGCCTGCAGATTTTTGTCGTGCGCCACGGCGTGACGGGGATGGCGCGTGCTGCCAAAGGCGGTGAGTCGGGCGTGCTTCAGTCTGAACTCCTGAGCGCGGTCAAAGAAGGCGATGTCCTTGCTGTTCGATCCCGGCCAGCCGCCTTCGACGTAGTCCACTCCCAGGTCGTCCAGCTTCTTCAGAATGTGAAGCTTGTCTTCCAGAGAAAACGAGATGTCCTCGCCTTGAGAACCGTCTCGCAGCGTTGTGTCGTAAATCTGGATCTTTTTCATGGTTCAATTTCAGCCGTTTACGCGACCTGAAGGCCTAGAATGGCCGATCAGCGACAAAAAATCAACCTGCGGTCATCGTGGCGCGGGCGTTTCGCCCCCCGCCGGAACGCACGAGCAACATGTCCGCGCTCCGTTCGCTCTGCGGCAACCCAACGGGGTGCCGGTGCGGCTCGCGAACCGCACCTACTAGCCGACAGTCTGTCCTTATCCATCCTCCCGTCTCCCAGCAGAGTCTTCGGTTGGTTCTCGTCAAATCTGACGTTCTTTGCTCCTTTTCAGCACAAATTGCTCTCAAAACGCGCCTAAAACGCGCAATATACGCAGCATTTAGAATAGCGACTTCCTTTGTTTTCAAGTACTTCTTAGCTTCGTTCCCACTATTTTTCATTTTTTGTAGTTCCCTACATTCTGCCATACCGCGACTGTTGCGCTTTTCCTCGCGGTCCGAAGCCTGCCCACGACAATGTGTCCGCAAAATGACCACAATTATAGGCTACCATAGGTCTCTGAGTTTGTCAAGCGGAAAATGCAAAGTCGGGCAAACAGTCGGCCAGATGGGCGGATGGCGAACTGAGCAGGTAGGCAGGTGGGTGCAACCTTCATAAGAGCGCTTCGGGCTGTCATCCTGAGGAGCCGAAGACGGTCCTAAGTGAAACTCTCGGCAGTTGCACGAAGTAAGAACTGCGGCGATTCTTCGCTTCGCTCAGAATGCCAACGTTCAAGCGTGTTCGCGCCGCATGTACCCGCCTCACCACCTGCCCACCTGCCGACCTGCCTATCTCACGATCTGCCTACCTGCCGACCTGCCCATCTGCCTGCTTACTTTCCCCTTGACATTCTACCTGAAGGGCTGTACCTTCCCCTAGTATGTCTACCAAAGAGCAACGAGAACGCATTGAACTTCTGCAAGGAACCTTGGACCTGCTGATTCTTCGCACGCTGCGGCTGGGCCCGACGCACGGGCACGCCATCGCCAAGGCGATTGAATTCAGATCCGAGGACGTGCTGCAGGTCGAGCAGGGGTCCCTTTACCCTGCCCTGCATCGGCTCATCAAGCGGGGCTGGATTTCCGTCCAGGATGGCACCTCGGAGAACAATCGCCGGGCCAAGTTCTACCGTCTGACGGCCAGGGGAAGGCGCCAACTGGAGGTCGAGACCAGCAAGTGGGACAAGCTGGCGGGCGCCATCGCGCGCATTCTCAGGCCCGCCGAATCGGAGGGCGAATCGTGAGCCGGCGCAAACGCATGATGGAGAACCTCGACCAGGAGATCCGCGACTTCATCGAGCGGGAGACTCAGGACAACATCGAACGCGGCGTGGCACCGGAGGAGGCACGTTATGCGGCTCTGCGCAAGTTTGGCAACGCGACACGCGTCAAGGAAGAAACCTGGGAGCTGTGGAGTTTCGTTTGGCTCGAGCAGCTCTGGCAGGACGTTTTCTTCGGCCTGCGCACGTTGCGCAAGTCCCCTGGTTTCACGGCCGTCGCAGTGTTGACGCTTGCCCTCGGGATCGGCGCCAACGCGGCGATGTTCAGCGTCGTCAACGCAGTCCTGCTACGCCCCTTGCCCTATAGGAATCCGGACCAGATAGTGCAATTGTGGGCCACAAGCGGCAAGTGGGGTGGCTCCCATTGGCAGGTCGCACCGGGGGATGTCGCGGACATCCAGAGCCGGAGCCACGCTTTTGAGCGCGTAGCACCTTACCGCGACTGGGCCACCAACCTGACTGGTGGCGGCGAGGCGGAGAGGGTGCCGACAGCACGAGTCTCGGCGGATTTCTTCCCGGTCTTCGGCGTGGCGCCGTTTGCCGGGCGCACTTTCACCGCCGATGAAGAGCGGGAAGGGCACGACAGATCGGCCATCGTGAGCCACGCCATGTGGCAGCAGAGGTTCGGAAGCGATCCCGCGCTGATTGGCAAATCCATCCTCCTGGACGGCCAAAGCTTCACAGTGGTTGGGATCATGCCTGCGGCTTTTCGGTTTCCTGGCGCGGACGCTGAACCGGCACGGATTTGGCTTCCATTGGTTTTTGAATCCAAGGAGGTGCACAGCCGCAACGCGCACAACGTGATGGTGGTGGCGAGACTCAAGCCCGGCGCCAGTCTGCGACAGGCTCAATCTGAGGTGCAGGCGATTGCACAAAATCTCGCCAAGCAATTTCCCGACACCAACGCAGACTGGGGCTTGCAACTGAACTCGCTTCACGACGACCTGGTGGGCGACGTACGGCGCACGCTCTTGCTCCTGCTGGGTGCCGTGGGTGTGGTTCTCCTCATCGCTTGCGGCAATGTCAGCAATCTGATGATAGTTCGTGGCGCCGGCCGGCAGCGCGAAATGGCGGTTCGGGCGGCCCTGGGGGCCGGCCGCTCCCGCCTGGTGCTTCAACTGCTCGCGGAGAGCTTTCTGATTGCCTTAGGAGGTGGGGCGCTTGGGGTCCTGCTGGCCTTCTGGGCGAACGCAGTGCTGCGCTCGATCGGTCCACGTGACATCCCTCGCCTGGCAAGCAGTGGCATCGACGCCTGGGTGCTTGTGTTTAACTTGCTGATCACCGTCAGCGCCGGTGCCTTTTTTGGTCTCCTGCCCGCCTTCCAGTTGTCAAGAGTCGACCTGAACTCAACCCTCAAGGACAGTTCGGGTGGGGGCGCGACGGCTCACGAACTTCTGGGTCGCTTGCGCGTCCGAAGTGTGCTCGTGGTTGCGCAGGTGGCGCTTTCCGTGGTGCTTCTGGCCGGGGCAACCCTGTTGCTGAGGAGCCTCTGGCGGCTCACCTCGGTCGATCTGGGCATCAACCCCGAAAACGTTCTCACGATGCAAATCCTCCTCCCGAATCTCAAATATCGGGAAAGTTACAAGCAGCGCGAATTCTTCGAGCAGACATTGGACCGTATTGGCGCGCTTCCGGGCGTCGTGGCCGCCGCCGTCAGCAACATGGGTGTGCTTCGGGGGGACATGAGGAACACTTTCGACATCCAAGAGCGTCCCTGGGCAGACCCAAAGAATCCTCCTGAGGCCAGCATGCGAATGGTCAGCCCCGGCTATTTTCGCGTTCTGGGAATCCGCTCGCTTCGCGGCCGGGTATTTAGCCCCAGCGACTCCGCAAGCGCTCCGCCGGTGGCTGTCATCAACGAGGCGATGGCGCGTCGTTTCTGGCCGCACGACGATCCGTTGGGCCAGCATCTGGCGGTGGAGTGGGGGTCATCGAAGTCGGGGGGGCGCGAAGTCGTGGGCATTGTCAGCGATGTGCGCGATGTTCAACCCCAGATCGAGCCCCAGCCTAAGATGTATGTCCCCTACCTGCAATTGCCCCAGTCCGCTATGCAGGTGATGGTGAGAACGCGGGTCGATCCGATGAAGGTGACCGCCGCCGTCAAAAGTCAAATCGTGGCTGTGGACAAAGATCAGCCTGTCTCGAGTGTCGCCACTATAGCGCAGACGCTTTCCGAGTCAACCTCGGAGCCACGCTTCCGATCAGAATTGTTGAGCGCCTTTGCCCTGCTCGCCGTGGTGCTGGCAGCCGTGGGGCTTTACGGGGTCATGGCCTACTCGGTTACTCAGCAAACCCACGAGATTGGCATCAGGATGGCCCTGGGCGCTGAACGTCGAGCGGTGTCGATGATGGTGGTCAAACACGGCATGGTGTTAACACTTATTGGCATAGCGGTTGGCTTGGCAGGCGCGTTCGCTCTCACTCGGCTCCTTTCAGACATGCTGTACGGCGTTCAGCCCTCCGACCGGACAAGCTTCCTCGCGGTGTTTCTTTTGTTAGCCGCGGTTGGCCTTCTCGCCAGCTACATCCCCGCCCGGCGAGCTACCAAGGTCGATCCCATGGTTGCGCTGAGATATGAATGAAGGAGGAGACCGATGGGTCGCTGGCATCAATTCTTCAACCGCCGCAAGCGCATGATGGAAAATCTCGACCAGGACATCCGCGACTTCATCCAGCGCGAGACTCAGGACAATATCGAGCGCGGCATGGCGCGAGTTGCAGCCCCTCCAGCCTCGGTCATGGGGAGGGTGCCTGCGCCGCCTGCGCGGCGCGCGCAACTGATCACGGGGTATCGAGCGGATTGAAGAACTTCAGGCCGGGAAAACGCGCGAAGTCGCGATCGGTGGTGGCGAGGGCGGCGCCATGCTCGATGGCCAGGGCGGCCAGGTGGGCGTCCGTTACGAGAGGTCCGCGGGCCTGCCCCTTGGTCATCATCTCGCGCAATATCTCCCAATGCCTTTCGCCGGGATTGAGGAGAGTAACCGTGGGGCATTCAAACCAGCCGGCGACGATAGCGATCGCTTCGTCCAGAGTCGGAGCGTCTCTGCGGAGGCGCGTGTTTGTGCCCACACGCAAAAAAGCGAGCACCGCCGCCCAGGCCAGCCCTACCTGTTCGTCACCGGAAAGGGTATTTTCGAGCCAGTCGCGGGCCGCCGAATGATGGGCCGAACCGGCGTCGTGAGCGTAGAGGAGGAGGTTGGCGTCGACCAGAATCATCGGTGATAGGGACCTTCAGCCTCTTCAAGGAGATCCCAAACCTTGTCGTAGTTGAAGCCCGGACTACCCCAGGACCGCGCCTTGATGCGGTAAGGAGGAAGCGCAGCGGCTTTCACTCGAACGTTCAAGCCCGTGCGCAAAACGCGGTTGACGACTTGCTTGAAAGGCTCGCCGGATTTGCGCGCTTCGGCGCGCAGCTTGGCCGCCACATCATCGTCAAGGGTCAGGGTGGTTCGCACATCTTGATGCTATCGCCTGGCCATCACGATGTCAAGCAGTTCTGAGTGAGAAAAGCTATGAATAACTGGTTTCGATTCTTCGGCCGCCGCAAGCGCTTGATGGAAGACCTCGACCAGGACATCCGCGACTTCATCGAGCGCGAGACTCAGGACAATATCGAGCGCGGCATGACGCCCGAGGAAGCTCGTTATGGGGCCCTGCGCAAGTTTGGCAACGTCACACGGGTCAAAGAAGACACGCGCGATATCTGGAGTGTTGTGTGGCTTGAGCAGCTCTGGCAGGACATTCTCTTCAGCCTTCGCATGTTGCGCAAAGCCCCCGGGTTTACCGCCGTGGCGGTGCTGTTGCTGGCGCTGGGCATTGGGGCAAACACCGCGATGTTCTCCGTGGTCAGCGCCGTCCTCCTGCATCCGCTACCGTATTCCCACCCGGAGCGCATTGTCTTTCTCTGGGGAGCGCCCGTCATCGAACATGTTCCTGAACCCAAGCCCTATGGGGCGATGGTTCTTGCCGGCTGGTTTACGCACGCGCGTACTCTCGAGGATACGGCGATTTACCAGACCGGTGATGTGAATATGGCCGGGGCCGATTGGCCTGAACGCGTGAAGGCTGCGCAGGTTACGTCCGATTTCTTTCGTCTTCTCGGGATTCAGCCTTTCGGCCGCGGTTTCTTCGACCAGGATTCCGTTCCTGGACGAGCCCCGGTTGCGGTGCTGAGCGAGCAACTGTGCCGCCGCTTCGGCGCGCCCGGGGATGTGATCGGCCGGTCAGTGCTCGTGAACGGGGCGGCGTTTACCGTGGTTGGTATCATGCCTGCCGAGTTCACGTATCCGGGCAAGACTCAAATCTGGATGCCGCTTCCCCTGCCCTGGACGTTTGCAGCCAGCCACATTAACGGCCAAGCCATTTACTTCACGTCCATAGCGCGGCTGCGCCCGGGAGTCAGCCTGGAGCAAGCGCGCGACGAGATCATGAGAGTTGCCTACCCGGCGTCGCAGGCTAACTCCGCTGCGGCGAGCAAGGATCTCGAAGTCAAACCCCTGCGCGAGGCTCTGATCGCCAATGATCGCCCTGTACTCTGGTTGCTGTTGGGCGCCGTCGCATTCGTGTTGCTGATCGCATGCGCGGACGTCGCCAACTTGCTGCTCGCCCGCGCGGTGGCGCGAGAGAGGGAGATGACCGTGCGTGCCGCACTGGGAGCAAGCCGCTTGCGCCTTATGCGCCAAAACCTGGTGGAAAGTCTTTTGATCTCAGGTCTCGGCGGCGTGGCGGGACTGTTGCTGGCGACTTGGAGCCTGGGTGCCATCCGACTCTTGGTGCCTTCCAACATGCCGCTGGCTGCGCCAATACGTATCGATGGCGGTGTCCTGGGCTTCACGCTGGGCGTTTCCCTGGCGAGCGGCCTGCTGTTCGGGTTGTTCCCTTCTCTTCACGCTTATCGATCCGATCTCATCCACTCGCTCAAGGAAGGTGGAGCCCTTCACGCCTCGGACCGCGGCCTGTTGGGGCACACCCGCTCTTTGTTGACGATTTCGGAAGGGGCGCTGTCGCTGGTATTGCTCGTTGGCGCGGGGTTGTTCCTTCGGAGTTTTGCGCGATTAAGCCAAGTCAATCCCGGATTCAACACCGAGCGGTTATTGACGACAGAGGTCAACCTCGCCGAAGGTGTTTACCAGGCATCGGCGAAGCGCAATGAGTTTTTTGACAGCGTCCTGGAACGCGTCTCGGCGCTTCCCGGCGTGCGCAGCGCCGCCTTCACCAGCAGCCTTCCCCTCAGCGGCACGGTGGCGACCTCGGCTTTTCAGATGGGGGTGAAAGAAGAATCCCATCAGCCGCCTCCCGTGGGCGATTCCAAATACGCCCTGCTGACAGCGGTCAGCCCCAGCTACTTCCGCACCATGGGCATTCCGCTGCTCGCGGGACGCTTGTTTGTGGATGGGGACCGTGACGGGGCGCCGAAAGTGGCGATTGTCAGTGAATCCCTGGCCCACGCATATTGGGGGAGTGAGAATCCGCTTGGCAAGCATGTCAGTCTCCCAGGGCCACAGCCGGACTGGCGGGAGATTGTTGGGGTGGTCGGCGACACGCGGCACGCGGGACTTTCTGCCGAGCCCTCCGAAGAGTTTTACTTTCCCCTGCGGCAAAACGCGAGTTGGACGGACTTCCTGATCATCCGCACCGAGGGGCCACCAACCTTGATCAGCGCTGAGGTTCGACGCGCGGTGGCGCAGGTGGATCGGAACGAGCCCCTCTCCGATTTCCTCACCATGCAGGAACACATATCCAACTCGATGGCCTCCTCGCGCTTTCGCACCGTGCTGCTCAGCATCTTCGCGGCGCTCGCCTTGACGCTGGCGGTGGTGGGCCTTTACGGCGTGATGTCCTACACCGTCAGCCGGCGCACCCACGAGATCGGCGTCCGCATGGCCATGGGCGCCCGGCGGGAGGATGTGCTGAGATTGGTGGTCGGACAGGGATTCAAGCTGGCCATGGTGGCAGTAGCGATTGGGATCATCGGCGCCCTGGCACTTGTGCGCACTTTGTCGAGCCTGCTTTACGGTGTCAGGCCAATAGACCCGCTCACGTTCGTCGTTGCGGGGCTGGCGCTCACGGCGGCCGCGTTGCTCGCGACCTACCTTCCCGCCCGACGGGCTACAAAGGTCGATCCCATGGTCGCCCTGCGCTACGAGTGAGGGAGGAAAACTATGAGTCGGTTGTTCAGCCGCCGCAAACGTATGATGGAAGACCTCGACCAGGATATCCGCGACTTCATCGAGCGCGAGACTCAGGACAATATCGAGCGCGGCATGCCGCCGGAAGAAGCACATTACGCAGCGTTGCGCAAGTTCGGCAATGCGGTGCGAGTGAAGGAGGAGACACGAGACGTGTGGAGCTTTAATTGGCTTGAGCAACTCTGGCAGGACACTCACTTTGGGGTCCGGATGCTGGTGGGGAACCCCGGATTTGCGGCGGTGGCGGTGTTATCGCTGGCTCTCGGCATTGGCGTGAACAGCACCATCTTCAGCGTCGTCAGTACAATGCTGCTGCGCAAGCCGCCCGCCAAAGACCCTGACGGACTGATGATGCTGTTCAGCAAAAACGTCGGGGCGGTCGGGGCCGGTGACGAGGCCAGCCGGTCACCCGTTTCGCCGCCTGACTTTCTGGACTGGCGCGCACAGGCCACGTCGTTTTCAGAAATCACCGCGGCCTCGTCGTTTGAAAATGATATCCAGTCCACGCTGAGCAGCGGAAACCAGCCGGAGCGCGTGCCGAGCGGCGAGGTTTCGGCGAATTACTTTCAGGTGCTCGGAGTGTCCCCGCTGCTGGGGCGAGCCTTCCTGCCGGGTGAGGACCAGTCCGGCCACGATCGCGTGGCCCTCGTGCGCGCCGATCTGTGGAAGAGCCATTTCGGCGCCGATCCGCACGTTTTGGGACGAACGGTCAAAGTCAACGGAGATAGCTACACAATAATCGGCGTCATGCCGGATACGTTCCGGAGCTTCTGGATGTTCCCCGAGAAGCTCTGGATCCCGCTCGTCTTCACGCCTGCGCAGTTGAGCCGTGCCGCACGCGCGCAGCACAGCCTCAGCGTCTTCGGGCGGCTGAAGCCGGGCGTGAGCGAGGCCCAGGCCCGCTCGGAACTCGAGACCATCGCGCAGCGGATCGCCGCGAGCAACCCCGAAACCAACAAAGACTGGGGTGCGAACGTCCTGACGGTACAGCAGTTCGCCATCCAGGTAAGCAACTCCCGGACGGCGCTGCTGTTCCTGATGGCCGTCGTGGGATTCGTCCTCGTCATTGCCTGCGCCAACGTCGCCAATCTGCTGGTGGCGCGCAACGCCGCACGCCAGCGTGAATTCGCGGTTCGCGCGGCGCTCGGCGCAGGCGGATTTCGCCTGGCCCGCCAACTGCTTTCCGAGTGCCTGCTGCTCGCACTTCTCGGCGGCGGTCTGGGTCTTGTGTTCGCCGAGTGGGGCCTACACCTTCTGCGCGGGGCATTCAACTGGAATGAGTGGTCTATCCTACTCGCCGAACAACTTTCCATCGATCGCAACGTACTGCTGTTCACGCTGGCGGTTTCGGCCGTGTCCGCGATGATCTTTGGCCTCGCGCCGGCGTTTCAGATTTCCCGCCGGGACCCGAATGCCGGTCTCAAACAAAGTTCGCGATCAGCGACTGCGGGCCTCGAGCATCACCGTTTGCAGAACCTCCTGGTGGCCGCCCAGCTTGCGCTGTCGTTGATCCTGCTGGTGGGCGCGGGGCTGTTCGTCGAGAACTTCATCGAAGACACGCAGGAAAAATCCGGCATGAATCCGCACAATGTGCTGACCGCGACCGTTGCGTTGACGGGCGCCGGCTATAAGGATGCGGCGCGCCAAGCCACTTTCAGCCAGAACGTGCTCCGCCAGCTTTCAGGCATTCCGGCGGTTCAATCAGCGGCGATCTCGACCGACCTGCCTTACACATTTCCTGCCGAGGCGCGAATTGCGGTTGAAGGCCGCCCGGTGCCAAAGACCGAGCAGCAGGCGCAGTCAGCTTACTTCGCGGTGAGCCCCGGTTATTTTCGCGCCGCGCAGATTTCGCTGCGCGAGGGCCGCGAATTCACGCTTGCGGATAACACCGGCTCAGTTCCGGTGGCTATTGTGAATGAAGAGTTCGCGAAGAAGTTCCTCCCCAACGATAATCCGATGGGACGCCACATTGGCATCACACATCCTGACGAGGCTCGAAGCGGCTCGACGGCAACCGGACGATGGAACGAGATCATCGGTGTGGTGCGCGATGTTAACGAATACGTGGGACAGCGGACGCCGCGGCCTCAAGTTTTCGAACCGTTCTTGCAGCGGCCCGACCCGATGATGCGACTCCTGGTCCGCACGCGCACTGAGCCCGCGGCCTTCGCCTCGGCTCTGCGCGGCGCGATATGGAGCGTCGACAAGGACCAGCCGGTTACCGACCTCAGAACCATGGATCGCGTGCTCGAGGACTCCGGCCAGGGAGACAACATTATGGCGGAACTGATGGCCGCATTCGCCGGGATCGCACTGGCGATGGCTGCGGTGGGGATCTACGGCCTCATCGCTTATCTTGTGGGCCGGAGGATACACGAGGTGGGTGTGCGCATGGCACTGGGGGCGAGTAGACGCGAGGTGCTGCTGATGGTGCTACGCGGCTCGATGCGCATGGTGTTCGCAGGCGTCGCCTTTGGGTTCCTGGTTTCGCTCATGCTGCCGCGGCTGGTGGCGGCCACCTTTCAGGACGTCCACATGAGTTACCGCAACTGGATCATCGCCGGCACGCCCCTCGCCGTGATGCTGGTGGCGCTCGCCTCCTCCTATCTGCCTGCACGGCGCGCGGCCAAGGTCGATCCGAATGTGGCGCTGAGATATGAGTGACGGAGGAGCGGTATGAGCCGCTGGGACCGGTTGTTCAGGCGCCGCAAACGCATGATGGAGGACCTCGACCAGGATATCCGCGACTTCATCGTGCGCGAGACCCAGGACAACATCGAGCGCGGAATGCCGCCTGAAGAAGCGCGCTACGCGGCCCTGCGCAAGTTTGGCAACGTAACACGCGTCAAAGAGGACACGTGGGAGGTGTGGAGTATGGTTTGGCTTGAGCAAATATGGCAAGACCTTCGGCAAGGGGCTCGGATGCTGGCCAAGAATCCGAGCTTGACGGTGGTTGCGGTGCTCACGCTGGCGCTGGGGATTGGCGCCAACACGGCGATCTTCAGCCTCGCGAACGCCGTTCTGCTGCGCAACCTGCCGGTTGCCGATCCTCGCGGGCTCGTGTTGTTCTCAGACAGTCCCGGCGATGGGCTTTCGATGACCACCGACATCCCTTCAGGGCCGCAGACGCTCTTCTCGTACCCGTTTTATCTCCATGTGCGCGACCACAGCAGGCTGTTTCACGGAATTTGCGCATTCCAAACTGCCGTTGACACACTGACGGTCCGAGCGGATCGTCCGGGTGGGGGTGGCGCTGCGGAAGTGGCACTTGGGAAAACGGTTTCCGGGAACTTCTTTTCCGCGCTGGGAGTGGGGGCTACCATGGGCCGGACGCTCACGCCGGCTGACGACCAGCCTGCCGCGCCGCCCGTTGCCGTGGTGAGTTTCAATTACTGGCAGGACAGGCTGGGTGGCGATCCCGCCATTGTGGGGCGTTCGATAGCCATTGACGGGGTGCCGATGACCGTTGTGGGGGTTGCGCCGCGAGGTTTCTTTGGAGTCAGGGTGGAGGCGGACTCAGCCGATTTCTGGATACCGCTCAGCCTTCGGCCGCGCCTTACCCTGACCATGATGCCGCAGGCGAAGTCTCTGCTGACCGATCCGAACATGTACTGGCTGAACATGTTGGGCCGCCTCGCTCCTGGCGCAAGCCTGGAAGCGGCGCGCGCGGAGGCGGACGGCGCGTTGCGCCAGTATCTGACCGGGCGCGCAGGGTTGAAGATCACCGAAGCCGAGCGGCAGCAAATCCAGCATGCTTATGTGCCGCTCGCTCCGGGCGGACGCGGGCTTTCCCATTTGCGGCATGAGTCTTCCGAGCGCCTGCACATTCTTCTTGCAATCGTGGCATTAGTGCTGTTGATCGCCTGTGCGAACGTCGCCAGCCTGATGCTGGCGCGCGTGACGGCGCGCCAGAGGGAGATGGCAACGCGCCTGGCGCTGGGCGGAACGCGCGGGAGACTGGTGCGGCAAATACTCACGGAAAGCGTGCTGCTGGCGATGACGGGTGGAGCGGCGGGCGCGATTCTGGCTTCCTGGGCGGTTCACGTTCTAACGGCCGTGGTTGCCGCAAAGGTCCCGCTGAACGTCACGCCGGACCTGTCCGTGCTCTCCTTTGCGGTGGCCGTTTCGCTCTTGACCGCGATTCTTTCCGGCCTCGCCCCGGCACTTCGCTCGGCGCGCGCGGACCTGGTTCCGGCACTGAAGGATGGGCGACTGCCCGGCATCGAGGATCGGACTCGACTGGGGCTGGGGAAAAACCTCGTGGTGTTTGAGATTGCCGCCTCGTTGGTGCTTCTCGTAGCGGCAGGGTTACTGCTCCACAGCCTGGTCGATCTCGAAAAACAGGACCTCGGGTTCCGACCGCAGCACGTTCTGCTGGTGAACATCGACCCGCACCTGGCCGGCTACAAACCGAGCGAACTGGCAAGCCTCTACCGCACGCTGCTGGATCGAGTCGGCGCCCTGCCCGGGGTCCGCTCAGCCAGCATCGGAACGAACAGTCCGATGAGCGGCAGTTCGGGCGGGTTCGAAGTTTCTGTGGAGGGCCAACCGCCTCCCGCCGGCGGTGTCAGCCCGCAAGTGGAGGTGGCAGGGCCCGGGTACTTCGATACGGAAGGGATAAGCATCCTCGCAGGCCGCCCTATCTCCACACGTGATACCGCGGCATCGTCTCCCGTGGCGGTGGCCAATGAAACGTTTGTTCGGAAATTCATCCCGAGCGGCAGCCCTATCGGAAGACGGTTCAGTGCGGGGCCAAAGTTCGTGCCGCCGGGACTTGAAATCGTCGGCGTGGCCCGAGACGCAAGGTTTTCGAGTCCGCGTGATGCCGCGGACCCGATGGTCTTTCTCTCCGCCTTTCAACTGGAATCGGTCATGACTTCCGTCAACGAGATCGAAATCCGAACGGCGGGCGACCCGACGAGCGTCACAGGAGAAGTGCGGCAGGCGATCCACCAAATCGATGCCAACCTGCCTATAACCAATGTTACGACGCTGGCGGAGCAAGTGAGCAATTCGATGGGACCACAGCGCCTGATTTCAGCCCTTACAGTCCTCTTTGGGATCGTAGGTCTCGCCCTGGCTTGCGTGGGATTGTACGGAATCATGGCTTACAACGTGGCGCGAAGAACGCACGAACTCGGCGTTCGTATGGCGCTCGGGGCGCAGAAGGGCGAAATCCTCAAAATGATCATGGGGCACGGACTCAGGCTGACGCTGATTGGGCTCGCCATCGGCGCGGCCGGGGCACTCGCGCTCACGCGCCTTATGACCAACCTGCTTTACGGCGTCAAGCCGAGTGACCCCCTGACGTTCATCGCCGTCTCAGTCCTGCTCGCGCTGGTCGCGCTGCTCGCGTGCTACATTCCCGCACGACGCGCGATGAAGGTGGACCCGATGGTGGCGCTGCGCTATGAGTGACGGAGGAAAACTATGAGTCGGTTGTTCAGCCGCCGCAGGCGCATGATGGAAGACCTCGACCAGGAAATCCGCGACTTCATCCAGCGCGAGACTCAGGACAACATCGCGCGCGGCATGGCGCCGCAGGAAGCGCGTTACGCGGCCCTGCGCAAGTTTGGCAACGTGACACGGGTCAAGGAAGAAACGCGGGAAGTTTGGAGTTTCGTCTGGCTTGAGCAACTCTGGCAGGACGTTCGCTTCGGCTTGCGAATGTTCCGCAAGAATCCTGCTTTCACCGCCGTGGCAGTTGCGACGCTGGCGCTTGGCATCGGGGCGAATACGGCAATCTTCACCGCCATTGACGCTGTACTGCTGCGTCCCTTGCCCTATCCGGATCAAGGCAGAGTGGTCTGGGTCACGGAACTCATGCCGCAGTCGGGCCGCGGCACCGTTCTCACGCCGGAGTACGCCGCGTGGGAGAAAGAGCAAAAGGTCTTCGACCAGTTCGGGGCTTACAGTGTTACGCGGGGCATCAATCTCGCGGCAGGCACGCGCCCGGAACGCATCCTGGCCGGTCATGTGACCCAGAGTTTCTTCCCTGTGCTGGGAATCGAACCTGCGCGGGGGCGCACTTTCCTGCCGGGAGAAGAACGACCCGGGCACAACCACGTTGCAATCCTCAGCCACGATCTGTGGCAAGGCTACTTCAATAGCGACCCGAACATTCTGGGCAGATCAATAATTCTGGACGGGGTGAGTTACAGCGTGATTGGGGTGATGCCGCGCCGCTTCTTCCATCCGGGCTCGGCCGGGGTCGGAGTTTGGCTGCCAGACGCCTTGCGGCCAGAATCGGAGCGTCCCGGCATGGCGATGGGCATCGTGAGCGTGATCGGCCGGTTGAAGCCGGGCGTGAGCGTGGAGCGCGCCCAGGCAGCATTGGAAGTCATCGCGCGCCACATGGACAACCAGTATCCGCCGCCGTGGTCGCGTTACCATGCCGCTGCTCATGCCAGGGTCATTCCCCTGCACGATTGGCTTACCCGCGATGTTCGCCCCGCGTTGTATGTCATGTTGGGTGCTGTTGGTCTTGTCCTGTTGATTGCGTGCGCGAATGTGGCCAACTTGCTTCTGGCGCGAGCGGTCTCGCGCGAAAAGGAAATCGCCATTCGCGCCGCCATTGGGGCCGGCCGCTCGCGCCTGGTGCGGCAGATGCTCACCGAGAGCACGCTGTTGGCTGTCTGCGGTAGCGCGCTCGGGCTGCTGCTTGTTCCTGTGCTGACCACCATCCTGCGATCGTACGTACCGGAATCGCTGGCGGGGCACCTCGGGCTCGACTTTCAGGTGCTTGGCTTGACGCTAGCTTGCGCCCTCGCCACAGGCATCCTATTCGGACTCGCCCCGGTCTTCGCGGCATCCAAGCTGCGCCTCACAGATTCCCTCAAAGAAAGCGCAGGTCACTTCGGTGAGTCGAAATCGCATCGACGGCTGCGCAGCGCTTTGCTCGTTGCGCAGTTGGGCCTTTCCCTGGTGTTGCTGGTCGGGGCAGGCCTTTTGGTAAAGAGCTTCCTGCTGCTTCTCAAGGTTAGCTCGGGCATCGACCCGCACAACGTGCTCACCGCCGAAGTGTGGCTGACGCCGGAGAATATCTACAACCCTGTCCGCCAGAGGGAGTTCTTCCAGCAGGTGCTGGAGCGCGCCCGAATGATCCCCGGAGTAGAATTCGCCGGGGCAACAACCGAGATGCCCTTTACCATGTTTAACGCCCTTGGGAACGGCCTGAGAGCAGAAGGTCAGCCCGAGCCTGGGATTGACCTCACCTATTGTCCGGCTACCGTCTCCCCCGGCTACTTTCGAGCCATGGGGATCAAGTTGCTCTCAGGCCGGTTCTTCGACGAGCGAGACGCGGAGGGGACGCCGCAGGTCGTGATTCTCGACCAGAGCCTGGCCCGCGCGCTTTTTCCCACACAAGACGCAGTGGGAAAACGCATCCGGATGGAAGATTCCTGGCAAACCGTTGTGGGTGTGGTAGCAGATACTCACCATCTCGGCCTCAGCGAAAGAGTTACGCCCGAGTTGTACACCTCATATTTGCAGGGACCGTCGGGTTTTATGGATATTGTGCTGCGAACGTCGTCTGACCCGTTGAGTTACGCCCCGGCGCTGCGCAATGCAGTTCTCGCAGTCGATAGAAGCCTGCCCTTGGCGAATGTGAAAACCATGGAGCAGCGCGTCGGTGAATCCCTGTCCACCCGCCAGGAGCGACTCCTGCTGCTCGGCACCTTTGCAGTGCTGGCACTACTAATCGCGGCCAGCGGCGTCTATGGCGTGACCTCGTATTCGGTCACCCGGCGGACTCATGAAATTGGCGTGCGGCTGGCCATGGGTGCACAACGTCAAGACGTCATGAGAATGATGATGGCGCAGGGACTGCGCACAATTCTCCTCGGAATCGGGGCGGGGTTTGCCGGAGCGCTCGCTTTGTCACGAGGACTAACCAGCTTTCTCTTCAACACTCCCACCACCGACCCACTGACTTTTGCCCTTGTTTCCTTGCTCCTCGCCGGGATCGCCTGCCTGGCGGTCTATATCCCCGCGCGCCGGGCGACCAGGGTCGATCCCATCGTGGCTCTGAGGTACGAGTAACTCACGCCCTCTCGGCGCCGGAAGCGCGACAGCGGGCGAGACGCCCGCACCACCAGTGGAAGGCAACCCGGGAACGATTCTCCTGCACGGCGTTCTTCCTCCTGCTAAAATGGCGCTGCCCAGGACGGCCACGAGAGCCGTCCCTAATTCCGGGAGGACGAACAGCGATGGACGCGATTGAGGTGTTGAAGACGCGGCGGTCGGTACGCGCCTACAGAAACGAACCCGTACCAAAGAACATACTCGAGGACATCATTGATTGCGGGCGGCTGGCAGCCACTGCCAACAACATACAGCCTTGGGAATTCGTGGTCGTGACGGAGCCCGCGCTGCTCCGCAAGCTTGCAGATCTTGCGGACTACGGGAAGTTCATTGCGCAGGCCCGGGCGTGTGTGGTGGTGCTGTGCAACGACACGAAGTATTACCTCGAAGACGGCAGTGCTGCGACGCAGAATATCCTGCTCGCGGCCCGCGCGCACGGATTAGGCTCGTGCTGGGTGGCGGGGGATAAGAAGTCTTATGCTTCTGCCATCTGCCGCCTGGTCAGTGCACCCTCAAGCTGCAGGTTGGTCAGCTTGATTCCGATCGGCTACCCGGCAGAAACGCCGGAACAGCCGAAGCGGCGCCTTTCCGATGTTTTGCATTGGGAGCAGTATTGAGCGCCGTGAGTGTCAAGCTTCAACTTGGCAAGTGGTCGGCGACGTGACGACACGCGGTATCGGGCGCGGCGACGTTTTGCTGGTCGCCTCCGGTTCGGGCGAGACTCGGGGAACCGTGGCCATGGCGCAGAGCGCGATCGAGAGGGGAGCGAAAGTCGGAGTCCTCACCATCTTCCCCGAGTCATCGCTCGCCAAGCTCGCGGAACGTCCGGTGGTGATTCCAGCGCCCACGCCCAAGAGCGGACGGCAGAATCCTGAGACCTCGATTCAGCCAATGGGGACCCTCTTCGAGCAGAGTCTGCTTGTGACCCTGGATGTGATGGTGATGATGCTGATGGAGAAACTCGGTCAGACTTCAGAACAGATGTTCAAGTTCCACGCAAACCTCGAATGAGCTCTCCAGGCGGGCGCGCGAGGTGAAAGGGCTCGCAGGGTGGCGCTTACGTCCCGACGCTTTTTTGTCGGGATGTAGGCGCCCGTCTCGATCCCAGGAGGCGCAGACATGCCAAAGGACGGCACGTCTGCGCCACCCCGAGGAAAAAGCCACAAACTCTCAGGATGACAGGCGCCTCTTTATTGTGGGAACCCGGTTGGCGGGGTGATCTTCTGCCACTTTTCTCCGGTTAGTGAATCCAGAAACGCCAGCAGGTCCTGTTTCGTCTCCTCATCCAAGTAGAACGGCGTGAGCCGGGTATCGAGGTGAGGATTAGGCTCACCTCCTTTGGCATAGAGATCCAACACCTCTCCGAGAGTCTTGAAGCGGCCGTCGTGCATATAGGGAGCGCGGTAGGAAAGATCGCGCAGGGTGGGTATTTTGAATTTTCCGAAATCTCCACGCTTCCTGGTGACCGCTTCGCGCCCAGGGTCGGGATGAAGCATGTCCATTCCGATTCCGAGGTTGGCGAACTTTTCCGTCGTAAGGTCCGGGCCGGCGTGGCATTCGGCGCATTCACCTTTGCGATTGAAGAAGTCCAGGCCATCCTTCTGAGATTTGCTCAGAGCGGACTTGTCGCCCGCGAGGAAGCGATCATAGGCGGA
Source organism: Terriglobia bacterium (assembly GCA_050008495.1). Lineage (GTDB taxonomy): Bacteria > Acidobacteriota > Terriglobia > UBA7540 > UBA7540 > CAVROP01. The sequence goes on along the minus strand of JBEKMN010000001.1, from coordinate 168,896 downwards.
ATTTCCGGAGACGATGGTGCGCTCGAAGGTGGCGATCGCCTTGGAGACGCGGTCGAAGTTGATGGTACTGTCTCCGAAGGCGGAAGCGAAAAGCGGGGCATAGCCTTTAATTCCCTGGAGCATTTGAACTACCCGCTCAGCCGTCATGCCCATCTCGTCGGGATTCGTCACCGGAACGATGACCTGCGCCTCCAGGGTGGGGGAACGGCCATCCCAGAATTCTGACCGGCCCCAGGCACGGTTTATAAGCGTCTGAGCGTGGCGGGTGCCCTGCTTTCCATTCACGCCTTTTGAGAATGCGGTGCTTGCCGAAAAGGCGTGTTGCGGTTCGTGGCAGAAGGCGCATGAAACGATGCCGTTTGAGGAGAGACGGCCATCAAAAAACAGTATCCTTCCAAGCTCAGCACGCGCCGATGAATAGGGATTATCTTCAGGCCACGTTATGGGCGGAAGACCCAAGGGAAGCGGTGGGCCGGACGGCGCGGGCGGTTCTTTTCGAAAGGCCAGCAAGCCCGGCAGCAAGCACAAGAGAAGCACCGTTGCGAACCTAACGTGTCTCGTCATGGGCGAGATCAGTCCATTTCCGTTTGACCGGACTTCAGAAAATGAGGCAGACGCGGCGTGATAAATCGGAATCGCCGCCCGATGATCATCTTAACCAGCAGGCGATCGGTGCTGCGAGTAACCCCCTCGCACACACCCAGGTTGAACTCCCAGTTGGGCCCGAAATCATAATCGAGGGTCGGCACGATTTGGTGTTGTTGAAGATACAAGGCGTCAAACCCGGTTATGGACCCTAACGATCCGTAGTATTCAAGCCCCGCGCTGAGCTTGCGAGTGACGGAGTAGGCAACCTTGAAATCCGGCGAGAAGCCGACCCCTTCGTGCACGCTGGGCCCATGAAACGAGCGCTCCAGGGCCGGGTTAAAGGAGAGATACCAGGAGTGCCACTGTTTATCGACGATAGGCCGAATCTCCCAGGTCCACGTGTCACTTGAGAAGATAGGGCGCTGGTAGCCAAACTCGGTGGAGAGACTGACGCCTACCGGCCACTTCCACTTATCAGGAACGCGTATGCGCGGACGAATGTGGTCGCCAGCCCATTTATATCCCTGCCGCGGTCCGGCGCTCGTGAAGATATAGAATCCTGTCTCAAACCAATCATTCCAGCCTTGGGTGATCTCGACCGTTTCGTGCAATTGATGTTCGTCGGGAAGAACGCCGTCGCTGGGCGTTTTGAAACCCTCGAACGTGAAATTGCTGTGTAGTTCCACCATCGTGCGGCGAGGAGGCACGGTGTCCGCGCCGTAAACTTGAATCTCGTAGTTGCCCTGCGCGTAGAGCGGCGCGGAGGCAAGCACGAACCAAAGCGCGATTCCGCAGAGTTTCCCCATGGGGAATATTATTCTCTTTTTGGGGGAGTGTGCACAACTGCCCAGCGGCAACTACTGGACACGCGTTCGGAACAACTGGCCACAGGACTGATTATTGACACTGGTTTCACAGGCCCCGTTTATTCCCTACACTCCGGCCCGGGCGTCGAATAAAATGCTTAGTGAGCACCACAGCGAGGACCATTGGCCGCAAAAGCCCGCAAGCTTCTCACTCCCGGTGATGGGCTGTCGATGGCGTGTTTGGCCATCCTGATGTCGCTGTTTGCAGCAGCCCGAGCGACAGCGGCCGTGCAACTGCGTGGCGCGGTGGTGGATGAGAACGGGGTGCCGGTGAATGGTGTCCAAGTTACAATAAAGTCCAAAAGCGGGATCACCCAATATGCTTATTCGAACGACACGGGGCATTTCGAAGTGTCCTTAGCGGCGCCCGGCGAGTACCTCGTCAGCCTCAGCAAGCCTGATTATTTCCGCCTAACTGAGCAGGCGGTGCCCTTGCAGGAGGAAAGCAACGATGTCTCCTTCACGCTCAGCCACGAATTCGAGATGCACTCCAGCGTGGAAGTTCGCTCGTCAGCCAAGCAGATCGATCCCTTGGAGCCCGAGCACAAGGAGATTTTCGATGCCCAGGACATCCTCGATCTTCCCACGTACAGCACCCACGACCTCGCAGCCTATTTGCCCATGATCGCGGGCGTCACGGAGGACAACTCCGGCGGGCTCCACGTGGCGGGGGGGCGCTCGGGGGACGCCGAATATCTGTTGGACGGTTTCGAGATTGGCGATCCTGTCTCAGGTCAACTGACCAGCAGCCTGGATATCGACAGCGTGCGCGAGGTAAAAGTGGACGACGGCCGTTACGGAGCTCAGTACGCGCACGCCGCCGGTGCGGTGATGGAATTCGGCACCTACGTGGGCGACGACCGCTGGAGATTCGGAACCACGGATTTCTTCCCTGCGGTCAATCTCCAGCAAGGCGTGCACCTTGGAAATTGGTACCCACGCTTCAACTTCTCGGGCCCCCTGCACAGGGGCCGCGCCTGGTTCTCCGACGGCATCAGCATTCAACACACCTTTTCGCTGATTCAGGGGCTGCCGCGCAACGGCGATACGCAGGAGCAGTGGTCGGGCGACAATCTCGCCCGGGTACAGATGAACCTGACCCCCACCAACATTCTTCAAGGCAGCTTCCTGTACAACCAAAGTGTGTATTCCCATCTCGGCCTCAGTCTGTTTACTCCCCTTTCGACGACCACGGACGACCATGCGCATCGCGAGTTTGTCTCCATCAAGGACCAATTCTTCTTTGGCAGGAACATGTTTGAACTCGGCGCAGCCACGGACAATGCCACACTGAACAACGAGCCGCTCGGCTCCGAGCCTTACGTCGTGCAGCCGATCGCTGCCTCCGGCAATTACTTTCAAACCCTGCTCCAGCGCAACCACCGGGTGCAGGTGATCGGCAACTTGAATCTTTCCTCACTCCGCTGGCACGGCACCCATGAGGTGAGAGCGGGCTTCAACGCCGATGAGTTGGCCTTTTCTCAAGGGGCGGCTCGCAATCCAATTGAGACGCTCCGCGCCGACAATACTCTGCTGCTGAAAACCACTTTTAGCGGCGCGCCGTATCTTCACCTCGACAACTCGCAGTTCGGCTATTTCCTCCAAGATTCGTGGAAGGTACTTCGACCGCTGGTCGTTTCGATTGGCGGGAGGGCGGATTGGGACAAGATCATTGGCAAGACGATATTGGGCCCGCGCCTGGCAGCCAGCTTCCTTCCCTTCTCTGATGACCGGACCAAAATCTCCGCCGGTTGGGGAATCTACTACCGCCCCATCAATATGGCTCTTTGGAGTGCGGGGCTCGATCAAGAGCGGGTTGACACCCTTTATGACTCGACTGGGACCACACCTATCCTGGGGCCCGCCACGACGCGTTTCGTGCTGCCGTCCGGCGGGCTTCGGCAGACGGGCTTCAATACCACCAGTATCGAATGGGAACAAAGGCTGGGCTCTAATACATTCACCGGCGTCGCGCTGCTGCGCCGCGTGGAATCCGACGGGTTCACTTATCAGGATATTCAACCCGCTCCCCTGGGAGGAGTGTTTCTCTTCGGGGACATGCGCAGCGACCGTTATAGCTCCGCTGAAATCTGGGTGCGCCGAGTCTTTAGAAACAAGGCCGAAATCTACGGGGATTATACCCGCTCGAGCGCACGCAGCAACCAGGCCGTGGATTATTCTCTCTTGACTCCCTATTTTGTTCCGCAGGCCCCGGGCCGGCTGCTGTGGGACACTCCTGATCGCCTGATCGCCTGGGGTAAGACGCCGCTGCCGCTCTGGAGGCTGTTCCTGAGCGCCCGCATGGAGTACCGGACGGGTTATCCGTTCGATGCCGTGAACGAGCAACAGCAGTTGGTGAGCGCGCCGGGGGAGTTTCGCTACCCCAACTATTTTGACCTGGACGTGGGGCTTGAAAAGCGGTTCCACTTCCGCGGCCAGGAATGGGCCCTGCGCGTCAGTTCCATCAACGCTACCAACCACGACAATCCCAATGCGGTTAATACCTTTATCGTTCCCTTCGCGTTTGCGGGAGGCCAGAGACGAGCATTTACAGCGCGCCTTCGCCTTGTGGGACGAAAATAACGTATAATCATAAGGACCCCATGGTCCCAATTATCCTTGCCCTCGCTTGCCTCGTCGGAGCCGCCCCGGTGGACTCCAAGGAAAAGTCGCCTACTGTTTACCAGATCCCGTTGCCCGAGCGGCCGGACTTCACGGCCGTGGACTGGCTGGTAGGCGATTGGAGCGGGAAAACCACGGACCAGAAGACTCAAGGCGAACTGCATTTGTCGGTCAGCTATCAACTGGACAAGCGCGTCGTTCTGTTCCGAGGCGAAACCACTTTACCGGCGCCCAAGACTTCTGCGCCGATGAAAGAATCCTGGCTGGGCCTCCTTACCCCGGACCGGCAGGCGGGCGGTTTTTTGCTACGCATGTTTTCCAGCACCGGATTCATTACGCGCTATCGCTTGACCGTCGACGGGCCGGAAACCCACATTAACCCCGAGGGCGGCGATCAGCCTCCCCCGGGATGGCTCTTTCGAACCGTCATCAAGAGGACCAACCCTCAAGAGTTCGTCGAGACAGTTCAGGTCGCGCCCCCCAACAAGAGCTTCTTTGATTATTACACCGCTAAGCTGAATCGCTTACCGACTGAGGATAGGGCCAAGGCGGCTCAGATCCCGCCACACTAGACCGCCGTGGTGTAGAATCACTGATTGACCCTGGCTCCAAAGGGACGACTTCGTTGTCAAAACGCAAAACGATTTTACTTGCTCTTTTGATTTTCGTGGCGGCCGTACTGGTCGTGATCGTGGTGGTCGTTCCCCGGCTCCTCAACGTGGACCGCTACCGTCCGCAGGTGGCAGCGCTGATTGAAAAGCAACTGGGCAGGCGGACAACGATCGGGCACCTCGCCCTCACGGTTTTTCCTCGCCTCTCCATCCGCGCTGATGATTTTGCACTGAAGAACCCTGCAGGTTTTCCCCAGGGAGATTTCATCGAAGCCCGGAGGATTTACGCGGTAGTCGACGCCGCAAGCCTTTGGCGCCATCAGGTGGTTGTCGAATCGCTCGACCTGGAGGGGCCCTCGATAAGCCTGCTTTCCGACCTCAGGGGGCAATGGAATTCCGCTGATCCGCCTTCCCCAGGCGACCTCGCGCCAGACCCGTCCGGCGTTAAGCCTCTGTTCACCCTGGGGACTATTTCCAATGTCAAAATCACAAAAGGGAATCTGCGTATTGCAGACCTGTTGCCTTCAGGCCAGGCAGGCCCCGCCTTCGTGGAAGCGGAGGGAGTGACGAGCCAACTGCGCCGCTTCGATCTTAACGCGCTCGCGGAGGGCGCTCAGGCCCAGAATGTCCAAGGTTCTCTTGTGACGGAGGGAACGCTCGTGGTGGACACTCTGCATGTCACGAACATGGTGGTGACGAATCTGAGGTCAAACCTCCGCCTTTTCTCCCAACAAGTTCTCCTCGACGGCCTGGAATTCAGATGCTACGACGGTCGAGGCAACGGGGACCTTGCCTTCATGTTCGGGACTCCCAACACACGTTACCGCACCCAAACGAATCTGAGCGGAGTTAATGTGGCGAAGTTGCTGGATGCGTTTCCCGATGTGCGTGGGAAAATGACTGGCGTTCTCGACGGGCACGTGGCGCTTGACGGCGAGGCGGGCCATTCTCCCGACCCGCTGGCCGGGATGAGCGGCGCCGGTCACATGACCATCGGTGCGGGCCGCTTGCCGACCTTGCAACTGGACGCAAACCTGCTTCAACTATTCCGCGTTGCCAAAATGGGGCCAGCCTCCGGGGATCCTTATTCTTTCTCCTCCATCGCCATGGATTTTACGATTGCCAACAACCGGATTCAAACGATCAAAGGCAAAATCGCCGGCAACGGCGTGCAAATCGACGCCACCGGATCTCTTGGACTTGCGCGCGGCGGCAGCCTGGATTATCAAGGCGTGGCAAGCCTCGCCAGCAGTGATAACGCTCTCACCAGCGTGCTGGGAGGGCTGACCGGCGCAACGCTTAAGGGAAGCAAGATGGTTTTCCCCTTCGAGCTTAAAGGTACGTTTAAGAATCCGCAATTCACTCTGAAGCCGGGCGGCAGCCAAAAGGGCAGCGTTGGTCAAGGACCGGGAACAGGCGCCAAGCCGTAGGCGCTGCGATGTGCGTTGTTTTTGCTGAGGGTTGCATAATATCGTGACGGACCAACCCCCTCACCCGGCGCCACGCGCCACCCTCTCCCCCAATGGGGCGAGGGCATAAACTCGAGTTGCTTCTCCCCGCGCCCCCTCGGGGGAGAGGGGTCGGGGGGTGACGGGGGTGATGTGACGAGATTCTGCGGTCCTCAGTAGATTTGCCAGGAAGGAACCCATGAATACCACTCGACCTCTCGCGCTCGTGACCGGAGCGTCCGCCGGTATTGGCGCAGCCTACGCCCGCAGACTGGCAGCCGAAGGCTATGACCTGATCCTGGTGGCGCGGCGGGCGGATCGCCTTACGCAATTGGCCGCTGAGCTTGCCAGCCGGCATGGTGTGAACGCCCAGCCCTTCCCCGCCGACCTCACTCGAGACGACGAACTCAAAGGCGTCGAAGACCGCATTGCACACGAAGAGCGTCTTGAATTCCTGCTCAACAACGCTGGATTTGGGGGCCGTGGCCGATTCTACGAGTCTCCACTGGAAGACGTAAGCACCATGCATCGCCTGCACGTCATGGCGACCCTTCGGCTTACCCACGCAGCGCTCCGCAAGATGACGGCGCGCGGAAAAGGCACGGTAGTGAACGTGTCGTCGGTCGCCGCATTCGTCGCCCGTCCGGGAAGCGTCAGTTACCACGCCACCAAGGCCTGGATGAACGCTTTCACAGAGGGCCTATTTCTGGAACTGAAGCAAGCCCGGTCACCTGTCCGCGTCCAGGCCCTCTGCCCTGGTTATACGTTGACGGAGTTTCACGATGTCATAGGGGTGGATCGAAGGTCCGTTGCCGCGAGCTTGTGGACTCCCGTCGAGAAAGTTGTGGAGGCGTCGGTTGAGGGCTTAAAGCGTAACAAGCTGTTCGTGGTGCCAGGTTGGCGGTATAAATTCATCGTGGCCCTAGTTCGACTCTTGCCGCGTTCCCTCCTCCATGCTGGCAGCTCGATAGGCGGCAGGAAAACCGAATAGAGTGGAGGATTCATGATTCGAACACCACTGCGCTATGCGCTGCTTGGGAGCGCTATTCTGTTTCTTGTTCTGATTCAGCCCCAATCCGCCTCGGATGGCGAGGGTCTTCAGAGTTCACCGTCAAAGGGCTCGACAGCCCAAGGCGAGAAACATCCCCTACGATCCATTCCCTACGAACCCGGCCTCGATCTTAACTCGATGGACCGGACCGCCGACCCTTGCGACGATTTCTACCAATATGTCTGCGGCGGCTGGATGAAGAACAACCCCATCCCGCCCGACCAGCCAAGCTGGAATGTGTACGCGAAACTCTCCGACGAAAACCAGCAGTTTCTATGGGGCATTCTGCTCGAGGCTTCGGACCCCCACCGCACCCGCAATGCCTCCGAGCAGAAAATCGGCGACTATTTTCAGGCATGCATGGATGAACCAGCCATCGAGAAGCTCGGCGCCGCTCCTCTCGGAGCCGGGCTCAAAGAGATTGACACGCTGAAATCGAAGTCTGACCTCGGGGAGTACCTCGGGCAAGAACATGTGGGCATCCAAGGCAACCACATGCTATTCGGTTTTGGCTCCAACCAGGACTTCTCTAACGCATCGCAGGTGATCGCCTTTGCCGACTCGGGAGGACTTGGCCTCCCTGACCGCGATTATTACACCAAGACTGATCACAAGTCGCAGGAAATTCGCGGCCAGTACGTGCGCCACGTGCAGAGGATGTTCGAATTAATGGGAGACTCCAGGGCCTCCGCCACAGGGGAAGCCAAAACGGTGATGGCGATCGAGACGGCGCTGGCCGAAAAATCACTGACTCAGGTGCAAAAGCGCGATCCCTACAACCTCTTTCACAAACTGGATCGCGCACAGTTGAAAGCCCTCACGCCGCACTTTGATTGGGACAGCTACCTGGCCGCAGCGGGAACGCCCGGACTTCAGGCCTTCAATGTCACCGAACCGGCATTCTATCGAGAACTGGACCGGCTGATCCAGACCGAAAGCCTGGACGATTTGAAAACCTATCTGCGCTGGCACCTGTCGCACGAGGAAGCTCCTTATCTTTCTCAGAAATTTCAACGGGAGAATTTCGATTTCTTCAGCCGCACGCTGCGGGGCGTCAACGCGATGCAACCACGATGGAAGCGTTGCGTGCGCTGGGTGGACCGCGACTTGGGAGAGGCCTTGGGACAGGTGTTCGTAGCCAAGACTTTCGGTCCCGAAGTCAAAGCTCGCACCTTGAAGATGACCCGCGAGATCGAGGCCTCCATGGAGGACGACCTGAAAACGTTGTCGTGGATGAGCCCGGCCAGCAAACAGCAGGCGCTCGAGAAGTTGCACGGCATCGTCAACAAAATCGGTTATCCCGACAAGTGGCGCGATTACAGTACGCTCGAGATCGTGCGCGGAGACTTCGCGGGAAATGTGCGCCGCAGCGCCATTTTCGAATCCAAGCGCGAATTGGCGAAAATCGGCAAACCCGTCGATCGCGGCGAATGGGGGATGACTCCACCCACCGTCAATGCATATTACGATCCGCAAATGAACGACATCAATTTTCCCGCCGGGGTTCTGCAACCACCGCTTTTCGACCCCAGGATGGACGACGCGCCGAATTATGGCAACACGGGAGGCACGATCGGCCACGAGTTGACCCACGGCTTCGATGACGAGGGTCGCCAGTTCGATGCCAAGGGAAACCTGCGCGATTGGTGGACGAAACAAGACGCCGCCCACTTTGACGAGCGGATCGGCTGTGTCCGGCAACAGTACGCGCAATATATCGTCGTTGATGATATTCACATCAACAGTAAACTAACCAGCGGCGAAGACGTCGCTGACCTGGGCGGGCTCCTGCTCGCCTACATCGCCTGGAAAAATGAGACCAAAGGGCAGAGCCTGAAGCCTATCGACGGATTCACACCCGAGCAGCGGTTCTTCATCGGCTACGCACAGTGGGCTTGTGAAAATGAGCGCCCTGAAAATCTGCGGTTGAGTGCCACCATCAATCCGCATTCGCCCGGTAAGTACCGCGTGAATGGAATTGTTTCCGACCTGCCCCAATTCCAGCAGGCATTCGGCTGCAAGGCGGGCCAGCGGATGGTGCGGACCAAGATGTGCCGGGTGTGGTAGTCAGGCGGCCTCGAAGGGCAGCCTTGGTGGTTGCCCTGAGGGCTGCCACCCGGCCAGTGTCTGTAGCGAGGTTTCAGCCTGAACCTCGCAAGTTGGGCCGCAAAGTGAGCGAGCCGTCGGCGTTCAGATCTTGATGGCAAGCCCAGTGAATGGAGTGCCGAACACCCTTTACCTCAACTTCTGCTTTAAGTTTCAAGCCTTTCCAGCCAACGCCCTTGGGAAGCACGAATTGCGCCTGGCGGATTTTCCCCGGCAAAGGATAGCCGGGGTCGAGGCTTCCTCCGGCTATCACCTTCCCGTCATCGCCTGTAACGTAGACACGCAGAGCGCCCGGGACTCCGGCGCAACCATCGTTCGCGAACCCCACGATCAAACCTTGGCGGTCTTGTTCTGCATACTGCCAGATAAACGAGGGCCGTAGACGATAACCGATGCGCCTGCTGATCTGGTCGATGGACTGCGGGAATTGATGGTAATAACGCAGGATATTTTCCGCGTTGATCTTGTGAAAATTCCAAAGCGACCAATAATTGGGGCCGACGTCGATCACGTGCGCGATGACGTTGTCGGTGTAGGTAATCCCTTCCGCGGCGTGGAGGGACGCGGGTGTGCCGTCGGACATTCCCACCTCGACTACCGCTCCTACCCACGGCGGCCGGTTGCTGAGGGTCTCAATCTGCTCGTTCTCGATGAAGATGGTGTCGGTGCGGAGCCAGTTCCCCGAACGGACGGTACGATCGACAAGCTCGGAGTTGCCCACACGGCTGAAATCCGGTTGAGTATTGGTCACCAGCGGCGTCCGTCGCCAAAGCTCCGACTGGACTTCGAACATCTTGATCCAGGTCTGCTCGGCCGCGGCATAGTCTGGAAATGGGTTGTTATGAAACGGCCAAGTGTGACCCTCGCCCCAGAAGCCGTACATGAAGGTATCCATGAATTCGATCTCCGGGCTGCCATCCAGTTCCGCGGCGAGCAACTGGTTCAGTTCCCGGTAGCAATCTTGAAAGAAGGGGTGATCATAACGAGGTTCGTAATAAGCCGGTTTCCTGCGCGGCCCCGCGAGTCCCGTTCTCCATTCACCGATCAGTTTCACCATGGGCACTTTTTCGAGGACGAAATCCGGCAAAGCCTCCTCCGCATAATCGGGCGCCCGCATCTGGATCCGAAATCCAATCCGCTTGTTAAGCCGCTTCGCCAGATCGAAAGTAAGTTTCCAGTAGTCAGGGAAGTCGAGCCGTCCGCGTCGCGGCTGCACTTCCCTCCAGGTCGGGCGGAGATAAAGCTTCTCGCCCAAGGGAAGCTTCACGAGATCTTCGATGGCTTGAGGAATGTTGTCGGATTTGATCTCCGCTGTGCCCATGTCCGCGGTGATGTAAGTAATGAGTCCCTTGCCGTAGTTGGGCGCAACCTCGCTGGAGGGAGTCGTGGCCATCACTACGTCGCCTCCCGGGAACACTGCTTCCGGCGGGTATTGCGGGAACGGGCCTTGAGCAAGACGATCCGTAATCTGAGGTCCTACTCCAAAATCATATCTGTCCCAGTTGTGCGCGGGGACGAAGGCGTTTGCCTTCCCTGCCCCAACGCCTGCGATCGTGGCTGTCAATCCGGCGGATTTGAAGAAGCTTCGACGGTCCATGAAGCACACCCCTTTCCAGATAAGCTCGATCCCCGATCCAGATTTTGATTCCCAAGAGTGGGGAGGTGCTGTCTGCTTTCTGCATTCTTCCTTCTGCTCTGAAAAGGCGCAGGGCCTTCAGGGTTTCCAGATGCGGATCGGTAGACGGGCATGAGCGACTGCTATTTACTTTCGCTACCATCCACCGCGCGCTTCCAGCTTGGTAGTTTCTTCCTTAATTCGGTCCCACGCGCGCTCCACATGACGAGACTCGGTATACGTCTGTCCTACGCAGAAACGGATGACGTAGCGTCCATTCAATTTCGTGTGCGTCAAGTAGAGATCGCCGCTTCGATTGAGGGCGTCCAGCAGCGCCTCGTTGAAGGCATCTCCGGCGCGGTGGCGGAAACAGACCAGATTCAAGGGCGCGGGCGCGGCAAGTTCAAATCGCTGGTCCTGCTGCATCCACAAGGCAAACTGCTGGGCCAGCGCGATGTGCCGACGAACGTGGTGGCGAAGTCCCTCCACTCCGTAGTGTCGAATCACGAACCAGAGCTTCAAGGCGCGAAAGCGCCTGCCCAACGGCACCTGCCAGTCCCGATAGTCAATGACGGCGCCTGATTCGGTGGCCTTGTTTCGGAGGTAATCCGGCAGAATTGATAGGGCGTCGATCAATTCCTTGCGCCGAGCCACGTAAAAGCAGTCGCAATCGAAATTCGTGAACATCCACTTGTGCGGGTTGAAACAGTAGCTATCCGCGAACTCAAGACCCGCATTAATGTACCGGAACTCAGGGCAGAGCGCCGCGGTGCCGGCCATGGCGGAGTCCACGTGCAGCCAGATGCCGTTGTCTTCACAGATACGTCCGATCTGCGGCAAGGGGTCCAAAGCGTTTGATGAGGTGGTTCCTACCGTGGCGCAGACAATGCACGGCACCTTGCCGGCTTGCCGGTCGAGAGCGATTTGCGCCGCTAGAGCCTCCGGGCGCAGCGCCCAGTGAGCGTCAACCTCAATGAGGCGCAAGTTCTCTTGGCCCAGGCCCGCGATCTTCACGGCCTTCTCAATCGAGGAGTGAGCCTGCGGCGAGGCATAGGCGATCAGATCACCTTTGCACCCTCGCTTATTTCCGGTGTAGCCGGTCGCGCGCTCGCGCGCCGCAAGAATCGCACACAGCGTGGCGCTGGAGGCGCTGTCCTGAATCACTCCGCCACCCGTCGAGGTGGAGAGGAACTTCCCCGGCAAGCCCAACATCTGAATGAGCCAGTCGAGCACGTGAGTCTCAAGTTCCGTGCAGGCGGGGCTGGTGGCCCACAGCATCCCCTGAATTCCAAGGCCGGACGACAGCAGGTCACCCAGGATGGCGGGAGCGGAGGCGTTGCACGGAAAGAAGGCGAAGAAATTGGGCGACTGCCAGTGCGTTATTCCGGGCAGGATCAGCTTTTCAACATCGTGCATCAGGGACTCGAACGGCTCACCGTTCATAGGCGCTTCCTTCGGAAGTGAAGCGCGGATTTCACCCGGCTGAACTCGAGACAGCACCGGGAAAGACTCGATACGCTCATAATAATCCGCAATCCAGTCGATGACCTCCCGGCCGTTCCGGCGGAACTCCTCGATGCTCATGTGGTAGCTTTTCTCGATCGACATCCTGCTCTCCTTCGTCGGTTGCCCGTGGTCAGTCGCCTGCCGCGGCCGCCCTTGGAGTATACAACACCCGTACTATTTTGGGTCCTACTCCAACCCATAGGTCGCGGTGGAGAAAAACTGCGGTGGGTAGTAGGCAATGCTGCAGCACCGTGACTGAGACAGAGGACTCGCCGCAGAGGACACAGCGAGGCAAAGCCGCAACCGGAATGCAGATTCTTCGCTTTGCTGAGAATGACATGTCATCCCGAGCGAAATGACCTGTCATCCTGAGCGAAGCGAAGGATCTGCTTTTCTGCGAGCGCCGCGAAGAGACTCACTTCTGGTATGGGTTGCTTTGCCGGCGCTCACTGCCTATCATAGTTGAGTAAGCACCTTCTGAAGGGCTCACTACAAGATTGCACGCTGAGGTTCCCATGATTCTCCCTCTCACCCCGGTGCGGCTGAAACGGCATGCAGCGCAGGTATTCGGCAACAAAGTGGGCGTGGTTTGCGATCAGCAGCGGTTTACTTATCGCCAGTTCAATGAGCGATGTGACCGGCTGTCGAGCGCCCTACGGAAGCTTGGAATGCAGAACGGCGATCGTGTTGCCTACTTGAGCTTCAATTGTCATCGGTTGCTCGAAGCGTACTTTGGCGTGCCGCAGATCGGAGCCATTCTCCTGCCCTTGAACATCCGTTTAAGCCCGGAAGAGCTCATTTATATCCTCAACGACGCGGGGCCGAGAATTTTGTGCTTCGATCCGGAATTCATTCCTCTGGTGGAATCGCTGAGGTCGCAGGTGAAGGCGATTGAATACTATATCCCTTTGAGGGACACCAAGCCGGCCTGGGCGCATCACAAACTCTACGATGAACTTCTCGCCGAGGCAGGGCCTGGGGAAATTGATTACCGTGGCATTGATGAAAACTCCGTGGCCGAACTCTTCTACACCAGCGGGACCACTGCTTATCCCAAAGGGGTCATGCTGACGCACCGCAACCTCTACCTGCACGCCCTCTATACCGCCATAGCGTTGAAGGGCGATGACAGCGAAGTTCACCTCTACACTGTGCCGCTGTTCCACGTCAACAGTTGGGGCGCCCCGCACATCATCACGCTGTCCGGCGGACGGCACGTCATGATCAAGAAGTTCGACCCCGTTACGGTGATGGAGTTGATCCAGCGCGAGCGCGTGAGCCGTCTCCAGGTTGTGGCCACCATGGTCATCGCCATGCTCAATCATCCGAATTTTTCGAAGTATGACTTGAGCAGCGTGAAGGAAGTCATGATGGGCGGAGCGCCGACCAGTGTCGCACTCGTCCGTGAGACCGAGCGGAGGATACCAAGTTGCCGCGCCATCGGCGGTTACGGCCTAACTGAGACGTCGCCGGTTCTTACGCTGGCGCGCCGGAAGGCGCACTGCGCGGGTGATGCGGAAGAGTTGCAAATACGCCGGCAAGCCACTGCGGGGTGCGCTTTCGCAGGTTCGGAACTTCGTGTGGTCACGCCGGACGGCCGCGACGTCAAACCGGATGCAGCGGAGGTTGGAGAGGTAGTCGTCCGAGGCGATGTCGTCATGGAAGGCTATTGGCGGCAGCCCGAGGCCACCGCCAACGTCATCCACGCCGGCTGGTTTCACACCGGCGACTTGGCCACCATCGACGAGGAAGGTTACATCCTCATCGTGGACCGCGGCAAAGACATGATCCTGAGCGGCGGCGAAAACATCGCTTCGGCGGAAATCGAACGAGTCATTTACGGACATCCGGCAGTCATGGAGTGCGCAGTCATCGCCGTTCCGGACGAATCGTGGGGCGAAGTGCCGAAAGCTATTGTAACCCTGAAGCCCGGCCAACAAGTTGCGGATACGGAAATCATTGCGCATTGCCGCCAGCACTTGGCAGCGTACAAGGCCCCCAAAACAGTGGAGATTGTGGAAAGCCTCCCGAAGGGTGGCACGGGAAAAATCCTCAAGCGCGTGCTGCGCGAGAAATTCTGGCAGGGACGCCAGCGGCGCGTGCAGTGAATCCGTTTTGATCCGCTTGCATTCCGCTGGAGGCCGCGTCCCGAGGGCTTGCACGAAACTGTCGTACAATGTAATAATCAGTTATGCGCGCAACAAGAAATCGATCGTCCCGAGTATTCACCATAAGTTTTCCAGAGGATTTGGCCAAGCAGGTCGACGCCGTGGCCAAGGAGGAGAGCCGCAACTTCAGTGAACTCTTCCGCGAGGCCTTCCGCACCTATCGAATGGAGCGAGTCCGCCGGCGTCTCCAAGCGGACCGTGAATATGCTCACTCGCGAAATCCAAAGGGCTACACCGAGGCAGACGTGGAGCGTTTGGTCGACGAGGAGCGCGGCGGCAGCTTTGCCAAACGATCGGGTGGCAAGTGATTGTTGTCGTCGATTCGGGTGTCTGGGTTTCGGCTTTGCATTTTGGCGGAATGCCGCTCGCTGCATTAGAAAAGGCACTCACGGAGGATCGTGTTGCAATTTGCGATCAAATCGAGCAAGAGGTAGCCCGGGTGCTCTCGAGGAAGCTCGGATGGGAAGTGCGGCGTGTTGAGGAAAGTCGCGGCATTTACTTCCGAGATTTGATCCGGGTGCCTGTCCCGGGTACGCTCCATGGTGCTTGCCGCGATTCTAAAGATGACTTCATACTCGAATGCGCACTGATCGCAGGTGCAAGCCTGATCGTGTCAGGCGATAAGGACTTACTGGCTCTCGCAAGCTTTCAAGGAGTCCGCGTTGTGTCGGCAGCCGACTACGTTCGTGGCTCACGTTAACAGCGATCGCCTATAACACGACACTGCCCAACCTCAAAGCTATCAGAGCGCTGGCGAAAGTGCCCGCAGGCCCTCGGCGATGGCGCGCCCGATGTTGGCGACGAGGTCTGGCCTGCCATTTACCGCGTAAAGGCGGGGCGTTAGGGCCCAAACCTCCCGAATGATGCGGCGCGGGACGAGCTGGGTTTCACCTCGGCGTTGCTCCAACGCCGCCACCAGCATCGGCAAGACCTTATCGCTAAGACGCAACGCCGTGTCCACCACAAAAAGCGACAGGTCGGGCCGAAGCAGGCGCACGCGGTCGAAAAAAGCGAACACTTCCCGAGTCGAGAGGTTCTTGGGAGGAGAGGATTTCAGTTCCAGATAGACCAACTTGCCTTCCGCCGCCGCCACCACGTCCAAGTCACCGCCCACGCCCCGCGCGTGAAGCCTTACTCCCGATGCCACATCGAAGCCGAGCCTGCGATCGAGTTCGCGCGCCACGTACCACTCGAGGGTTCCGCCGAAGCTTTTTGCAGCCCGGAGCAGCCGGTAGCGGCCTCGCCGTAACCGCTCGGCCAGCCGCAAATCGACCAGCGACTCAGCACACGCCTCGGCTTGGGCCGCCTCGAGGTATCGTGTAGCCTCAGCGGGCGCAAACCCTTCCGACTTCTGTATCGCCCCACGGAGGAAAAGGCGGAAAGCATAATGACCAAGCTTCTTCGCGAGCCGCTCGGCAGTCGCGGCCTCCAGGTTGTCCGCGAAAGGCACCTCGAGTTTGGCTTGCGAAGGTCCAAAACCACGGCGAACCAGCATGGCTAGCGCTTCGCCACGGGGCGGCGTGGCGCCTTGACTACGCGGGGGACGGCCGGCGGCTGCCGCCAGCTCGATCTCACGCGCGCTGGGGAGTTTTCGCATACCCGTCGCCGATTTCAATCCCTCTCTTCGCGGTCCGAAAGCTGGGGGAGGATGCAGTTGGGCGCTGTAGGGCCACCCCTGTGGTTGCCCTCGGGCGGCCACAAGGGCCGCCCCTACGTGGGCTGGTCAATGTTGCGGAGAAAGTTCTCGATCTCCCCGACTTCTTCGGAACTCAGGCGAAATTCTGCCGCGCCAATTACACCGGAGACCTGTTCTGCGCGGCGAAGCCCGACGATGGCGCCGGTCACAGCGGGGTGACGCAACGTCCAGGCAATCGCCACTTCGCCCGGCGTGCGTCCGTGGCGCGCGCCAATCGCGCGCAGCAATTCCACCAGGCGAAGATTGCGGGACAATGCCGGCTCTTGAAAATCCGGGTCGTGCCGGCGCCAATCGTCATCCGGCAAAGCGCCGGCTCGCTCGCGCGTCATCGCGCCACTCAGGAATCCGGCCCTCATCGGGGAATAAACAATCACGCCGATATTCTGCTCCGCGCAGTAGGGGAGGACCTCTTTCTCAACCGCGCGAGCCAGCAAAGAATAAGGCGGCTGAAGCGAGGTTATAGGTGCGATAGCTTGGGCTCGCTTCATCTGCGGCACGTTGAAGTTCGATACCGCGATGCAGCGGACCTTGCCTTCTTCTTTAAGTTTTGCGAGGGTCATCCAGCCTTCTTCGATATCCTCCTCCGGACTGGGCCAGTGAATCTGGTAGAGGTCGATGGCGTCCACTTTGAGCCGCCGCAGGCTCGCCTCACACTCGGCGCGGAGGGAGTCGGCCTTCAGGTTGCCGCTGAGTTCCCCGCGCTCGTTCCACCGGCGCTCGCACTTGGTGAAGATATAAGGGCGGCGCGGGATTCCCTGCACGGCGCGGCCGACGACCTCTTCCGAGTGTCCCAGTCCGTAGACTGCTGCGGTATCGATCCAATTGATGCCGGATTCGATCGCGAGATGGATGGCGGCGATAGAGTCGCGATCATCCTGCGCTCCCCAACTGAAGCGCCACCCTGCTCCACCCATGGCCCATGCGCCCACTCCGAGGGGAGTAATTTGAAGATCGCTGTTGCCCAGTCGCCTCAATTCCATACGAATACTCCTCGAGGTCATGTCATTCTGAGCGAAGCGAAGAATCTCGGCAGTTGCCCGATTGCGAGACTACGGAGATTCTTCGCTTCGCTCAGAATGACAGAAAGATGACGCTAAACGCCAGTTCACCCTTCGTTGCGGTAATCGAGCGCGGCAACCATCGGCCGGGCGTCACGCCAATTGGCTTCAACTTTGACGTAGAGTTCAAGGAAGACTTTGGGCGGGAACAACCTTTCCAATTCGCGGCGCGCCTCGCTGCCAATCTGCTTCAGCATCTCGCCGCCCGAGCCGATAATGATCGGCTTCTGCGACTCCCTTTCAACCACGATGCTGGCGTGGATGCGCGTGATCCTCTCGTCTTCCTCAAAGCTCTCGATGATGACGGCCGTCGCGTAGGGAAGTTCCTGCCGAGTGTGGAGGATGATCTTCTCTCGAATGATTTCCGAGGCCAGAAATCGCTCCGGCTGATCGGTGTACATTTCGGGCGGGAAATAGTGCGGGCCCTCGGGCAGCAGTTTCACCACGGCGTCCAAAAGCTCCGTGAGCCCTTCGCCCTTGAGAGCCGAGACCGGCATGATTTCCTCGAAGTTGTACAACCCGGAATAGCGCTGCATGAGCGGCAGAAGTTGCGGCTTCCTGATTCGATCGATTTTGTTCAGCGCCAGGATGCTTCGCGGTCCGTATTCTTTCAACAGGCCCACGGCAAACTCGTCGCCATGCCCGAAGCGCTCCGAAGCGTCGACGATCAGAATCGCCAGATCCCGTTCCGCGAGCGCCTGGCGAACGAAGGCCATCATTTGTTCGTTGAGGCGGGAAAGGGGGCGATGAATCCCGGGCGTGTCCATCAGCACGATTTGTGCGGGGGGGCGATTGACGATTCCCAGAATTCGATTGCGGGTGGTTTGCGGCACGGCGGTGACGATGGAGACCTTGCTTCCGACCAGAGCGTTGACCAGCGTGCTCTTGCCGGCGTTGGGCCTTCCTACCACCGCCACAAATCCGGATTTAGTGGGCTCCGCCATGGTCATCAGCCGCCTCAGTGTCTTTCGGGGTAAGGGTCAAGCGAACCTTTAAGACGGTCCGCTTGTTAGCCTCCAGGACTTCGATGTTCACCCCGTTTTCCTTCACTTTCTCCCCTGGAACCGGCACGTGGCCGAGATGCGTCAGCACCAGTCCCGCCACGGTGGAATAGCCGGGCGCCTGGAGGAGAACGTGCAATTCTTCGCCAATCTGCGACAAGTCTGTGTGGCCTGAAACGAGGTAGGAATTCTCCGTTTCCTTCACGATATCCTGTGCGTGGGGTTCGAACTCGTCCTTGATTTCACCCACAATTTCTTCCAGCATGTCCTCGATCGTCACCAAGCCGGTAACACTGCCATACTCGTCGATGACGATCGCCATCTGAATGGTGGATTTCTGCAATTCTTTGAGCAGGTCCTTGATATTCCGCGTTTCCGGAACGAAGGGGACAGGCCTGATCAGGCTGCGAATTGTGATCCTCGCCTGTTCTTCGGGTGGCAACTCCATGAGGTCCCGGACGTTGACGATACCTTCGATCCGGTCCAGTTGACCGCTGTAGACGGGGTACCTCGTCAGTCGCTTCTCGCGAAACAGCTTACGCAGGTCTTCGAGAGAAGCGTTCACGTCGATGGCGGCGATTTCCGTGCGGGGCGTCATCACCTCGCGCACCAGCTTCTCCCCGAATTCCACCACCGACTGCACGAGCTCAGCCTCCCCTTTTTCGATCAGGCCGTCTTGCTGCCCGACCTCGATGAACTCTTGCAAGTTTTCTTGTGGCGTGGGGGGCTCCGGTTCCTGCTCCGTGGATTCCAACAGGCGGCTCATGGTGGTGGAAATAAGAATGAGAAAAGTGAGTGGCAAGGCCAGATAAACCAGCCGTCGCACCACCGGCATCCAACGCTCAAGGATCACCTCCGGCTCGTCGTGGCTCGCCACCAGAAGGAAAGGGATGAGTTGGTCGGCAACGGCAACCGCAGTCAAGACAATAACCAGCGCGGCGCCCACGTTTCCCCAGAAATGATCCGGCCTGCGCAGAACCAGCAGCGCGGTGACGCCGACGGCAAACAGGTGCATCGCGGCGCCGTGCAGGGCCGAAATCGAGACTCCCACACGCTCCCGGTCGATCGTGATGCGCCCCGGTTCGGGAGGGCGAAACAGCTTCCTGGCGCTCATCACGGTCAGCCGGCGCATCAGCAGCCGCAGATAAGAGGCCACCGCGCCGGCCACGAGCAGGGCGGCCAGAACGGCCAGCCACACCATAGTGATCAGGATCGTGTTGGGGTCCATCACTCTCCCGAAATGCCCAGCCGGGTCCGGAGGGCAAGCTCCAGCCGATTCATCTCGCCCCGATCGGATTCGTGGTCGTAGCCCAGCAGGTGCAGGAGGCCGTGCAGGATAAGCCAGCGGATCTCATTCAGGGTTGAGTGTCCTTCCTGGCGCGCGTTTCGTTTGGCGGTCTCAACCGATATGACGATGTCGCCGAGATGGTTTCTGAACTCTATCTCTACGCACGCAGCGAGGCCCCCGCCCGCTTGCCTGCGCCGCGTACGGCCGCGCTTCGTTCGCGAGCGGGCCCGCCGCTGCCGAGCCTCCCACGGAAATGACAAGACATCCGTGGCGCGCTGCTTTCCACGGAAGAGCGCGTTCAAGCGCCTGATCTCCCGGTCGTTCACCAGGCAAATGTTACAATCGCGCCTGCCCAGTCCAAGCGCCCGCCTTAGCTCCCCCACATATTCGCTCAATCGGGAAGTCTTGACAATGAGTTTGTCTTGCAGATTAAGGATCAATGGCTCTGTTGTGGTTCTTGTTGTTATTCGCGCCGGCGCGTGCCTGGTCGTATTCCTCGTAGGCGCGGATGATGCGCTGCACCAGGGTGTGCCGCACCACGTCCCGCTCCGTGAAATAGACGAAGCTGATTCCGGGCACTCTGGAGACCACATCGATGGCCTCAACCAGGCCGGAACGCCGTCCGTCCGGCAGGTCGATCTGCGTGATGTCGCCGGTGACCACCGCTTTGGAGTTGAAGCCCAAGCGGGTCAGGAACATCTTCATCTGCTCGCTGGTCGTGTTCTGGGCCTCGTCAAGAATCACGAAAGCGTCATTCAACGTCCGGCCGCGCATGAAAGCAATAGGTGCGATCTCAATGATGCCTTTCTCAATGTGGCGCTCCACCCTGTCCGGGTCCAGTACGTCGTAGAGGGCATCGTACAGCGGGCGCAAGTAGGGGTTCACTTTTTCCTGGATGGTGCCTGGGAGGAATCCCAGCCGTTCGCCCGCTTCCACCGCAGGGCGCGCCAGGATGATGCGGCTGACCTCTCTACTCAGCAGCGCGTCCACGGCCATGGCCACCGCCAGGTATGTCTTGCCGGTGCCCGACGGGCCGATTCCAAAAACCATGTCGTGGCGCTCGATGGCATCCACGTAGGTGCGCTGGTTGAGGCTCTTGGGTGTGATGGATTTCTTGCCGAAGGTCCGCGGGCGGCCCGCTTCGGCAAGACCTTTGAGGGTGGCCTGCGGATCCTGTCCGGCGATGCGCAGGAAGGACTCGACTTCCGAGCTGTCAAATCGCGATCCGCTCTCCACCAGGTCCGCATATTCTTCCAGGAGCTTTTGCGCGCGGCGCACTTCGTTGTCGCCGCCTTCGATTTCCACCGCGTCCTCTCCGAGGTTTACGGAAACATTGAAGCTCCTCTCCAGCAGGCGCAGGTTCCCGTCGTGCGTGCCTACGAGTTCTTCCACTCCGTTCGGAACCTTCACACTCGTTTTCATCTTTTGTGCATGCCTCACACCCTCCTAAATGGGAGAAGCACCATCCTGCGGTGTTCGGAGGACGCGCCGAGAACCGGCGTTAGGGAGAGAGAGTTTACTTCTCATCAACTCATTAACAATCTAGCTTTGTGGGCGTCTAATGTCAAGTTCCTGCTCTGAAAACGTGTAGGGGTAGGGCTTGCCCTACCCGCCCGCCGCGGGACCGGCAAAAGGGGACGGCAAGCCGTCCCCCTACACGCAGAAGAAGAAGGGGAATCGTTTTCATGGCCTCCGGGTGATCCGGCAGAGGTGGAGGCGAGAGGTTACTTCTTCGAGGCGCTCTTGGGTACGGGCTCGAGGAGTTGCTCCTTGCGGTAAACCAAGGCATTGGTGTCGTAGGCGGCAATCTCAAAGCCGTGGCCGTGGGTGATGGCGTCGCAGGGGCAAGCTTCTACGCAGTAGCCGCAGAAGATGCAGCGGTTGTAGTCAATGTTGTAGACCTTGGCATAACGCTCCGCCGCGCTGATGCGGTGGTCACCGGTGTTCTCAGCAGCTTCGATGTAGATGCAATTGGCCGGGCAAGCTGCGGCGCACAGGAAGCAGGCGACGCACTTCTCGAGCCCGTTTTCGTCGCGCCGCAAAACGTGCAGGCCGCGGTAACGGTCCTCAAAATGCACCGGTTCGTCCGGGTAGTTCTCCGTCACCGTGGGCCGAAGCATGGTCTTGAAAGTGATGGAAAACCCCTTGGCCAGCGCCGTGGCGGAATCCGCGATTTCTTTGAGTATGTTTGGCATGGCCCAGTACATTCCAGTATAACCGACGGTCAGAGCAAAGTCGAGGAGTTGAGAGTCAAGAGTCGAAAGTCAAGAGTCACAACTGCCGAGTCTTTGACTTTCGACTCTCGACTCTTGACTTTCGACTTCTTCTATCCTCGCGCGAACGGCTCCTCCAGCGACGCGCTCTGCCCTGTGAACAATTCGGCGCCGTTTTCTGTGACGTGCATGTCATCCTCCAGGCGGACGCCGAACTCACCGTGAATGTAAATCCCCGGCTCGTCGCTGAACGTCATATTCGGCTCGAGCTTGAGGGTATTTCCGCGCACCAGGTATGGCCACTCGTGCCCATCCATCCCCATGCCATGGCCGAGGCGGTGCTTGAAGAACTTATAACCCGGGCCATAGCCCGCGTCGGTGATCACCTTGCGCGCCGCCGCGTCCACCTCCTGAGCTTCGATCCCGGGCCGGGCGGCATCCAGTGCTGCCTTTTGGGCGCGACGGACAATGTCAAACACCTGCCGCACCTTCTCGGTAGGCTTGCCGAGCACGAAGGTCCGCGTGATATCAGACGTGTAGCCTTCCACGACACAGCCGTCGTCGATCATCACGACTTCGCCCTCATGGATGCTCTGGGGCGCAATCGACCCGTGGGGCAGCGCGGAGTACGCGCCGACGTTGACGCTGGCTCCTCCCGGAAAGCCAAGCTGGGAGTAGGCGGCGTCAATCAGCCGCCCCAGTTGGTGCTGCGTCATGCCCGGCTGGAGGGCCCGCCATGCCGCTTCGTACGCAGTGATGGTCACTTGGGCGGCGAGCCGCATCAAGGCAATTTCGTGCTCACTCTTGCGCATCCGGCACCCGGCAGTCACCGGCGTTGCGCTCAGGATGTTGAGCGCCGGCGCGGCCTTGCTCACACCGTCGCTGAAGACGTAGTGGACCGTCTCCTCCATCCCCAAGCGCCCGCCGGCAAGGCCTCTTTCCCTTATTCCCTCGGCGATCAGCACGTAGGGGTTTTCGTCTTCCTCCCAGACTCGGATATCAGCAACGCCGGCGAAGGGACTCTGAGCAATCACCTCCTCGGCGCGATCCCGCTCGAAGGCGGGACAAACGAAGAAGGCCTGGCCTTTCGCCGGGAGAATCAGAGCGAACGGCCGCTCGCCGCCCCACCAGCGGATGTTGGTGAAGTACTCGAGCGACGTGCCGCTCATCAGCATCAACGCGTCAATCCGGTTCTCGGCCATCAAATGCCGAGCCTGCTCAATCCGTGCCCCCCTATCCTCCGTGCTGATTGGCTTGGCGAGTTCCTTCATGGATTTCAGCGCCTTGATCGAAGCCGGTAGCGGGGCGGAAGAGCCTGGCGCGGCACTTCCCTGCCCCGCAAGTGGATTCGGCGTCAGCGCCGCGCTAACACCGGCCGTCAGAGCAACCCCTGCGCCGGCATGACGTAAGAATCGACGTCGAGAAGGCATCTGTTTCTCCGATGATGGATTGCCTGTAAGAGGGAAGACTAAAGCTGATACAATTGAATCGTCAAGCGCAACGTAGCGATTCGTGGGAGGCGCTATGAGAAGCTCAAGACTCATCCTGACTGCCGCGGCCATTCTGGTTATGTCAACCACGTCGGTTGCGGCGGACGACACGATTACGCTCCCCGCCGGAAGCCAGATCCAAGTGCAACTGATCACCACGCTCAGCTCGAAGACCAACCAAGCCGGCGACATGTGGTCGGCCAAGCTGGTGGAGCCCATATTCCTGAAAGGCAAGGAAGTCTTTCCGGAAGGCAGCTTCGTGGATGGCCACATCACTTACTTGAAGGGGCCGGGACATGCAAAAGGGAGAGGCGAAATGCGGCTGGTGGTCGATTCGATCGCCAATCCTGAGGGCGCAAAGTACAACATCGTGGCCAGCTTGAAGGACGCCGAGGGCGCCAATCTGAAGGATCAAGAGGGCACCTTACAAGGGCCCGGCAAAGACGGCAAAGGGACGGCCGTAGAAACCGGCATCGGGGCGGCGGCGGGCGCCACCGTCGGCGTCATCGCGCACGGTGGAAGCGGGGCGCTCTACGGCGCCGGGATCGGCGCCGTGGCCGGCCTCGTTCATGGCGCCCTCAAAAAGGGCAAGGACATTATCGTTCCGGCAGGCCTTGAGATGACCTTCGTGATTCCCCGCGATACGACGGCGAAGAGAGTAGGCAGTGGGCAGTAGGCAGGTGGGCAGATCGGCAGTTGGGCAGGGCGGAGCCGCGCAGTTGGTAAGAGTGATGTCATTCCGAGCCCTTCGCTGTCATCCTGAGCCCTTCGCTTCGCTCGGAGTGACAAGCTGTGAGGAGAACGACATGAGTAGGTCAGTATTCGTGGTGGGATTCGCGGCAATAGTCGTGTTCTCTGCGATCTGCTTTGCGGCGGATGATGCGATTACGCTCATCGCCGGAAGAGAGTTGCACGTGCAGTTCATCACCGAGCTCAGCTCGAAAGCCAACGAAAGCGGAGACATGTGGACCGGCAAGGTTGTGGAACCCGTCTTCGGCCCCGGGGGAGAAATCGTTCCGGACAGCAGCACCGTGGATGGCCACATTACGTTTGTGAACCCGCCGGAGCAAACCAAAGGCAAGGGCAAGGGCAAGGATAAAGAGAAGGGCGATTTTCTACTTATCGCAGACTCTATCTCAACTCCGAACGGCACGAAGTACAACATCGCCGCAAACGCTCAGGCTGCGGGTGGCGCGCAGGCCAAAGATCAGGCAGCCGGCGGCCTAACCGCCCTGGCGAGCAAGTTCTCCACCAAGAAAGGCAAGAACATCGTTATCGCTGCGGGGACCGAGGTGACCTTCGAGATCACTCACGATACGGTGGCCACGAAGGTGCCCGTAAAGCAGTAGTCAGTTGCCAGTCGTCAGTTGTCAGTTCCCGGCCGTGAGCTGCCAGAAGCTCGCCGAAGGGCCCAAAAGCAAGCACTCAACAAGATAATCTATTTAGTACTAATACCTCATCACATAATGCCTCTTCAGAGGCTGCCAACTACGGCCAACTGACGACTGACAACTGACGACTGATTACTGCCGACTGCTTTTCGCCCTTATATCGTCCACAATCTGCTTGCCGTGGAAGCGGCCGTTCTCAATGAAGATCTCGTTGGTATCCATGCCCGCTATGATCACGCCCGCCAGATACAGGCCGGGCACGTTGGTTTGGCGAGTTTCCGTGCTGCACTCCGGGCGGCATGTTTTCGGGTCTATCCGCACCCCGGCGCTGCGCAGGAAGTCGAAGTCAGGATGAAAACCAGTGAGGGCGAAAACGAAGTCATTTTCGAGGCGCACCGTTTCGCCTGCGGAATTGCGCACTAGAATCCAGTCCTGCGCAATCTCCGTCAGGATGCTTCCGAAGAAAGCCCGGATTGAGCCCTCCTTGATCCGGTTCTCAAGATCAGGCCTGATCCAATACTTGATATGCCGGCTGAGTTCGCCCTCCCGCACCACCATCGTTACCTCGACCCCGTAGCGGTAGAGTTCCAGCGCCGCAATCGCCGCCGAATTGCCTCCCCCAACCACCGCCACCCGGCGCCCGAAGAATTGGTGCGGCTCAAGGTAATAATGCGAGACCTTGGGCAGGTTCTCTCCCGGCACGTTCATCAGGTTGGGAAGATCGTAGTAGCCCGTAGCCAGCACAACGTTGCGAGAGTGGTATTTGCAATGCTGCCCGCCGCGCAGGCCGGTGTCAATCGCGAAGGCGCCGTCTTCTTTCCTGACCCGCGCCACACGCTCCTCATAGTGGATGGGCAAATGGTAGTGGTCTGCCACGCGGCGATAGTATTCCAGGGCTTCGGCCCGCGTGGGTTTGATATTCACGCTCACAAAAGGCAGGTCGCCAATCTCGAGCAGTTCGCGCGTAGTGAAGAAGGTCATGTTGGGCGGATAGTGGAACAGCGAGTTCACCAGGCAGCCCTTCTCCAGGATCAGCAGCTTCAGATCGGCCCGCTGCGCTTCGATGCCGCACGCCAAGCCCGTCGGGCCGGCGCCCACGACCAGCACGTCATATAAATCGTTCATTCCTATCAGTTCCTCCCTACTGCGGTTCTCCGTCCGACCCTTTTAACAGTTGACTCAGGTCCTGCCTAAATCGCACATACGCGGCCAGCATCTCCGGCGTGGCGGGCACGGATTCGCTCTTCCAGGTAAAGGCTTTGCCCCCGGCTCGCTCCACCAGCATGGCGATTCCTTCCCCGACATGATACCCCACTTGGCCGAAGAGGCTTACCTTTCCTTCGCTGATCTCCAGCAAGGCAACGAATCCCTCCCGTTGTACCGCTAGGTAACGCGCATAGCGCTCGAACGTCACGAACTTGAAGCCCGCTTGCAGAAGCGACTCCAGCACCGTGAGTTGACCCGGGCTCAGATCGCTGGATTGCGCTTCAAGCATCATTTGCCTACCGCACCGACCCTTTGTTTTCTATAACATTCCCGGATCGGTCGTAAAGAACGTTGAGAGTCGAGAGTTGGGAATCGAGAAGTCGAGAAGCCAGCCCGTACATTCCCAACTGTGGGTGAGCTTGGAGCCAGGGCCAGCTTTGCACCGCCGGACTTCTCATCTTCACGACACCTTGACATTTTGACCTCGTCCTTTGTTTTCATAGACATTCTCGCTTTGTTCCCCGCATTCTGTTTCGTCGACCTTCAGATCCTGCCCTGAGCGCAGAGAAGCGTCGGCACTCTTATTTCGTTCGCCTGCTGACCTGAAGGTCAGCGCTACGCCGGAGCGATGCACGGCTTCCCGTCCCTGAATAAAGGGCGGGGGCAGGGGTGGTTGATTTCCACTCCGGACCTTTGTTTTCATAGACATTCTCGCTTTGTTCCGTTGGTTTTCATAGGCTGGCGCAGACCCCCGATGTATGTGGTCTGCGATCTCCCGAAGGGCCATGTCGGTGCAATCTGACTTAACTGCGCCTTCGGCGCATCGCAGACGTTCAAAGGCAACGTCTGCGCCAGCCCGCCTTGACTTTTTGACCTCATCCTTTGTTTTCATAGATATTCCCGGATCGGTCGTAAAGAAAGTTGAGAGTCGAGAGTTGAGAGTCGACAAGCTAACCCCCGGGTCCCATGGCGCGGCCGGGCACCCTGGCGTGTGCCGACTGCAACTCCGTGCATCCTGTGTAGTTCCTTTCCAGCCACCGCACAACCCCATTGTAGTCTATCATTGTGGGCACAGATTGTCAAGTGTTTTCTTTGCCAATTCCAGAATTCAGCAACGCCGCGTCAGAGAGTGCCGCAACCGCGCCAAAATGTCTCTTGCCACAGCCGTTTCGGGAGGCTACGTACGAGTATCCCAACAAGGTTACAATAGTGTCAGCCGCAGCCCCTTTGATGCCCTGAGCAGGCAGGACGTCGTCCAAGCTCGCCACGGCCAGCAAGCTGGCCTGGGCCACAGCGGCAGCAAGCTGCCGCACTCCAAAAGTCAGAACAGACGCAGAACATAAGACCGGGGGCAGCGCCACCGGTACCAGTAGATCCGCGAAAGGCGACGCTCACCGTTGGGCAATGTGACCTCGGTCGTGCCGCGCTCGAACATGCCGGGATTCCGGGGCGAGAACCCTTCAATCTGATCCAGGACTCGCAAGCTGTTTACCACTTTGTTCAGGCGGTAAAGCTCACCCACGACCGTCTTCCCCGGTTTGGTGGAAGCGCGCGCGCCGGGAAATTCCCCCAAGTCGAAGAGTTCCGCCTGGACTTTCCCGTTCCCTACAAATTGCGCGCCCAGCCTTCTCAAGTGATGGTGGAGGCGGAAGCCGCGGCGAAGGGTGCCGTAGACAAAGAGGAGGTCGGGGGCGGGTTTCGGCGATGGATCATCCATGTTTTTTCTGCTGGAAGCGGCAGCGCCCAGCAAGTAACCCCTCACCCGTCCCGCTCCGGCTGATGACAACGCCGGCAGCGGGACACCCTCTCCCCTTGGGAGAGGGCAGTCAGTTCGACCGGTGCCGCTCTCGCCTTCTGCATTCTAATTTCTGATTTCTGCTTTACTTCTCTGCTTCCAGGGTTTCGAGGATGCGGCGCAAGGCGGCGATGACTTCGTTGCGTTCGACGCTGTTTTTACGGAACTGCAGTACGAGCTTAAACTCTTTGGCAGGCGGGACAAAGCGGAAGACGGCCGGGCGCGGTCTTTTATCGGGATTACGTTCGGCGCGAGCCTGTTCGCGATTCACGATTCCCAGGGCAAAGCGGTGCGCCAGGTCCTTCATCTTGCCTTCGTTGGGCTGCCGGGCCACTTGCAGCAGTTGCGATTTGGAAAGCACGCCTTTTTCGATGCAGAAAGCCTTAATCTCATCGGGAATCATCCGAAGGCTGAGCAGCTCAGTAATCGAAGAGCGTGATTTCGAGAGTTTCCGGGCAATTTCCTCATGGGTCAGGCCGAAGCGGCCGGTCAGCGCCTGCACGCCGTCCGCCTCTTCGAAGGGGGTCAAATCTTTGCGCTGGAGGTTTTCGATGAGCGCCATTTCGAGCGTTTCGGCGTCATCAACGTCCTTCTCGATACAGGGAAGTTCGAAAAGCCCCGCAGCGCGCGCCGCCAGGTAACGGCGCTCGCCGGAGATGATCATATACTTGCCCGACTCGGGCAGAAACCGCACCAGGAGCGGCTCCAGCACGCCCTTCTCGCGCACCGAGTCAGTAAGCCCCTGCAAATCGCCAACATCCTTGCGCGGCTGGCCGGCGTTGGCCTGCACATCCTCGATGGGAATCATTCTGCCAATCGCGGCGCCGGTTCGGGAGATGATCTCCTCCACGTAATGGGAGTTGTGGCGCATCTTGACGGTCAGGGGCAATCCAGCGCGTCTAGCGGACACGTTGCATGACCTCCTTGGCAAGCTGGGTATATTCCTTGGCTCCCGTTGAGTCGGGGGCAAACGTGAAAATGGTTTCCTTATAAGCCGGGCTTTCCTCGAGGCGTACGTTCTTGCCGATAATGGTCTTGAAGACCTTATCCCCGAAGACTTCACGCACTTGTTTGTAAATGTCGCGCGCCAGATTGGTCCGCCGGTCAAACAGCGTGACGATCACGCCGAGCAGTTCGAGTTCCGGGTTGGGCCGGGCGCGAATGCGCTGGAGCGTCTCGAGCAGGTCGTCCGTACCCTCGAGCGCATAATAGGACGCCTGGATGGGCACCAGCAGGTATTGCGCGGCCACGAGGGCGTTCACGGTGAGCAGGCCAAGCGCCGGCGGAGTATCGATCACCAGGAGGTCAAAATCGTCGCGCACGGCCGCCAAGGCATCCTTGAGGCGATAGGGGGCGTCGAACTGGCCCACCAGTTGAGTTTCCAGCTTGGCGAGCGAGATGCGCGACGGCACTACGCACAAATTCGCCACGCGCGTGGGCCGCATCACCTGCGAAAGGGCCATGCTGTGATCGGCCAGCACCTCGTAAGTCGAGTGCACGACTTCGTCGGGATTGAAAAAGCTAAGAGTGCAGTTGGCCTGGGGATCCAGGTCGATCAGGAGGGTCCGCTGGTCGTTGAGCGCCAGGGCAGCGGCTAAATTGATAGCCGTCGTGGTTTTCCCGACGCCGCCTTTCTGGTTCGCGATCGCGATGACCGTGCTCACTCGCAACTCCCGCCGGCTAGGGTCGGAGCGGCCCGTCCCGCCGCCCAGGGCACCCGAGGGGGGCGCCCGTACACCTTGTGCCGTGTGAACACCCGGGGCGCTCGACCTCGAGCGCACCCTGCGCAACCGTTAAGATAAGCCTTTTAGATGAACTGAGCAAGGGCTAAGGTGGCTGCGGCTCAAAATCTCAAATTTCAAATTGAAGATTTCAGATTCAAATCTCAAAGCTAAGATTTCAGAATCAAATCTCAAATCTGAGATTTGAGATCAGCGCGGCGGAGCCTTACATCTTATAGCGGCCCATGTCCTCGTCGCCCAATCCCTCCAGCCATTTTCGAAGCTCTTCGTTGCTGGCCTTATCGGTGGCTCCGGCGGCCACCTTGGAATTCTTCAGGACTTCCTCCTCGACATAGATCGGGCAATCCATGCGCAGGGCCAGCGCCAGGGCGTCGCTGGGCCGCGAATCGATGGACATTACCTGTCCGTCGCGTTCCAGCCAGATCAGGGCGTAGAAGGTGTCTTCCTTCAACTCGTTCACCACCACTTTCTGGACGCGGGTTTCGAGCCCGAGCAAGAGATTCTTCAGCAGGTCATGGGTCATGGGACGGGGAGTGGTGACCTTTTCAATTTCCAGGGCGATGGCGTTGGCTTCGTAAATGCCCACCCAGATGGGAAGCACAGAGGCGCCGTTGATGTCCTTGAGGATCACGATGGGCATGTTCGTGACCGGATCCATCACCAATCCGCGGATTCTCATCTCAATTTCCATGCGACCCTCCCGATCCCTGACGCCCTGCCCGTCCGCCTTTTCACCCGATCGGCGTCCGTTCACTTTGTCATTCTGAGCGGAGCGAAGAATCCCGGCAGTGGGCGTTGATGTCGCAACTGCGGCGATTCTTCGCTTCGCTCAGAATGACAGAGCACGAGTGCCATCCACCGGCGCTCCTAGGCGCGCACTCCGACCAGGCTGTTAGGCCCGGCCCCCGTC
Organism: Terriglobia bacterium; assembly: GCA_050008495.1. Lineage (GTDB taxonomy): Bacteria > Acidobacteriota > Terriglobia > UBA7540 > UBA7540 > CAVROP01. The sequence continues at coordinate 138,525 of JBEKMN010000001.1, read as the reverse complement.
ACTTTCACCCTCAGGTAGCGTCCAACATCCGACGGACTACCCGGGAAGTTTATGACGCGATTGGTGGTGCTGCGCCCCACCGCCTGCCCCAGGCGCGACTGGTGTGCTTCCACAAGGACTTCGAAGGTCGCGCCCAGCAGAGCCTGATTACGCCGCAACTGAATCTGCCGCTGAAGTTCCTGGAGTTCGGCCAGCCGGCGTCCCTTCTCGTCCTCGGCCAAAGCATCCCCCTGCTTCTCGGCCAGCGTATTGGGGCGCGGTGAATACTTGAAGGAGAAGACCTGATCGTACTCCACTTCCTGCATTAACGAAAGCGTCTGTTCAAAGTCCTGACGCGTTTCACCGCAAAAGCCGACAATGATGTCCGTGGACAGGCTGATGGTGCGGCGCGCCTGGCGAACGTAGCCGATTCGTTCGAGATACTCTTCGCGGGAGTAACCCCTCAGCATGCGCGCCAGGACTGGCGTGGAGCCTGACTGTACCGGAAGGTGAACCTGGTCGCACAGGGCGGGATGGGTGTCGATGGCCCGGACAATGTCAGGCGTGAAGAATCTCGGGTGCGAGGTCGTGAACCGCACGCGGCGAACGCCTGAAATTTCGGCGACGCACTCGAGCAATTCCGCGAAACTCCTGCGGGCGGGAGAGGGGTCCTCCCAGGCATTAACGATCTGGCCTAGAAGCTGGATTTCAGTGTAACCTTCGTCCACCAAGCGGCGGGCCTCGGCCAGGATCTTCTCGCTGGGACGGCTGCGCTGCGGGCCGCGGGTCATAGGCACAACGCAGAACGCGCAGCGTTGGTCACACCCCTCGATGATGGTGAGATAAGCCCGGAAGGGATTATCGCGCCGGGTCAATTCCGTTTCAAAGCACTCCTCGGTGTCAAGCGAAAGACCGGTCACACGCCGATCTCCAGCTTCGAGCCGGTCAAGCAACTCGGGCAGCTTGGAATAGCTCGCGGACCCGCACACAAAACTGACCTGCGGAGCGCGCTCAAAGAACCTCTCGCCTTCCTGCTGCGCCACGCAGCCCAGCACGCCAATCACCTTCCCCGCCCCGCCGTTTCCCTTGCGGAAGGCGCCCAGGCGTGAAAAAACCTTCTGCGCGGCCTTTTCCCGAATGCTGCAGGTGTTGTAGAGAATCAGGTCGGCCTGGGCGTGGTCGTCGACCGGCGTCATCTCGCGCGCCAGCAACACGCCTTGCACCTTCTCCGAATCGTGCACATTCATCTGGCAGCCAAAGGTTTCAATGTAAAACGTCCTCAGCCTGCCCGGCGCGGACACATGGGCTGCGCGTTGCGGCGCTATCGCAGGCGCCGGCGTTCCCGCGGATTCGAAGACCGTGAGTTGGACCAGATCATTTCCCATTCAGCGGCGTAGACCCGAACTCAGTATAGCCTGAAATGGGGGCTGGGGACTAGGAATTACGGGCGGCGGTAGTGTCCTAATTTGGACAGTTTCCAAATATGGATGTCATTCCGAGCAGAGCGAGGAATCTCGCAGTGCCCTTGCTTTCAGGGCGAGACTCCTCGCGGAGTTTACCCTGAGCACCCAGAGCGAGATTCCTTCACTTCGTTCAGGACAGGCTCTTCGCTTCGCTTCGGATGACAGCGAAGGGCTCGGAATGACACCGTCGAGAGAGCCTGGCTGCGTTAACGAAATATTTCGCAAATCCTTATGCCTTCTTTATGCCCAGTCGGGCACACTCCAATTGAGATCACTTCCTAACCGCTTAGGGTGTAGGTGGGCATATGCTGGATCTGATTTATATTGTCGTCGGGCTAGTGTTGTTTGTCGCTTGCTGGGCTTCTACCAGAGGCTGTGACCGGCTCTAAGAAGGAGGCATTGGGTGGACTATATCATCTCAGGAGTGACCGCGCTGTTTCTTTTGGTTTACCTGCTTTACGCCTTGCTTCGGCCGGAGCGCTTTTAAGACCAGCCTGGTCCGGGCCTGTCATTCTGAGCGATCCGAGCCTGTCATTCTGAGCGAAGCGAAGAATCTCCGAAGTTACGTGCGATATGAACTGGAGAGATTCTTCGCTTCGCTCAGAATGACACGAGCAAGAACTGAATGACACGAGCAAAAACAAGGGAAGCCGTAATCAGGTGCTTGGGGTAAGAGGGGGAAAGAGGAACAAACATGAGCGCGCTTGGAATTCTGCACATCGCCGTTTACTTCGTCCTGATTCTCGCGATCACGAAACCCTTGGGGGCCTACATGGCCAAGGTATTCCAGGGGCAGCGGACTTTTCTGCACCCGGTGCTCCGTCCGGTGGAGCGCCTGATCTACCGCCTGATTGGTGTACGCGAGGACACCGAGCAGCGCTGGACACAATACGCGGCCTCCGTGATTGCTTTCAGCGCGGCCAGTTTCCTGTTTGTTTATCTCATCCAGCGGCTGCAAGGCTACCTGCCCTTCAACCCCATGCACTTTGGCACTAAGGCCGCGCCCTCCGGAGCCACTCCCGTCACGCCGGACCTGGCCTTCAACACGGCACTGAGCTACCTTACGAATACTAATTGGCAGGCCTACAGCGGCGAGATGACGTTCAGCTACTTCGTGCAAATGGCGGCTCTGGCTGTCCAAAACTTCGCTTCGGCAGCGGTGGGCATCTCTGTTGCCGTGGCGCTGATTCGCGGCTTTGCCCGTCAGGAGGCCAACAGCATCGGCAACCTCTGGGTGGATTTGACGCGCACGACAGTCTACGTTTTGCTGCCCATCGCCTTTGTCGCCGCGTTGTTTCTGTGCTCGCAGGGCGCCATCCAGAACTTTCGTCCCTATTCGACGGTCAAGACGCTCGAGGGAGCTACCCAGACCATTCCGCAAGGTCCTGTAGCCTCTCAAGAAGTCATTAAGATGCTGGGAACCAATGGCGGGGGATTCTTCAACGCCAATTCCTCGCACCCTTTCGAGAATCCCACGCCCTTGACAGACCTTCTCCAGGTGGTTTTGATCTTTATAATTCCGGCGGGGCTGACGTATACGTTCGGCCGCATGGTGGGCGACACGCGTCAGGGTTGGGCGTTATTCGCCGCCATGGCGGTAATGTTTCTGGTCGGTGTCTTCGTCTGCTACCACTACGAACAAGCGGGCAATCCCATCCTGACGAAACTCGGCATTGAGAGCCGCTCCACCAATACGCAGCCCGGCGGCAACATGGAAGGCAAGGAAACTCGCTTTGGCATTGCCAGTTCAGCATTGTTTGCGACCGTTACCACCGACGCAAGCTGCGGCGCCATCAATAACGTTCACGACAGCCTTACTCCGCTTGCCGGCCTCGTTCCGCTTTTCAATATCGAGAGCGATGAAGTTATCTTCGGCGGGGTCGGATCAGGCCTCTACGGCATGCTCTTGTACGCCGTTATCGGGGTGTTCATTGCGGGCTTGATGGTGGGGAGAACGCCGGAGTACCTGGGAAAGAAGATCCAGCAGAAGGAAGTCAAAATGGCGATGGTGGCCATCCTTGCCACGGCCTTCGTGATTCTGGTGTTTACCGCCGTCAGCATCGTCGCTCCGTTTGCCAAGAATGGCTACTGGAATCCTCCCGGTCCGGCCATCGCCAACCTCACCAATGCCGGGCCGCACGGATTCAGCGAGATGCTCTACGCCTACTCGAGCACCCCGGAAAACAATGGCAGCGCCTTCGCCGGGCTTAATCCGGACACTCCCTGGTACAACCTCACCTTGGGTCTGGCGATGGTCCTCGGGCGCTTCGCGTTCATCATCCCCACTTTGGCCATCGCGGGAAGCCTGGTGGCCAAGAAGCGGGTGCCGTCGTCCAGCGGCACGTTCCCAACCCACGGCGCGCTTTTCGTTGGGCTCCTGGTGGGGACGGTGATCGTAATCGGCGCCTTGACGTTCTTCCCCGCACTCTCCCTGGGCCCTTTGGTCGAGCATTACCTGATGCACCAGGGGAGACTGTTTTCTTCGCTGATGTTCTCTATCTGGAGCTAATCCATGGCCACGACAGCAACTCCTCCTCTGATCGACGATCTGACGACACTGATCCCCAAGAGACTGGTGCGGGCGCGTCCCCTGTTCGATCGCGAACTCGTGGGGCGGGCGCTGAAGGACTCGTTTATCAAGCTGAATCCCGCCACGCTCTTCAAGAATCCGGTGATTTTTGTGGTGGAAGTGGGCGCAGCGTTGACGGGCGTGTTCCTGGTTCGGGACGCCTTCATCGGCGCGCCGAGCTTGGGATTTGAGGTCCAGATTGATTTGTGGCTCTGGTTCACGGTGCTCTTTGCCAACTTCGCTGAGGCTATGGCGGAAGCGCGCGGCAAGGCGCAAGCCGACACCTTGCGGAAGACCAGATCCGAATCCGTTGCCAAGCGCTTTGTTGGCAAGGGCAAGATGGAAGCGGTGCCGGCCTCGAAGCTGCGCGCCGGGGACACCGTGCTGTGCGAAGTAGGAGACATTATCCCCGGCGACGGAGAAGTCATCGAAGGCATTGCCACCGTGGATGAATCCGTCATCACCGGCGAAAGCGCACCGGTGATTCGCGAGTCGGGTGGCGATCGCAGCGCGGTGACGGGCGGGACCAAGGTGCTGTCGGACCAGATCCGCATCAAGATAACTTCCAATCCGGGCGAGACTTTCCTGGATCGGATGATCGCTCTGGTGGAGGGGGCGGAACGGCAGAAGACTCCCAACGAGATCGCCTTAAACATTCTCATTGCCGGCATGACGCTGATCTTCTTGTTTGCTGTGGCGACGCTACAGCCGTTTGCCATCTACAGCATCGCTTCCGCCAAAAGCGGAAGCGTGCCAACGGTGGCGGTGCTGGTTTCCCTGCTGGTCTGCCTTATTCCAACCACCATCGGCGGATTGCTGTCCGCGATCGGGATCGCAGGGATGGACCGCGTGATGCAGCACAACGTCCTGGCCATGAGCGGGAAAGCCGTGGAAGCCTCGGGCGACGTCGATACGCTCCTGCTGGACAAGACCGGCACCATCACGCTGGGCAATCGGCAGGCGGTGGAGTTCATTCCGGTGCAAGGAGTGAGCGAAGCGGAGCTTGCGGATGCCGCGCAATTGTCGAGCCTCGCTGACGAAACACCCGAAGGACGCTCCATCGCTGTCTTGGCGAAGCAACGCTTCCAGTTGCGGGGCAGAGAAGTTGCCGAGCCAAGTGCGCATTTCATTCCCTTCTCCGCCTACACGCGAATGAGTGGGGTGAATATGGATGGGCGCTCGCTGCGAAAGGGCGCAACGGACGCCATCGTCAACTTCGTCAAAGAGCAGGGTGGACAAATACCGGGCGACTTCCTGGGGATTTCAGACCGAATCTCGCGCGCGGGTGGCACACCTCTGGCCGTGGCCGACGGCTCGCGGATGCTGGGAGTTGTGCACCTCAAGGACATCGTGAAGGGCGGAATGAAAAGCCGGCTCTCGCAACTCCGCACCATGGGCATCCGGTCAGTGATGATAACCGGTGATAATCCTCTCACCGCCGCAGCTATTGCCGCGGAGGCGGGCGTGGATGATTTCCTTGCCCAAGCCACTCCCGAAGATAAGCTGAAGTATATCCGCAAAGAGCAGGCCGGCGGGCGCATGGTGGCCATGACGGGAGACGGTACCAATGACGCGCCGGCGCTGGCGCAGGCGGATGTCGGGGTAGCCATGAATACGGGCACCATGGCGGCCAAAGAGGCTGGCAACATGGTCGATCTCGACAGCAACCCGACCAAGCTCATTGAGGTCGTGGCCATCGGCAAACAACTGCTGATCACGCGCGGCGCCTTGACCACGTTTTCCATCCTCAATGATGTGTCGAAGTACTTCGCGATTATCCCGGCGATGTTCATGACCACATATCCGGCGCTGGCGAAGCTGAACATCATGCACCTCCGCACGACGCACAGCGCGGTGTTGGCGGCAGTGATTTTCAACGCCCTGATCATTGTCGCCCTCGTGCCGCTGGCGTTGCGAGGCGTGAAGTACCGGCCGCAGAGCGCCGCCGCCATGCTGCGACGCAATCTTTGGATCTACGGAGTGGGCGGTTTCATTGCGCCTTTTCCTTGCATTTTCCTGATCGATCGGCTGCTGGGATTACTGCACTTGGCCTAAGGGGGGCAGTGGGCAGGTAGGCAGATGGGCAGTAGGCAGATCGCAACTAGCATGAGGAATGGCGTCAGGCGGGAATGGAGATCGGCTGTTCCCTGTTCCCTACTCCCTGTTCGCTCAAGGAGCTTTTATGCGTCGTCAAATTGTGCCTGCGTTTCGATTAATGCTTGTGCTGACGGTGCTGACGGGGTTGATTTATCCCGGCGTCGTCACGGGCCTCTGCCAGGTCCTCTTCCGTTGGCGGGCCAACGGAAGCATGCTAAGCGTGGGGGGGAAAGAGATCGGATCGGCCCTCATTGGGCAGAACTTCACGAAGCCGGAGTATTTCCATCCGCGCCCTTCGGCGGCAGGCAACGAGGGCTACGACGCGACGGCTTCCACAGGGTCCAATTACGGCCCAACCAACCAGAAGCTCATCGATCGAGTAAAAAGCTCGGCGGAGCAGTTCCGCAAGGAAAACCCTGACTACACCGGGCCGATTCCTGCAGATCTGTTGACCGCTTCCGCCAGCGGACTCGATCCCGACATCAGCCCCGCTTCCGCAGATGCGCAGGCGCCGCGAGTTGCCAAGGCGCGAGGCATCGATCTTCACCAGGTGGAGGGGCTTATCAGCCAGAATACCAAGGTCGCAGATTTGGGTTTCCTGGGTGAGCCTCGGGTGAACGTCCTCGAGCTGAATCTTAAATTAGACCGTCAGTTTCCGCAGAGGTAATTACCACCCCGAACGTTGCGCGGGTGATGTATTTGGCCTCCGGCCAACGCATCGTGTGGAGAACGTCCTTCCCAAGGCCGGATTGCCCTAGCAGTGGGGAAAGAACCAGTAAAAAGCTCATCCTCCCGCAGCGAATTTCCGATATGATAATTAGTTGCCAGTCAGCATCAGAAGGGGTAGCCTTCCTTGACAGATCACATTGCGATCTCTAAGGCTAGTTATAGCGACAGGGGAGCCTCAACCTCTGAAACCGCCGTGGCGCCGAGTCGTAAAGCGACAGGTTCGCATTACACGCCTGAGGGACTTGCGGATTTTGTGGCTGAGCAGATATATGGTGCCAGGGATGAGAAACAGTCCGGAAATACCACTAAGATTCTGGACCCCGCCGTCGGCGATGGCGAGCTCCTTCGTTCCATCCTCAAGGTTGCGAAGCAGAATCACCACACCAATCTTCAGGTATTTGGCTTTGAAACGACCTGTGAGGCCCTTGATGCCGCGAAGCAACGACTCCAAAGGGAGTTTCCCTGCGCTGCTATCACTCTCACGCATGGTGATTTCTTGGAATTCGTGCTTCAAAACTATGGCGCCAGTCCTAACGGCGGCTTATTCCAGCAGCTCTCCCAGCCGGAGTTCGATTTAATCATTGCAAACCCACCCTACGTTCGGACCCAAGTTATGGGTGCCAAGCAGGCCCAACGGCTGGCGCAGGAGTTCGGGTTGTCAGGTCGAGTGGACTTGTACTATGCGTTCATTCTGGGGATGGGCAGGGCCCTTCGACCAGGCGGGATTGCAGGAATCATCGTTTCCAACCGCTTCATGACCACGAAGTCCGGTCACGACGTACGTTTGAGCATCCTCGACAACTTCGATGTTCTTCATGTGTGGGATTTAGGTGACACACGCCTCTTCGAGGCCGCAGTCCTGCCCGCCGTTTTACTTCTTCGGAAGAAAACTGAGGGCCTCCTTCCCCCCGGTCCTCGATTCACTTCGATTTACTCGACACAGCGGACGAACAGTAGCACTGCTTGCGAGGACTGTGTCTCCGCTTTGTCAAAAACCGGTGTTGTCAGACTCCGGGACGGTCAGAGTTTCCTCGTGCGTCGCGGCAGGCTAGATTGCGGTCTCAAGCCCGGTGAGGTGTGGCGCATTGCAACTGAGGATTCCGATGCATGGCTCTCCAAGGTAGCTGCGAACACCTCTGGGACGTTTCGAGACATTGGAAGGACTCGAGTAGGAGTAAAGACGACGGCCGATCACGTGTTCATCCGGTCCGATTGGGAGGATATGCCTGAGTCCGAGCGGCCCGAATTATTGAAGCCTCTGGCGACTCACCACATCGCACGCCGGTTCAGGGCAGTCTGCCCCGAGCGCCCAAAACAAATCGTGTATCCTCACCATACGGTAGATGGAAAACGGTCGGCAGTGAATCTTGGGGAGTTTCCCCAAACTGCACGGTACCTGAATTCGTTCCGTCCTTTGCTCGAGCGGCGCCGATATGTTGCTGAGGCTGGGCGAGCCTGGTTTGAAATTTGGGTACCACAGGACCCGGATTCCTGGTCCAAACCAAAGATCGTGTTCCGCGACATCGCACAGACACCCACGTTTTGGATGGACTTGCAGGGTTGCGTCGTCAATGGAGATTGTTACTGGCTAGCTTGTGAGCGACCCGAGCAGATTGATTTGCTATGGCTTGCACTTGCGGTTGCCAATTCGACATTCGTTGAAGCGTATTACGATCACAGGTTTCACAACAAGCTGTACGCTGGGCGACGGCGTTTCATGACTCAATATGTCGAGAAATTTCCCCTCCCTAACCCAAGTAACGCATTGGCGAGAAAAATCATCGTTGCGGCAAAACAAATCTACGACCTGACACCGTCACCTGAGGCCGAGCACTTGGAACAAGAACTGGACAAGATGGTTTGGCAGGCTTTCGACGTGTCACCCAAAGAAGTTGTCAGGTAGCGGAATTTGAAGTTTCTTATTTACAACCTTCCCTTGAAACTGGGGGAAACGAGTGAAGAAAGCTTCTCCTGTGGTCAAATAAAAGCGCGTTAGGATTACTTCCCCTTCATCGTTGAGGCCATAGAAAAGCGCATAGCGAACGTCGCAATGCCGTAGTTTCTTTCCTTCGAATGGGGGCACACCTAGCAGGTCCTTGCTATCAGGTCGAACTAGACCCAGGTCTATTGTGGGCGATGTTTGGAGCTTAATTTCGAGAAGCTGATTTCGAATGTCTGGAAATTGGCCATCGTCTTGGTAGCTGGTGTATCCGAGTCGGCGGCAAACAAGCCTATGGAGTTGGGCACCGCGATTTCGTTCCTGGTCATATCCAGCGTCAACAAAGGTCTGGCCTACAAGGACACTTAAGCGCCTAAAGACTTCCCTAATCGGCAATAGGGTTTTCGACGTTGGGTTGTCGGTCGGGCTGTTGCGGAACTCGGCTGGCGATCCCGTGGGCTGCCTCGCCGATTGAAGATTTTCGGTGTCCGTAGGGGATACGAGTTCAGTGGGTTTATCTCCAACTTCGAGGCGCGCCTGATACTTCTGGGTAAGGGTCCCCGTCCTGACGAGGGCGGCCAACGTTGCGCCTGGGACCACCTTCACTCCCTCAATGACGTCAGTGTTCGAGACCCTGATGATCGCGTACCTGCGTGTGCTATCCAACTCCTCGTTCCAAATCTGAAGGTTATTGGACTTTTGAATGTACGTGTCTAATATCTGGCCGGGGAAACGCGGCTGCTTCCTTGCAAAAGACAAAGGAGCGGGATATCCGAGCGCCTGGCAGACCTTTATCTTTACCACCTTGGAGCGGGTTCTAAGCGGGTAGCCCCTCAAACTGATGCCTCTCAACCCTTGGTTGAGCAGGGTCTCGAGGTCTTTGGATGGGATCCATAAATTGGAGCCCCTGCTAATCAGGTCATAGATCGAAAGGTGGCTTCGTGAGATGGCCGAAACAATACGCCGCAGCCGATTCGTGTCCTCAGGCATCTCGTTTATCCTTCCGCGTCAGAAGACCCGGAACTGTGACACCCAGACCGGCCGCAAACGCCACCAGAGTGCTAAGGGTCACATTCCTTTCGCAACGCTCAACGGAACCCACGTAGGTGCGGTGAAGACCACACAGGTCAGCTAGTTTTTCCTGGGAGAGGTTCTTTTTGGAGCGCAGGAATCGGATATTCTCAGCCAGTGTCTGCCTTAAATCCCGGACGTGCTTTCGCGCCGTCGCCTCGTCGCCCATTGCGATTCAAACCCCTTCTGGCCAGTCTCTCGCAAGAATCTCTCAAGAATGAACACTCCGAGTCTACAGACTCCGAGTAGCATTGCGTAGAAGTCTGCGTCTCTGCATCTAAGCTTCCTTGCCCAATAAGAGGGCCCACTCCGTCTTGATGACAACACGCCAGCGGACTCGATCCCGACATCAGCCCCGCTTCCGCAGATGCGCAGGCGCCGCGAGTTGCCAAGGCGCGAGGCATCGATCTTCGCCAGGTGGAGGGACTTATCAGCCAGAATACGAAGGTCGCAGATTTGGGTTTTCTGGGTGAGCCTCGGGTAAACGTCCTGGAGCTCAATCTCAAGCTAGACGAAGCGTTTCCGGCAAAGGGAAAATAGCAAGGTCCACGGATGAAGGGTGAAGGCTGAAGGGTGAGGGGTAAAAGGTAGAAAGCTGTCATTCCGAGCGAAGCGACGAATCTCGCTCTGTGCTGCGTAGATGGCGGAAGAAAAATCAGACCGAGACTCCTCGCTTCGCTCGGAATGACCCAGTCCAGAGGACCCCAGCCCCTTAGGCGTCAATGGGCGCAGGTGCACGAACGGCCCACTCGCTCCAGGGGTTCTGCTTGCGGCAATCAAGGCACATGGTCAAGGGAAACTCTACTCCACAGTTTGGGCAGGTGGCTCGGCTTCGGAAGGTGTCAAAGGACTTTCCACAGCGGCCGCATTTCCAATAATTCCCTACCGGCGGCGCAGCCTTGCACGAGGGGCACGCCAATCCCTCGCGACGCGGCAACTCACCCAAATGTTTCAAAATCTGCGCTTCGCGCCATCCCCCCCAGCAACTCGCGAAAACAAATAAGGCGAGAACGGCAATCCAGATGGAACGATAGTGCGCGGCCAGAAGCAGCAATCCTAACACCCCGGCAAATCCAATCTGCACCGCTGCCATAAGGCTGCGGGCCCGTCCCACCGCAAACCAGAGCAAGCATCGGAGAATCTGGCCGCCATCCAGAGGGTAGATGGGCAACAAATTGAATGCGAGCACGAGTAAGTTAATGCCGATCAGTGCCATCAAGAACGACTGGACATTGGGCGCCCTGCCGACCAGGATAGATAAACGGTCCGGAATTAGCGCCACCGGGGCAAGAACGATAAGCAGCGCCACATTCACCAAGGGTCCGGCTGCGTTGCTCCAGAGAGTAGGACCCGGCCGCAGCGGTGGAATTACATACGCCATTCCACCCAGAGGCCAGAGCATGATCTCGTTGGCCGATCCTCCAACTTGCCGGCAGGCCAGCGCATGGCCGTACTCGTGCAGCAGCACGATGAAAAACAGCCCCAGGTACTCCGCCGCATTCCATGCCAGGGACGAATAGGTGTTCGCGCGGTTGGTTATTTCGTACGCTGCAAATAGAAACCAATACCAGTGCAGGAACACATCCACCCCCGCGAAACGGAACAGGTGGATTCCTCGGCGTCTGCTTATCATTACTTGGCATTATAAAAGGGCAGGGCATAAAGGGTAAAGGATAAAGGATGAAGGCCAAAGACTGGCTGGTCCTCCCTACGACAGCCGGTCAGCGTTTGTCCTTCATCCTTTACCCTTTAACCTTTAGACTTTACCCTTTGACCTTTACCCTTTAGACTCTATTCATTGCTGCCATGAACAAAAGCACAAGACTGCCCTTACTGTTCCGTCATGTCACGTACAACCTGCGTGGCGGCTTCCTGGTTCGCCCGCTGACCATCGCACTGGCGCTGGGTTGCGCGGGCGCATTCCTTTCGTGGTGGGAAGAGGCCGTTCCCGGTTTCAGCGCCTGGGTGCCGAAGGCGCTTTTCCCTTCCCATGCCGACCCTCAGGTGGCCCAGGTAATTCTCGCCGCCATCGCTGCTTCGATCATGACGGTAGTGTCCATCGTTTTCGCCATTCTGCTTATGACGCTCACGCTCGCCTCGATGCAGTTCTCGCCCCGCATTATCGTGAGCTTTGCCCGGGACCGCGTGACGCAGTGGACACTGGGCATATTCCTGGGCACCTTCTGCTATTGCATGGCGGCGCTTCCCGCGGCGCGCTCCCTGCCTCATCCCTTCGCGCCCGTGGCCACCGTGCTGGGCGCGATGTTGCTGGCCCTGGCTTGCGTTGCGTGGCTGCTCTACTTCATTCACCACATTTCGCAGGCCATCAGCGTCAACCAGATCGTGGATAGGATCGCCTCCGAAACCGAAGCCATGATCGACGAGATGATGCCGCTACCGCACCGGCCTACCCGCATGGCAGACAACGATCCGGTGAAGCCCGAGGCCTGGGAAACGACTGTCTTCAGCGACACCTCCGGCTACATCCGGTTTATCGACACGGAGCAGCTTGTAGCCCGGGCGAAGGCTTACCGCGTCAAAGTCCACGTCCTGCGCCGCGTCGGACAATTCGTGCCCGCGGGCATCCCACTTCTGATGGTGTACAAAGGCGAGCGCCTCTCTTCTGAGGGAGTTACGGACCTCCGCGCAGCGTTTGATTTCGGCCCCGCGCGGACCCTGCAACAAGACCTTGAGTTCGGGGTTTTGCAAATCGTTGACATCGCGCTCAAAGCCATCTCTCCTGCCGTTAACGACCCGAGCACGGCCATAAGCTGCGTCGACCAATTAAGCCGCATACTGATCCGTTTCGCGTCCAGGGAACTGCCGGAGTCTGTGCTCTACGATCCGCCCGGAGTGGTTCGAGTCAGCATTCAGTGGACCGACTTCGACCGGATGGTAGACGCGGGGTTCGAGCAAATCCGCCTCTACTCGCAGACGGACATGGCGGTCAGCCTGCGCCTGCTGCGCGCGCTCGGTGATATCGCCGTCGGCACACCGGACGAGCAGTACCGTCGCACACTCGCTGAACGCGGGAGGAGAATTGTCTCAGGCTGCGCACAGAGGCTTGGAGAGTTGGAGCTACGAGAGATGCGCGTCAGGCTGGCGTCGCTGGAGAGCTTTGTCGCGCCGCCCTCGTTGGAATTCGAACACAAAAAAGTGTCATCCTGAGCGAAGCGAAGGATCTCTGCAGTTGGTGTTGGTTCAAAGACTACGGAGATCCTTCGCTTCGCTCAGGATGACAGCCGGTGTCTCCAGTAGGAGTTTCGGAGGCTGTCCTCACGCCGGCAGTTTATCCGGGAAAAACGTACTCACCACCAGCAACAGGGTCAGGGCGATCATCACCACGCAGGTCACCCAGGCGATGTAATTGAACAGGCGGGAATTCTTGTACTTTCCCATCAGGTCCTCGCGGTTCACGAGGTGAAGCATGAAGATCAGTACAAAAGGCAGGAGAATGCCGTTGGCCACTTGCGAGAAAAGGATGATGGGAATCTGTTTTGCTTCACTGAGCAGCATCACGGCCAGCGCCCCAACCACGATCAGCGATGTATAGAGCCAGTAGAAAGTCGGGGCTTCGTCGAAGCGCTTATTGATGCCCGCTTCCAGGCCGAGTCCTTCGCAGACATAATAAGCGGTGGCCAACGGCAGAATACAAGCTGAAAAGAGAGAAGCATTGCAGAGTCCGAAAGCAAACAGCGCGCTGGCCGCGTGTCCTGCGAGGGGGCGCAGAGCCATCGCCGCATCCCCGGCGTCGTTGATCTGGCGATGGCCGCTAAGATAAATGGTGGCGGCACAGGCGACGATGATGAAAAATGCCACCACGTCCGTGATGATGCAGCCCACAATCACATCCCAGCGGGAATAGATGTATTCCTTCACCTTGATGCCCTTTTCCACCACCGCCGCTTGAAGATAGAACTGCATCCAGGGCGCAATGGTCGTGCCCACCACGCCGACGAGCATGTACAAGTAGCCCCCACTAAACTCGAAAGAGGGTTTCAGGGTGCTGATTACAGCGTCCGGCCACTTGGGGTGGGCGAGGAAACACGAGACCGGATAGGCAACGTAAAACACGCAAGCTGCCAGAAAGACTTTCTCCACAATCCGGTAAGTGCCCTTGACGACCAACGCCCAGACCAGCACGGCGCCGAGCGGAACTGCCACGTAGCGCGTCACGCCGAACACGGACATGCCGGAGGCGAGCCCCGCAAATTCAGCAACCGTGTTGCCAAGGTCGGCGGCGAGCAGCATCATCATGAGGATGAACGTGGTGCGAAAGCCATACTCCTCGCGAATCAGGTCCGCCAGGCCCTTCCCGGTTACCACGCCCATGCGCGCCACGATTTCCTGAACCACCACCAGCGCCACCGTGATAGGAATCAACGTCCAAAGCAACGTAAACCCGAATTTCGCTCCGGCAAGGGAGTAGGTGTAAATGCCTCCCGCGTCGTTGTCCACGTTGGCGGTGATAATCCCGGGGCCGAGGACGGCCAGGAAAATCAGCAATCGTGTGCGGTACTTGCCAAGCCGTTCGCGATTCACGAGAGATCATCCTCTGCTGCGGAATTGTTTCCTGGTGATCACCAGTTCCAACACATCGTCCGCGGTGACGACCCCAATCAAATGGCCGTTGTCATCCACCACGGGTAGAGAGACCAAGTTGTATTTGTGAAAAAGATCCACCACGGAAGCCGCGGCGGCGTGCGAGGGGACGGAAATCAGCGAATCCATCGCAAGGTCCTTGAGCGGCGCAGAAGGTTGGGAAAGAAGGATGCGTCCGACGGGGACAGCCCCGGTCAGGACGGCGTCGTTGTCCACGAGATAAATCATCTGGATCAACTCGACGGGCCCCTCAAAATTCCTCAGCGCCGCGATGGCCCCTTCCACCGACGCGGATTCATGCACAAACACATATTCCGTGGTCATGAGGGCTCCGGCCGTATTCTCCTCGAAGCCCAACAGTTCACGAACTTCGTTGGCCTCCTCTTTCCCCATATCCGCCAGAACTTCAGCCGAGGTTTCCGGCGACAATTCCTGCAACACGTCTGCGGCTTCGTCTGGAGCCATTTCCTCGACGATATCGGCCGCCTTTTCGGCCGGAATGCTCTCCAGCAAGTCGGCCTGCATTCGGGTGGGAATTTCGGAGAGTGCCTGGGCAGCCGTCTCGTCGTCAAGACCTTCGAGGACGGATTGTTGCTCATCCCGACTCAGTTCCTCGAGAATATCGGCGATGTCGGCAGGGTGAAGTTGCGCCACACGATCGTAGGAAAGACGGAGCTTGACGCGCCGCTGAGGGTCCGGCTCAATCAGATTGACGAACTCCCAGGGAATGGTCCTTGTCGGGAAAAGGCTGGTGAGCATGCGGATGGTATGCTTGGACAGGAGGCCCTGCAATAGCCTGCGCAACGCCGCAGCCAGCCCGACATTGACCGCCACAATTCGCAGTTCCGCGTGATGATCGGCGGGCTGAATATCAAAGTCCACATCATTGACGCGCACCACTTTGCGGTTGTTCACATCAATGATCTGCTGATCCAGGATGTCCTTTTTGACTTTCAGCAACCCCTCGTCGGGAGCGTAGCAACGCACTTCGTCGCGCGGCACGCTGGTCTGCCCGGCTCGAACGGAGAGCGATTGCATCTGCTCGTGCGTGATGCAAATCAGGACCTTCTTGGGACTCTTGACAAGATAGCAAGCCACGCGAAGGGAGTTCTGAGCGGGGGCGACACACAGGTCCTCCAGCCGGCCGAGGTACTCTCCCTTCACTCCATAGACGGGCAGGTGCTCGAGTTCAGAAAAGTAAATCATGTTTCTGCTTTCTTAGAGTTCGGTATGGAACCGCAGCGCAAAGAGATCAACGGGCCCGCGCACGTGATTGTACGCCGGATTCTGGGCGAATTGGTAATCAAAGGTCAACTGGAAATGCTTCGCGATCTGCCAGTCGTAATACGTTTCGGCGACCCGCTCGGCCCGGTAGTCGAGGGCTCCGTCGCCGACCGTGATTCCGAGCCCGCCCGCGGCAAGATACTGGCGATGGACAGCGCTGATCCCGTTGACCACAACCGCCAGGCCGACGGTGTCCCGCGGGCGACGCCACGACGCGCCCTTCAAGCTGATCCCCGCGGTGGCGGTGCGGTCCACGTCGGTGAACTCGAAGGTCTGATTCTTGCCGTCGCTCCACCCCAGGCGCATGAATGCTCCGAGGTCCTTGCGGATTTCCTGGTCCATATTGATGCCAAAGCCGTACTTGTACCGGTACGCCGCGGTCAAGTAAATATCTTCGCTGATCGCCGGATCGTCGAGCGTGGCTTGATAGCTTCCCATGTGCGCGCGTGTGTCATAGCCCATCAATCGAATGGCGCCCGGATGGCCCCGAGGTGAATATCGCCTTTCAAATTCCAGAGCTGCCGACCAAGCCTTGGGTAAGTCCCAGTCCATTCGCAAAGCGTTGGCGAATTTCGACACCTGAAAGATGCCCAACCGCGCGCTCCAGGCGCGGGTATTAAATTCCGCCGTAGCTCCGTTCGTAAATCCCAGCGTGTTCGCCGGATAGTCCCAGGCGTCATTGGCGTACAGGGACCAGCTCATGAACTGAGTACGCGGATCGTTGGCGTAGGCGTTGTTGTCGAAGATATCTATGGCGTTGAAATGGCCTATTGTAAATGTGAGCCTCCGAACGGCCTTTGTGCCTCTCAAGTCGTCAGGTGCGTCCTCGGTTGACTCCTTTTCCCCGCCCAACCCCACCGTCTCACGAAGGTAAGCCCGACAAACGTTGACGTCGGGGTAGGTTTTCCCCACTCGGAACGCCTCAGCGTTTGGAAACGCGGCGAGGCCCAGCGTGTTGCTAAGTCCGTATCCCTGCCACATCAGGAGGTCCACAAAGAACTCTCCCCCTTGCCATATCCGCACGCCGCCGAACGCGTCCAGAGAAATCGTGTCTCGAATCGAGGCCCCGGGCGTCATGCTATTCGGGCCAGTGTACTGGGCAGGAAATGAAGAATGGCCTTGGCCCACCACAGTCGATTGGAAATGCCAGTTCCAAGCTTGGGCCGCCGGATCCGTCGAGTTCTGGCCCTGGCTGGGCGTGGAACCTTCCTGACCCCGAGCCTCTGGGGTGGTCATTAGCAATAGCAACAGCAGCGGCCCAAGCCCCAAGGCCCAGTGCAAGCGTCCCGGACGCTCGAGTTTTAAGACCCACCGTGCCATCACAAGCTCAATCCTTTCAGGAAATAATCAGCCCAAAACCAAAACGCCCCCCGGAGCCAAACTCCGCGGGGGCGCTGGAAGCGACCGAGGTTCGTGAACCCGGTCCCTCAAACCTCCTGGTGAGAGCTTTGGCTCCACACAACGTAGTATCGTGCAACCTGCGACAGCCACTTTAGGCAGAGCCTTACGCCGGCCATGCCTGCTCCACCCGTTGGCTCGTCTCCGAGTTTCCGGGCAGTGGCTTTTGTTTGTGTGGTAACCTCGCCTAACGAGGTTGAATCCTTTTCCCACGGCCTCCGGCGGTTCCTGGCATGTCCGAGGCCGCTATTCCCCTTATAAAAGGCCCCCAATCCTGATGTCAAGAAAAAAGCGCACCCACAATCCGGGAAACTGGAAATTGGAAAATGGAAAATGGCAGTGTGGGCGAAGTTTCGCCGGGCGCGGCAGGACAGCCCGCAAACAAACACCCACCTCTGTGGGAGGCAACCACTCCGATTTTCGAGTTTCCAGTTTCTATTTTCCGCTTTAGTTGGTTTGTCGCATGACCCAACGGATGCCGTTCAGGAGCATCTCCTGGTATCGTGGGTCGTTCCACACCTCGTCCGGGTGGCCCAGGCTGTTGTAATAAACCCGGCCCTTTCCAAACATGCGCGTCCAGGCCACCGGCCAGCCGTAGTATCTGATGCGCACACCCTCTTTCTGCATGTCGACAGACTTCGGATCAAGCGTTAAAAGAACATGCGAGGTTTCCGCCTTGAAGTCGCTGATCTGATAAATCTCGTCGTTAATCTGGAAGGAGTTTCCGAGAAAACTCACCAGTGGGCTCTTCGGGTCCACCACGTCAATCGTCACCATTTGATGCCAGGGATGATGATTGAACCAACCTCCAATAATGTCGCCGTAAGTGCTCCACATGTAGAAGGTGTCCGTGGCGCTATGAACCCCCACAAAGCCGTGCCCGGAGCGGAGGAAATCCACGAGGGCGCTCTTCTCGTCGTCGGTCATGGGCAGCTCGCCGGTGGTGTTGAACATCACGGCGTCATAGTTCTTCAGATTCTCTTTGGTGAAGGCGCCCACATCTTCCGTCACAGTAGTTTCGTAGGCCCCGGACTTCTCTCCCATTTCCTTCACAATCTGTTTGGAGAGCTCCACGCTTTCGTGGTGGAACCCCTTGGTCAGGGTCATGTACAGCAGTTTGCCTTTCTTGGCGGGCCGCGAATGGCCGGCTTGCGGCAGACACACCGCCAAGCCAATCAAAATTAGCATGGCAAGAAGCAGTTTATGTTTCAGCATTGTTACTCCTTGGTTAAACATGATTGTGGGACTGAGCGGCATTCGTGCCCTATTCTACCAGAAGTTGGAAAAAACCAGCCGCCTGTCATCCTGCTTGTAGGGGGACGGCTTGCCGTCCCCTTTTGCCGGGCTCGCGGCGGGCGGGTAGGGCAAGCCCTACCCCTACACGCTTTCAGGGCGGCGGCCACCCATGGAATGTTCCTACTTCAAATGGCCGAAGTTCAGAATCGCATTGAAAACCAGCGCGTACGAGCCGATGGTCTCGCCTCGATACAAGGGATTATTGGCGAAGAGCACCACATCTCCCTTGCCGAAATGAGCCACCACCACTGCCGGATGCTCGGCCACGGAATCACCATTCGCGAGCAAGCCCGAGAGTAGAAGGTCTTTCGTCTCTGCATAGCGCAGGATGACTTGGGGCCGATATTCAGCCGGAATCAAATAGGGATTATTACGTTGCTGTTCTTCATTCAGGGGAGTGGCCTCCCAAGCCTTCGGGGCCGGCAGCGGCGGCGCCGTTTCAAATGCCCGGCCTTGGGGGATGTCCTCATCATCAGCACTCCCGCGTCCCGTCGGGCGCTTGTAGTCCTTGGCAGTAAGGAGATGGTAGTTTAAGGTGAGGTTGCTCACCGCAAAAGCCATCCCGTCCGTACTATAGAGAGGCACCGCGCCATCATAGCCATAGGCCAGCGGATGCTTGCCGTTCACCACCACCGAATTCAGAACGCTGCCCACGACCCTGGCCTCTTTCCGCGGCGCCACAAACACTCCTGGCGCCAAACCCTCCTCGATGGCGAACTCCGCGGTGTCCTCTGCGGTGATCAGCAATCCGCCCTGTTGCACGAAATCCTTAAGATGGGCAACGCCCGCTTCGCCTAAGCCAGGGCGGATGTCTTCAGTCGAATCCAGCTTTCCCAGATTCGGGGTGAGCGAAGTGGTTTGCCATGGCAAAGCATTTCCCCACATCGGCAGGCCCTCCACGATGTGCTGAACGGATGAGTAGCCCACCGGCGCGAAGACAATCACATCGTATTCGGCGCGCAGATCGGACTCTTTCGAGACGGTCTGCGTGTTGATATAAGCGCACGGCACATGCAACTTGTCGAACGCCATGCGCCACCAGCCCTCGCTCTGTGTGCCGAGCCAGGTGTGCATAAAAGCAATGCGGGGAGCTTCGGCAGAGTGAAGCTTAACAGCCGGCCGGCCGGCGATACTGACGGCAGTCAGATCGTATTGCTTCAACAAGCTCGTCAGTTTTGAAGCCTCCACGCCGCCAATCATGAGCGAGCCTGCGGCGAACTTCTGTCCATCGCTCTCGAAGTTCCCGTCGCAGATCGACACATCCGCGGCGCCGCGCAGAGCATACACCAGCGACGCCAGGCTGACCTGGGCGGAGTTATTAATAACGTAGAAAGGCCCCGCCCCCGCGTCTCCCAGGGTAACTTGGGTGAGGTCAGGCACCGGCGACATCGGCGCCGCGAGGATGTGGCTATCCGTAACGCGCGATACTTTGGCGTTGAAGAGGTCTCCGAACGACCAGCCGGTGTCGTCGTAAGGTTCCTTCTGCGGGTCTTCCGGCGACCAGTACTGGCGATCCAGCAGGGCATCGGCGATCCGCGAGAAGGGCTGGTCCATGCGAATGACAAAGCTGCCGGCAGGAAACGTCTGAGAGGTCGGCGGTGGCGGCGTTTCCGGCTTTGGTTCTTCCCCTTCTTTGTGGGGAGGCGGAGGCAGGGCCACCGTTGCCGCCTGAGTGAGACGCTGTATCTCGACGTGCTGCAACGCCAGCACCTTCAGCAACTGGATCTGGCGGTTCAGAAATCTCGCGTCCTGCGACAGCACGTAAGCAGCAGGCCCGCTATTGGCAGGCTTCTCGACGGAGCGCTTGCTTTTCAAGTAGAAGTTGTTCAGAAAGAGCTTCGAATTATGCGCAAAGTAGGAGAGAGAACTCAGCAGCGCAGTTTGCTCATAGTTGTTGTTGTCGCGTTGGGACCACACCACCGTGGGATAGGGCGGATTGGGTTTGTACCAGGTGCGCGCATATTCATCGGGCGAAAGCACGCGCTTCTCCGTGTCGGCTCCGCCGTTGCCGAAAGTTTCGTAAAGGCGGCTGATGCCGTTATGGAAAGCAGCCATGAACATCAGGTAGCCGGGGCTCCAGGTGTCGAAACTGCCGTGTGTGAACGCGCCCGGCATGCCAAAAGCTTCCATGCGCGCCATATTGTCGGAAGCGATCATTGACCATTCGTGAGTCAGGATAGGATCGATCCAGGAATTGTAAGGGCCATCGCCCACCGTGTTGTCGTAAAGAAACGGCACCGACTCGTGCAGGTCGTGCAGAACCTGGGCGTGCCACTCGAGATAGGTGTTCAAGACATTCTTGGAGAGCTCGAGGGTCATGGCCATGGCATCGCGATTGTTGTCGTGCCCGACGTAGTGGCCCCAGTAAACCAGGTGTGGCCAGTTCTCCCCCGGATGCGCTTTATGCCATTTGTAGACGTCCACCATTCGGTCGCGCCCATCCACTTCCACCACCGGCGTGATCAACGTGATCAGGTGGGTCCGGATGTACTGCACGTACGGGGCATTGTCTACAGCGAGCCGGTACGCTAACTCCATCAGCGCCGTGGGCGCGCCGGTCTCCGGCGAATGAATCGTGCCGGTGATGTAGTAGATCGGAAATGAGCGGTCAACCAGCGCCTGCGCCTTGGAGTCATCCAACTTCAGACTCCTGGGATCGCCAAGCTGCGCCAGGCGCGAGCTGTTTTCCTTGGCGTGATCGAGCAGGGCTCCGTCGGCAACCGCCACTGCGATCATCTCACGCCCTTCTTCGCTATGGCCGATTGTGAACACTCTCACCCGAGGTGAGGCAGCGGCCAGCAAGCGAAAATACCGGTATACGTCTTCCGCGTAGGGCAATACGTCGGGCGCCCCCGCCACATCCCCCAACACCTTCGCGGGAGTAGGGACGGTGCTGGACGCCGGCAGGTAATCGGTAAGCGGCGAATTCAAGGCCGGCGCGGTGGTGTACTTTTTGATGTGCGCGGTGTAGGTAGCATCGATCGCTTGCTTCGGATCGCGTTCAAACGAGCTGATGCTCGGATCCTGCGCGGTGGCAAACAAGGGGTTGATGGCTATGACAGCGTATAAGGCCCAAGATTGAATAATATAAACGAGTCGCAGGCTCTTACGTGTCATTCGTGATCTCCTTTGGTTGGGCCCTGTCGAACCACTTCCCGGGGCGTCGGTGAGCAGGCAAGGTCTTCTCCGTGCTCTCCGCAGCCAAACAGAAGATAAAACACAGAGGTCACGGAGACCCTCCTTGTGCTCTGTGTTGAGAGCTTTGATGCATAGAGGGCACGGAGAAGCTCGTTTCGATTCCGGTCGCCTGCTCTCCGAGTGCCACATCAACCGCGATCGCGGATGCTGGCGCAGTTGGCCAGTCGTCACCCACCCTTCCTCTCGATCACAGCCGCAAAAAAGCCGTCCATGTTATGCAAATCGGGGCGTGTACGCAAGTAACCTTCTGGGTCGAATAACGGACTGAGCGTGGGGTGCGCAGACTCGAGTTCTGTTCGCGAAACGAGGCGATATTGCGGCGATTCTGCAAGCACACGTTCAACCACGTTTTCGTTCTCCTCGCATTCCAGCGAGCAGGTGGCGTAAACCAGCCGGCCGCCCTGGTCAAGATTCGCAAGCGCCCCCTTCAGCATCTTCGCCTGAGCCTCTGCCAGGCGCTCCAGGTCCGCCTCGCGAAGCCGCCCTTTAATCTCGGGGTTGCGCTCCAGGGTTCCCGTCCCCGAACAGGGCGCGTCCAGGAGAATGCGCTCGAACGGGCAGCCAAAGGGCAGAGCCTGGGTCGCATCCAGGCGAACCGCCAGCCGCTGCACCTGCTTGGGAACCCATTGAGGAAGCAGGCTCGCCATGGTGCGAAGGCGCGAGGCGCTCCGGTCGCACGTGACGAGTATTCCGCGCCCCAATCTCTGCGCGATCTGCCCGGCCTTCACGCCGGGCGCTGCGCACAAATCCAGAACGCGCTGCCCCTCTTGCGCCATCAAAAGGTCTACCACAAGCTGCGAAGCTTCGTCCTGAATCACCACGCGGCCCTGCCGCAGCGCCTGGGAGGCTTGCACATTCCCCGAAGTGACCACCAGGGCTCGCGGTGAGAATTTCCCCGGCTGGGTCTTCACACCGTCAGACGCCAACTCGTCGCGCAACCCAGCGATGTCTTCGCCGAGGTTGAGCACGCGCAGCACGGTGGGAGGAACTTGCGTGCTTGCCCAGGCCAGCCGCAAGGCCACGTCATCGCCGCCTGAATGGATTCCCGCTTGCGCGGGAATGACTCGGGGACTGAGTACGGCCCAACGATTGAGCAGCCAGCCGGGAACGGTGCGGCGCACGCTCGCCTGCCCGGCTTCGTCGAGATCCTCGAACCGCAATTGGGTTCCGGTGCCGCTCGGAGCGACTTTGCGCAAGAGCGCATTGACGAATCCCGCCGCCGAGCGTTTGCGCGCCGCTTTCGTCATCTCCACGGCTTCGTTGACCACCGCCGGCTTCGGAACCTTGGCGAGAAACTGAATCTGGTAGACGCCCAGGCGCAGTATCGTCGCCACCTCGGGGTCAAGTCGCTCGACAGGCTTGCCGGAAACCTCGGCAATCCGAAAGTCCAGTTCCCCGCGCCAACGGAGAACGCCCATCACGATCTCGGTCGCCAATCGCCGGTCTGCATCCTTCAGCACGGAGACTTCCGGGGTTTGCAGGAGATCAACGGCGAACCCTCGGCCCGCTTCGACGCGCCGGAGGATTCGATAAGCGGTTGACCGCGCCGGTGAAATCGGCAAGGACTGACTCCTTCTCCTTTACCTGCTTGTACGGGGACGGCTTGCCGTCCCCTTGTTGCGAATGGATAAGGCGTGCGGGTAGGGCAAGGCCTACCCCTGCGGGCTACAGTCCGCCCAGCCTTTCTCCTGCCACAGGGCGCATCCCGTTCAGGAATTCCCGGACCGGCAAGCGTTTTCGTCCTTCAAGCTGCAGTTCGAGGAGTTCCAGAAGCGTTCCCTGGCCGCACACGACACGCAGACGCCCACGCTCGGCGAGAAGCGTGCCAGGCGGATGTTCAGCCCCGGCGTGGCCGGCGGCGGGAGCGGCCGACCAGATATGGAGGTTCTTCGCGCGAAAACTTGTATAAGCTCCCGGCCAGGGCCTTAATCCACGCACGCGCCACCCGAGCTCTTCGGCACTGAGCGTCCAGGCGATCCGGCCATCTTCCTTCTTCAGGATTGGGGCAAGGGTCGCTTGGGAATGATCCTGCGGCTGCGGCTGAATCTCGCCACGGCCCAGTTTCCCCAGGGTTTCCGCCATCAACTCCGCGCCCGCGCCGCTCAGCCGTTCGGAAAGGGTCTCCGTGGTGTCCGAGGATCCAATCGGCACTTCCTGTTTCAGTAGAATATCCCCGGTGTCGAGTCCTTCGTCGATTCTCATCGTGGTGACGCCGGTTACGGATTCGCCGCGCGCGATCGCCCATTGAATCGGCGCCGCGCCGCGGTACTTTGGCAGGAGCGAGGCGTGCAGGTTGATGCACCCCAGTTTGGGAAGGTCGATCATCCAGCGCGGGATAATATGGCCGTAAGCAACCACCACAATGTAATCAGGTTGGAATCTTGAAAGGAGCCTGACCGTCGATTCGTCCTTCAATCTCGCCGGTTGGGCCACAACCAGGCCCGCATTCACCGCCGCTTGCTTCACCGGCGACGGCTTCGTCTCGTAACCCCTGCCGCTCGGTTCGTCAGGGTTGGTCATCACCAACTGAATCTCATGGTAATCCGCGATGAGCCTTTCGAGCGTGGGAACAGCGAATTGGGGGGTGCCACAGAAGATGATCTTCATGGAAAAGACGTCCGTGGTCCGTTGTTAGTTGTCCGTGGCCTATTGCGGGTCGAGAGTTGCCTGACTTCTCGCTCGCGCAGTTTCGCGGGGGACGTTTTACGGCGAGGATGGCGTTCGCGGGCCTCGCGGCTCAAAAACCGCTTCGGACAACGGACCACGGACAACTGACAACGGACGAACTCCTCACCACTCTCCCGCTTTAATCATCCTGCGAATCTGGCGCTTAATGGAGTCACGCTTGAGCCGGCTCAGATGCGAGATGAACAGCTTTCCGCCCAAGTGGTCGGACTCGTGGCAGAAGGCCCTCGCCAGCAAGCCTTCGCCGGAGAGTGTGATTTCATTTCCGGCAGTGTCCTGAGCGCGAAGCGTGACGCGCAAGGGGCGAGCGGTTTTGGCGCGGAAATCCGGAAGGCTCAGGCAGCCCTCCTCTTCCGCCTGTTCGCCCTCGGCGGCAATGACCTGGGGATTGGCAAGCACCAATTTTGAATTCGCATCCTTGCCGCAGGAAACATCAATCACGCAGAGCTTCAGGGATATGCCAATCTGCGGCGCGGCAAGTCCTACGCCGTTGGCGGCATACATCGTCTCGAACATATCCGCCACTAGCTTTGCCAAATTTCCATCAAACAAGGTCACTGGCGCGCCAGGCTTCTCCAGGACCTCCTGACCGTACTTAACGATTGGATAGATCATCGGCAGCCTTATGTACCGCCCACCTAACAGTTCGCTGAAAAACCCTTTCAGCGTGTCGTCCTGAGGAGTCCCGATCGGATCGGGACGACGAAGGATCTCCGCAGTTGCCGGATATTGCAGCCCGAGACAACCTGCAAAGATCCTTCGCTCCGCTCAGGATGACAGGCGTTGCGGCTTTTCATCAGCGCGACCTCCAGAGCCACATTTTAGAACTGTCGCACCTGCTCCAGATAAGCGGAATAATTCCGCTTCGTTTCCACTATCGAGTCTCCGCCGAATTTCTCCAGGAACGACCGGCCGACGGTGAGCGCCACCATGGCTTCTCCGACCACACCCGCGGCCGGCACCACGCAGACATCGGAGCGCTCATAGGCCGCCGTCGCCGTCTCCTTGGTCGTCAAGTCGACCGACTCGAGTGGGCGGCGCAAAGTCGATATGGGTTTCACGTATCCGCGCACGACGACGTCTTCGCCGTTTGAGATTCCGCCTTCCAGGCCCCCAGCCCGGTTCGATTTACGAGTGAAGCGGGAGTTCTCATGGTCGTACCCGATTTCATCGTGCACTTGGGAGCCGGGACGGCCCGCGGCTTGGATTCCGCCGCCGATTTCCACCGCTTTGACCGCCTGGATGGACATCAGCGCTTGCGCCAATTGTCCGTCCAGGCGCTCGTCCCACTGCGCGCAGGAGCCCAAACCCGGCGGCACGCCGTGCGCAATGACTTCGAAGGTCCCTCCCACCGTGTCGCGCGCCTCCAGCGCCTTGTCCACCTCTTCCTTCATGCGCGCTTCCACAGCCGGATCCACGCATCCCAGCACGATTTCCTCAGTGGCTCGCAGCGCCAGCACCTTTTCGAACGCAACTGGCTCATCTTCCAGAACGACGCTTCCCACTGCCACCACGTGGCTCGCCACCTCGATGTTAAACTCCCTTAGGAATAGCTTGGCCACCGCCCCGGCGGCCACGCGCGCCGCAGTTTCGCGGGCGCTGGCTCGTTCGAGCACGTAGCGAGCCTCCGGGAAATTGTGCTTAAGACATCCCGCCAGGTCGGCATGTCCAGGGCGAGGCCGCGTCAGCGCTTTGTGCTTGGCCCGCGTCTCGGGACTATCCGCGACCGCCAGCGCCTCTTTCCAATTTTCCCAGTCGTGATTGGAAATCACCAGAGTGATGGGTGAGCCGATGGTTTGCCCATGGCGAACCCCGGAGAGAAACTGGGCGGCATCCGACTCGATCTTCATCCGGCCCCCGCGCCCGTAGCCGCCCTGGCGCCGCTTCAGTTCCCGGTTGACGTACTCGAAATCGATTCCCAAGCCTGCCGGTATTCCTGAGAGGATCGCCACCAAAGCTTGCCCGTGCGATTCGCCCGCAGTTTGAAAACGTAACATCACCGCCCCTGAACGTTCCAGAAACCAGTCTTCAAATTGTTAATATTAGCGGAATTGCGCAAGAGGGTCAAAATTTGCGAGGAGGGAGGCCCCGGATGCACTCGGGGCCTCGTGTTCAGGCTTCATGGCAAGACTTCTTGCAGATGACAAACATCTAATAACCATGTAGATATTTTGTCTGTGCCATTTTGCTCACCGTTCTCTTTTTCTCGGCAACGCAACTTTATATCACTACCAAAATCTGGACCTTCCGGTTTCACGCCTAGGCGCAAAGTGCGCAAAGGTCGCAAAGTCCTCACGCCGGATGGCACTCGATCACCGGCGACGCCTCGGTTGGAATAATCCGGCTGATTGCGAACCCGGTGGTTGCAAGCAGCGAACGGAAATCAGCTTCCGTGCGTTCGCAGCCGCCCAGCACAAGCATCAGCAGGTCCATCAGGCCAGGCGGCCGGACGGTCGAATCAACTATATTCTCAACGAGTAGGAGAGTCCCCCCAGGCCGGATGGCGCGACGCGTATTGCGGAGAATCTTGGCGGCGTCCTCGTCCCTCCAATCGTGAATGATGCCTTTCAAAAGGTAGGCATCTGCGCTCTCAGGAACGGAATCGAAGAAATTCCCCCCCACGATCTCGCAGCGTGCGGCAATATCGCCGGTCAGAACTTCGGGAGCGCGAGCCACCGCCTGCGGCAGATCGAACAGCACGCCGCGCAGCCCGGGCGTGGCCGAAAGGATGTCGCGAAGCAGCGCGCCCTCGCCGCCGCCCACGTCCACGATCCGCTCGAAGCGCGAGAAATCGTAAGCCGCCACGAGCGCCGGGCTGCTCCAGGCCACACCCTGAGTCATGACGGCATGGAAGAGTGCGCCGTCCTCCGCATGCGCCTCGAGGTAGTCGAAGAAACGTTGCCCGAAGATCCGTTCAAACGACGCCCCGCCCGTGCGCACCGAAAACTCCAGTTCGCCCAGCGGCCGCCAAAGGAATGCCGCGGGAAGAAACAAGGCGCTCTCGCGCTGTGACTGCGGGTGAGAGGCGCGCAGCACTTCCGTGAACGGCGTGTTGCGGAAACGGCCGTCGGCTGTGCGCTCGAACATTTCGAGCGTGCCCAGCGCGCGCAGCAAACGCTCCAGCGTGGCCGGATGAGCGCCGCAATCTGCCGCAAGCTCGGCCGCCGTCTTCGGGCCGGAGGCAAGCAGGTCAGGAATGCGCAGCTTCGCCGCAACATAAATGGCCTGCGCGGCAACGACGCCCGGCCAGAGGTATTCCATCGGGTTCCCCGCCATGGGTGGGTTTCTCCTTTCGGGAAAAATGACTGCGCCCGTTCTCGCCTAAATACTGCGATTATATCAAACTATACAAAGGGACTTGTTGTCTCTTGACAAACCCGAAAACATAGGCTACAATGCTAAGAGGATGGTGTGTCGCGCCGGACTTGCGCACCTGATAGGGCGCCGACCTGAAGGCGGGCTTTACAAAAATGGACGGAACAAAGCGAGAATGTCTATGAAAACAAAAGATCGCCATCTCGGGCTGGCGCAGACGTTGCTTTTGAACGTCTGCGATGCGCCGAAGGCGCAGGTCGGTCAGTTTGTACCGACTGCCCTGGCCTATCCCTTCGGGACATCGCAGACCCCATACTTCGGAGTCTGCGCCATCCGACATGCCGGCTGAGAGCTGAAAGCTGACTGCTGATAGCAGTTTTTCGACGAACGATCCGGGAATGTCTATGAAAACAAAGGAAGAGGTCAAGAAGTCCATGGGTCAAGGGGTTGAAGAGTCGAGCGGTGCGAAGCTGGACTCAGCTCGAAGCTCCTCGACTCTCGACTCTCAACTTTCTTTACGAACGAACCGGGAATGTCTATGAAAACAAACGACCACTCTTCAATCTCTGTTCTCTGCCTACTGCGTTCTGCCTTCTGGATGCTCTTCCTCGCAGGTTCCGCCTTTGCCGATTGGCAGGGCGTGGGCGCTATGACCGCTTCTGAACCCCAGGGCAATCAGATCGCCTTCCGCAGCCGCCAGGCGACCGTGGTTATTACTGTCCTGGCGCCGGACCTGGTCCGGGTGCGGATGACTCCGGGAACCTCCCCAAGCCCTGACTATTCCTATGCGGTCGCAAAGGCCGACTGGCCAAAGATCACGGCGGAGTTTACCGCGGGAGATGACGCGCGGGTCGTCCGCACATCCGAACTGGAGGTGCGCGTCCAGCTTTCTCCCTTCCGCCTGGCTTTCTATGATCGGGCTGGCCGCCTGATCTCGAAGGATGCGGACAACCGGGGAATGAGCTGGGAAGGCCAGCGCGTTCGCTGCTGGAAATGGATGCCGCCGGACGAGCAGTATTTCGGCTTGGGCGAGAAAAGCACCCCGCTCGACAAGCGCGGCCGTTCCTACGTGATGTGGAACACCGACCCGGCCGGATTCGACGCCTCGACTGACCCACTCTACCAGTCCGTCCCATTCCTGATCGCATTACGCAACGGGCGAGCCTACGGCCTCTTCTTCGACAACCCCTACCGCTCTTCCTTCGATCTGGGAGAGGAATCGCCGGACCTGTTGTCGTTCGGAGCGGAGGGCGGTGAACTCAATTATTACTTCTTCTCCGCTCCGACTCCCAAACAGGTGATCAGCCGATTCACGGAGCTGGTGGGCCGCTCGCCGCTGCCGCCGCTCTGGGCCATCGGTTACATCCAAAGCCGCTACAGCTACTATCCGGACCGCAAGGTCAGATTCATTGCCGAGAATTTTCGCGAGCGGCGCATACCCTGCGACGGAGTATTCCTGGACATCGATTACATGGACGGGTTCCGCATCTTTACTTGGGACAAGTCGCGTTTCCCTGATCCCCACCGCATGCTCGCGGATTTGCGCCAGGAGGGATTCCACATCATCGCCATCGTCGATCCCTACGTGAAAGTGGACCCCAACTACTGGGTTTATCAGCAAGGCCTCTCCGGAGGTCACTTCCTGAAAAAACCGGACGGAACGCTTTTCACCGGCACGGGTTGGCCGGGCGAAAGCGCCTTTCCGGATTTTGCTTCCGCGAAGGTCCGGGACTGGTGGAATTCGCTTTTCCAGGGCCAGCTCGAAGAAGGCATCGCCGGTTACTTGACGGACATGAACGAGCCCACCATCTTCCGGCCCGACGGGCACCCGGCCACGTTTGATCTGGCCCTCATGCACCAAACGGACCACGGGCCGCGCCCCCACGCTGAAATCCACAACGTTTACGGCATGCTCGAGTCCGCCGCCACCCGCGACGCCCTGCTGCGCTTTCGCCCCAACGAGCGGCCCCTGATCATCACCCGCGCCACTTATGCGGGCGGCCAGCGCTACGCGGCCGAGTGGAGCGGCGATAATTGGGGCACCTGGGACCATCTGCGTCTCAGCATGCCGATGCTGATGACCATGGGCCTCTCCGGCCTGCAATTTTCGGGTGCCGATATCGGCGGCATTTCGCCGGTCCCCAGTCCGGAGCTTTACACACGTTGGCTCCAGGCCGGCGTGCTCACCCCCTTCTGCTGGACGCATTCCGGCGGCCCCGGCAACCTCGAACCTTGGGCCTTTGGCAACCGGCTCGAAGAGATCAACCGTCACTCGATCGAGCTGCGGTATAAACTAATGCCGTACCTCTACACCGCTTTCTGGGAAGCGGCCGAAACCGGAATGCCCGTGATGCGCCCCCTGCTGCTCGAATATCCCGATGATCCCACGGCAGTCGAGCAGAACGACGAATTCCTTTTGGGCGACGACCTCTTGATCGCTCCGGTGACCAAAGACGATGAAACTCGCAGAGAGGTCTACCTGCCGCGCGGCGTCTGGTACGATTACTGGACCGACCGGCGCGCCCCCGGACAGCAGAGCCTCTCTGTCGAGGCTCCGCTGGAACGGATTCCCATCTTCGTGCGCGGCGGCGCCATCGTGCCCAGCCAGCAGCTTACGCAATTTGCCGGCCAAGCGGCCATTGATCCTCTCATCTTCGATATTTATCCGGAAGGGACGTCCACTGCACAGTATTATGAAGATGATGGTATCAGCTTTGATTACCAGCGTGGGATCTCGCTGCACCAGAGCCTGAGCGTCGTCTCCGATGCGCAGGGCATGAGTATTGAACTCTCCGCCCGCGAAGGCCGCTACACACCGCCGGCACGCTCCTTAGTCATCAAGGTTCACAACCAGCGAAGCAAGCCGCGGCAGGTCGCGATCGATGGAAGAGAACTTGCCGTGCGAGCCTCATTGAACGAACTCAACGCCGCCGCTGAAGGTTGGGCGTACGACGACGCAGCGGGTGTCGTCTGGTTGAAAACCCCTGATCGCGGCGTGGCCACAAAGGCGCAAATCAGGGACTAGTTCTTGACTTTCGCCGCTGCCGGTCTTATGTTTCGGCTATGGACTACGAGAAGTACATCACGATTGAACCTGGGAAACGCGGCGGAAAGCCCTGTATTCGGGGTCTCCGGATCACCGTTTACGACATCCTGGATTATCTCGCTTCCGGCATGACGGAGAACCAAATCCTCCAGGACTTTCCGGACCTTACCAATGAAGACATCCGTGCCTGTCTCGCCTTTGCTGCCGACCGCGAGCGCAAACTGATGACGATTCCCGCGTGAAACTGCTCTATTCACCGCGACAAGCGCCACGCCTATCTCGTCGTCACATAAAGTCTCGCCTGTGGTAAAGTATTCCCCCTTGACTTGCCGGAGGAAGCATTTGCGGAAGAACACAGTCGATGTCGTCGGACTCGGCTTGAACGCCACGGACACGGTGCTGATGGTGCGCGACTTCCCTGCCCTGGGCGGCAAGGAGCGCGTATTGTCTTCAACCACGCATGCCGGGGGGCAGGTGGCTACGGCCCTGGTCACTTGCCAGCGGCTGGGTTTACGCACCCGCTACATCGGCAAAGTCGGCGACGACGAAGGCGGCAAGATGCAGCTTCGCAGCCTGGAGCGCGAAGGTGTGGACGTGCACTACGCGACCGTCGTTCCCGGCACCGCCAATCAATTCGGCATCATCCTGGTGGATCAGGCGACGGGCGAGCGCACGGTCTTCTGGGATCGCGATGCGCGCTTGACCGTTACGCCGGATGAGTTGACGGAGAGCGCCATCACCTCCGCGCGCGTCTTGCACCTGGACGGATGCGACGTCGAGGCTTCCCTAAGGGCGGCGCGTTGGGCCAAGCGCGCCGGCGTGATCGTCGTCGCCGATCTCGACACGGTCTATAAGAAAGTTGAGCGCCTCTTCCCTTACCTTGACTACCTGATTGCCTCCACGAAATTCCTTCCCACCCTGACGGGCCACGCGGATCCCTTCCAGGTCCTCGCCCACACTGCCGCCGAGCACAAGATGAAAGCTCCCGGCATGACGCTGGGCCGCGACGGGGCCCTGGTTTACCACGCGGGGCGGTTCTACTATTCGCCCGGATTCGTCGTCGAGACCGTGGACACGACGGGCGCAGGCGATGTGTTTCACGGCGCGTTCATTTTTGGGCTGATCCAAGGATGGCCGATTGAGAGGATCTTGGATTTTTCGAACGCCATGGCCGCGCTGAATTGCACCGCCTTGGGCGCGCGGGGCGGAATCAAATCTCAAGCCGAGGCGGAAAAGCTCATGGCCACCGGCGCGCGCCATGTGAACCCGGCGTATGTTGGGCAGTAGGCAGGTCGGCAGATGGGCAGATCGGCAGTGGGCAGATCGGCAGATGGGCAGATCGGAAAAGCAATTCAAATGGCAAATGGCAAATAGCAAAATTCAAATGGTTTGAGATTTGCTATTTCAAAAATCACAAACCACTTGCCATTTGAAATCGCTCTCACTGTCTGCACGCTGGAGCCACTTTCCACAATCTGCCTTCCACTTTACCGGGCGCTGCCTTGCAAAAAGCTGACGACCGTCCGCACGACGTCGTCCTCCGCCTTGGGCGTGTAAGGCGAGGTGGCCGGTTCATAACCGCCATAGGGGAACTCGGCTGCGGTGGGCATATAACCTAGCCAGCCGTTCGCGTAGCCAAAGTAAAAGGTGTAGGGGTAGGGCGAAAGGCTGCGTACGCGCATGGCGATTTCGCAGAATAGCTCTAGCGGCGCCGCCCAGATGGCGACATCATCATTCAGACGCAGGAAACGAATGGGCAGACGGATGACGGCCTCCCCTGCATCCGTTTGGCGAAGGTATTTCTCCAGATCGGGCGCCCATCCCATGTTTGCCTTTCGAGGCGTCTCGACGATCTGCTCGCCTGCGGCCAGCCGCACCGTCGACGTCGTGCGGCCAATCCGAGCGTTGGCGGCGATGATCTTGTCTCCCAGCATGGCCCGGAACTGGCCCAGGTGCGCGCTTTCGAAGTCCGGGCAGACGGTGTAGATCGGCGCGAGGTTGCCGGCCGCCCCGTTGATGTAGAGCATGGGCGCCCCCAGTTTCTGTTCCACGTACTCGGCCACAATCCCCGGCGCATCGCCGGTGATCAGATCGTTGTGCGGTCCCAGAGCGGTGCCGTGCATGGCGTAATTGGCAATTAAGGCCAGCAATCTTCCATCCGCTCTCTCAAGTCGAATCAACCCGATTTGCCGATCCGCTGGGCCATCCGGATTCAATCCCAGATAGGTGGGCCCTTCGACGTCCCGGGCGCGGCGGTTAATATTCGCCATGGCCATTCCCCATCCTATGCCCAGGCGCGCAGGTTCGAGTTTTGCCCGCGCCTCCTTGATCCCTTCGATGAGACTCTTCTTGACCCGCGCCGTGTATTCCGTATTGTGGTCGTGCTTATATCGCTCGCCCATGAATGCCGCCCCGAGTCCCGGCGGGCCGACTTCCGGGGCCGAGTGAGTGTGGGTCACAGTCCACCAGACCTGGACGGGTTTGATTCCGGTCTCCGCCTCGAGCGCGCTCATGACCTCGTCGTACACGGAAGGTGAGAACAGGCAAATGTCGGTGGAAACCAGGAAAAACTGCGTCGGCCCGTCGTCCATCGCCACAATCCGATGGTAGATGCGGTCATGCACGCCGGTCGACTGCCGGGGGCCGTATCCGAGCAGCCACTGCGGTTGATCCGGACTGATGTCAATCTTAACCACCGAGGCGCGAAACTGCGCCACGTCGGCGCTAAAGCATCTCCCTGCCGCGGCCAGCAATAAGGCCGCCATCAGCAGCCTTTGCCCGACCCGGCCCATTTCCAGGCGCCCTGAATCGATCATGAGTCCTCTCCTTTGAGGAAAGTAGTATACACCGGCCCAAGGGCTCGCACTCCTAAAGCGACCTAAATTCTATTAAAGTCGAAAGGTCAATTGGCCGACATAGTTCTGGAGGTGGTCAATGCCGGAACCCGTCACGAGAATTGGCGCAGACCATCCACCCCTCAAAGTGCAGCGAGGCAAGATTCTGCTGGTAGATGAAGATGCCGGCGATTTACAGCTCTATTCCTCGCTACTCCGGGATGAGGGGCACAGCGTGGACGGTTGCACGACCTTTCGGGAAGGCGCTCAGCGGCTGGAGCGCGAATGGTACGACCTGGTCATTCTGAGCCAGGGTGGGCAGACCTTCCAGGGCCAACCCCTGCTGGAACGCGCTGTCGAACTTGATCGGCGTCGCCCGGTCCTTGTGCTGACCCGCGCCGTCGACATACGCAGTTACCTGGATGTGATGTATCTGGGAGCGCACGATTACTTGGAGAAACCTCCCGCCGCCTGGGAGATCGTCGATACGGTGGCCCACTGCCTTGGGCCCCGGATCGCATCAGCCTAGGAAGCTCATCGCAGGCGCGAAGAATCCACGCTATAGGTCTACCTCTTGCAGCCGCCCCCGCCGATCACAGGATTCACCCCTACCAAGCCCTGCGCTACCCAGCAGGTTTTTCCGGCCGCATCAACGGAAACAGGATAACGTCGCGGATGGAGCGCGAGTTGGTAAGCAGCATGGTCAGGCGGTCGATGCCAATGCCTTCCCCGCCGGTCGGCGGCAAGCCGTAGCTGAGAGCGCGGATGTAGTCTTCGTCGATGGCGTGAGCGGACAGGTCGCCCTTCTCACGCAGGAGTTGCTGATACTCGAAGCGGTCGCGTTGCTCGGCGGGATCATTGAGCTCGCTGAAGGCGTTGGCCACCTCCATGCCGGCGATGTAAAGCTCAAAGCGTTCCACGAAATTGGGGTCGTCCGCCTTCTGCTTGGAAAGCGGCGACACCTCGAGCGGATAGTCCAGGATGAAGGTGGGCTGGATCAATTGGCTCTCCGCCACATGCTCGAAGAGTTCGGCCAGCGCCGTGCCCGGGGCGGTTGATTCAGGCAACTCCAGAGGCTCGTAGCCCGGGTGCGAGTCGCTGCCGGCCCAGCGGTTGAACTCCTCAACCCACTTGAAGATCGCTTTGGGTTCCGCCAGATCCTCGAGCGAAGGCCCCTTCCCAGCCGCGCTGGGCCAGAACTTGGCCAATGCCTCCTTCATGGTCAACCGGTGGAATTCGGCGAAGGAAATGTGATGCTCGCCGTAATCGAATTCGACCGTCCCCAGGACGGTCTGTGCCACATGCCGCAGCATCCTCTCGGTTAACGCCATCATATCCCGGTAATCGGCGTAAGCCTGATAGAACTCCAGCATCGTAAACTCCGGGTTGTGCTGCGTGGAGATCCCTTCGTTGCGGAAGTTCCGGTTTATTTCGTAGACGCGGTCGAGACCGCCCACGGTTAACCGTTTCAGGTAAAGCTCGGGGGCGATGCGCAGGTAAAGGTTCAAGTCCAAGGTGTTATGGTGAGTAACGAAGGGACGCGCCATGGCGCCGCCGGGCAGCGGTTGCATCATGGGGGTTTCCACCTCGACGTAGCCTTCGCCCTCCATGAACTCCCTCACCGCCCGAATCAACCGCGCCCGACGCTCGAACGTTTTCCTGGACTCCTCATTCACCATCAGGTCCAGATAGCGCTGGCGGTAGCGGATCTCCACGTCCGTAAGGCCGTGCCATTTTTCCGGTAAAGGCAGGAGGGCCTTCGCCAGGAAGTGCAGCTTCTCGGCGTGGATGGTCAGTTCGCCGGTCTTGGTGCGGAAGAGGTAGCCGGCCACGCCCACCAGGTCGCCGATGTCGAGCAGCTTGTAAAGTTCGAAGTCACGCTCTCCCACCGCATCCGAGCGCACGTAGATTTGCAGGCGCTCTCCCCCGCCTGCCAGGTGCGCAAACCCGGCTTTCCCATGCGGCCGGATGGTCATCACCCGCCCCGGCACTCTCACCGGAATCCTCTCGGCGTTTAACTGTTCGGCCGAAAAAGCGGAATAGGCCTTGAGGATCTGCGGGATGGTATGGGTAAGGTCGAAACGGCGCGGATAAAGCTCGAATCCCAATTCGGCGAGGGTCTCGAGCTTTTTGCGTCTTTGGAGTATAAGATCGCGAAGTTCAGTTGTTGACACGACAGTAACCTGCCTTAAACCCGTGATTTCGGCTGAAAGCAGCAATTATAGGGTTGCGGTGAAAGGGGTGTCAAGAATTACACCGGTACGGAGGTACCTTGCAATGTCAATGGCCCATCTCTATACTGGGCCGTATGCGCTGGATGGTGGGAGCCCTGATTCTGACGGTCGTTGGCTATCTGCTCCGACGTTTGCTCTGGAAGGAGTTGCCGAAGCAGCAGACCCCGCCGGGTCTGGCGCCCCTGGGAACAGCTCGCCGGCTAGTCTACGACGGATTTGCGCCCGAAATCGAAGCTCGAATTGCGATGTTGGGAATCTCCCTCAACGACGCTTTCGAAGAGCGCGACGCCGGCCGTTTCGACATCGCCTGGCGGTTGGTCCGGCTCTCTGCCTCGGAATGGTACGGCGTGGAAAAGATCATTACCGGGCTCCTGAATACTCTGACCAAGCACCTGCCCGAGGCCCAGTTTATGGTCACGCCACGCAATATTCACACCCGCCATTTCCTCTCCAAACCCATGGTGGATTACGTTCGCGTGCACGAGATGCTCGATCAATTCGTTTTCAGCTCGCAGCGCCGCTTCCAGCTTCAGTTACGCCTGCTGAATCGCGCCGTGGAGATCGTGACCGACGAATTCCGCCGCACCTTCCGCCAGGCGCAGCAGGTGGGCGACAGCTCTCCGGAAGTCTGGACCGAAATCGATCTTGACTTCCACGACTTCGACCTTATCGCCAAAGAAGCCGTGCTCGCCTTTCGTGCTTTGCTGGCCTCCCTCCCCTCGACCGTCCTTCCCGGAATGGCTCTCGATCTCGAGTCCCTGCTGCGCGGAAAAGTGCGCGCACGTCCGGCGCCTACCCCCAATGAAGAGGAATTCGCCGCCAACCAGTCCAACGCACGTCCTACTTAGTAGCCGACGAAAATCGAACAAGTAGGGGCGAGGCGGTGCCTCGCCCCTGGCTTTGGTGAGCTGGTGCCTCAACGGGCTTTGTCTGGGGGTGCTACGCGTTGGGGCGAGGCGCCGCCTCGCCCCTACCTCCGCCGACTGCCGCGGACGATCAGCCTTCGAAAATTCGGGACATGCGGATCCAATCCTGATCCACAAGTTTCAGTTGAGTCATCGCTTCGAGCAGAGGAATGGAAGTAATCTCATCCCCCTTCAGGCAAACCATGTGACCCAGCTTGCCCTCTTCGATCAAGTCCACGGCCTTAACTCCGTAGCGCGTGCCCAGCACCCGGTCGAAGGCGGTGGGCGAACCGCCGCGCTGGATGTGGCCGAGCACGGTAGAGCGGGTCTCGCAACCGGTCTGCTTTTCAATCAGCTTCGCCAGCCGGTCGCCGATTCCTCCCAGCAGAACGTGGCCGAACGCGTCGAGTTGCTGGTCCTTGGTCACCAGTTCGTCCTGCCCTTTGAGCTGGAAACCTTCCGACGCGCACACAATCGAAAACCTCTTGCCACGCGCCTGGCGCCGCTTGATGGTCCCACAGATATCGTCCAGGGTTCTTGGCTCCTCGGGGATCAAAATGCAATCCGCCCCGCCCGCCAGGCCGGAGATCATCGCGATCCACCCTGCGTGCCGGCCCATCACCTCAACCACCATCACGCGGTGGTGCGATTCTGCCGTCGTGTGCAGGCGGTCAATGTTCTCCGTGACGATGGAGACGGCCGTGTCGAACCCGAACGTCTGGTCGGTGCCTTCCACATCGTTGTCGATGGTCTTCGGTACGCCCACCACTTTCACGTTCTCGTTGACGAGCTTGCGCGCCACACCCAGCGTGTCCTCGCCGCCAATGGCAACCAGGAAATCAATCCCCATCGTTTGGAGATTCGCCAGAAGGGTTTTCTTGTCCTCTTCCTTCTTCAACGGATTGGTGCGCGAGGTGCCGAGGATTGTCCCGCCGCGCGGCAGGATGCCGGAAATCGAGGCCAAGGTCAGCGGCTCCGCGTCCGCCTTCAGCATTCCTTTCCACCCGTCTTTCACCCCCAGGATTTTGTATCCAAGCTGCTCGCCGCGACGCACGATCGCCCGGATCACCGCGTTCAGCCCCGGACAGTCGCCCCCTCCCGTAAGTACTCCGATTGTGCCTTTCGAGTTAGTTGCCATATGAACCTTCAACTCCTTTGAATGATTGAATTGGATTTAGTGCCTGCCGGC
The DNA here is from genome assembly GCA_050008495.1 of Terriglobia bacterium. GTDB lineage: Bacteria > Acidobacteriota > Terriglobia > UBA7540 > UBA7540 > CAVROP01. The sequence continues at coordinate 100,692 of JBEKMN010000001.1, read as the reverse complement.
CCGCCGCCCTGAAAGCCACCACCGCAGCAACGAAGCGACCTCTCCAAACCAAGTTTGTCAATGTAGCAAGAAACCACTTGCGAGGCAATCGAATTGCGCCGACGCTCCTCTCGGTGCCCAGCGCGAAGCGCCTTGGAGTGCGGCGGCTCGACGCCGCCTTCTTCCGCCGCCGGACGGTTGAGGGGTTTTTCCGCGGGCAACACCTATACCGAAGACAATCTGTCCGTAACCCACCACCCGCTCCGTTCATTTTTTGCTTGACAAGACGGCAAGTCTGTGATAGCCTATCATGGTGGTCGAGAGGCAGACGATTTGTCGCAAACGAGCGCTTGGTACCGCTTGGGCCAAGCCGAATCGGGCCAACCGCGCCGTTGAAGGAGAACTTGAGTCTGCAAGAAACACGAATATCGTGGGAACGAAGCTAAGAAGTCATTGAAAACAAAGGAAGTCACATTTTTTTGGAGTGCAAAACGAACCGAAAACGAACCGCTTATGAGCTCCAGGCGGGCGCTTTTGGCTCAAAAACGGGCCCTTGCGTGCGGGTGCATGTCATGGCTGGTGCGAATCGGCAGGTTTCGAGGTTGAGCCGTCGCGCGAAGACCGGGAAAGCGTGCGCCAAATACAAAAACAGTGGGAACGAAGCTAAGAAGTCAGTGAAAACAAAGGAAAATGGTTGTTTGAGATGCTGCAAATCGGGTGCTTTTTGCATGCAAATGAACGCGAATTGAACGAAGTATCGCCCCCAATCCCCACCTTTCGCACCCACGAAGCGAAAGTTCCCCGTCAAGCGGCCGAGCCGCAGAAGTGACAATATGTCGGCTACACAATCTGCCCATTTCCAGGGGCAAAGACTCTGATGCGCCACCCCTCCGCCCGCCCATCGCTGCTCCTGATCACCGCATCGTCACCCGTGACGCAACGCGCGCGGCGCAACCGCGTTCTGAACTTTCAGCAGATCACCATGCCGTACCTGGCCGCCTTTGTGCCTCCGCATTGGACGGTGCGCCATATCGACGAAGTCGTGGAACCGGTCGACCTCAACGCCACGGCAGACCTGGTTGCGATCACTTTTCACACTCCCAGCGCGCCGCACGCCTACGAGATGGCGTCCCACTTTCGGCAACGTGGAATCACGGTGGCGCTGGGCGGACCGCACGTCACCCTGATGCCCGATGAGGCGCAGTCGCACGCCGACGTGATCTTCGTCGGCGAAGCCGAGCGGGAATGGCCGCAATTCCTGTCGGAGTTCGAATCCGGGCGGCACGGCGCACGCTACTGCTGCCTCGAACCCCCTGCCCTCGATCAAGCTCCGATGTCGAGGCAGGACCTGTTTCATCGTCACGACCACGCGGCCGGAGTTCTGTTCGCGACGCGCGGCTGCCCGCATCACTGTGATTTCTGTACGCTGGCTGTGATGTACCAGCGCCAGGTGCGCCACCGTCCTGTCGAAGCTGTGGCGCGCGAGTACGCTTCCTTTCGCGGCAAGGTCATCATCGTGTGGGACGACAATATTGCCGCCGACATGCAGTATGCCAAGGCGCTCTTCCGAGCCCTGGCGCCTTACGGGAAATGGTGGAGCAGCCAGGCGAGCTTTTATGCGGCGAAAGACGACGAGTTCCTCGAGCTGGCCGCGCGCAGCGGCTGCAAACAACTGTTCATCGGGCTTGAATCCGTTTCGCAGGCAAGCCTCAACGAGGTTTCGAAACCGTTCAACCGCGTTGATGAGTACGCGCGCGCCATCGAGCGGATTCACGCGCACGGCATGTCGGTGCAGGCAGGAATCGTCTTTGGCTTCGATCATGATACGGAGGCGGTTTTTGAGGAGACGGGGGACTTCCTCGAATCAGCGGGCGTGCAGAACGCCACGTTCAACATCCTGACGCCATATCCCGGAACTCCGCTCCATAAACGCCTCGACGCTGAGGGCAGAATCCTCACGCATGATTGGAGCAAGTACAACGGCCGGACTCACGTTGTGTTCAAACCTCGGCTCATGAGTCCGGAAACGCTGCTCGCCGGCTACCGATCTGCCAACGCGCGATTCTACTCGTTGGGGAGCATCGCCAAGCGCTTGTCAAAATCCCCGACGCAATTGTTTTGGACGTTGCCGTTAAACCTCGCGTATGCCTTCGCCCTTCGCTACAATTACGTGCCACTTCAAGATCGAGGAAAAAATGCTCTACCGAAAAATGCCGAAAACCGGCGACGAACTCTCCATCCTGGGATTCGGCTGCATGCGCCTGCCGGAGAAGGAGGGCCGGATTGACGAAGCGCGCGCCGCAAGCCAGATTCGCTACGCCATCGATCACGGCGTGAACTATCTCGACACCGCCTGGCCGTATCACGGGGGAGAAAGCGAGCCGTTTGTGGGCCGAGCGCTGTCCGGCGGCTATCGCGAGCGAGTGAGACTCGCCACCAAGCTGCCCTCCTGGCTGGTGCGCAGCCGGGCCGACATGGAGCGCTTTCTCGACGCGCAACTCAAGAAGCTTGCTAGCTCCCGGATTGACTACTACCTGATCCACTCGCTTGACGGGGCGGGCTGGGATCAAGTGGCGGCGCTCGGAGTTATGGAGTTTCTCGATGGGGCGCGAGCGGACGGAAGAATCGCGAATGCGGGCTTCTCATTCCACGGGCTGCGCGAGGATTTCAAGCGCATCGTTGACGCCTACCCGTGGACGTTTTGCCAGATTCAATACAACTACCTTGACCAGGAAAACCAGGCCGGTACCGAAGGCTTGAAGTACGCTGCTACGAAAGGCCTCGGCATCGTGGTGATGGAGCCTTTACGCGGCGGAGTCTTGGCCGCCTCTCCTCAACCACCTGCCGTCCAGGCCCTCTGGCAGGAGGCCGGGATCCGACGGACGCCCGCAGAGTGGGCCCTGCGATGGGTCTGGAACCAGCCGGAAGCGATCGTGGTTCTCTCCGGAATGAATGATGAGGCGCAGGTGCATGAGAACCTCGAGATTGCCGCAGAGGCGCGGCCAGGATCACTTTCTGAAGCTGAGCTGGGGTTCATCGACAGGGCGGCCAAGAAATATCGCGAGATCATGAAGGTGGCGTGCACCGGCTGCGGCTATTGCCAACCCTGCCCTTCAGGCGTCAACATCCCCGAGTGCTTCTCGGCGTTCAACGCCTACCACACCTTCGGCCAGAAGCGCATGGCCCCTTTTCTTTACGTGCTCCGCATGGGAGGCATCATCCGTGGTTCGTCCTCTTATGCGTCGCTCTGCTCGCATTGCAGGGACTGTGTCCAGAAGTGCCCTCAGAACCTGGATGTTCCCACATTGCTGGAACAAGTTGTGAGCCAGTTCGAGGGCGATGGATTGAAGGAGCGTGAGGCAATGGCTCGCAGCCTTTTCACCAGTTGAATTCCCAAGACCTCGATTTGCGCGAATGCGAGCCGGTAGCTACTTCTGCTTGTTTTCCGCCAGCGCCTTTGCAGTCTCAAGCGCATCGGCAGCCGCTACTTTCACATCCGGTTCCACACCCGTGCCTTCCCAGTCGGCGTTTGAGAAAGGATTGATCGCCCGTGTTTCAAGAATTCCCATTCCGAAGTGATCGTTGATGCCATGCCAGACCCCGGCATGTGCGCCGCCGCCTGTCGTCTCGCCCACCAGCGTGGCGCGTTTCAGCATCTTCAGGTTGAAGCAGAACTGCTCGGCGCCGGAAAAGGTTCTCCCGGAAGTCAGTATATAAACCGGCTTATCGGTGAGCTTATTTCCTGGAACCGGTTGAGTCCAAGACTTCCGGCTCGTGTTTTCCCTGGGGTTGTACATGTATTCGGGATGGTCAAAAAGGTAAGCGGCCATGAACATGACCATCGCGGGCTCACCGCCCCGGTTGTCGCGCAGATCATAGATGATGGCATCGACATGGTTCAAAGTGGCCATCGCGGCCTTTGCCGTTGGAAGGCAAACGGAAGGGTCAGGGAACGCGTTTAACTTGATGTAGCCGATATTGTGCGGAAGGACCTCGACCTTTTCGAACGTGCATTTCTCCAGTTTCATCGCCCTGCGATAACGCTCCTGATCGTCAGGCGATGGTCCCTGCGGGAGGTGAGGCAACGGTGTCGGGCTATAGACCACCTCCAGATGCATGTCGTGGCTGATCTCCCTGATCTGCCTGGTCAAAAGATCAGCAAGAGCCGCGCCATCGGTCACCGTCTCGTAAACACCCTTTTTGCTGTTTGCGAGCAGCGCGTCCGCCATCTTAAGCGCGGCATTGTGGTCGATATAGTACTGCTTCAGGTTTGCGCACGCGGCGTCAATTACCCGCTGCCGCTCCCCGGCATCCAGCGTTACGTCTTCGGCCCGCGCCGGAGTCAGCGTGCAAGTTAAGAACGCGATCACGACAAGTGTCACCCGCAAGTGTTACCCCCGAGTGGTGCAGCGTGGGAATGCGGCAGCTTACCTTTTTTACGCGAACGGCTCAATCATGACCTCGTCCACGTAACACCATCCCCAGTTCTCGCCTGTTTCGTTGGAGCGCATAATGGGGTGCCGGGTTTTGCGGAAGTGCTTCGTCGCATGTTTGTTCTTGGACGAATCGCAACACCCCACGTGACCGCACTCCACGCAAAGGCGGAGATGGACCCACGTGTCGCCGGTTTTTACGCAGTCTTCACACACGTGCTTGTCGGTGGTCGTGATTTTGATCTGATCGAAATGCGTGCATTCCGCCGCCATGAAGTCCTCCTGGGGTGAAAGTCTAGAGTCAAGAGTCGAAAGTCGAGAGATGAAAGGCCGGTCGTTCTCCACGCCAGCACTCGCTGGCGCCGGGTCATACGTCCGACGCACTGCCGAGATTCTTCGCTTCGCTCAGAATGACAACTCGCAACTCTTGACTTTCGACTCTTAACTTTCGACTCTTGACTATCGACTGCCCTTCACGCCTCCGCCAGGGCGCGGTGAACCAGACTTATGGCGATCGCGCCTTCGCCCACGGCAGAGGCCACGCGTTTTACACTTCCCGAGCGCACATCGCCAACCGCAAATACTCTTGGAAGGCTGGTTTCCAGCATCAGTGGGGCGCGGGCGAGAGGCCAAGAAGAGGCCGGAGCGATTTCACCCGGCAATTCCAGGTCGCGGCCTGTGAGGATGAAGCCCTTGCTGTCCATGGCCAGGCAACCCTTCAGCCACTCGGTTCGCGGTGAAGCCCCGGTCATGATAAAAACGTGCCGGATGTCGTGCGCCGAGCTTTCACCTGTTGCCTTGTCGGACCACGTTACGCGCTCGAGCTGGTGGTTGCCCTCCATGCCGACGATTTCGGTGTTGTAATGCAGGTCGATGCCCGGGTTTTCGGTAATGCGCTGGATCAGGTAACGGGACATGGATTCTGCCAGTCCCCCGGAGCGGACTAGCATCTGAACCTTGCGGGCGTTCTGGGAGAGGAAGACGGCCGCTTGCCCCGCGGAGTTCCCTCCACCGACCACAACCACGTCTTCGTTATCGCAGAGTTGCGCCTCAATATGGGTTGCGCCGTAGTAGACGCCCTGACCCTCGAATTGCGACAGACTGGAAATGGCCGGCTTGTTGTACTGAGCCCCGGTGGAGATGACAATGGCCCGCGCGCGCAACACGCTCCCATCGTCGAGGACGATCTCGTAGAGCGGTTTCTTGCAGTCCAGGCGAACGACACTGCGTGCCACCAGCATCCGAGCGCCGAACTTCTGGGCTTGAGTAATCGCTCGCGCGGACAACTCCATCCCTGACACTCCGGTGGGGAAGCCAAGATAATTCTCGATTTTTGAGCTGGAGCCAGCCTGGCCTCCGGGAGATTCGGTCTCGATGACCAGAACGTCCAGACCCTCCGAGGCAGCGTAAACAGCCGCGGCCAGGCCGGCGGGGCCCGCACCCACAATGGCCAGGTCCAGCACTCGCCGGTCGTCGATGTTCGGGTTGAATCCCAAGCAGTCGGCAAGCTTCTGAGTGCTAGGATTGCGCAGGACCGTGCGGCCGTCGCAGATCACAACTGGAATCTCTTCCAACTTCACTTCGAATCGGTCCAGAAGCTGCTGCGAGGCGCTGTCTGTGTCCAGATCGACGTTGGTGTAGGGGTATCCGTTCCGGCTCAGAAACTCGCGCAGACGCAACGTGCCCGCAGAGTGGCGCGATCCCATCAGAATCACGTTGCCGTAGCCCCGAGAGATGAGAGCGAGGCGGCGCAAGATGAAAGCCCGCATCAGCACCTCGCTCAACTCGGCATCTTTGGCGATAATCGACCGCAGGCCCTCGCCGCTGATCTCGAGAAACTCACCGGGCGCCGTCACGCGGCCCCGCACCAGGCACCGCTGCCCCGAGATCATGGTCATCTCGCCGGTGAACTCTCCTGGACCATGTTTGACGATCTCTCGCTCGCCCGAACAACTCGGCTGCACAATCTCCATGCTGCCCGAAAGCAACACAAAGAAGGGCACCTGAGTGTCTCCAGGCTCGAACAGGATCTCGCCCGGCTTGACTTCACGCACCCTGCCATGGGGACGGATGCGGCTGATCTGAGCCGCGGTCAGAGTCGGGAAAGCCTGCGTACGAGCATCGAGTGCGCTGGGTATAAGCGCTGAAGACATGCTCTCCTCCTTCGTTTGTCAGACGTGCCCCAAAGCGTCAGGCAGGCTGCGCAAAAGTGCCCGGACTCTTCTCCGTCGCCCGAAATTGCGGTCCACGCTCTTTGCTCGCCTGGGCCAGCGCGCGTCGCACTCCCGCAGCATCGAAGTCCGACGCGTAAACTGGTGTGGCCGGCTGCTGGCGCCATGATTCGTCGAGGCCGCCGGCATCGACGGCGTCAAATCCCAACTCGTTCACAGGCCCCATCACGATTTCCTTGGCCCGCGCGTCGTCGCCGGCGACTGGCAAAGCAATCCGGCCGGGGCTGCCGGTCGGGCGTCCCAGTTCCAGCAAGTGCTGCGCATAGATGTTGTTAAACGCCTTGACCACAGGACGTCCGAGCTGATTCGCTACCCATCGGCTTTCAGTCATTCCCGCTTCAATTTCGGCAATCCGCCCATCGCGCTCCCGCGGATAGTAATTCCCTGTATCAACGATCACTACATCCGTCGGTACTCCAGCGAATAAATCCTTGGGAAGGTTCGGAATCTTCCCTTCCGGAATGGTCACCACAACCACCGCCCCGGCCCGCGCTGCCTCTCGCACCTCTACAGCTTTCGCCCCGGTTTCCTTGGCGAGAGCCGCGAGCGACGCAGGCCCGCGCGAGTTGGCCACGTATACTTCGTGCCCTAACTGGGTCAAACGGCGAGTCAGAGTCCCCCCGATTTGTCCGGCGCCAATAATGCCGATCTTCATGCCATCCTCCCTCTTGTCGTATGCCCTGAATCGTGGCTCGTGGAGCCACTGCTTAATAAGATGTGCCAGCCCCTTGGTTCGTTGCGCCTTTCTCATACGTCTGGCGCTTGAAGTGGCTGGAAAGCCCGTGCTAGGCTTGCTGAAAGGATCTCAATACAACAAGGGGAGCTAACATGGACAGCAAAGCAGCAGCCCGTGAGCGTTTCGAGTCCGTCCAAGATTGCTTGACTGAGCTTAGCCATCGCATCCATTCCCACCCGGAACTCGGTTTCGAGGAGGAGCAGGCATCCACCTGGCTCTGTGAATCGCTGGCCGATGCCGGGTTCTCAGTTCGGAAAGGGATCTGCGATCTGCCCACGGCGTTTCTCGCACGTGCCGGCTCCGGGCCTCTGCACGTCGGCATCTGCGCGGAATACGATTGCCTTCCAGGGATCGGCCACGCCTGCGGACACAACATCATCGCTGCCTCGGCCGTGGGCGCAGCCTTGGCGGCCGCCAGGGTGGCGGACGAGGTGGGCCTCACCATTAGTGTCATCGGGACGCCGGCGGAAGAAGTGGGCAATGCCAGCGGCAAGATTCTGTTGCTTGAGCGTGGCGCCTTTGGCGCCATTCATGCGGCCATGATGGTGCACCCGGCGCCTTTTGACATGCTGCGTGCGAAGATCATTGCCGCTTCTATGTTTGAGGTTCATTACACCGGGAAGGAATCCCATGCCTCGGCATTTCCGGAGCTGGGAGTGAATGCGGCGGATGCCATTACCGTTGCGCAAACCGCACTGGGACTGCTGCGCCAGCACATCCGCTCCACGGACCGAATCCACGGGATCGTCACCAACGGCGGCGCCGCTCCGAATGTCGTGCCCGCCCACACCTCCGCCAAATACATCATCCGCTCCGAAACGCTCGAGCAACTGACCGGCCTTCGGCCGAGGGTTTACCGCTGCCTCGAAGCCGGAGCCCTCGCCACCGGGTCGAAGATGGAGATTACCGGCGGCGATAAGCCTTACGCTGAAATGCGCCACGATGAAGCGATGGCGGCTCTCTACCGCCGGAATTCCGAAGCCCTGGGGCGAACGTTCCCCAATCTGGGCGAGTGGGAAACACGGCCCACAGGCTCCACGGACATGGGCAATGTCTCGTTGGCCATGCCGTCGATTCATCCCATGATCGGCATCCATTCCCTGCCCGCCGTTAACCACCAACCGGAATTCACAGCGCACTGCATTACCGCCGACGCCGACAAAGCCCTCGCCGACGGCGCGCTGGCAATGGCCTGGACGTGTATCGATTTGGCAACGGACCTGACTATGCGCAACCGTTTGATGGCTCGCTCGTGAGCGGCCGATTGGGGGAAGGCCCGGGAGTCTACGCAAATGGACCTGGGGGAACACTTGTGATCGCGAATCTGGTAAGATTACCACCTTTAATTCCCTGCCCGGGAATAGAGCGGAGGAAGTTGTGACCATTGGCCGCAGGGTTGTTCGTGCATGCCTTCTCGTTTTGATCTGCGCTTGGACGGTTGTCGCGCAGGCTCAGACGTTCGAGGTCAAAACCTATACCTTGAAAAATGGGATGAAGATTCTGGTGCAGGAGGACCACTCGATTCCTAATGTGGCTCTCTACATCTTCTATCGTATCGGGTCGCGCAACGAAAGGCCCGGCACGACCGGCCTTTCGCACTTTTTCGAGCACATGATGTTCAATGGCGCGAAGAAATATGGGCCCGGCCAGTTCGACCACGTGATGGAAGTGGCGGGCGGCGAGAACAACGCCTACACCACCCAGAACGACACGGTGTATCAGGATTGGTTTCCTCGCAGCGCGCTCCCCACGATTTTTGATCTCGAGAGCGACCGAATCCGCGACCTCAGTTTCGACGCCAAAATGATCGCGTCAGAGCGCGGCGTGGTGGCTTCGGAACGGCGCACCAGTGTGGATAACAATAACTTCGGAATTCTCTGGGAGCAGCTCTGGGCCGCAGCGTTTCTCGCTCATCCTTATCATTGGCCCGTCATCGGTTGGATGGTGGATATCGAGAACTGGAAAATGGAGGACCTCAAACGCCATTTTCAGATGGGCTATTCGCCCAGCAACGCCACCATGGTGGTGGTGGGAGACGTGTCGGGGCAGGAGATTTTCGATCTCGGGGAGAAATACATCGAGTCCATTCCCTCCCACGACCCGCCGCCCAAGGTCACCACGCAAGAGCCGGAACAACTGGGTGAGCACCGGGTGGTGGTGAAGAAGTTCGCCCAACTTCCCATCGTGATGATGGGATTCCACATTCCTCAATGCACCAGTCCCGATTTCTACCCTCTCAACCTGCTGCAAGCCATGCTGGTGACCGGTGAGAGCTCCCGGCTCTACCAGCGATTGGTGGACAAAGATCAGTTGGCGATTTCAGTGGACGGCGGATTCGAGCTATCGTTTGACCCTACGTTGTTCGTTTATACCGTGCAGCCCAAGGATGGGGTCGATCCCCAGGCCGCGGAAAAAGCCGTTTACGATGAATTGGACAAACTGAAGACAACGCCTGTGAGTGATGAAGAACTGCAGAAGGCGAAGAACATTGTTCTGGCGGACTTTTACCGGCAGATGGAGAGCATCAACGGCCGCGCCAACACTCTTGGGTCCTACGAGGTTTTCCTGGGGGACTATCACAAGCTCTTCACCGCTGCCGCCCAGTACGACAAAGTCACCAAGCAGGATATACAGCGCGTGGTGAAGGCTTACTTTGGGGAGAACAACCGCACGGTGGCCACGCTGGTGCCGGAGAAGAATCAGCCCGCAGAGACCGAACCGGCGAAGCCATAAGCTAGTACACCACAGGTGATCCCCGCCTTAACAAGGACCGAGGTTTCGAACGTGTTACACAAGAATTGGAGAACGTCCATGAAGCGATTGCTGCTGATTGCCGTGGTGGTCGTGGCCGCCGCAACCGCCACGATGGAGCTCAAGGCACAAGCGGGCGGCTTGAAGCTGCCTCCCCACGAGCGTCGCAAGCTTCCCAACGGGATGACGCTGCTGCTGATGGAGCGGCACGAGTTGCCGCTGGTGAGTTTTCGGGTCATCGTCAGCGCCGGACCGGTTGCCGATCCGGCCGGACAAGAAGGGCTCGCCTCGCTGACCGCGGCGCTCTTGCGCAAAGGCACGTCAACACGCAGCGCCGACCAGTTTTCCAAGCAACTGGATTTTGTGGGCGGGCAATTCAATACCGACGTAGCCTCTGATTATGCCTCCGTTTCGGTGCAGGTCATGAAGAAAGACACGGCCACAGGTTTGGACCTGCTGTCGGATGCCCTGCTGAATGCCACATTCCCGCAGGAGGAAGTGGCGAAGCTCGCTCAGCAGCGCGTGGATGCTATCAAATCCGACAAGGATCAAGCCCTTGCCGTCCTCCCGCTCTACTTCAACGCCTTCCTTTATGGCACCCACCTTTACGCGCGACCTCGGGACGGCGACGAGAAATCGCTGCCCACCATCACCCGAGATGCTGTCGTCAAGTTCTACCGTGCTGATTACACGCCGGCAAATACCATCCTGGCCGTGGTGGGCGATTTCGATCGCACGGAAATGGAAAGAGTTCTTTCCGAGAGATTCGGGTCCTGGACGGGCCCCCAGTCGGCAGCCGTCGACCTTCCCGATCAGGCGGATGTGAAGGGAAAAAGACTGCTTTTGGTCGATAAGCCGGACGCCACGCAGACCTATTACAGCATTGGAAACGTCGGGGTCACGCGAACCAATCCTGACCGCGTTTCCATTCGTGTGGTCAATACGGTCTTTGGCGGGCGCTTCGCTTCCATGCTCAACACCGAACTCCGCATCAAGAGCGGCCTCACCTATGGTGCTCGCTCCTACTTTGACCAACGCAAGGCGCGCGGACCGTTTGTGATCTCCTCTTACACACGTACCGAAACCACCGAGAAGGCCATGGACTTGACGCTCGAGGTAGTCAAGCGCTTGCACGAAAAAGGATTTTCCCAGGACGAATTGGAGCTGGCGAAAAGCTACATCAAAGGTCAATTCCCGCCCTCCGTCGAGACTTCCGAGCAGCTCGCTTCGCAATTGGCGCAACTCGAGTTTTACGGGCTCGACGAGCACGAGATCGACGATTTTTACTCAAAGATCGATGCCATGACCCTCGAGGACGCGCAGCGGGTGATTCGCCAATACTTCCCTCTCGACAACCTGGTCTTCGTCGTCATCGGCAAGGCGGCAGAGATTGGCCCCGTAGTCCGCAAATACGCGCCGCAAATGAAGACCCTCTCGATAAGTGAGACAGGGTTTGGAAGTTCAAGATTCTGAGTTCGAGATATTGGCTTTTAACGTCCGTAGACCAAAACACGAAACGTGCCCGGAACGGCCGCACGGCGCGGACCTCGCTGTCCTGACCCGGAGGAAGAAGGCTGACTGAAATCCGCCGTATCCAGAAAGGCGTTGTGCGTTTTGGTGTCGAGCCCCATGGTCTTGGCGCCATACTCTGTCTTGACCGTCTCTACCTCACTGAACGCGTCCGGCGAATCCTCGTGGAAGATATGGAGCATGCCCTCTCGCGTTGAGGCGAAGATCAGGCCGGTTTCAGGGTCATAGGCGGCAGCATCCACTCCTCCCGAAATCGGAAACGACTTCAGGACCTTTCCGCTGTCGGCGTCCATCGCGACAAGCATCTGGGGGTCGCGGCCGGCGCTGAACAGCCGCCGGTGCTCCAGGTCCATGGCGAGGGCCGTGGGGCCACCGGCCGGGGCGACCGGCCAGCGCGATTTGATTGTGAGTGCCTGGGAATCGAGGACGGCGATTTCGTTCTTGCTTTCCAGGTTGATGTAAATGGTCCCTGTGCCATCGGCGACAGCAAACTCAGGAGAGCCACCGAGCTGAACGGTTCCCACCACGCTCCCGCTTTTCGCGTCGATCGCTGTCAAGCTGTTCGGGTCACCTTCCATAACAAACACGCGCTTGGACGCCGGGTCGTAGACAACGCAATCGGCGTCGTTGTCGGCTTTCGCCTCGCCGATCACTTTCAGGGTCTGCAAATCGAATATGATCACTTTCCCCTGAGCGCCGTCGCTGACAAAACCGCGGCCAAACTCGTGGGCCAGAGTCACGCCATGGTCTTGTTTCAAGCCGGTGATGTCGCCGATCAGAGCCCCAGTATCGGCGTCGATCACTTTAACTTCCGTACCATGCGACAAGTAAACGCGGCGCGCGGCGGAGTCCACAGTGATGTAGTCAAAGTACTCCCGGGTACTTCCTTGCGCCGCCCCGAATGAATATTTCTTGAGCAAGTGATATCCCCCGGTTGACGCAACCGCGACCGTAACGGCACCGAGAAAAAGAACTACCGCAACGAACCTGGAACGGGTGAAAAAGAAACGTGCATTCATGGGCCTCCCCCTTTTGCGACGTGTGCCTTCCTTCCACTTATCAGCACATCCCCTGCTGGGTTCTCAATTATAATCGTATTCGGACCTCCAAGGTCCACTGCCGCACGGCGGCGCCTGGAATTGTTAAGGAGCGATAGGGCATGGATGGTAAGAGGCAATTGCAAAGAGTCCGCAGAATCTGCCTGGCGCTGCCGGGCGTAACCGAGAAGCTTTCGCACGGTGAACCAACGTTCTTCGTCAAGAAACGCGTCTTCGCGATGTTCTCCAGCAATCACCATCACGACGGCCACATCGCGGTTTTGATACCCGTGCAGCCAGGAGAACAAGCGGCTCTCATTGCAAGCAGCCCGGCGACCTATTACAGGCCGCCGTATGTTGGCATCAAGGGCTGGGTGGGAATTGAACTCGATCAAATCGGCGACGACGAACTTGGCGCGCACCTTACCGAGGCTTGGCAGCTAATCAGCAAGCCGCGGAAGTGATCGGCCAACTTCAGGCCGCAGGCGCTACGGCCGGCTTTCCTCGCCCAGCGACCGCGGCGGCAATGGCGCCGAAAATAGATCCGACGACAACCGTAAAACCGATCCACAGGGTCATCTGGGGGACCAGCGCAAAGTAGAAGAACTTGACGCCAAACCCTAGAGAATGGAAATTGGGCGGAACGACATCATAATGCGTTCCCCACCCTAGCCCGCCGTTCGCGCGCATGGCAATGAACATGACGATCAACACCGGGATGCGAGCCGCGAAGGCATAGGCGAACATAACGTTCCCTAACGCGCGCCAGCCGAGGCGCGCGATGAATCCTGCAATCAAGATCACGAGAAAGCCGGTCCCCGCCAAGTTAAAATTCAGCTTGGTGGCAGCAATTCCCGCGATCACGCCGCCCAGGACCACCACCACGAAACCGGCGAGCGCCAAGCCAATCGCCTTTCCAACGCTCGAGGGGCCCTCTCCGGCTCTGGTCAACTTCGCGGCAAAATACGGCCCAAATATGATCGGCAGCCAGGAGATGCCGACGATTGCGCCTCCCCCGCCCGCCGCTTCGTTAAACCACGGCTTGGGCCAGTGTTCGAGTTCGCCAACCAGGCGCAGAATGGTAATGCCCAGCGTGATCACAGCCGGAATCGTAATCAGACTCGTGATGGACGTTGCCCTTGTCTCTTCCATGCGAACCTCCTTTTGCTCGCGAAAGCGGACGCACTTGCGGTTTAGAGATTCCCGATCAAGAGAAATTATCGCGGACCTGCGTTTTGGGTCGGCGGCTCGCGCAGACAAAGTAGAGACGAGCCGCAGACCTTGATGAGCAGGTCGGCGTTATTTTGGGCTTCAGGCGGCGGCCGGAGCCGCTTGCTTTCCTCGACGTGTGATGGCGTTGGCGATGGTCCCCACAATAGCACCCGCCACGACCGTCCAGCCTATCCAGAAACAAAGCTGGGGCAAGACCCCGGAGTAGAGGAATCTTGTGCCAAAAGATGGAAATTGGACATTGGGAGGGGCCGCGTCGTAGTGTGTTCCCCAACCCTGGCCGCCGTTGGCACTCATGGCGAGGTACATCACAACAACGACAGGGATGCGTGCTGCGAAAGCATAAGCCAGCAGACACTTCCCCAACGAAGGCCAACCGATTCCGGGAATAAACGCCCCGAGCAGCATCACGAGGTACCCGATCACGGTCAGACTCGGATGGTGCATGGCCATGAGTACTCCGATCAGGACCCCGCCGACGACCATCACCGCCAACCCGGCGAATGCCAGTCCGATGGATTTCCCGGCACTTGAGGGCCTGTCTCCCGCTCCTGCCAGCTTCAGGGCAAAATACGGACCAAAAATGAGTGGCAGCCAGGAGATGCCAATAATGGCTCCTCCTCCACCCGCTGAAGCGTTGAACCATGGTTTGGGCCAGTGTTCGAGTTCGCCAACCAGGCGCAGGATGGTAATGCCCAGAGTGATCAAAGCCGGAATTGTAATCAGACCGGCGATGGACGTTGACCGTGTTTCTTCCATGCGAACCTCCGTTCCTCCCCAGAAGGGATGCTCTTGCGCGCTAAGATTCCGGACCGAAAGGAAGCGGCACGGCCCTGCACTTAAGATCCGAGGTTCGTCCGTGAACGCCACAGACTAGCCCCAGGCCCCGAAGAGCAGGTCTGCGACGCCCTTGCTCTCAGGCCGTCGCCGGGGCCGCTCGCCTTCCTCGACGAGTGATGGCTTGGGCGATGCTCCCCAGGATTGCGCCTGATACTACCGTCCAGGCAATCCAAGCCCCAAGCTGGGGAAAGACGGCGGTGTAGAAGAATGTCGACGCAAACGACGGAAAAGTGAAATTAGGAGCAGGCGCGTCGTAGTGCGTTCCCCAGTTCCCGCGCATAGCGAAGAACATGATAACGAGCACTGGAATACGTGCCGCGAACGCATAACCCAGTAGGGTGTTCCCCAACGAACGCCAACCCATTCCGGGAACAAACGCCGCGAGCAGCGTCACGATGTAACCGATCACGGTCCAATACCGGTGGTGCGTGGCCACTACTGCGATCAGGAACCCGCCGACGACCATCACCGCCAGCCCGACGAACGCCAGTCCGATGGCTTTCCCGGCACTTGAGGGTCCATCGCCCGCCCCCGCGAGCTTCAAGGCAAAATACGGACCAAAAATGAGCGGCAGCCAGGAAATGCCAATAACTGCTCCTCCTCCACCCGCTGCGTTGTTGAACCATGGCTTAGGCCAGTGTTGGAGTTCACCCACCAGGCGCAGGATGGTAATACCCAAAGTAATCAACGCCGGGATCGTGATCAGACTGGTGATCGACAAGGGCTTTGTCTCTTCCATTCGATCCTCCTGTGTTTTTCGTTTGAGAGCTGATCCCCATATCCTAGCGTAACTGGCCGCCCTTTGCACGGGATTTCGAGGTCCCTGAATCCAGCACCGTTATCGTTCACTCCCGCCCGGCGGCTTTGAGCCTTCCCATCTAACCCGCGGCAGGATGATGTCCCGCTTAACGCGCGCGGCATGGTCCCGGACCCGCTTGACCATGCTCTGCACAAGCTCGTCGGAGAGCAAGCGGGGCTGCAATCCCAGGTCGCTCAACTTTCTGTGAATGGGATTGTAGTAGTGCTGCTCCGCTTCCACGCGGGGGTTCTTCAGATGGTTTATCTCCACCTTGAAACCGAGCTTCTCTGACTGCGCCTTCACCATTTCCGCCAATTGCAGGACGTTGAATGTCTCCGTGAACTGGTTGAAGACCCGATATTCACCGGCTTGCGGCGGATTCACTAGCGCGAGCTCGACACACTGCAAAGTATCGCGGATGTTCAGGAAGCCGCGCGTCTGCCCGCCCCGCCCGTAAACCGTAAGCGGGATTCCTGCGACCGCCTGGACGCAGAAGCGGTTGAGTGCAGTGCCAAACACCTCATCGTAGTGGAAACTCGTCGCCAAGCGATCGTCCAAGAGAGTCTCGTCCGTTTCGATGCCGTAGACCACTCCCTGGTTAAGATCGGTGGAACGCAACTTCCACACTCGGCAGGCAAACAGGATGTTGTGGCTGTCGTGGACCTTGGTGAGGTGGTAGAAGGAGCCGGGCTGCTTCGGGAACGGAAGAACGTCCTTACGGCCCTTGTATTCAATTTCGATGAAGCCTTCCTCGATATCGATGTTGGGCGTACCGTATTCGCCCATCGTCCCCAGCTTCACAAGGTGTGCGGCGGGGAAACGCTCGCGCATCGCCCAGAGTACGTTGAGTGTCCCCGCCAAGTTGTTGATTTGAGTGAAAACGGCACGGCTGTGGTCAATCATCGAGTAGGGCGCGGAAGGCTGCTCGCCGTAATGGACTATGGCCTCCGGCTTAAACGCCTCGAAGGCTTGCAATACGAGTTCATAGTTACGCAAGTCGCCCACGAACAGCTCGATCTTCTGCCCGGTCACTTCGTGCCACGCCTTCACACGATCGTGCAGAGTGCGGATGGGCATCAAGGGTTCGACGTTCAGTTCCATTTCCCAGCGACGCTTGGCGAAATTGTCAATGACCCCCACCACGTGACCGTGGGTTGATAAATACATAGCGGTCGGCCAACCCAAGTAACCGTCGCCTCCAAGTACAAGGATTCTCATATTTTGAAATAGCCCTCTGATTCATCCGATGTTTGAACGTGCCGCAGGCGCCAAGTGCTAAAGTCCCGGGCTTTCGTAAGTAAGATGAACGACGCAGACTCCGGAGTTGCTAGCTGCGATGCTGACACCTGGGGCCTCAAACCCGGCCGCCGAACGGGCACAAACTCCTGAAACCTCTCAGTGTACACATAACGCCCAAGCCGCGTAACAGGCAAATAATGTGCTAGACTTACAGCGGGGCGCCTGATCGCGAGCGACACGGGATTCCCCGCGTGCTCCGGTCATCTCAAGATCTTACATGGAAACCGCCGCACGGGCACTTCAACTCGAGGAGGAACGCGCAAGGATGGCTACATATCTGGTCACCGGAGGAGCAGGCTTCATCGGCTCGCACATGGTTGAGGAGCTCGTACGTCGCGGCGAAACCGTTCGAGTGCTGGACAACCTTGCGACCGGCAAGGCTGCTAATCTGGCGCGAATTGCCGGCCGCATTGATTTTCAAGTGGCGGACATCCGTGACTTGGGAGCTATTTCACCGCATTTCACGGACGCGCAGTACGTCATTCATCTCGCTGCGCTCCCCTCCGTGGCACGCTCGGTTGAGGATCCTCTGGAGGCCAACGAAGTCAACGTCACCGGAACCTTGAATGTCTTGCTGGCAGCGCGCGACGCGGGCGTCAAACGCCTGGTGTTCGCCGCTTCCGCCGCAGCCTACGGCGACAATCCGACAATGCCTCGCGTCGAGACTTTGACCCCTGACCCGCTCTCTCCTTACGCGCTCGCCAAGGTGGCCGGAGAATACTACTGCCGGGTGTTCACGACGATTTACGGCCTGGAAACTGTAGCCCTCCGCTTCTTCAATATCTTCGGCCCGCGGCAGAATCCCGACTCACCCTACACGGGCGTTCTTTCCAAGTTCGTACCTGCGTATGAACGGGGAAACACCCCGGTGATCTTCGGCGACGGCGAACAATCGCGTGATTTCGCCTACGTGGATAACGTCGTTGACGCGACGCTCCGAGCTTGCACGGCTCCGGCGGCCGCTGGCAAGGTCATCAACGTCGGCGTGGGCCGCAGCTACACACTCAATCAGACGATCACCATCCTCAACGGCATTTTTGGACGGAAGGTAGAGCCACGCTATGGGCCCCCGCGCCAAGGCGATGCCCGCCATTCTTTGGCAGATATTTCGCTGGCCCGCCAGGTGCTCGGATACGAACCCCTGGTTAGCTTCGAGGAAGGCCTACGGCGGACGGTTGAGTGGTTCAGGGCCGAGGGAGCGATTGGTTGATAGCCAATGATGAAGATGGAAGTTATCCGCAAAGGTGTTTCAGCGAAGCATGCAAAACTCGCACTCTTCGACTTTGATGGCACGCTCTCCCTGGTTCGCGCCGGCTGGATGAATGTCATGGTCCCCATGATGGTCGAAATTCTGGCGGAACTGAAGACCGGAGAGAAGGAAGACGACTTGCGGGCGCTGGTGGATGAATCTGTGGCCCGGCTCACTGGGGAACAGACGATTTACCAGATGATCGAATTGGCTCGTCAAGTGAAAGAAAGGGGTGGCAAACCCCTGGCCCCGCTGGAGTACAAGCGCCTGTATCACGACTGCTTGATGGAGAAGATCGCCGGCCGCAGAGAGGCGTTGCGCCAAGGCAAAGCCGCCCCGGACCAATACCTCGTTCCCGGCGCCCGTGCGGCGCTGGAGGATTTGCGCGCCCGCGGCCTGGAGCTTTATTGCGCTAGCGGGACCGACGAGTCCTACACCCTCGAGGAGGCTCGACTGCTGGACATTGAGCGATATTTTGAAGGCCGGATCTTTGGCGCCCGCGACGACTACCAGAGTTTTTCCAAAGAGATTCTGATCCGTGAGATGCTTTCTTCGCTGGAGGGCAACGGAAAAACGCTGATTGGGTTCGGCGACGGGTATGTTGAAATCAAGAACGTCAAAGAGGCGGGCGGCGTCGCCGTCGGCGTGGCCACGGATGAGCCTGATTGCGTGCTCGTGGACCAGTGGAAGAGAGAGCGCCTGATCAAAGTGGGCGCGGACTTCGTCATCCCGAATTTCCTTTGCTGGAATGATCTTTCGAGCGCGCTATTTCCCGAGCCTTAGCCTGCGCTCCCAAGGTGTGAGAGAATTGCACGTCTGTCATCCTGAGCGCAGCGAAGGATCTCTGAAGTGGTTCGTGAGTCGTTGGCGCCGGACACCAACTGCAAAGATCCTTCGCTGCGCTCAGGATGACACCGGTTGTTGTTAACGGGTCAGAACGCCTCATGAAATCAAAATACCAAACTTTCGACCGTTCACGACTTTTGATCAAGCCTTTGGGCGAGCGCGTCCATGACATGAACCTTGATTATCTTCTGCCGCTCCAGGGCCCGGCCCCACAATTCTCGCACCCCCAGCTCATCGAGGTGGCGAGAAGAATTGCCGCGGCAAAGACAAAGGGCGCCGCGCGCATTCTCATGATGGGCGCGCATGTCATCAAATCCGGCGCAAGCCGTCACATCATCGACCTGTTGGAACGAGGCTATTTAACCCACATCGCCATGAATGGTGCAGGCGCCATTCACGATTATGAGTTGGCCCGAGCCGGCGCTACCACAGAGAGCGTGGCGCGCTATATTCGCAGTGGTCAGTTCGGGTTGTGGCGCGAAACGGGAGAACTCAATGACGTAATTCGCGAAGCCGCGGCACTCTCGCTGGGCCTGGGCGAAAATGTAGGAAGGCGGATCGAATGCAGCAATTTTCCCCACAAAGACATAAGCATCTTTGCCGCCGCTTACCGGCTTTCGATTCCGGCCACCGTGCACGTGGGCGTCGGATATGACATCATCCATGAGCATCCCAACTGCGATGGCGGCGCTCTGGGTTCGGCCAGCTACCGTGACTTCCTGATTTTCACAAATTCTGTCGAAAGCCTGGAAAACGGGATCATGCTTGATTTCGGCTCCGCGATCATGGCGCCCGAAGTCTATCTGAAAGCTCTAGCCATGGCTCGCAACGTGGCTCATCAGCAAGGACAGACGATCAGGAATTTCACCACGGCAGTTTTTGACTTGGTCCCCATTCAGGGCGACGTCCACCACGAACTCCCGAAGACCGACCCGGGATACTATTTCCGGCCCCACAAGACAATCCTGGTCCGGACAGTGGCCGATGGCGGCGAGAGCTTTTACCTTTGCGGCGATCACCGGGCGACCGTTCCGGCCCTGCGGCGCGCCCTCCTGGAGGTCACATGACCATAACGGAAACGCTGGACGCATTCAAGAAACTCAAAACGTTAGTGGTGGGAGACATCTGCCTTGACCGCTGGTGCACTTACGATCCTGCCACTTCGGAAGCATCGCTTGAAACAGGGATCCCCCGGCTGGGCGTCGTCTCCACCGAGGTCACCCCGGGCGGGGGCGGAACGGTGGCCAACAATCTGGCGGCCCTGGGCGCCGGAACGGTAGCCGTCCTGGGAATACGCGGCGACGACGGGTTCGGGTTCGAGTTGGTTCGCGCCTTGAACCAGCAGGGTGTCACTGCGAACCTGATGGTAGAACTACCGGGCTGGCAATCCTTCACCTACACTAAGCTTATCAACGGTCAAACCGGCATTGAAGACCAACCTCGAGTGGATTTCATCTCCACCAGGCCGCTTCCCCCCGAGGCCGAGACGCGGGTCATCGAAAACCTCATCCCAGTGGTTGACGCCTTCGATGTAGTGCTGGTGGCCGATCAGGCCGAAACCGCTGCTGGCGGCGTCGTGACGCCGCGGGTGTGTCGGACAATCAGCGAGCTTGCGGCTAAGTACCCGAGCAAGGTGTTTCTGGTGGATTCCCGCAAACGCGTGCATCTCTTCCGGGAAGTAATGGTCAAACCGAATCGCATGGAAGCGGAAGTGGCCTGCCAGAAACTCTTCGGGCATGTCGATTTCAGACGGCTGCGCGAACATCTCCGAGCCCGGGCGGTGATGGTGACGCACGGGCCGCAGGGCGTCCTGGTGGTCGAAGAAGGTAAGGAGACTTGGGCCAAAGCACGGCCCGTGGAGAAACCGGTGGACATTTGCGGCGCCGGCGACGGCTTTGCTGCCGGCGCGGCGCTCACCATGGCGGTGACCGGCGACGCCGTCGCCGCAGCCTCGTTCGGCAATCTGGTCGCCTCCATCACTGTCATGAAGAAGGGTACGGGCACAGCTTCGCCCGCAGAGGTCATCGAGTCCGCGTCAAAGGAACTCTGAATTATCGTGTGGCGATTGCCGGATGTCTCGGATTACCTGCCACTGCCGTGTCCCTCACACCGAGCGCAACTCGTCCTCACTAAGTCCGAAATAGTGCCCCACCTCATGCAGCAGCGTAGCCCTAATCTGACGACGTACCTCAGCCTCGTTGCGACATACCGCCTCGATGTTTCGCTGGTATAGAAAAATCCGATCCGGCGGACTGGAGTAGAACACGCTTTTCTCCGTGCGCGGGACGCCGTGAAACAGCCCCAGCAGCAGCCCGCCGCGCAGCGATTCCTCCGGCGGCAAGTCTTCCACGATGATCGCCACGTTCTCCAGTTTTTCACGGAACGTTTCCGGCAGGTCGTCGACGGCTTGCGCGACCAGTTCCTCGAATCTCGTTTGCTCCATCCTGTTCCACCTGCACCTTCATTTCGTGGGCGCAAAAGTATTTTAGCAGCGGCCCTCGCGGCCATCCGCAAGCAACGACCTGGGACGCCGTGTCCAACAACGCCTTCCCGGACCGCTATTCGACGAGGTTAAGCTCAAGCAGTGTCACGGTAAAGGGCTCGAAGGCATAGTCAAAATCCCTGCCGCCAACCGCCACGGGGCTTGTAACGGGTGCGATCCTTTGAGGGTCGTCGCGGCCATTCATGACTTCAGGAGTGCCCGCCGCGTCTCGGTCTTTTAAGACATAAGCCGAGCCTCCTCGAATGGCCCCAGGAAAATCCACGAGGTGAAACATCAGTTGCCTGGTCTCGCCGGTCGAGTTGACACTGTAAATTCGCAGTGCCTTTCCATCCTCACTGAGCGTGGCACTCAGGTCGGGCTCCTGGAGATACCACGGCAGCGAAGTTCTCCGCTCGATTCGCAGTGGGTAGGAACCTGCCGCGCGCGTGTACAGCTTCTGCGAATAATACGTGGGTGCAAGATACAGCCAGCCCGGCCCCGGCAGTAGAACCCCGGAGCCAAAGCTGTCCACCAAGTTCGATCGGATTGCTATTTCGTCCAGATCCGCGTAGCGCTGCAACAGGTTCTGATACCGCGAGCAGCTCAGGGCGTTCCCCAGGGTCTGGAGCATTCCTCGCGTAAGTCCCATCTCTCCCGCCGTTGTATTCCATTCCGTGACGGCCACCCGCACGTTCCTTCCCGCACCGTAGCGCGCAATCTGGTCCTGAAGGAACTTCAGTTCCGCTTCTTTACCCCACAAATCCCCGCAGTCGTACTGATGAGGGCACAGGTAATCGAGGTAACCGCCGCCTTCGCGGAGCGTGTCGGCAGAAGGAAAAGATGAAAGCACTTTGGCCACGGGATCAACTCTGCGAATCGCTTCCGCGAAGGCGCGCACGGAGGCGTCGTACTTCGGGCCACCGATTTCATTTCCGATCTGCCAGTACTTCACCCCGTACGGAGCCGCGTGGCCGTTCTGCGCACGCACTTTCCCCCAGCGAGTTTGCGGGCCGCCATTGAAGTATTCGACCTCGGCGGCGGCATCCACCGGGGTCTTGCCCGTCCAACGCACGCAAACCAGAGGCTCGGCGCCAACATATTGGCACAACTGAACGAATTCCTCGACGCCGACGAAATTCGGCTCGAGGCCGCGCCACGGAATGGTCGTGTACGGCACCCGCGTGTCCCACGAACCGATGCACTGATCCCACTCGAAGACCTCCAGCGAGCTCCCTCCAAACCTGATGACTCCAGGTGTCATCTCTTTCAACGCAGCAACGACATCCCGCCGCCAGAGTCCGAGTACGGCGTCCTCATCAATCATGTAGATCCGGTCGAGCCACAAGCTTCCCGGGCCTTCAAACTCAATGTTCAAGGTGGCGTTCTGGACGTCACGCGTTGACCGCAGCACCGTTTCCGCGCCCTGCCAATTCTCGCCGGCGCGACCGAGCAACACAGGGCCGGCTGCACGCGCGCCGTCGCCGGAGAGCGATGCCCACACGGGAACATTCCCTTGGCCTCTCATGTGCAGTCGAAGCCGGTAGCCCATGCCTTTTCGAAGATAGAAGCCGTCTTGCGCAATCCCGGCTCGAGCCCGCGGAACGGGAAGCTCGATCTTTTGCGAGCGCTTGCCGTTGAATGGGTTCTCGGTGTCAAGAGTATACTTCGCGACGTGCACGGCTCCTTCGGGATACCAGGGCCGGTGGGGTTTGTCGATTTCCCTTTTATAGCTCGGCCACCACTCCGCTTCCTCTTCGAAGCTGGTGGATTCGACCTGCTGGGCAAGCATGGAGGGCAGAAGGCGGCACAGGGGCTCAATGAATTGCCCGCACTGCTTGAGGTCGATGGGCAGCTTGCTTAGCTTCTGATGAAAAATCCGAACATCGTTCTCGACGGGCCGCGCCATCGGTTCCAAACGAAACCCGTCGAACCACACTTTGCCTGAACTGTTTTCGAAGCCGACAAGGATAATGTCCACGTCCTCGGGCGTCGGGGCCTCGAAGGTCACTTCCTCTTCCTCCCAGGGCGACGTGCCGGACCTCGGGTTACTTCTACCCAATAGACCTTCGCGTGAGTCAATTAATATCCGCGCGCCTGCCTCCCCACTTCCTGTCGCGGACAGTCCTTCGGTCTTGATCCACACTCGCGCCCGCCACAGCGTTCCCACCGGAAGCACAACCCACTGATTCAGCGAATAGCGGGCGGGGGCGCGGGCTTCCATCACCAGCGATTGCTTTCCCTCTTTCTTCTCCGCGGAGTCGGCGCGCACTTCCACGCTTTTCCTGTCTTGTGCGGGTGAATCTATTGCCCAACCCCTCAGCGGTTCGGCAGCTTCAAAGCCTGGATTCTGAAGCTGCGGAAGCGCGCTCAGAGCCATGAATAAGAAAAGTCCCGGTAGCATAACGTTCATACTCCCTGCGGCGCACGTCTGTCTCAAAGGATTCACCACAGAGTTCACAGAATTCGCAGAAAAAGAACCTTGGACTTTCTCTGTGAACTCTGTGATCTCCGTGGTGAGTCTTTATGGCTTTCGGGCTGCGGGCCAAAGCATCTTGCTACCCGGCCAGCAGGCCCTGATCGACCATGTGCTGCCGCACCTTGGCGCGTTCCGGACTGTCAAAAGCGCGGAACGGCTCAGCCATGAAATCATCCGAAATACCCAAAAGCGAAACCGCGCACTTCAGCCCTTTCAGATAACTTGACTTATAGCGCCCGACTCGATAGATCGTGGTGGAAATACGCATGACTCTGCTGTGGAAGACGCGAACCCACTCGAGGTCCCTCGTCACCGCCGCCTCGTACAGGCGCACGTAGAGTTGCGGGCAGAAATTGGACCCGCCGCACATCCCACCGTGTGCGCCCAGCAGGACCGCCTCCGCCAGCAGTTCTTCGGGCCCCACCAGAAGCGTAAAATCCGGCCGCGCCTTCAGACGCTCGACCACGGAATGAAAGTAGGTCATGTCGCCCCCGCTGTCCTTAAGCCCTATCACGTTGGGAATCGCCGCGGCTCGAAGCACGGTCGAAGGCTCAAAAGTGTGACCGGTATTTGTAGGGGCGTTATACAAAAGCAGGGGCAGAGGTACTTCAGCGGCAAGGTGCTCGACAAAATCCAGCAATTCCACCTGGCTGGCGGGAAAGTAATAGGGCGCCGACGCCACCACCGCCTGCGCGCCGAATTTCCGTGCTGCGGTGGCCAGGCTCACCGCTTCCACAAAGGCAGTGTCCGTGATGCCCACGATCACCGGTAGCCGCGCGGCCACTTGCTTGCATGTTCGCTCGATGAGCTCGGCGCGCAGCCGGTAACTCAGCCCCGGAGCTTCCCCGGTCGTTCCCAGGATAAACAGGCCGTGAACGCCGCCCGCGATCAGGTGTTCGACCAAGCGCTCAAGGCCGGAGTGGTCAAGCTCATCGCGGCCTCTGAGCGGCGTAATCATGGCCGTGATCACTCCACGCAGAGGCTTGTGAAGTTCCATCGAGTCTGTCCTCCGTGCTAACTCCTCATGCTGTCATCCTGAGCGCAGCGAAGGATCTCGGCAGTCCCGGCAGGCTGTCAAACCAAAAACAACTACCGAGATCCTTCGCTGCGCTCAGGATGACAATGACTTCAACTTTTCACGTAGTAGCCTGTTCTGCCGTAATCGCGAACAATGCCAGCGCGGGCTGGCCAGTCTCCAGTTTACATTGCAGGCTCTCCACTTTCCCCGGCTCCACAGGCAAACTCCAGAGCAGCACCTGATACTGCTCGCGCACCACGTCTTTCACGTACTCGAGCGCCCGCTGTGCCGCGGTCGCCACCGGGTCGATGCGCGTCGCGGCATGAATCCGATTCGACTGCGCGACCTCGATCCCGTTCCGAACCGGTGCCTCCCGCTGCCCTCCTTCGCTGTATCGCACTCGGTAGCTTGCCACTCGTTCGCCGCGCTTTCCAACCACCGGATAACCGACAGGAAACGTCACCTGCCCTAGAATGTGCAGCCTCGTGCATTCGCGGTTGAGCGGAATCGTGGCCTCGGGCACATCCTGCGTCAGCACGATCGGCCGCGCCGTACCCTTGATGACCGGAAAGCGAAAAGGAATGCCACCGATTGCCAGCTCGGACCCTTGCCACAACACGAATTTCTCCCCGATTCGCTTCCACTGGTCTTCCGCCATGGGGGCCTGGCGCCAGAACTGCGCCAAAGCGGTTTCCAAGCTAGCCCAGGCTTTCACGCCCTCCGGGCTTTCGGCCAGCGCCTGAAGGTCCAGCGGTTGGAAGGAACTCTTCCGCGACCACGGCGTCCACTTTAGAGGGACAACAAGAGGCCGCGTGGCCTCGGGCTCAGCGGCATGGCGGCGCTCTGCGAATAAGCGAGCTAATTCAAGGTACGGAACATCGCGCGGCTCGCGGCTCTCAGTGACAACGCCCGACTCCAGGATGCCGTCCCGCATCTCCCAATCGATTCGGCTATACTGCCGCAGGTCCTGCCAGCTCCAGAAAACGTGGCCAGCGAGTTGCCCCGAATCGACGAGATCAAGCAGCCGATCGACGCTACCCTGCATAACCACCTGCGACTGACCAATCGCTTTGCCGCCCCACTCCGTAAAGGTCAACGGACGAGCCGGGCCGTCGAAATCGGCTTCTCTTTTGAAGTCTTCGACGTCGTAGGTGTAAGGATGCTGATCGAAGAAGTCCATTCCGGCTGCTTCGAAAATGGGCTTCGCCTTCTCCTTGGGCATGCTGTTGGCCGCAGAAACAAAGCGTCCGATGGGATCGAGCCGATTGCAGCGCGCTTTGCCCTCGCGCAGGTATTCCACCGTGTATTCGCATTCATTGGCGAGCAGCCAGGCAAATACGGACGGCGAGTTCCAATCGCGCTGCACGACTCTTTCCATGGTCCGGTAGCCCAATTCGATCATCGAACGCGGCATCTTCGAAAAATTCATTCCCCAGTAGCCTGGCTCCTCGCTCACCAGCAAGCCCAACTCATCCGCCAATTCCACCATGTGTCGGTGGTGTGGGTAATGGACCTGGCGGATGAAATTCGCGCCCAGGGCCTTGATCATCCGCATGTCCTGCTCCATCTGGCGGTGCGTGAGGGTGAAACCCTGCTCTTTCCACATGTCGTGCCGGCAGACTCCCTTGAGCACCAGCCGCTGGCCGTTGAGAAGAAAATCCGGCCCACGCGCCGCCACCTCACGGAATCCCGTCCGGCAACTCCAGCGGTCCATGCCATGATCGCTTTTCAAGGTTGCACGCAGCTCGTAGAGATTCGGTTCTTCAGGCGACCACAACACCGGCGCCGTGATCTCAAACTCCAATTCAACCCCGCTTGCACCGGACGGGATCGACACAGCCTTTTCCGCTCGCGCCACTTCCGACCCCAAGCGCAGCAGAGCCACCTCAACGCGGGCTGAGGTCTCGCTGGATGCTGACACCATCACCTGCGCTTTGCAGGCCGCCTTGGCATAACCCGGCTCGAGCTTGTACCCGAAACGCACATTGTCTACGAAAGCTGCCGGGCGCACTTCAGCGTAGACGTCCCGAATGATTCCGCCGTAAGCTTCCCAACCCGGATTCACGCCCAACGCCAGTTCGTCTTTGCCGGCGCCGCCCGGCTCCGGCGTAAGGTCAGCGATCGCCACTTCCACAATGTTGGCGCCCTTCTTGGCCTGCGGCGTGAACTCAAACTCGAAGGGTACGTAGGGCCCCATGACGCCGATTTCCGCGCCATTCACAAACGCCCGGCCGAAATAGGTGATGGCGTCGAAGTGCAGAATTGCCCGCTCGTGCGTGGAAAGTTCGGGCAGCAGGAACTCACGTTTCAGCCGGTAGTTCCCCGACGGGCGCAGCGAGGAGGGCACTTGCACGAGATCATACAACTCCCCGTCGATCCGGCGCTCCCATTGTCCGTTTAAGTCGACGCGGGACCGTGGCCCCGCTGAAGGCGTGTCCCCATTCGTTTCGGAGCCGTGCAGCGCCAGCGACGCGGCGGGCAAAACCACGCATCCGCCCAACGTAGCCACAAATCTCCGGCGATTCACCATATTCGATCTACCTCACTCCCGTTGTGCTGAGCGCGTTCCCTATGCGAGAGATGCTTGGGTTGCCGCTCACAGCGACGCACACTCTGGTCCATGTCGATCACCAATCACCAATCACAAATGGTCAGAAAAACTTGATATTGAGCGCAACGAACACCGCCAATACAATCGCCGCATAAAACACAGGCCTGCGGAACCAGGGCGCCGGCTCCTTCTGCTTCATCGCTCGCGAATAAACCAGGCCTTTGAGTTTTTCCGCTTGCGGCGCTTCGGTCACAAAGCTAAGAACAACCGTCACCACCAAGCCTGCGGCAAGCCCCCACACCGCCGTCCAGATATTCGACGCCATCGGGGAGGTAAACCTCAGCACGCCCAGCCGGTAAAGCACGTACTCCAGGGCCGCCCCGGAAAGTCCCGCAGCCATTCCGTAGAACCCTGCCGTAGCGGAGGGGCGCTTCCAGAACATGCCGAGGAAGAAGACGATGAAAAACGGCGAAATGAACAAAATCCCGATGAGTTGCATGTAGTCCATCAGGTTATTGAAATAAAGTACGATGTACGACGACGCGCAGGCAAAGCAGGCGCCCACCACCGTGGCCATTTTCCCTACTTTGAGATAATGCCGGTCGGGGCGGTTCTTGACGAAGTAGGTCTGGTAAATGTCGTAAGTGAAGACCGTGTTGAAGGCCGTAATGTTGCCGGCCATTCCGGACATGAAGCTGGCCAGAAGCGCCGTCAGACCCAACCCCAGCATGCCGCTGTGATAGTAACGTCCCATGAGCGTCGGCAAAGCCAGGTTGTAATCGTGCTTGACGATCGACGGGGCCACAGCCAGGGCAAGCATTCCCTGCACCGTGACAATGGCCGGAAACAGCATTTTGGGAACGGCCGCCACGAGCGGCGTCTTTCTCGACGACGCCAAATCCTTGGCAGCCAGGGCACGCTGCACCAGCAGGAAGTCGGTACACCAGTACGCCGGCGCCGCGCACAGTCCGAGGCCCACCACCATCACCCACCAGGGTACGCCCAGCGGATCTCCGGGGCCGCCCATCCCCTTCCAAGTGTGCAGGTATTGCTCCGGCAACTTCGCCACCAACCCGCTCCAGCCGCCCACCTCGTGCAGACCCAGGAAAGTCAGAGGGAGGAACCCAATGACAATCAGGAAGAACTGAAGGAACTCGTTGTAAATCGAGGACGAGAGGCCGCCCCAAAAAACAAAGACCAGCACCACCCCGCTGGCCAGCAGCACGCTGGCGGTGAAGGGCCAGCCCAGCATGCTGCGAAAAACCACCGCAAAAGCGAACATATCAATTCCCGACATGAGCACCGTGACAATGGCGAAGCTGAAAGCATTGAGGATGTGGGCGCGGTGATCATAGCGCATGCGCAAATACTCAGGAACGCTGCGCAGGCCGTTCGCGTAGTAGTAGCGGACCATGAACAAGCCGAGAAAGACCATGGCTGGGATGGCGCCGATCCAGTACCAATTGTTGGTTCTCATGCCATACTTCGCGCCGTTGGCGGTATGGCCCATCACCTCCAGGGCTCCCAGGTTTGCCGACATAAAAGCGATGCCCGTGATCCAGTGCGAAAAGGAGCGGTTCGACAGGAGGAAATCCGACGAGGTTTTCATCTTGTCTTTGAGCCAATAGCCCACACCGAGCACGACAACGAAGTAAGTGATGATGACGGCGAAATCGAGCCAACCGAGTCTCATGAGCATGGGAAACCCTCGGGTCCAACGGTCGTACGGGCGGCCCCTGTGGCCGCCCGTGGGCAGGCGCCCGGCGTCCGCGCCGCTCTCGGTCAGCGCGTTATGTCTCCGGCTGCTTAGCCTGCCGGAAATGCCAATCCGGCTCGAAAAGAAACATGCGTCCGGTTTCGACGTACGGGTGTTTCTTCACCTCTTCCAAGTTCAGTTCAGCGCCCAGCCCTGGAGACGTGGGAAGCTCCAAGTAACCTCCGACCAGTTTGGGCGTCCAGGTGAGCAGATCCTTCTCCCACGGCTCATTGAACTGGTCGAAGTATTCTTGCAAATAGAAGTTCGGAGTACAGGCATCGATCTGGAGATTAGCCAGCGTGCAGATGGGCCCTTGCGCGCTGTGCGGGAGTATCACGCCGTAGTGCGCGTCCACCATGTCGGCAATCTTGCGCGTGGCGAGGATTCCGCCCACGTGCAGCGGTTCAACCGTAATCACATTGATAGCGTCCTCGCGTAACAATTCTGCAAACTGCTGCTTGGAAGCGAGACTTTCCCCCGTTCCTACGGGCACGTTGATGTGGCGCGCCACCTCGATGCTGGCATGGATATTTCCGTGCGGAACCGGGTCTTCGTACCAGGCGGGGGCGGACACCTCGAGGCGCTTTCCCACACTGATGGCTGTTTCCACGCTGAAACGTGAGTGAGCCTCGACGGCCAAATCGACGCTCGGACCCACCGCCTCACGAACTGCATTGACAATGTCAATCGCCAGGTCCAACTCGGCCGGATGCGGTTTCCTCCACTCCGCGCCGAAGGGATCGAACTTCATCGCCGTGTAGCCTAGTGCGACCACCCGCTTGGCCGCTTTCGCGAAGTCCTCAGGCGTGCGCGGACAGCGATACCAGCCGTTGGCGTAGGCGCGAATCTTATCATGATAGCGCCCGCCCAGCAGGTTGTAGATCGGCTGGCCCAGGGCTTTCCCGATAATGTCCCAGCACGCGATCTCGATGGCCGAGGCAGCGCACATCAGAATCTGGCCACCGTCCGAATAGATGTCCCGCACGAATCGTTGCAGCAACATCTCAATCTGAAACACCTCGAGCCCCAGAATCTGCCCCTTCAGTTCGTGAATGGCGGTCTCGATCGTCCGCGACAAATGACCCAGGGTGCCTTCTCCAATCCCCTGTATTCCCTCATCTGTCTCTACTTGTACAAACAACCAGTTCTTCCAAGGATTGCCGACCAGGTAGGTTTTGATGTCTGTGATCTTCATGGAAACGGCAGACCATCCTTTCATGTCATGTGCGCCACAAGCGCCCCGCGCTCGCCCATACCCCCGCGCGGACCTAACCCTCTCCCTTGGGGAGAGGGTGTCGCGCGGCGGCGCCTTCATCAGCCATCGCGCGACGGGTGAGGGGTCATTTCGGCTGACAGGTGCGCACCTTCATTCGCGGCTGTCACAATCATTCTTTGAGGTAGCGAAACGAGTGCAAGGTGCAGTTTAGCCTGATTTGCCAACATCCGCATAAATAAAACCATTGTGCAATGTAAGTTCACGCGCGAACCGCACACCCTGCAAAGGCACCATGTGATACCCGGGTTTGTTGCCACGGCCGTTTGAGGGTCCCCTCACCCGTCCGAGGACGGCTGATGAAGGCGCCGTCCCCGGACACCCTCTCCCCAGGGAGAGGGCTAACGATTTGGTTTCAGCCCTGGAGCCCAGCCAACTTTGCGGAAAGGCGGATCGTAAGAAAGCGAGGGAGGACTTTCCAGACCCGTCGGGCGTGAAAAATCTCGCCTGCAATGCCCCGTGCTGAGGTAGAGTGTGCAGGATACAAAGATGGCAGTTCCTTCACGGAGGCCGACATGGGCGAATTTGCCGGAAAGGTCATCGTTATCACCGGCGGGGGGTCCGGCATCGGATACGGCACCGCCTTACTCTTTGCGCGCGAGAAATCGCGTGTAGCCGTGCTGGATTGGAACGACTCGAACTCACTGGAAACCTCGAATCAGATCCAGGCGGCGGGAGGCGAGAGCTTATTCGTCAAAGCCGACGTCAGCAAATCAGCCGAAGTCCAGCCGGCCATCAAGTCGATTGTGGAACGCTGGGGAAGAATCGATGTCCTATTCGCCAACGCCGCCGTTCAGATTAACAAACCCCTGGCTGAAACCAGCGACGCGGACTGGGACCAGACCATCAACGTGAATCTGAAGGGCGCGTTCCTTTGCTGCAGGCATGTCATCCCCGTGATGCGTGAACAGAAGCAGGGATGTATCGTAATCTGTTCCTCTGGGCACGCCTTTCAGACTTATCCGAACTATACGGCCTACGCCGCCACCAAGGGGGGCCTGCTGGCCTTCATGCGCGCCGCCGCACTCGACTGCGCTCCTTACGGAATCCGCGTCAACTGCATCATTCCAGGCGCCACCGATTCGCCGCTCTTGCGTTATCACCTGCGCAACTGCCCCGAGGACGAACCTCGGATTCTCGCCAGCATTCCGTTGCACCGTTTTGCCACCCCCGAGGACATTGCCAAAGGGGTCCGCTTTCTCGCGTCCAGCGATGCTTCCTATATCACTGGAACCTGGCTTGCCGTCGATGGCGGCCTGCTCGCCCAAGGATGAGTTTTCGCCCGTAATGATGTGGTGCGGGCGTCTCGCCCGCTGTCGCGGGAGCGTAACCCCAAATTGAAGCGGCGGCGAGATTACCTCGCCTAATCTCCACTCGTCGTGGCGGGTGTGAGACGTTGTCATTCTGAGCGAAGCGAAGAATCTCGGCGGTAATCTCGTGAGCCGTGAGGCGTGGCAGCTTCGGCATCTGACAGGAACGTCAGATGTTGCATATCAGGAGCATATCCGTTGCAATTGACGCGGGCAGGCAACTGGTCGGCGCGGTGCTCTACGCATTGCATCGTCAAACTTCGTGAACTGTGAGGGTAGTTTATTGATCGAACCTTTTTCTCGCACCAGCCCGTTTCTTCATTTTCGAGCCCCAATCTTTTTCTTCCGACGTTTTCTATTTGGTGGCGAGAGCTCTCTGATGAGAATCCTATTGTGTGCAAGGGCAAGTTCTTTAGACTTTCCCGCTTCGTCGTTTCCTCCATGCCTTCTATACAGTCTCCGAACTCTTTTTAGACATTTCTCAATCATGTCATCTGTGATCGAATGTGCATCGATATTGGCAACGTCCACAGGCGGGCAGTAGGCGTTCTTAGTCACCACGCAAGCTATATGTCGGGCGAGATAGAAGCGTATGTTACGCTTATCTTCGTTGGTCAGGGGAATCTTGGTCACAGATAAAAAGGCATCAATCCGCCTCACTACTCTCACACAATTAAGGTAGACGGCAATGTCGTACGGTTTGTTTTTGCTTACCTCGGGGTCAGTTATTGGTTTGCTATCATCATAGTCGTCGTGACCGAAAATGCTATACCGCTTCTGTTGGTCGGTGATGTAATCCTTTGGCCTACCTCTCGCGTCGTCGGGCTGGTACTTCATTATTGAGATCACAGCCTGAAGTAACAATCCGGCGCTGACGATCTTCTCGACGGGTTCTTTTCTGTCTCGATAGTAGCCCTTGCGACGCTCGTAAAAGAGTCCCTCGTCTCTAAAAACCCGTTCAATCTGCTTATGAATCCTAAAGGTTGTAAAGAGAGCCTCAGCAGGCATCGGGTTCTGATTATTGGTCGCCTTTATGATTGTATCTCTGACGTTTTCGTCCGAGTTCTGAATGACCTTTACCAATATTCTTCTATTGTCATTTTGAGGAAAGGTTTGGTTCGGGTCACTGAAATACGTAAAGATTTGGCGCGCAGTTTGTAGCCCGTTTACAATCTGGGGGTCTTCTATTTGTAGAGTCCGATGAGTTTGGGGTTGGACTTTGGGAGACAAGATGGTTATGCCGTTGTTTAGAAGCCAAAACTCCGGGACCTCCGCTGAGTTGGTAAGACTGTCATAGATGGATTTGTTGATAGTTGAGTATTGGACGCCGCGTACGTTGTCATCGAAAAGGGCGTCATTCCGATTTCCCTTATCGTCCTTAAGAAAGTCGAAAAAATCTCGGAGGCCAACAAGTCCGACCCATCCTTCTGCCGCGTCGGCCCATTCCGCGAATTTCAAATCCTTGACTCGCGGCGCTCTTTTTTCCAGTTGGGTGTATAACTTCGCAGCGTTAACAAAATGAAAGGGGTTTATGGTGGCTCGGCCAAAGTGCTTCTTGGCGGTCTCTAGTATTTTTGCCGCAGATTTTCTGCAATCTTCATTTTCATCTATGTCAGCCGCAATGATGTAGTAGTAGTCGATGGTTAGTTTAGGCATCGACAATTGCTGGTACTTTTCCTTGAAAAGTTTAATCCTGAATAATAGGTCACCGTTGTAGGTTCTTCCGTATTTATCTGGAGTGCGGTCAAGGGCAAAGATATCATCCGTTAAGGTGTCGAACCGGTCAACAGACAATGGCGAGAATCCATTCTCGTGCTTTGCTTGTATGAAGATCAGGTTAACTGGCTGTTCGCGTGCCTCCGAAGGGATCTTGGTATCTTCCTGAACAAACTGCCCGTTCAACAGAAAATAAAACGCATCTGTGCCTCCATCATCGCTTTTGCCAACCAAGCCTGCACGAATGTCTTCATCCGAAAGTAAATAGGGTTTAAGAAAGAGGTCAGCACAAAAATACTCAAAGGGATCGACACCTGTTAAACCCGCCCCCCTTTGGGAAACCCATTTTCTATACTCCCTATCAACAGCATCCACATCGTTTTTAGACATCGGAAAAACTCCGCAGGGGTCGCTCGTCTCAAACCCCGCCACGACTATCCTCCCACCTAGGAATGGATGAGTCCAGTAATTTGTTGCCTAAATTAGGACAACACTGTCAGTCCTCTCCAGGGCGTTGGGTTAGCAGGTCGCACCGATTGTAAACCAACGATTCGTACACTACACTACCACTGTAACAGCGGAGGTGAGAGATTTGTGATTGACCTCATCGGCGATCTGCGTGTCGCTCTGTGCATGTTGCGGAGGAATCCCGCCTTCACCGCTACTACCCTGCTGACCCTGGCGCTGGGAATTGGCGCGGCCACTGCAATCTTCAATGTCGCGGATGAGGCGCTTCTGAGCCCACTACCCCTGCCCGAGCCGCAGCAGCTTGTGGCCGTCTACAATTTCGACAAGAAGACCTCGCGTTATGTTTCGAGTTCCTACCCCGACTTCGAAGATTTCAGCAAGCGCAACCGTTCCTTCCAACATCTCTCCGCCTATGTCCGGCTTCCTTTGAACCTTTCCGTTGGGGAAGCTACCGAAGGCATTTCTGTCGAGGCGGTGAGTGCGGATTACTTCTCCATGCTCGAACTTCCGCCGCTCGCTGGACGCGCGTTCAGCGCGGAGGAGAGTGAGTCTCCGGTAGTCATGCTGAGCGAGGAGCTTTGGCGCCAACACTTTGGGGCAGATAAGAAGCTCCTTGGGAAGACGATTGCCCTGGAAGGTTCTCCCCTGACGGTAATCGGAATCGTCCCCGCACGCTACCGCGGCGTCAACTTGAACTGGGGTGATCCGCCGCAAGCCTGGATGCCGCTGGGCGCCGTGCCGCAGGTGCTGCCCAGGTTCAAGAAAACCGATATCTTTCACCTGCGCTCGGCTCGCTGGCTCGTCATGTTCGGCCGTTTGCGGACGGGCGTAACCGTTTCCGAGGCGGAGGCGGACCTGCGGCTGATTGCCGGCAACCTCGCCCAAGCCGAACCTGCCACCAACCGCGACATCACCGTCTCGGCATTCTCAGCCTCCCGATCCAAATTCTGGCCCGCCTACCGGTCCTCAATCACGCAATTGCTTGTGATGTTTGGCGCCAGTGCGGGACTCCTGCTTTTGCTATCCTGCGCAAACGTCTCCAATCTGCTTCTGGAGCGCGCCGTTGCTCGCCGCCGCGAAATGGCCATTCGCATCGCGCTCGGCGCCGGGCGAGGCTGGCTGATCCGCCAGTTAATGGCGGAGAACTTTTTACTGGTCATCGGCAGTTTTGCCGCAGCTCTATTGATTGCTTTCGGCCTCGACCGGGTCCTATCGCAATTTCCCACCGCGTTTGGGATTCCGCTCGCCCTGAACCTCGGCATCGGGACGCGAGTGCTGCTCTTTGGCTCCTTGGCTTCACTCGCCACGGTCTTTCTGTTTGGCCTCGTACCGGCGCTCCAAGCCAGCCGGCCCGATCTCGTCCCATCGTTGAAAGAGTCCTCCAACGCACCTTCGCAGGGCATCCGAGGTGATTGGCTGCGGCATTTTCTGGTGGTGGTGCAGGTGGGTTTTTCCATGGCTCTGCTGGTGATGGGCGGCATCTTCGCGCGAAGTGTGTGGAAGGCCTACTCGGTCGATCTGGGTTTTCGTCCCGACCGTCTGTTGTTCATGGGCTTCGATCCGCCCTCGCAGCAGTACGACGCCGCGCGAAGCGAGCTTTTCGCCCAAGCTGCCCTGCGCCGAAGCTCCACCCTCCCCGGCGTCGAGACTGCCACCGTCGCATGGGATGTGCCGCTTACCATGATGCAATCCACAACCCAGGTGGCGGACGCCGAAAGCCCCACGCCAGTGGTGCTCCGAGCGGCCTTCAACATGGTCGGCCCCGGCTACTTTCACACCTTGGGCATCGCTATGCTCGTTGGGCGAGACTTCACCTGGGATGACCGGGAGAATTCTCCCAAGGCGGCAATCGTCAACCAGACTCTCGCCGAGCGTTTGTGGCCCGGCTCGAGCGCGGTGGGCCGAACCTTGATGGTCGAGGACCAACCTGGCCGCCGAACCGTGGTCCAGGTGGTAGGGCTTGCCCGCGATTCCAAATACGTCTCCGTCTGGGAAAGTCCGCAGCCGTACATCTTTCTTGCAGTTTGGCAATGGCACTACCCTGTGGGGAATCTGATCGTGCAGACACGCGGCGAGCCGCAACGGCTGATGCACGAGATTCAACGGAGCTGGCAAGACGCTTCTCCCAGCGTGGCTCTCTCCGGCCTCCACACCGGATCGGAACACGTGAAGGCGTCGCTCGCCCCGCAACGACTCGCTGCGGGTCTTTTGGCTTCATTTGCCATTCTGGCGGTCATCGTCGCCTCCATTGGCTTGTACGGTGTGGTCGCCTACAGCGTAGCGCGGAGAAAACGCGAAATCGGCATTCGCATGGCGCTTGGCGCGGAACCGGCCAGGGTTGTCGGTCGCATTGTGGGCCAGGCGCTTTCCCTCACCGCTCTCGGGCTGATTCTTGGCGCAGGAGCATCTTGCGCCTTGATGCGGCTTATCGCTTCCCAGGTGAAGGGCATCTCCCCGTACGACGCCGTCACCTTCGCCGCCGTCCCGGTGCTGCTCTGTGCCATCGCAGCCGGCGCGGCGCTTGTCCCGGCGCTTCGCGCCGCCCACGCCGATCCGCTTCAGGCACTTCGCTCCGAGTAGAGCCCCGCCCGGACCCCGGGCGTTGCCCTTCCCTGCTTTTTCCTTGACCCCGGCGCGCGATAATGATAGCCTACTATGGTTGGTGTGTGCAAACACCCGCTCCGGGGAGGCTATTCCGGGGCCGGCCGCAAGGGGTTCAAGATTTGAGGAGTGCAAGAGTCGAGGAGTCAAAAAGTCGAACCACGGCTCGTAATGACCGGCTCAGATTCCCACAGCACCTCGAGACTTGGGAAGTCCGCTTCTCGACTCTTCGACTGCAGAATTCACGGAACAAAGCGAGAATGTCTATGAAAACAAAGGGGGAGGTCAATATGTCGAGCGATGGAGAGGCAGGACACGGGGCTGGCTTCCCGACCCCTCGACTGCAGAATTCACGGAACAAAGCGAGAATGTCTATGAAAACAAAGGAAGAGGTAAACAAATCGTGGTGAGCTGGCGTAGCGCTGACCTTTAGGTCAGCAGGCGTGGCTGGATCGTGAGCCAAGAATGCCGACACTGAAGGTCGGCGCTACAAGAAATGCCGGAACAAAGCGAGAATGTCTATGAAAACAAAGGGTCGGTGCAGAAATCAACCACCCCGGCCCCTCCTTGTCCAAGGAGGGGAATTTCCCCAGGCGCCCCTCCTCGGAGGGGGAGGGGTTTGGGGGTGGTGGGACTTTGCGGCCTTTGCGACCTTCGCGCCTTGGCGTGAAACCGGGTGTGTAATGACGAAAACGACGGAACAAAGCGAGAATGTCTATGAAAACAAAGGATAAGGTCAAAAAGTCGAGCGATAGAGAGCCAGCACGCGGAAGTCTTCTTCTCGACTCCTGGACTTCTCGACTCTTCGACTGCATGATTCTCTATTCCCTATTTACGCCTGCTTCTGTAAAATCTCCTAGGGAGTGCTGGGCGTAAGCCTATGCTCCCATGAGGTTCGGGGACGGCAGCGTGACAAAAAGATGAAGATCGTCGTAGCGGCGGACCATGTCGGCTTTGCTTTGAAGCAGCAGGTCATCGAGTACCTGAGAAGCCAAGGCGCAGAGGTTGAAGACTGCGGTCCGTCCGACACACAGCCTGTCGACTATCCCGACTTTGCGGAGAAGGTTGCCGGAAAGGTGGCGGCGAATCAGGCTGGCTGCGGGGTGCTGGTGTGCGGGACAGGCATCGGGATGATGCTGGCTGCCAACAAGGTTCCCGGCATTCGCGCCGTGGCGGCCAACGACACGCTTTCGGCGCGTATGGCGCGTGAGCACAACGATGCCAACGTCCTCACCATGGGGGCGCGCATGATCGACGCCGCCACCATGCGTCAGGTCGTTGACGCCTGGCTCGCTACACCCTTCGAGGGAGGCCGCCACCAGCGCCGCCTGCAGAAAATCCAAGCTATTGATCAACGATATCACTCGGAGAAGCAACCATGAACCATACCCTTCCCTTGCGCGAGGTTGACCCGGAAATCGCCCAGGCCCTCGACCAGGAGGTCGACCGCCAGGCGCGGACTCTCGAACTGATTGCCTCGGAAAACTTCGTCAGTGAAGCGGTGCTCGAAGCGCTCGGCTCCGTGATGACGAACAAGTACGCCGAGGGCTTGCCGGGCCATCGCTATTACGGCGGGTGCGAATTTGTGGACGTGGCCGAAACACTGGCCATCGAGCGCGCTAAGAAACTTTTCGGAGCGGAACACGCCAACGTACAAGCGCACTCCGGCAGCCAGGCCAACCAGGCCGTTTATATGACCGTGCTCAAGCCCGGCGACACCTTGCTCGGCATGAGCCTCGCGCACGGCGGACACCTCACCCACGGACACCCGCTGAATTTCTCCGGCAAGATGTACAAGATCGTTTCTTACGGCGTGCGCAAGGACACCGAGACGATTGACTATGACGAGGTCGAGCGCCTGGCCCAGGAACACAAGCCGCGGCTGATCGTGGCCGGGGCCAGCGCCTATCCCCGCGTGCTGGACTTCGCCCGATTCGGCTCCATCGCCAAACAAAGTGGCGCCTTGCTGATGGTGGATATGGCGCACATCGCCGGACTTATTGCGGCGGGCCTCCACCCCAGTCCTTTCCCGCACGCCGACTTCGTCACCACCACGACCCACAAAACCTTGCGCGGTCCGCGCGGCGGCGCAGTCTTCTCCAAGGCGCAGCATGCCAAGGATCTGGATAAAATCGTTTTCCCCGGCATCCAGGGCGGCCCCCTGATGCACGTGATCGCCGCCAAAGCCGTCTGCTTTAAGGAAGCTCTCGAGCCGGCCTTCCGCGAGTATCAGCAACAGATCGTGCGCAATGCTCGCGTGATGGCTGAGAGCCTGGCGCGCGAAGGCTTCCGCATCGTCTCGGGCGGAACGGATACCCACCTGATGCTGGTCGATGTGTTCTCGCAAAACGTGACCGGCAAGCAGGCCGAAAAGGCTTTGGGCAACGCCGGCATCACCGTCAACAAAAACGCCATTCCCTTCGACACCAACCCGCCCGCGGTCGCCAGCGGAATCCGTATCGGAACCCCCGCGGTCACCACTCGAGGTCTAAAGGAACCGGAGATGGAAGTCATCGCGGGATGGATTTCGGAAGTGCTGCACCACATCGACGATGACTCAGTCCAGCAGCGCATCCGCCCCCAGGTCGAAGCCCTGACCGAGAAGTTTCCGCTCTATGAAAAGCGGCGGCATGCCATGGCGGCTGAGGTTTAATTGGAGATAACATGCGACAGGTTATTATCTACCCAGGTGAGGACGGCTACTGGGTCGTCGAGTGTCCAAGCCTCCCGGGTTGCATCAGCCAGGGGAAGACGCGCGAAGAAGCAATCGAGAATGTCAAGGAAGCTATCGAGGGCTATGTTGCAGCCTTGAAAGAGGACGGCCTGCCAGTCTGACATCGTGTTGCTACGGTTCTTTTTGCCCCGCCTTAAACAGCGTCCAAGGGCCGGCCTTCATATCACGCAGCAGCGGCGCCTGCCACGCGAATTGAGGGTGCTCTTTAAGAAAAGGCGCAGCGAGAAAGTCATCGCCGCACGGGTGTCCCACGTGGGCGTAGAAGCTCATCGCCTTAGCCATCGTGCCGTCCATGGCTTTTCCCTGTACTGCGCCGCCGGGAAAATAAGGCGGCCATTCCCAAACCTCGATCCCGCGCGCAGAAGTATCCGCGTGCCCGCACAGGGCTCGTTCGTTGGCGTCCGCTTTCTTCTCGTAGGAATCGTAGTGATCAGCCATGAAGCTCTCCGCCATGCTGACGTCGATCTTGCCCTTTGCTCCCTTCATCAACTGCTCCCAGCGGACGCGGCGTGCGTTCGGCGAGGTGTCGAGCTTCGTGGGATCGAAGTTGGTGTCTTTGGCGATAACCTCCGGGTCGCGGGCGAAATTCGATCCCACGAAATAGCCATTCTTCGTGCGCCAGATCCGGTACGCCTGTAACCCCAGCTCGAACTGGGCGATCTCACCGGTCTTGTTATCGCCGAGCAGCCAATCGTTGGCGTAGCCGCCGTTGTTGCCGTCCAACATGATGCGGCTATAGTCGTCAATCGAGGCGGCGTATTGCAGCGCCTTGCGCGAGCGCATGAACTCCGGCTTGCCATTCGGGTTCCAGCCGGCGAATTGCGTAATCGTCGTTTCCGTCACCATAATGCCGCTCGAGTTCACGCCGAAATCATCGTCGCTGGTAATGACGCCGGGAAAGCCGTCCATCAGAATTCCAAAACCTTGTTGCGGCGCGATATCAAATATGATCCGCCATCGCTCCCCATCCAGATAGCTGGTCCAGTTGTTGTGGGCGATCACGATCTTGTGGCCGCGCGTGTAACTGCCGGTCGCCACGAAAGCGCTACAATTCCCTGGACTCACCAGGCGTGGAGCGCCCGCCACTTTGTGCTGCGAGTTGTACCAGGGCACATAATAGTCCGGGAGTTCTTCGAAGGCGTTCAGAGCCACGACGTCATCGATATCCATGGAGACGCCGCGCGCCTTCACTCCCTCCACGATTCCCGCAAGCTCGTCCTGGTACTCCTGGTCAATGTGCGGCCAAAGCATCTCGTGCGCGCTCTGCCGGAAGAAATCCCAACCCTTCCGGGTATCATGCGTATCCAGCAGCTTGATGGCTTCAAACGCATCGGCGATTTCAGGGGCCAGCAGGTAGCCATGCTGGAAGCCGATCTCGCCCGGCGTCCCCTCCAGGTGAACATATATCCAACCACCCTTTTCAAACCGGAAGGCTGGTTTCAGCCGAGGGTCAGCAGCTTGGTCCGCCGCTTGCACCACGCCTGTACGGGCACGCCATGGCGTGCCCCTACCTGGGTGGCGAACATCAAGTGAGCACATCAGCAAAAACGAAAAGGCAAGAAACAACACCGTTCGCCGAGCATTTGCGCGTAAATGCATCTTCACCTCGCTCACTGAACGCGTAGGGGCAACCCTTGTGGTTGCCCTGGGCGGCCACCAGGGCCGCGCCTACATTTCCTGATTCTCCAGAACCGCATCCGCGGCAGCGTAGCCACTTTGAACGGCGCCTTCGATCGTGGCCGGCAATCCGGTCGCCGTCCAATCGCCCGCAAGGAAGAGGCCGCGAATCGGCGTTCGCGTGGCGGGACGCAGTTCCTCAGCTTCGCAGGTCGGCGAGAAAGTGGCGAAGCGCTCCTTGATCACGAGCGAATGCAGCAAGCGCGCCTGGCGCGCCTCCGGGAAGAAGTCGCCGAGCTCGCGGAGCGCCGTGGCCAGCAACTCTTCTTTGCTCGTGGCGATGTGGCGATAAGCTCCGCTCAACACCAGTGAAACATAGCCGTCACTCTGCTCAGAGATCTTACCCTTATTGAACAGCCACTGCACAGTCGCGCCGCGCAATCCGGCAAAATCAAGATCGGTGATGGGACGGTCGAACCAGAGGTTGATGGAGATGATCGGCGCCGGCCGCAGGAGAATCAAGGCGGCGACGAAAGGCTCCCGGCGGAGCAAGTCGCCAGGCAACAAGCCAGCAAGCTGGAAGCATGGTACGGCGCTCACCACGCTCTCCGCTTCAATCTGCTCGCCGGTCGAGAGGAGCACTCCCCGGCACTGCCCCTCGGAAACCAGCAGGCCGGACACGCCGCGCCCACATTCGACACGCCCCCCCTTGGCGCGGATGAAGTCTGCCGCCGCGTCGACGTAAACCTCGCTCAACCCCACGCGAGCAATCCCCAACCGAGAATCCGCTGGGGAGGTGAACAGCGCCAGGCGCAGCACGCGCTCGAAGAGGGCGGCGTTGGCAATCTCGGGATCCTCGTTCAGCGCGGCAATGCAGAGCAAATCCCAGAAATTGCGCTGTAAATGCTCGGACTGGCCAAGCCGGGTCAGCCACTCGCGCACGCTCATGCCCTTCGGGCCGCGCTTCGCCTCGGCCGTCCCCCGGAGCGCCATTCCTAAGCGCAAGACCTCCAACTTCTCTCGAAAGGTCAAACTCTCGGACCTCAACACTCCAAGCAACACGTGCCAGGGCGACGGCAGGTCAGGACACTGAAGATGCGAGAGCCGGCCGTTCCGGTCAAGGAAATGGACCGTCAAGCGCTCTTGAAACCGCACGCGATCCAGAGTTCCGATTGTCGATAGGAAGCGTATCGTCGCGTGGTAGCAACCCATGAAAATGTGCTGCCCGTTGTCCACCACGGAACCGGTTGTGAGATCCAGGAAGGAGCGCGCCCGCCCACCCAGATAAGGCTTCTGTTCGAGCAGGCGCACACGGCAGCCACCTTCCGCCAATGCGACGCCTGCCGCCAGGCCTGAAAAGCCGCCGCCGATGATCAGAACTTCCACAGGAGTCAGAAGTCAGGAGTCAGAATTCGCCCTCCGACAGTCTGATTCTACCTGAATTCTCGAGTAGAATGGCCCGCGAAGCTTTAGGCGTTACCGAGTTGTGACCTAACGCGCCAGATTGCAGCATGGAACGACAGCGAAGAGGAGCGATCATGACTCCCAAAGGCGAGCCTCACGACCGGAGGATGACCGTCAGCGCCTGACCAGGCACGATGCGAACCTCATGGTCAAACGCGACTGCCCGAAGTTTACCGTCTTCGCGCAGGGTCGCGGATAAGGATTCCTGGCCAAGGCGCGCGCTCGCTGTTTTCCGAGCCACCTTGCCATTCCCCGCCAAAGCCAGACTGGACAATGCTAACGAGCCTTCCTGCGCTTGCACCTCCACCGTGTGGCTGGCAGTGCTGATGGACTGAGTGAACTGACCCCATCCGCCGGGAGCTGACCAGAAGCAACGGAAGTTCTGAGCGCGCACACGCGGCGCCAGTGTCAGCTTGCGGTCGGCGCCGGAATAATGAAAACCGCTCAAGGCCACCACCAGCGCCCACGCGGACATGGCGCGCGCATAGTGATGGCCGCATTCCGGCTCATTCCAGGGATTGCGGCGCTCGCCGTCGTGGCGGAGGCGTGCGCTTTCCACCACCGCCTGCGCCTCTGTGGTCATGCCCTCGAAGACCAGGTGGGCTGCAAACTGGTACTCCTCACCCGTCCAGCTTTCGGCGAAGTAAGGAAACGGGATTTCGGGGCGTTTGCCGTGGGGATAGCTCGCCACTAACACGCCTCCGTCGTCATTCAAGGCGTAGGTCCGTTGCACGCACTCGTGTTCGCTCAGGTTGGGCACATAGTTGTTACGGAACACTGATTTCATAGCTTTGAGTACGTGTTCCTCATCGAGTAGGTACCCAAGTCCCGCCACATGCGCCATGTATTGACCGAGCAGTTGGTCTACCAGGCAGGCTTCGCCCATCTGGTAGTCCGGTTTCTCCGGGTTGGCTGCGCCCATGCCAACCAGTACCCCGGGAAACACTTCTTCCTTCGGCCGCCCTTCGATCTTCTGCGTGTAATACTCCCCATTGAAGAGGTTAGCGTCGAGCCATTTGCTGCCACTCTCGAAGATTCGTCGGTATTCCTTGGCCGAGTCCTGGTCGCCCATGGCACGCGCCATCTCTTCCCCGGCGCGCAAGGCGCCCAAGTACCAGACGCCGCAAAGAGGATTCGGGCCGTAGAACTCGACGTCGTAGGTGTTGTGCTGAACGCCCTCCGCCACCCCGTCCCGGTTCGCGTCCCAACCGCCCTTGATCCAGGCGAATTCCAGCGCGCGTTTGGCGTTCGGCCACAGTCTTCGCAGCCAGTCCGTGTCCCCGGAGAGCTGCCAGTCCCGATAGAGCTTCATCACACATCCCATCTGGCCGTCCGCCGCCGCTTTATCCCAGATCTTCTTTCCGTCCGGCAGATAAGATCGGAAACCCATCAGCCCGTCCTCACGCGTGTTGCGCAGGAACTCGGATTCCCGGAGAGAACGAGCCAGTGAGGGAAAGACAAAAGCGGTCGTCTGCTCGTAGTTCCAGACGTGCGTGCAGCTACCGTGGCAGCATCCCGATTGGTTGTTGCACCCCTCGAAGGCGTGGAATTCTCCGTCTGCGGTGCGGAAGGCGGTGTTGGTGCGCAGGGTGGAGAGATTGCTGAGCGCTGCGTCGAGGACTGCGGGGGGCAAGGTCGAAGATTCCATTGTGGCCGCGAAACGCCGGCTGCGTTCTTCGAGTGCAGGGAGATGCTCCGCCGCGTGCTGCGCCACCGCCCAGGCGTCCGCGAACGGCTGACAATAGTGGTTCCCCACCGCCGCGGATTTCTGCTCGTCCTCCGGAGGCGGCCATCCGCAGCGCTCCGGCGTGCGGTTGGGGAAGTGCCAGGCAAGCAGGAAGGTCACGGCAGCTTCGCCGCCTGCAGGCACCGACTGCGTAAGTGCAATCGAACCTACCGGACTGATCGCGGGCGAGTCACTCGTCAGCGCGCCGTCATCCGAGAAATCGTCCCAGAAGGTTAGCGGCCCGTC
Source organism: Terriglobia bacterium (assembly GCA_050008495.1). Lineage (GTDB taxonomy): Bacteria > Acidobacteriota > Terriglobia > UBA7540 > UBA7540 > CAVROP01. The sequence goes on along the minus strand of JBEKMN010000001.1, from coordinate 56,294 downwards.
CCACCACTGCGTGCGCTTCCAACCGCGCAGGTAAGAAACGCCGGCTTCCGGCGCGCCCAGCACACCCAGGAACATCGAGCCTTTCAACGGATCGGTCGCCGGCAAAAAGGGGTTCTCCATGAACAAACCGGCCACTCGTCCAGCGCGCCGAAAACTGGCTTGCCGTCCTTCCCTTCCCACGGGGTTCTCAAGGCTGAAGGCGATGCCCACCTTCATTGCCGTTTTGGCAGGGTTCTTCAGTTTGTAGCGCAGCAAAGCAAGGGGCAGTCCGGACGCTTCAGCGTCCAGAGGCACGAGCGGGTTGAACGCTTCCAAACTGACCAGGATGGGGAGCGCCTTGTCCTCGAATTCCAGGCGCGCAAACGGGTACGCGCCCACGAAACGGGCGGAAGCAAGGCGCGGCAGGCCCGGCACGTTTTCCGACCCCAAGCCGCTCGGTCCCTCATAGGGCGGCTGGATTCGCGCTTCCAGGACCCGAGCTACAGGATTTTTCCCTTCCGCCTGCGCCCAGATGGCGGGAAAAGAGTAGTCTGGCGTGTTGCCTTTGTCCGGCCTGTTGAAGATCTCCCAATCGCGCAATTGACCCCGGCCACCCAGCGAAATCGTGCCTGTGCCGATCCCGCCCAACGGGAAAGCGATCATCTTCAGATTCGGCCCGCTGAAGGTGCGAGGAAAAGCAATGCGGCTTCGCGCCGCCCCTTGCCCCTCCTTCGCCAAGGAGGGGAGTTTAGGCGCCGTCTTCGGTGTGGAAGCAGGTTTCTCCTGCCCTGACATCGCTCGAGCGCCGCCCGCCAATGCGCCGCCCGCCGCTACTTTCTTCAAGAATTCCCGCCGCTCCAACTTCCCGTTCTTCTTTCGTGTGGCCACAATCCCCTCCGTTTAGCACGTGTAGGGGCGACCCTCGTGGTCGCCCGGTCGGCGCCGAGGCCGTCCCTGCCACGCTACTCTCAGGTTCTGTTCAAGGGAATTGTTATAGGCCAAGGGAGGGAGAAAGGCAACTATTGAATGGCGTGCCAACATGCTAAAAGCGTATGCTACGATTATTGGGGTGCGCGCTGAGCTCACCGCCAAGAAAATCCCGAGAGGGGGGTCGCGAAGGAGGTAGGACCCACATGGCAATATCACTCAACGCCGAGCAGGAACGTATCGTGAAAGAGGAGTTGCGCTCAGGACAATACACCAGCGCTGAAGAGGTCATTTCGCAAGCGTTGTCAGCACTTCGCGAACAGGTTCGCAACAACGTGGCCAAGCCAAAAGAGGAGAGGAGGCGGGCGGTGCGAAACATGCTTGAGTTTGCTGAGAAGAATCACACACGACTCCAGGATATCTCTATCAAGGATCTCCTCCACGAAGGCCATCGCTTATGAGCCAATGGGTGATCGACGCGTCCCTGGCGCTGCAATGGTTTCTGGAGGACGAGTCAGACCGCGCTTACAGTCTGGGTGTCCTCGTCAGGTTGGAGGACAACGAGGCGGTTGTGCCCATCCTCTGGTTTTACGAAGTCGGCAACGGCCTGACGATGGCTCATCGCCGCAGGCGCATCACTCTCGACCAGGTGACTGAATATTTGGGTAGAGTGGAGGCCCTTCCAATTCGGGTCATAAGCCGGGAGACCAAAACCATTCTACAACTTACTCGCCTTGCACAGGCGCATTCGCTGACCAACTACGACGCCGCTTATCTTGACCTAGCCTCGCAACTTCATCTGCCTCTGGCAACGACCGACAGGAGTTTGAGGCGAGCTGCACAGGCCGTCGGCGTCGAGATGGTGCCCGCTTAGAATCTACTCGCCCGCTTCCCTTTGGCTTTTTGATAGCCTCTAAGCCGTGCAGCTAAGCCACGACCACTGGCAAGCAAGGGGTGCTCAAGCTGGGGCTCGTCACTTGTCACTCGCCACTGCACCTGCGCAACTTGCCAGAAGACTCTGGATGGCGGCGGCGACGCCTTCCTTCGCGTCATATACTGACGAGCCGGCCACCAGCACATTAGCGCCGGCCTCGACCACCAGCGGTGCGGTCTCGTGATTGATGCCGCCGTCAACTTCCACTTCGCAATCGAGGCCGCGTTCCCGGATGGCGCTGCGGACCTGGCGGATTTTGTGCAGCGTCTCGTAAATAAACTCCTGACCGCCAAATCCCGGATTAACGGTCATCACCAGGACCATTTGCAAGCTTCCTAAAACCTCGGAAAGCGTGCCGGCAGGTGTCGAGGGATTGATGGCTACGCCGGCTTTCTTGCCCAAGTGGTGAATGTGCTGGATAGCGCGGTGCAGATGCGGTGTGGCCTCTTGGTGGACGATGATGGTATCGGCGCCGGCTTTGGCGAATCGCTCGATGAAGTCTTCCGGCGGTTGGACCATGAGGTGGGCTTCGATGGCCAAGCGCGTCAAGGGGCGCAGGCTTTCAAAAGCCAGCGCGCCGAAGGTGATATTGGGAACGAATCGGCCGTCCATGACGTCGATCTGGAACCGGTCGACGCCCGCCGCTTCAATCTCCCGAACCTGCTCACCCAAACGAGTGAAATCCGCAGAAAGTATGGAGGGCGCTACGTGGATCACGACTCGCCTTTCGTCGCCGGACTAAGTTTCCTCGCCGACGCCTCATCCAGGAACCAACTCACACTCCCGTCCACCGGCCGAATTCGCTGTGCCGGCAACTCTCCCGGCGGTCCTTCCAAAACCTTGCGCAGCGTTTCCGCCTTGTCAGCTCCGGCTACCAGGAAAATAACATGTGCGGAGGCGTTGAGCAACGGCAGAGTCATGGTCAGGCGGCTCATCCCCAGCCGCTCGACGCGGTTCGGCCGAACCCAAAGGCTTTGCTCCTCGAGCGCCGCCGTCCCCGGAAAAAGCGAAGCGGTATGCCCGTCCGGGCCCATACCGAGAAATACGATATCCAGACGCGGCCTGAGGCCGTCTTGCGGCTCGAGAACCCGAGCCAGTTCGGCGGCATAATCGCGCGCCACTTTCTCGAGATCCGCTTCCTCGGCCTGCATGCGATGAAAGTTCGCCGGCGGTATCTCGCCGCTATCCAGGAGGGCTTCGCGGATCATCCGATAATTGCTGTCCGGGTGGTCAGGAGGCACGCAGCGTTCGTCCACTTGAAACAACTGAACGTTCTTCCATTCGATCCGCCCCAGCAGGGCCCGTCCCGCCAGAATCTGATAGAGCAGGCGGGGCGTCAAGCCACCGGAAAGCGCGGCGCAGAACGTTTTGCCGGCGACGAATTTGAGGCGTGCCAAGTCTTCAAAAGCGCACGCGGCCGCCCAGCTCAAGTCCTCAAGCGTTGAAAAAACCCTTACGTTGTTCTTAAGCATTCCCACCTCAAGAGCCAATCATTCGCGCCACCAAGCTCAAAACCTGTTCATAGAGCTGGTCGCGCATTCCTAACTTTAGTTCCTCATTCAGTATCTCGGCCTCATCCAGGACTTCCAGACGCACCGAGCGTCCTATGGATCGCAACCCTGGCACCTCCGCCAAGGTTTTCACAACCTTCCCGTCCGGCCCTCGCGAAAACGAGAATCTGGCGGATGACGCCCCCTCAGCGATCAACTCAATCGTGAAACACACGCCACAGGCGTTGTCGACCCTTTTCAAGTTCCGCTCAACTGTTACCATGCCGTTGGCTGACTTGAAATAGAAAGTGCGCGGCTGGGACGCCTCCTGCCGCTCAGACTTCAGAAACTGCCATCCCAGCCGGCTCGCCAGCCATCCCGAAAGCAGCAAGCCCTGCGCGCGCTGGGTCACCAGCCGCGCGGAGTCCTGCTCGTACTCAATTCGTACTCGGGTGAGGCGGTCCAGGTAGGGTCGCCTCTCCGGGGAGTCGAAACCTTGAGCTATGAGCTGCCGCCAGGGCGTGATGCGGTTCCAATTCAGGTCCGTCAACTGGATCTTTCCGGCGACGTTGTGAAGCCACGCGGCGAGATCCTGCAAATGCGTCGTGCCAGGCGAAAATCTGGCAGAGTCCACGATGACGTGCTGGGTGACACGGAGAATGTCGTCGAAATAGGCAGGCGGTGAGAAACTGTTGGCCCGCCACCAGAGGAAGATCGGCAAGCCGGAAACTGTCAATGGCAGAACCACGCTGGGGAGTCCTTGCTCGGCCTCGCCACGGGCCCGAATGGTGATCTGCTCGCTGCAGACCTGCTTCTCGCCCGCCACCGGCAGATGGCAATGCGCCGAGACCCACGCCTCAAGTCCGCTCGAACCGGCTTCCGGTTCCAGCATCATGATGATCGCGCGGCAAGGATTCTGGCGAGTTACCTCCGCCACCAGGTTGGTCACTTCGTACGCCGCCTCATCGCTTTCAACGTAAATGAGCAAAGTGAGCGTGCAGGCACGCGTCACCGCACCCTCAGCCGTGGGACCCTCCGCCGCCGTGCGCCACAGAGCCGACAGTTCGGCTTCCAAGTTCGAAACATCGACCGCCCTCGGCTCGCCTAAGCCAACAGGTTCGATTATTCCTGCCATCTGGTCTCCAGGCTTTCAGCTTTCAGCTTTCAGCTTTCAGTTTTCAGCTCTCAGCTTTCGGGTCTCAGCTTTCAGGTCTCAGCTTTCAAATCTCAAATTTCAAGTTTCAGATTTCTGCTTTCCGCCTTCTGTTTTTCCTCACACTCTCTGCCACTGGCGCCCATCCCGCTCGATCAAGGCGTCGGCCTCGGCCGGCCCCCAAGAACCGCCCGCGTAGGTGGCGAGTCCCTTCGGTCCCAGCTCTCGCCAACGAGTAAGGATCGGGTCCACCAACTCCCAGGAGAGCTCCACCGCGTCACTGCGATTGAACAGCGTTGCGTCGCCCAACATGCAATCCAGTAGAAGTGTCTCATAGGCCGTGGGCGGCGGGGCGCCAAACGACTCGCCGTAGCGAAACATCATCTGTACCGGCCGGATCTGCATGGTGGCGCCGGGGAGCTTGGCGCAGATCTTCAGCGAGATTCCCTCGTTGGGCTGAACGTTTACCGAGAGAACGTTGGGCTCGATGCCGTCCGATCCCGCGCCCTTGAAAAGCAGATGCGGCACGCGGCGGAACTGTATAGAAATCTCCGAAACACGTTTCGCCAGCCGCTTGCCGGACCTCAAGTAAAAGGGGACATCCGCCCAGCGCCAATTGTCGATGTAAAGCTTGAGGGCCGCATACGTCTCCGTCATCGAGGTGGGTGAGACCTTCGGCTCGGCTCGGTAGGCCGGAACCTTCTTTCCACCTACCCACCCCTCCCCGTACTGGGCCCGCACCGTGAATTCGTCGATCTGCTCCCCCGTCAGAGGCCGGACCGCCCGCAGCACTTTGGCTTTCTCGTCGCGCACGGAAGTCGCATCGAAGGTCGCCGGAGGTTCCATCGTCACCAGACTAAGCAGTTGCAGGACGTGGTTTTGAATCATATCGCGCATCAGTCCCGCTTCCTCGTAGTATGATCCCCGGTTTTCAACTCCCAGGTCTTCCGCCACGGAAAGCTGCACGTGGTCAATGTAGCGGCGATTCCAGAACGGCTCGAAAATCCCGTTGGCATACCGAAAGACCAGGAGATTCTGAACAGTCTCTTTCCCCAGGTAATGATCGATGCGGTAGATCTGCTCTTCGTTGAAAACCTCGGTCACCACTCGGTTCAATTCTCGGGCGCTTGCGAGGTCCCGCCCGAATGGCTTCTCGATAATGATTCGAGTCCAGGACTCCGGCTTCGGCTTGGCTAGTCCAGCGGCCCCCAGGTGCTTCACGATAACCGGGAAAAAGCTGGGCGGTGTGGCAAGGTAGAAGAGACGATTTCCGGATGTGCCCCGTTCGTGGTCCAGTTGATCCAGCAGGGCCTTCAATTTGGAGTAGGCGGCGGAATCACTGAAATCGTCCGCGATGTAATAAATGCCTTTGCTAAAACTCTCCAGGAATTCATCGCTATCCGAGGAAAGCTTCAAGTATTGCTTTACTGCGAGGCCCATTTCCTCCCGAAAACTATCATCCGTGGCCGGCGTCCGAGCGCAGCCAATGACGGAAAACCCCGCGGGCAGCATGCGCTCGCGCGACAGGTAGAAAAGAGCGGGAATCAGCTTTCGCTTCGTCAAGTCGCCGGAAGCACCAAAAATCACCATGGCGCACGGCTCGGGCGTACTGTGGATTCTGATCCCTTCCCGCAAAGGATTGCTCAACGTGGTGGTTTCAGCCATGATTCGACCCCGTGCCTCGGGAAGGGCGGGGCTGAAGCCCCGACCTTCCGACCTTCTCCAATCGTGGTGAGAAATGTGCCTTAGCCCTTAGCCCCAAGCAGCCTGCGAGCATGTTCGATGATGTTCGCCGCGTTGAATCCGAAATGTTCCGCCAGCGCCTTATACGGAGCCGAGGCCCCGAAGCGGTTCATTCCGATCACTTCCCATTTCGTTCCGACGTAGCGTTCCCAACCGAAGGGAGCGGCAGCCTCAACCGCCAGGCGTGCCGTCACTTTAGGCGGCAAAACCTCGTCGCGATAGGATTGGGGTTGTTCCTCGAAAAGATCCCACGAAGGCATGCTCACTAATCGCACTCCGATCCCCTCGGCTGACAATTTCTCGAACGCTTCGAGAGTCGGCGCAACCTCCGAGCCCGTGGCGATCAGAATCAGTTCCACCTCTTTTCCTGGCGCATCCGCCAGCACATAGGCGCCTTTGGCCAAGCCTTCCGCGGCTGCATACTTGTCGCGGTCGATGATGGGCAAAACCTGGCGAGTGAGGCAAAGCGCGACCGGCCCGTCGCGATGCTCAAGCGCCACGCGCCATGCCACCACGGTCTCATTCGCGTCCGCCGGCCGGATCAAGCTGAGTTCAGGAATGGCCCGCAGCGCCGCGAGGTGCTCGATGGGCTGGTGCGTTGGGCCGTCCTCGCCCAGCAAGATGCTGTCGTGAGTGAAGACGAAAATCGTGTGAGCCTTCATCATCGCAGCCAGGCGCAAGGTCGGCCGCAGGTAATCCGAAAAAATGAAGAAAGTCGCGCCGTAGGGAACCAGCCCCGTTACAGCCATCCCGTTCAGGATCGAACCCATGCCGTGTTCGCGCACTCCAAAATGGAAATTCCGCGACCCGTAATTTCCCCTTTCGAAATCCTTCTCACCCTTAATTAAAGTATCGGTTGAAGGTGCAAGGTCCGCCGATCCGCCCAGGAGCGTGGGCAAGCTGAACGAGATCGCGTTCAGGACCCTCCCCGAGGCCTGTCGAGTGGCCATGGGCTTTTCGGTCGACTTGAATGTCGGAAGTTTCGCCTTCCAGCCCTCCGGCAGTTCGCGCTTCACGAACCGATCGAACTCTGCCGCTAAAGCGGGCTCCGCCTTGCGGTAGTCGTCCAGTTGCTTCTGCCAATCGGCTTCGGCTTTCTCGCCGCGCTCGATCGCTTTGCGGAAGTGGGCGAGCGCTTCCTCGGGAATGTAGAATTTCGGTTCCAGCGGCCAGCCCAGGTTCTCCTTGGTCAGCTTCACTTCTTCTTCACCCAGCGCGCTGCCATGCGCCTCGGCCGTGTCTTGCTTGTTCGGGCTGCCATAACCAATATGCGTCCGGATCATGATGATGGACGGCCTTTCGGTTTCGGCCTGGGCGGCTCGAATCGCCGCATCAATCGCCTCCAGATCGTTGCCGTCAGGTAACCTTTGCACGAACCAGCCGTAAGATTCGAAGCGCGCTCCGCGGTCTTCCGTGAACGCCAAGTGCGTCGAGCCTTCAATCGAGATGTGATTGTCATCATAAAAATAGATGAGGTTGTTGAGCCCAAGATGCCCGGCCAGTGACGCCGCCTCGGACGCCACACCCTCCATCAAATCACCATCGCTGGCGATGGCGTAGATTTTGTAATTGATGATTTCATGCCCCGGGCGATTGAAATGCGCCGCAAGGTATTTCTCCGCGATGCCCATGCCCACGCCGTTGCCGAAGCCTTGTCCCAACGGGCCGGTTGTGGTTTCAATACCGTCGACAAGACCATACTCGGGATGACCCGGCGTCCTGCTTCCCCATTGGCGGAATTGCTGCAACTCCGAAAGTGGAAGGTTATAGCCAGTTAAGTGAAGAAGGCTGTACAGAAGCATCGAGCCGTGCCCGGCCGAGAGCACAAAGCGGTCTCGGTTCGGCCAGTGAGGTTTGAGTGGATCGTAACGCATAAAACGCGTCCAGAGCACGTACGCCATGGGCGCGGCGCCCATCGGCAGGCCGGGATGGCCCGAGTTGGCTTTCTGAACGGCATCCACTGCCAGAAAGCGAATGGTGTTGATGCAAAGCTGGTCAAGTTCGTCCTGCTCGAGAGGTTGTTTTTGCGTGCCTGTTGAAGCATGACCGTCCAAGGGATTAGTCCTCCTATGTGTCGATAGACTTGAGTCCAACCCGCACCGAGCAGAATTCACATTTGCGCCCGCATCCTCGCCCTGCAATCTAATTTAGATGCCGGGATCGCTGGGTTGGTATCATGGCAAAGGGCAATTATCGGGCTTTATGTTAAGGCACGACGTTAGCGCTGAATGCGTGCTGATCCGCCTTTGGCAAGCGCGCGCACTTGCTCGACGGTTGCCATGGTGGTGTCACCCGGAAAAGTGGTCAACAGCGCTCCGTGCGCCCAGCCCAGGTTGACGGCCTCTTGCGGCTCTTCACCGGTAAGCAGGCCGTAGAAGAAACCCGCGGCGTAACCGTCGCCGCCACCTACTCGATCAAGAACATCCAGTTGGAGAGTCGGAGCCATGTAGGTCTTACCGTCAATCCAGGCCACGGCACTCCAACCGTGCCGGGCAGTGGAGTGAACCTCGCGCAGCGTGGTCGCCACGACTCTGACTTGCGGATACTTCGCCACTACTTTCTCGATCATGGCGAAAAAGGCGCTGGGGTCGAGCTTGGACTTCGCGGCCACTTCGGGCCCGGGGATGCCCAGACCCATTTGCAGGTCCTCTTCGTTGCCCACCAATACATCGGCGTGCTCGACGATGCGCCCGATCACCGACAGCGCGCGTTCGTGCCCGCCCCAGATGTTCCACAACTTGGCGCGATAGTTCAAATCGAACGAAGTCACGGCGCCGGCGGCCTTGGCAGCCTTCATGCCCTCGACGATCAACTCGCCGGTGGTGGCCGACAGTGCCGCGAAGATGCCGCCGCTGTGGAACCAGCGCACGCCGGCCGCGAAAATGCTCGGCCAATCGAAGTCGCCCGGCTTGAGCATGGCGCCGGCTTCGTTGGCCCGGTTGTAAAAGACTACCGGACCGCGCACCCCGTGGCCGCGATCGCTATAGACCGTGGCCATATTGGGGCCGTTGACGCCGTTATGCTTGAAGCGCTTGTAAAAGGGCTTTACGCCCATCGCCCGCACCCGTTCCGCGATCAGATCGCCGATCGGGTAATCCACCATGGCGGTGGCGATGCCCGTCTGCAGGCCAAAGCAATCGGAAAGGTTTGCGGCGCAATTGAACTCGCCGCCGCTCACGTGGATTTTGCACTCCGTAGCCTTGCGAAAGGGAATCATTCCCGGATCCAGGCGGTGAACCAGGGCGCCCAGCGACAACAGATCCAGAGCACCCTCCTGGCGAATATTAAGACCGTATTTCATCCTTATTCTCCTGACTAGTCGTTTAGACATTATAAGTGCTCGACGCCACCCTGCCCCCGTGCCCGGTCCAGTTGGTGTGGAAGAACTCCCCGCGCGGCTTGTCCACGCGCTCGTAAGTGTGCGCGCCGAAGAAATCACGCTGGGCTTGCAGCAGGTTGGCCGGCAGGCGCGCCGTGCGATAACCGTCGTAAAAAGCCAGCGCCGTGCCGAACGCCGGGGTCGGAACTCCGAACTGAACCGCCTGGGCGACGGCGCGCCGCCAGGACGCCTGGTAGTCGATCAACAGATTGCTGAAGAAGTCATCCAGCAGCAAGTTACTGAGCTGGGGATTCTTGTCAAAGGCCGTTTTGATCTTGCCCAGGAATCGGCTGCGGATAATGCACCCGCCCCGCCACATCAGGGCGATGCCGCCAAAGTTGAGGTTCCAACCCTGCTCTTTAGCTGCTTCGCGCAGCAGCATATACCCTTGGGCATAGGAGATAATCTTGGAGCAGTACAGCGCTCGCCGGATGTCTTCGATCGCCTCGTCGCGCACCGGCACGGCGGCGCCTTTGGGCCCCGGCAGAATCGCGGAGGCCGCAACGCGTTCTGCCTTGAGGGCCGAGAGGCAGCGCGAAAACACCGCTTCGCCGATCAGCGTCACCGGCATTCCGAGGTCGAGTGCGCTCAGGCATGTCCACTTGCCCGTGCCTTTCTGGCCGGCGGTGTCGAGGATTTTGTCTACGAGCGCTGCGCCGTCGTCATCCTTCTTGCTGAAGATCTGGCTGGTAATGTCAATCAGGTAACTGTCCAGCTCGCCTTTGTTCCATTCCACGAACACCGAGTGCAATTCGTCGGCCGTGAGGCCCAGCACGTCTTTCATCAACTGATAAGCCTCGCAGATCAGTTGCATGTCGCCGTACTCGATGCCGTTGTGCACCATCTTCACATAATGGCCCGCACCGTCTTCGCCCACCCATTCGCAGCACGGCGACCCATCGTCAACCTTGGCGGCAATGGCCTGAAAGATCTCTTTCACATGAGGCCAGGCTTTGGGGTTGCCGCCCGGCATGATGGAGGGGCCGTGGCGCGCGCCTTCTTCGCCACCGGAGACGCCGGTGCCGATGTAAAGCAGGCCTTTCTCGGCCAGGTATTTGGTGCGCCGGCTGGTGTCCGGCCAATGTGAGTTCCCGCCGTCGATCATGATGTCGCCCCGCTCGAGGTGCGGCAGTAGGCTATCGATCATGTGGTCCACCGTCTCGCCGGCCTTGACCATCAGCATGACGCGTCGCGGCCGTTTAAGCGCCTGCGCCAGTTCCTCCAGCGAGTGCGTTCCTACCACCTGCGTCCCCTTGGTCTCGTTATTGATGAAATCATCCACCTTGGAGACGGTGCGATTGAAAACCGCGACTTTATAACCGTGGTCGTTCATGTTTAAGACAAGATTCTGGCCCATCACGGCCAAACCGATCAGTCCGATGTCGCAACTCCCGTTCTGCATGTACCCTCCCGATGGATTCATTGCTGCTTGCCGCATCTATTCTATCCAAACTTATGCTTCCAGTCCAAGCGAGGTCGCCGAGACGTGCCCAGGCTGGTACCATACCCCCTCAGTTGGGGAGGGTGTCTTGCTGTGGCGCGGGCATTCCTTCGCAGTGCTCAGGACAGGCTCTGCCCGCGCGCGGGAGCGGGACGCTCCCGCCACCACGGCTGAGACGCGGTGCCACGACTCGCTGCTGCACTTTTCGTGCGCCTCTGATATAAATATCTGCTCCATGAATACAAAATCGCGATGGTCAACGGGGGCGCTTTTATGAAAACATTATTGAGGTGGGCTATAACTCTCTTTCTGATCCTAGGGGGTACTGTGACAAATGCAAAACGTCCCATAACCTTCGACGATATGATGAAGGTGCAAAGGATTTCCGACCCTCGAGTTTCTCCTGATGGGCGCTGGGTCGCGTACGTACAAGGGGCAGTCGATTTCGAGGCCAACAAAGTCGTCAATCACATCTGGCTGATCAGTACGGGAGGCGGCGAGCCGAGGCAACTGACGAACGGCGAAGGGTCAGACACGCGGCCTCGCTGGTCTCCGGACGGCGATTCCATTGCCTTCATCTCGACCCGCGGCGCCAAGTCGCAGATCTGGATTATTCCCGTCCACGGCGGCGAGGCGCGCCAACTCACCAGCGTCTCGACGGAAGCGGACGGCGTCACCTGGGCGCGCAAAGGTGATACGCTGCTCTTCACCTCGGACGTGTACCCGGACTGCGCCGACGATGCCTGCAACAAGAAGCGGCTGGAGGAAACTGAAAAGAGCAAGGTGAAAGCGCGGGTCATCGATGAGCTTCTCTTCCGGCACTGGAACGAGTGGCGCGACGGCAAATACACTCACCTCTTCACGGTTTCAGCCAAGGGCGGATCGCCGCTCGACCTGACCCCCGGCGCCGTGGACTCACCCACTTGGTTCCTGGGCGCTCCTGATGGTTACGATATTTCGCCGGACGGTTCCGAGGCCTGCTTTTCCTCGAACCGCTCAGGCGGTTCGCGGGTCGCCTGGTCCACCAACAACGATCTCTTCCTCGTCAGCACCAAAGGCGGAGAAGCACGGAACATCACCAAGGATAATCCCGGGTCTGACGCTGCGCCGCAGTACTCGCCCGACGGCCGCTACATCGCCTACACCTCGCAGGCGCGCGACGGGTATGAGTCGGACCTCTTCCGGCTGCGCGTTTACGATCGCCAGACCGGAAGCAGCAAGGATCTGACCACCGGATTTGACCAATGGGTGTCGAGCTTCGCCTGGGCACCGGACAGCGACACTATCTACTTCATCGCCGAGGAAAGCGCCCGGCAACCCGTGTTTAAGACCTCCGTCAGCCATCCCAAGGTCGAGAAGGTTCTGGCGGGAATGAACGATGACGTGGCGGTCACTCCAAACGGCCAGTCGCTGTTGCTGACTCGCACCAGCCTGACGCAGCCAACGGAGATCTTCGGCGCTGCTGTCTCGGGAGGCGCTCCAACCCAACTGACGCACGCCAACGATGCCTTGCTCGCCGAACTTGAGCTGAACACCGCCGAACTCGTGATGACCAAGGGCGCCTTGGGTGCGGAAATCCAGAGCCTACTGCTGAAGCCGCCCGGCTTCGATCCGAACACGAAATATCCCGCCCTCGTCCTTGTCCACGGCGGCCCGCAGAGCGCCTGGGACGACGCCTGGAGCTACCGCTGGAATGCCCAGATGTTTGCCTCCCACGGCTACGTGGTGATGATGACCAATTTCCATGGCTCGACCGGATACGGTCAGAAGTTTGTCGAGCAGATTTCGGGCGATTGGGGCGGAGCGTGCTACCAGGACATCATGCTGGCTAGCGATTACCTGGAGAATCTGCCGTATGTTGACAAGAATCATATTGGCGCGGCAGGCGCTTCCTTCGGTGGTTATATGATCGATTGGATCGCGGGGCACACTCACCGCTTCAAGGCGCTGGTTTCACACGACGGCGTTTACGACTCGCACAGCATGTACGGCGAAACGGAAGAGGTCTGGTTCGACGAGTGGGAACACCAGGGGCCACCCTGGACGAAACGGGAGTCCTACGAGAAATCCTCGCCTTCCAATTCTGTGCAAAACATCGAAACCCCTATGCTGGTTGTCCAAGGTGCTCTCGACTTCCGCGTCCCGGAAGGCCAGGCCATCCAACTGTTCACTTCCCTGCAACGCCGTGGCATCCCCTCTCGTTTCCTCTATTTCCCTGACGAAGGCCATTGGGTGCTGAAGCCGCAGAATAGCCAGCTTTGGTATAAGACGGTGCTGGGGTGGTTGGATAAGTACGTAAAGTAGTTGACAGTCGACAGTTGACAGTCGACGGTCAGGAAATGGCAGTCGACAGGCAACAGTCGACAGTCAACAACCCGTATGCTACGGGGGCATTATGCAACATTTTCGTGAGCTTAAGATTTGGCAGAGAAGTCATGCGCTGCTTTTGAAGCTTTACCAGCTTACTAAACGATTCCCCGCTGACGAACGCTTCGGCCTAACGTCACAGCTTCGGCGTGCGGCAGTATCGGTCCCCACGAATATCGCCGAAGGCACGAAGCGGCTGGGCAAGCAGGACTATGCACGCTTCCTCAACATCGCCGAAGGCTCCTTGTCGGAGACGGAGTACCTCGTCATGCTAAGTTGTGAGTTGGGCTATTTGCAACGGAAGGATGCTGAGGGACCTCTTTCCGAGATTTCGGAAATTGCTCGCATGCTCTACGCCCTACGCTGTAAAGTGGAAGCAAGGCCAGATTGAGGCTGTGCCTGTCAACTGTCGACTGTAAACTGTTGACTGTCGGCTGTTAGCTATTGACTGTCAACTGTTGACTGTGAACTTCCGAGGATCCCATGACCAAAGACGAAATCATCCGCAAGAAGCAGGAATACCTCTTCAACTGCGTCACCACGTACTTCAAGGACCCGCTGGTGATCGACCATGCCAAGGGTCAGTACGTCTGGGACCTGGACGGGAAGCGCTTTCTCGACTTTCTGGGTGGGATCGTCACCATCAGCGTCGGCCACTCGAACGAGAAGGTGGCGGCGAAGATCAAGGAGCAGATCGACCGCGTCCAGCACACCTCAACGCTTTTCCCCACCGAAGCCCTCGTGGCGCTGGCAGAAAAGGTCGCGCAGATTGCTCCGGGGAAATTGAAGAAGAGTTATTTCTCCAACAGCGGCACAGAGGCCAATGAAGTGGCCATCACCACGGCGCGCATGTACACGGGAAACTATGAAGTCCTGGCGCTCCGGCACGGCTACAGCGGCCACTCGCAACTGACCAAGGCTCTCACCGGGTTGTATACGTGGCGCAAGGCCGGAGTGATTCCTTACGGCATCGTGCACGCTCCCGGCCCCTATTGCTACCGCTGCCCGTATGGCCTCACTTACCCGAGCTGCGAACTGCATTGCGCCAAGGACATCGAAGAGGTCATCAAGACTTCGACCAGCGGCCAGGTCGCCGGCTTGATCGCGGAGACCATTCAAGGCTTGGGCGGATTCATCGTTCCCCCGCCCGGCTACTTCAAGATCGTCGCCAACATCGTGCGCAACTATGGCGGCCTCTTCATCGCTGATGAAGTTCAAGCGGCTTGGGGACGAACCGGCAAGAAATGGTGGGGCATCGAGCACTGGGAAGTCGAGCCGGATATCATCACCTCCGCCAAAGGCATGGCCAATGGCGTGCCCATCGGCTTAACGCTGACGCGCCCTGAGATCGCCGACGCCTATAAGGGCCTGACGATTTCAACTTTCGGCGGCAATCCCGTCACCTGCGCGGCGGCTAAAGCCACCATCGATCTCATTGAGGAAGAGCGCCTGATGGACAACGCCGAAGACGCGGGCAATCATTTCCACCAGGGGCTCGAAGCGTTGAAGGAGAAGCACTCCCTCATCGGCGACGTTCGCGGAATGGGCTTGATGCAAGGCATCGAGCTTGTCAAGAATCGCCAGACCAAGGAACCGGCAACAGAGGCCACAAACCTCATCATGGAGCGCGCCCGGGCGAACGGCTTGCTGGTGGGCAAGGGGGGGCTCTACGGAAACGTGATTCGAATGTCGCCGCCACTCAACATCAACAAAGCCGATGTCGATCAGGCTCTCGCCGTGCTGGATAAGAGCTTGGGCGAAGCCACGGCAACGAATTCGTGAGGGGGCACAGTTATGACCGGCTCTGCAAATGACGACATATTGCTGGCGACAGGATGGCCAATCAGCATAGTCGAGGCTGCACTCGCGGATCGGACAAAGAAGAACGACTTGACGAGCTTCCTTCGCGATCGATATTGCGAGAGATTCTTCAAACCCATCAAACTGATGAAGGACACCGAGGGCAACGATCAGGGGTATGGTTTTTCCATCATGGCCCTTTGCTCCCTTTTGATCGAATCACTCCAGTCGTATCGGCACGGATGGCCGTGCACGAACAAAACCGAACTGGAACGGCTCAATTGTCGGCACATACCCGCCGAATTTGAGGTCCCGACGAGCGAACGACCGGCGAAACTGGGCGACGAATTCAGCAGTTTCTTTAAGGACGTTGAGTGGGCCGACCTTTTCCCCGGCGTCGACGGTAGTCAGTTCTACAACAACATTAGGAACGGTCTCCTTCACCAAGCGCAGACGAAAGACGGATGGAGAGTTCGAAAGTGCGAACAAAAGCTTTGGGATTCCGACCGGAAGGTTCTCGACCGGGATCGATTCGCGGATGCTTTGAAAGAAGCGTGGGATAGGTATTTGGATAAGCTAAGAACTGAGGACTGGGACACAGACGATTGGAAAAGGGTCAGGAGAAAGATTTGGTGGCTAATTGAATTAAGCAGGTCGAGGTGACAGCAGCTTCATCCTTCGGCGGAAGCGCCTACAGGGCCGATGGCGAGGTCCCCTGCCGGCACTGGCAGGCCATACTCGACGAGGGTGTCAATGTAAAGCTGGATAGCTTCGCGGATGTTCCGAGTACCTTCATCGATGGTCTCGCTCTGAGTGTGACAACCCGGAAGAACGGGACAGAATACATGGTATCCGCCTTCCTCCTCTTTCTCGAAAATCACGGTAAAATGACGTGCCATACCTCACCTCAGCTTCTGCTATTCTATCGTGGACAAATCGTAATGTCGATTGTCGATTGTTGATCGTCGATTGGATCAGCTCGGCAAACCACAATTAGCAATCCTTCGGGGGCTTTATGAACGGCATACCGGTTCTACACGTTGAAGCTGATTGCATCTCGCGCGCCTGGGAAGAATCGATGGCGTTGCTTTACAAGTGCGGCTGCGATATCAAGACGCAATACGACAAGCCGGACGATCCGCCCAGCAAAGACGCTACGATGATCATCACCATCAACGACCCGCTGAAAGAGCCGATGATCCACAAGGATTTCCCTGGCGGCCCGGAGGACTTGCAAGAGTACGTGATGGAAGTCTGCGAGGGCATCAAGGACCACCTGGTTCGCGACACGCGCGACCCCGGCGACACTCGCTGGGAATATACTTACCACCAGCGTCTTTTCGCTTACCAGGTCCCCACCTTTCCCACGTTCGACCAGATCGAAACCCTGTGCCAGAAGCTCGCCCACACTCCTTACACACGCCGCGCGCAGGCCGTCACCTGGAAGGTGTGGGAGGACAACGATTGCTATGACCCCGCCTGCATGCAAAGCATCTGGTGCAGGATCGTCGAAGAGTCGAGGAGTGGAGAAGTCGAGAAGTCGAAGAGTGAGGCCCTGGACTCCTCGCCTCTCAACTCGTTAACTCCTCGACTCTGCATGAACGTGCGCTTTCGTTCCAACGATGCGTACAAGGCAGCCTTCATGAACATCTTCGCCCTCGTGCAACTCCAACAGAAGATCGCACGCCGGGTGTCCGACCTTATGGGCAGGCCGGTTGAATTAGGGCGATACTGCCACGTGGCCGACAGCTACCATCTGTACGGCTCTTACTTACAGGAGTTCGAATCCCGCTTCCTTACCGCGCTGGCAAAACGCACCTTTGAGCAGCGCACACTTCGCTACGACGATCTGCGCGAAATCATGGAAGGCGCGCGACCGGCGATCCTCCAAAAAGCTCAGCAAATGGGGAGGCAGTAGGCTTGGCCCAAGCCTAGCTTCTTGACCCTCAACCAGGCTTGTATTCGGGAATAGCTTCTTTTGGCGAGAAGAGCTCTCCCACCGGCGCAGAGAGCGCCTGAGCAAGGGACCTCTGAATCTCGAGCAGGTCTCGCTTGGTGAAGCCCTCGCTCTCGATGGCGATCGCACCGTCCGGCTCGATGAGAAACAGCGTGGGCACGTATTCGAGGCCGTATTCCCGGGACACGCGATAGGGCTTGTCATCAATCAGGATGGGGAAAGTCACGGTGTAGTCCCGCGCAAAGCGTTGACTGTCCTTCACTCCGTCCTGTGCGATCCCCCAGATTTGCACCCCGTTGGCGCGCAGTTGCTGGTGAAGCCTCTCCAGGAACGGAAACGTGTACTGGCAGGTAGGACAGGTAACCTTGAAGAAAGCAGCGAGCACCGGACCGTTCTTCAGGGCCTCCGACAAGGAATAGGTCTTGCCGTCAGTGGCGGTCAAGCCGAAAGGCGGCGCTGATTTGCCGGCTTTGATGAGAGACATGGGCTTCCTCCCGAACTTACGACAGCTATTGTAGCACCTCGTAGTGTCCTAGTTTAAGCGTGGCGCTGGCCTTTAGGCCAGCATTTGCCGACCCTTCGCTTCGCTCGCTCAGGGCAGGCTCTGAAGGCCGGCGCTACGTTCATGTTGAGACATCAAATGGCGCGTCGGCAGGCGGCCGGCACGGTGTGCTATACTGGTGAGTGTTCGGAAGCTCAGGGCGAGAATCCGAATCTCAATTCATCCGGGAGGCGTGGAATGCTGTACCTCGAGGAGTTTGTTCAACCCATGAGAGAGGAGTTGACGCGCATCGGCTTTCAAGAGTTGCGCACGTCGGGCGAAGTGGATCATGTGCTCGGCACGTCCAAAGGCACTGTGCTGGTCGTGGTGAACTCAATTTGCGGCTGCGCAGCGGGGCGCGCCAGACCGGCCGTCGCCTACGCACTCGCTCACGCGGTGAAACCTGATAAGTTGGCTACGGTCTTCGCCGGCCAGGACCAGGAGGCAACAGCGCAAGCTCGAAGCTATTTCACCGATTACCCGCCTTCCTCGCCTTCCATCGCCTTGCTCCGCGATGGCAAGCTGCTCTACATGATCGAGCGCCACGACATCGAAGGCCGCATGCCGGAAGAGATCGCTGCTGATCTCACTCGTGCCTTCGACCGTTTCTGCACGCCGGCGGGTTCTGCGGTTATGTAGGGTTTACGCCGGCCCGACCTTTGCCGCGGCGGCCCTTGCGGCCGCAAAGCAAAACCACAAGCGTCGTCCCGACACCTGACCGGTGAACCGTTCTGAGCCACGCTACTCATCCTTGAGTTTCCGCTCCATGAGCTCACGGATGGCTTCGCGCGGCGAAACTCGTCCCTCGAGGATGCGGTGGACCTGGGTGGTGATCGGCATCTCAACCTGATTCCGCTCCGCCAAGGTCACGGTCGCATAGGTGGTCCTGACGCCCTCCGCCACCATCCGCATGGAGCCGATAATTTCCGCAAGCTTGCGCCCCCGGCCTAACTCGGCTCCCACTGTCCGGTTACGGCTGAGGTCACCCGTGCAAGTCAGAACGAGGTCTCCCAGGCCCGCCAGGCCACCGAGAGTTTCGCGCTTCGCGCCGCAGGCGTAGGCGAGTCGAGAAATCTCCGCGAGGCCGCGTGTAATGAGGGCTGCGGTGGGATTGTGCCCTAGTCCCAGGCCTGCAATGACGCCCGCCGCGATGGCGATGATGTTCTTAACAGCCCCTCCGATTTCCACACCAACCATATCCGTCGAGGTGTAGAGCCTCAAGGTCCTGGAAGAAAACTCTTTCTGCACTAACTGAGCCGCGGTGCGGTCTCGCGAAGCGACGACGAGCGCGGTGGGATCGCCTCTTACGACCTCTCGCGCAAAGCTCGGACCCGAGAGCACACAAAGTCGAGGGACAAACCGTATTCCGACCATCGATGCGATGACTTCAGTCATGCGCATGGCGCGGTCCGTATCAATGCCCTTGGTCGCGCTCACTAAGACCATCTCCGGCCGCAGATGCGTTAGCATTCGCTCGTACAAGCTGCGGCAGACATGCGAGGGCATGGCGGTCACGACGATCTCGGCCCCGTCGAGCGCTTCGCCCAAATCGTGGGTCGCTGCAATACCGGTCGGAAGACTCACCCCGGGCATGAAGATCGAATTTTCACGCCGCTGGCGAATGCTCTCGACAATCTCCGGCTCGTAAGCCCATAACGAGACCGCGTGCCCGGACTTGGCGAGCGACGCCGCCAGCGCCGTGCCCCAATTCCCTGCCCCGATAACTGCAATTCGCTTCATAAGAGGTCTCAGTCGTCAGTTATCAGTTCGCAGCCGTCCTCCTGCCTTCTTCTGCCCTAACTTATTCTCCGTCCCTTTAAGCAGCCGGGCGATGTTGGCATGATGGCGCCCAATGATGATGAGAGCCGCTCCTGCGGCGCCCAAAACCACTTGCACGGGTGGATGTTTCATAAGCTGGACCAGAACTGGAAAGGCCGCGGTAGCCACGACCGACCCCAGCGAGATGTAGCGCCAGATGGCCACTACAACCCCGAAGATGATCAGGACGAACACAACTTGCCACGGGGCGATCGCTATGAAGACACCGACTCCCGTCGCCACGCCTTTGCCGCCACGAAACCGCAGCCAAAAGGGAAAGCAGTGGCCCAGAACGGCGGCGAACGCTGCTGCCGCCACCATGGTGGGATCACCCCCCGTCATTCGGGAAGCAAGCACAACCGCCAGAAGCCCTTTCCCGGCGTCCAGGAGAAAGGTGGCGACGAACCCTACCACCCCCAAGTTCCGCATGACGTTGGTCGCGCCGATTGAGCCGCTGCCGGTGGACCGAACATCGATCCCACGCTGCCAGCGAACAATGAGATAGCCGAAGGGAATTGAACCGAGTAGGTAGGCGATGAGGGTCGTAAGCGGGCCAATCATTTATGGGAATCTTTCTGCCTTTCGGTATTCGGCGCCATGCGGGGAGAGTTTACTCTCAAACAGGAAAAACTCCGAGACGTCAAAACTTCCCAGGTCCTGCTCAGGGTCTTGAGAAATGGCCGCCTGAAGCGCGGGCTGTGCTTGAGGCACCTTGAAGCGCGCCAGCGTGAGGTGAGGGTGGAATGCGCGTTGCTCGCGGGCAAAGCCGATGGTTTCCATAGCCTTGTCGACTTGTTCGGCGAGATGGATGAGGCTTGCCGATTCTTCGATACCAACCCAGAACACCCGCGGACGCCGGCCATCGGGAAAGAAACCAAAACCCTTGACCCGAATGGCGAAGGGTTCGAAGGGGCCCAGTTTCTTCAAACATTCCGCCACTTCGCGAACCTTGTGGTCGGGGATTTCACCCAGAAACTTGAGAGTCAGGTGGATGCCCTCGGGTTGGGTCCATCGGGCGTCGGGTGAGACAGAACGGAAATCAGCCTGCTTACGACGCAGTGCCACCCGCAGACTTTCCGGCAGGTCGATTGCGATGAAGGCGCGCATGGTTTCCGGATTGTAAGGGCAACCCTCGTGGTTGCCCGTGGGCGGCCACAAAGGTCGCCCCTACCCGCGGATTCTCCTGCGAATCATCTCAAGCGCCATTTGCGTAGACCACAGGCGCACCCTCTCACGGCTGCCGGGGAAGCGAAACTCCCGAACCTGTGTCCCGCGTTCGTCCGCGAGAGCAATAAAGACCAAACCCACCGGTTTCTTCTCCGAGCCGCCGGTGGGGCCCGCAATTCCAGTGATACTCACTCCGATGGAGGCGCCGGTCCGCGCGCGAATGCCTTCTGCCATGGCTTGCGCCACAGGCCGCGAAACGGCGCCATGCTCCTCGATCAGCGGCGCCGGCACCCCCGCCAGCCTGGTCTTCAGCAGGTTGCTATAGCAAATCGCGCCGCCCAGGAAGAAGTCGGAAGCTCCAGATTTCTCCGTCAGTCGCTCGGCCAGCAGGCCGCCGCTACAACTTTCCGCCACGGCTAAGGTCTTCTGGCGCATAACCAGGTACATTCCTACAACTTCTTCCAGCGACTCGCCTCGCGCGGAAAAGATGTATTCCCCCAAAGCCAGTTCGATCTGATCACCCAACTCTGCTAACAACGCGTCAGCCTGTTGCTCGTTCGGGGCATGGGCGCGAAGATGGATTTCGATAGCTCCCGGTTTGGCCAAAATTGTGGTGGCGGGATTCGTATACGCCTTGTAAACCGCCGCCGCGCGTTTATCGACCTCGGATTCGGGCAGGCCCACCACCTTGTAAACGCGAGTTCTGATCCGTTGCCCCTGCGAAACCTGGGCGAGCCGAGCCATACAAAAGGCGTCGAACATCGCCTCCAACTCCCCAGGCGGCCCCGGCAGAAGCACGACAAGGACGTGCTCGTGCTCAATCCAGATGCCGGGCGCAGTCCCATGCTTGTTTTCGAGCCATTCTCCTCCCTCGGGAAGCAGCGCCTGACGCAGGTTGTTTTCCGCCATGGGCCGTCCAAAGCGGGCAAGGCGTTCCTGAATCTTCCCTCGGACCTCAGGATCTTCATGCAAGCTTCGGCCCAGAACCTCTGCTACCGCCTGCCGCGTCAGATCGTCTTCGGTTGGACCCAGGCCTCCCGTCAGAATGATCAGTCCAGAGCGCCCGAGCCCCTCCTTCAGGACAGCGCCCAGATCTCCTGCCCGATCACCGACAATGGTCTTGAAGCGTACCTCGATTCCCAGCGCGTTCAGCCGGTCGGTAAGAAACAGAGAATTAGTATCAAGGTAAAAGGGAGTTAGAAGTTCCGAGCCAACGGCAATGATTTCAGCGTCCATTTGGAAAGTCAGAAAGCAGAAATTAGAAAGCAGTAGTCAGAAGATCGAAGTGAGAAGTCAAAATCAAAGCGGAAGCTCTTCACTCGTCACTTGTCACTCGTCACGGTAGCAGTGGCTTGCCCTTGATGCCGACCGGCAATTCAATTAGAGAACTGTTGGTAGCGACAACCATTGACTGATGCTGAGTAAAGGCGATGCCCACGATGCCATAACCCGAAACCGCTCGTTCCACCCGACCGTCCGGCCCGATGCGCACAATCCCCCGCTCGCCAGCCAAGGAAGCCGCCACGTAAAGGCTACCCTCGCTGTCAAACGCCATTCCTTGCGGCCGCCCCAATCCCCGATAGAACGAAGTCACTTCGCCGCTGGGAGAAATGCGGAACACGTGATCGAAGCTGGAAATGGTGGGCCCCGTAAGGTAAAGGTTTTGATCGGGCCCAAAAGCCAGATGATATGCGGCGATGCTGGGCTCGATGGTCGCAAAGACGAAAATCTGGCGGTCACGATTAATCTTGAAAACCGTCCCGGTTCGATCGCCCACGTATAAGTTTTCATCGTTATCGAAGGCAATCCCGGTCGCCACTCCCATGCCTTCGGCGTAGATCTCACGATGGGAGTCCGGACTCACTTTATAGACTGTCCCCTCCATGCGGCTCGACACATACAAAAAACCTGCGCGATCGAAAGCCAATCCGGTGGGATTCAATAAGTCGTGGAGGAAGGGCCGTACAGCGAGTTGGCGGTCAATCTTGAATACCGAAACCGGAACCTTCTGCCCACGGCTGCCGCTGAAAGTGGAGAAAATGTTCCCGGCGGCGTCGATAGCAGGATTCGCCACGGGGTGAAGGTTTTCGGCAATGGTAACTCCCAGCGCCACGGAGGCCGGGGCGCTCACGCCAACGCCGGTGTCCACAGTTACGGATCCGCTGGATGCGCCTTCGGGAACGCGCACCACCAGTCGCCTCGAAGAGCTGAGCAGCAGGTTCCCGGCCTGATTGCCAAAGCGCACCTGAGGCCTGCCGTGTCCATTGTGACTTAGGCCCCGACCTGAAATGCAGATATCGCCGCCGGGAATGGCTGCTCGCGGAGTGACGCTTTCGATCAACGGCTCATCCGCAGCAGATCCTTTCTTAGGAGCAGGAGATTCAGGTTTGTCAGATTTTTTCCACAAGCTCATTTGATCATGCGTCCCAAAATCACCAACGCGATCAGGCTGTAAAGGCCCGCCACAACATCATCTAACATGATACCCCAGCCGCCTGGAAATCGCTCGGCCCGCCCCGCCGGGAAAGGTTTTATAATGTCGAAGATTCGGAACAGGATGAAACCGGCAATCAGTCCAACCCTCGAAATCCTGGGCGTGGCGATAAAAGTAATAATCTGACCCAGAACCTCGTCAATCACGACCTGGCCGGGATCAACACGTCCAAAAGCCTTCTCCGCTTTCCCTGCCGACCAAACCCCTACGGCGAAGACCACGGCCGCCATGGCCGCCAGCGATAATCCCAGTCCGGCAGAGCCGAGCGAAGTCTGCCGCAGGGCGATCACCAGCGCCAAACCTACTACCGACCCTGCGGTTCCCGGCGCAATCGGAAAATAGCCCGCGCCCAAGCCGGTTGCGATCCAGACGCTGAGACTGCGCTGTTCCTTAGCCACTCCCCCCCTTTTCGTTCTGCTTGTTCTCTTCGGCAGCGCTACCCTGCGTCCCACGCTCTACGGGCGTCGAAACCCGATAGCGCTCCGATAGCCATTGGTCGAGGTCAATCAGTTTGCAACGCTCACTGCAAAAGGGCCGAAACGGATTGCCCGCCCAGGAAACCTCTTGATGGCAAATAGGACATCGCATGGCCAGGAACGTTACTCAAAGGCCGCTCTCATCCTACTTTAACTGGTAGCGCCGACCTTGAGGTCGACAGATGCTGTCCTAAAGGCCAGCGCTACGCCGAAATTAGGACGCTACTCAAAGGCCGGCCCTCTCTATCGCTTTCCGCGACGGCCAGGAAGGCCGCCCCTAGACTGCGCGCACTGCCGCCGCTTGAATCTGAACTAAGCGGCTCCCGGCTGAAAGTGTCGAGTTAGCAACCGCACGCTCCGCAAAGCTCCGCGCTTGCAAGCGCGCTACCAGATCGTAGTCACCCGCGCCTGTAATCGTGGCCCAGCGGAATTCCCCTGGCGTCGGCGCTGCCCCCTCGAAATCATTGATCAAGACCAGGCCGTCAATCCCAGGAGCTTGCGATTCCAGCCTGCCCTGAAAAAGCAGCTCTGTCTCCTGCGAGCGGCCTTCCACAAGAACTGGAAAGGAGCTTCCGACTTTATCGCGCAGCTTGCGTCTCGATATCCTGCGCTGCAAGGCCATCAACTTTTGCCTTCGGCGGCGGGCCACCGCCGCGGGAACCTTGCCCGGCAGTGCATAGCTCAAACTTGTCTCTTCGTCGGAATAAAGGAACACACCCAGATGGTCAAACTGCGCTGCCCCGACGAAGTCCAGCAGGCGGCCGAAGTCCTCTTCCGTTTCGCCAGGGAAGCCGACGATAAAGGAAGTCCGCAGCGTGACGGCCGGCAGAGCAGCGCGAATCTTCTCCAACAACCTTAAGAAACGTTCGCCGCTCAAGCCGCGCCGCATCAACTTCAGCACCGGCGCGCTGGCGTGCTGAAGCGGAATGTCAAAGTATTTCACCAGCTTGGGGGTTTCCGCCACAGCCTCAATCAACGCGTCAGTCAAGCGGTTGGGGTAACAATAGAGGAATCGTACCCAGACGAGGCCGGGAATCTTTCCAAGCTCCCGCAAAAGAGACGCCAGGCCGTCGCGCAGTCCCAGGTCCTCTCCGTAACTCGTGGTGTCTTGACCAACGATGGTCAACTCCGCAACGCCTTCGCGTACCAGGTTTTCCGCCTCGCGCACTACCGAAGCAAAGCGCCGGGAACGGAACTTGCCGCGCATTTTAGGAATTACACAAAATGAACACGGATGGTCACAACCCTCAGCGATCTTCAGATAAGCAGAATAGGAAGGCGTGGCGAGCACTCGAGGAGTGAGGTCATGATAAAGGTAAGGCTCCGCGATCCCCTCGAAGCCCCGTTCCGCGATCCCCTCTCCGCAAGCTTCCAAAACCCGCTCCAGTTCGTTGGTCCCTATGACAAAGTCGACTTCCGGGATCGCTTTCAGAATCTCCTGGCGGTATCGTTCCACCAAGCAACCGGCCACCACCAGTTTTTTAGCAGCCCCGGATTTTTTGTATTCCGCCATTTCCAGGATGGTGTCAATGGATTCACGCTGGGCAGGCGCGATGAATGCGCAAGTGTTGACGATGATGATTTCGGCTTCCGCCGCGCGCGGAGTCAACTCGTATCCTTGACGGGCCAACATTCCAAGCATCACCTCGCTGTCCACAAGGTTCTTCGGACAACCGAGGCTGACCATTCCAACTTTTGCCATATGTGTGCTAACGCCTGCGCGAGACCTACTACCCCGCCCTCGCTGAGAACTAGCATCTTAGCATAATTTGCCGATTGCGTCCGTCATCCATCGCCAGCGTCCGGGGGAGCAGTCTCTAAACAGGCTATGGACAGACTCTTAGACCCTGTCATTCGGAGCGAAGCCCTGGACCGGACGGTCCAGGGCGAAGCGAAGAATCCCCGCAGTAGTTGTTTCAAGGATCTGCCCTCGTCGCCTGTCGCGCCTCAGGATGACAGTCTGAAGGGTTTCCCCGCAGCCTATCAAGCTGCCGGCCGCCGTCTAATGCCCGCTGATTTACTGCCGTTTCCACAGCCACGCAGCCTTCTCCGAGGATGCTGCGAAAGCCGCACTGTCAGGAGCAAAACTTACGGTGAGGAGAGGATCGCGGCCCTCTTGGAGTGTCTGCTGCAACTTGCCGTCTTCGACTGACCACACGCGGGCGGTCTTATCCTCGCCGACTGAAGCCACCCATTTCCCGTCCGGAGAGAACTCTGCCCAGTGGACCGGCCCGTTGTGTCCGTTGAGAGTGCGAAGGAGGGTCCAGGCTGGTACGGAAAAGATTCGTGCCTTGCCATCTTCGCAGGCTGTAACCACCTTGGTGCCGTCGCGCGAAAAAGCAATGCTCAGTACGGTCCCCCCGTGTCCCCGCAGGCTGTCCACAAACCGGTGCTCTTTGGCCTCCACCACTGCGGGATCCGGGGTCGTGCTCATGGCGATCTGCGCCAAGAGCGCCCAATGTCCGTCGGGAGAAAACGCATACACGTTAGGCGTTTGCGTCAGGTCTGGGATGGTGAGCTGGCCTCCACGGTGCGTACGCGGATCCCAAAACTGAAAAGTTCCAGCTTTGTAGAGCACCAGGTTTTCCAGGTGCGGGAAGTATAGGATGGGCCCGAATCCCCCGCCGCGACCAATCGACTCGATAGTGCTGGCCGACCGGTCTTCAATCGTGTCCCATTCGAGGCCAAGAAGTGGCGTTGACCCACCCGCCCCTTTCCCTTTGATTGAGACGATCCCGGTGAACAACAAGAACAGTTGGTTCATGGCCAGGAAATTTGCGGACTGAATGTTTAGTTCGGCTAGACTGGGTAAATGGATCTTCAGGACCTTTCGAATGTTGCCGTCATTGACTCCGAGCAGAACTATCTTTTCTTCACTGACGACTGCCAGCGTTGAACTATCTGGAGAAAAAGCTCCGGCGGGAGAATAGTGCAGCGCCAGGTGCCCCTCAACACGCCCGCCGCTCACCCACATGAACTGTGGCGGTTGGCTGCCTTCGACCGTTTCAACCTGGGCCCATAAAGCGCCGGGAAGCAAAAAATAGAAGGCAGAAAGCAGAAGGCAGAAGGCAGAAGGGACCGCACTTAGTCGCAAACTACAAGTTGATTTCGTCATTTGAGATCTGGCGTACCAGTTCACGGTCCGCCTCGAGAAAGTTGAACTGACTCAGCCGGGATCGGTCCACCCAGGCGATCGCCTCAAACACTTGGTTCCGGAGCGTGCCGCGAAATCTGCGCACCGCGAAGAAAACCACTTCCACATTTCGATCCGGATACCGGTGACGCAGGCGAAAAACCTCTTCGTCGACCTCCGCCTGGATGGCAAGCTCCTCGGCCAACTCGCGGCGAAGAGAAGCTTTCAACTCCTCGCCCTCGTTAACCTTACCACCCGGAAACTCCCATTGCATTCCATAAGCGTCGGAATGATGGCGCTGGCAGATCAGCACCCGGTCGCCATCTATTACGATGCCGGCGGTGACGAGGATGGATTTCTGCTCCGTCATGAGGCAGGGGTATTTTAGCAGAAGATGCTGAGGTATACTTTGCGCATGAAACGTATGAGTCTTATGTTAGACCCCATATTGCTAAATCAAGCCACCCGAGTGCTCGGGGCAAAGACTTCCTCTGCCGCTGTCAACCTTGCGCTGGCGGAGGTTCTTCGGTTGCGCAGAATTCAGACGTTACCTCAGTTCTTTGGTCGAGGGCTTTGGCAGGGTGATCTGTCAGAGATGCGAGAGGATAGCATCGCCGGTCGTCGTCCCTTCAGCAGAAGGCGGCATAGCCGCCCATGATACCATTTGATATTTGGGTCTGGATCGAACTGCTGAATGGGGCGGCCAGGTCGAGAGTCACGGAAGAGGAGTTGGCCATCACAGGTCGCGCAAATACCCCTTTGACTGTCATCCTGAGGAGCCGAAGGCGACGAAGGATCCCCGCAGTTCGTTCAAAGTGCAACTGCGGGGATTCTTCGCTTCGCTCAGAATGACAGTACTCAATGGTTTTATTCCGGCCGCGCGAGGCCCTTGGCGAGGGCATCGTCGAGCAACTCCTTCATTTTGCGCGCGTTGTTTTTCTCCAAGTTCGTCAGCTTCTCAGCCAGTTCCCGCTGCTGATCACCGATCTCCGCCATCCGTGCGCCCAGCGCGCCTTGGTCGCCACCGATGGCTCCCATCTTCCCTCCCGCCTCGCCCTGGAGTTCGCTCAGTGTCCCTTGCAAGCCCTTCAGATTACTTTGTAGTTCATTCAACTCATCGAGCGTGGCTCCATGCTTATGGAGCAGGTCGAGTTCAGCTTGGAGCTTGGCGAGTTGCGCCGTCAGGTCTGGGACGTCCACGCGAACTTGATCGAGCAGTTTATGCAACTCCTCCTGCCGGACGATGAACTTTTCCTGTTTGGCTTCCAAGTTTTCTCGAGTCTGCTCGACCAGCCACTCCGGCGCATAAAGCTCCTGGGCGCGTTTGACTGTTGCCGCGTCACGAATGACGTAGGCTTTTCCGTTGAGGCGGAACCAAATGATATCCCCGCTGCTCGCGCGGCGCACCGCCCGTATATGATCCATATCGGAGGACCGATACGTCCCGCTTCCAAAGAACTCAAGGCCGTACGTGACCAATGCCTCCTCGCCCGAAACCCCATATCTCCATTGGCCAACTGTCAGTGCTGGAGGCTTGGGCGGCTTCGGAGCCGGTGCTGTGGGCGGAGCGGGCTTGGGTGAGGCTGGAGCCATTGGCGCGGAAGGCGACTGAGGATCTGCTGGTGGAGCTTGCGAATCTGCTCGCGCCACGACGTTGGTCATGGCTACCACGAGATCACCTGTTGCCGCCTGGTGTTTTTGTGCGACGACTGGCCGCGCCCCCGCCAGCACATAGATTCCAGGTGCGGCCAGCAGCGCAATCAGCGCCCATGCGGGCTTTCTCAGGCCTGCCGAAAGCCGCCGGCTTGAATCCAGAATTCTATCCACTCTTGCGTGTGCTTGTTTTCCGTGGGTCATGCCTACACCCTCCCATCGAACGCGTCCTACCGCGCTTCTCATATCCTCAAAGAAATCGAGCAGGACCTCCGCGTAAAAAACCCGATCTGCGCCCGCGTGCAGAGCAGCATCGTCGCTCGCCTGCTCCGCAAGCACCGCGAGATGCCGCTCCAGCCACCAAGCCAGCGGGCTGAACCAGAAAATACTGCGATGCATGGCCGCCAGGGCCCGCGTCCACGCATCTTTCCTCACCACGTGTGACAACTCATGGGCGAGCACTGCCTGGGTCTTTTCTTCCCGCCAGCCGCGCCACGCGATCGGAAGGAGAATCAGAGGACGCCACCAGCCCAACGTCACGGGTACTGCCACGGCTGGTGATTCAGCAAGCCCGGGCGCCGCTCTAAGCGCCCAGCGCCGCGACTGTTCAATCAAAAATCGGAGCCCTCCTCCATCTCTAATGGGGGTGCTGAGGAGTATCAGGCGCCGGCTGAAATACAGGCCCACCGCGAGCCGCCCCAGCAAGACCGCGACGACCAACAGATATAGCGCGACTGCGGCGAACTGCCAGGAGATGTTCCGCGTGGCCGTTCGTAGGGGCAGTCCTTGTGGCTGCCCCGATGCGGGCCTCACAAGGCTGAGTGTGAATGGCTTCGCCGTGCCTGCAACTTGCACTGGTGTGCGGGTGACAGCGCCTCTGATTCTTCCTTGCGCTGACGGAAAGGCGGAACGGGCTGCCAGGAATGCCGGCATCGGCACTCCGACCGTGGGAGCCAGTCGAGCCAAAAATGGCATGGCCAGCGATGCGTAAAGGACGGCCGTCCAGACGGCCAGGCGCATCGTTGCGTCTTTGGCGCGCGCGATCGCCAACGCCGCGCCGGCCAGTGCGGCTAGCGCCAGTGATCGAAAGGCAGGTTCTGCCAGGTAGTAAATCAGCTTCGTGGACAAGTCTGAGGAGGATGGGATCATTTCATTTCTCCTCGCTGAGCTGCGATGCGGCGGGCCAGTTGCTCGAGATCTGACTGCTTCAACACTTTATTCTCGACCATGCCGGTCAGAAGCTGTTCCACCGAGCCGCCGCAAAAACGGTCGATGATCTGCTTGACGGCGCGCGCCGCGAAATGCCGCTGCGGCTGGGTAGCTTCGTAGAAAAAGGTCCGCCCTTCCACCTGGTGCTTCAGCAGACCTTTCTCTTCCAGGCGCCGCAGCACCGTGCGGACCGTGGAATCCTTGAGTGAGCGCTCCGGCAGCAGGGCCTCGCGGCATGCATCAGCGGTGGAGCGGCCGCGCGACCAGATAAAATCCATGAGAAGCTGCTCGAGTTCGCCGAGGGCGTGAGATTGTCGTTTGGGTGTGTTAGTCATCGTAGCGTTACAATTTGTAACATATAGAAGATCACTTGTCAACAGGAAAATTTGCGTGATTCCTGGTAGGGTGGGAGCGACTATTGTCCTAGCGCTTCTCCCGCCATTTCGCTCCCGGCCCCGAAGTGAAGAGGTAGAGCGGGTAGAGGTCTTGGAAGATCTGCTCCACCTGGCCGGTAAAGGACGGTCGCCCAACTTTACGCGAATTGGGCAGGAACAGCTTTCGGACAATCCAGGCCTGCAGGGACTGCCAGTCCTCCTCGCGGCGCGGCAGGCCCGGGTGCTGCGCCCAGTCGCCGTCTTCCTGCCGATGCCAGTATGTCTGGTAACGCTTACTCCGGACCGTCCGCTCCACCAGCCTGTCGAAATAGTCACGTTCTTTAGCGACCCGCTTTCGAAAGACTGTCTCGAGCGCCCCCTTCGGCCCACGCCAGGTGTCATAGATCGAAAAGCCCGCCGTGACGCAGTCCGCAGAAAGCCCTACATAGAGGCGCCCGCCATGATCACGCTCGTGGCGACTGTCGTAAACGTATAGATAGTAGTTTGACTTGTAGGGACTCTTGTCCTTACTGAATCGAATGTCCCGGTTGATCCGCGAAAAACTGCCGTTGGTCTTTCCCGCAACCTCGAAGTGCGGGTTGAGCGCGAGAATAAAGGGCGTGAGGGTCTCCAGGAGGCCACGAAACGCGCCCGTGACGTGCTCCTCATAGCGCGCCCGGTTCTGGTCAAACCAAGCTTTGTTGTTGTGCTGCGAAAGTTCCTCAAAAAAGGCGAATGCGTCAGGTGTAAACCCCGAAAACGAGTTGGCCACAGGCGTCTCCCCGGCTTGCGTTTGGAATTGGGTCTTGCCTCTCTTTTGATGGGCAACAGAGAAAAAAGACGCGTCCGTCATGTGTCGAATTCCTCAATGGAACTCGCCGGTTGCAGTACCTTTCAAAACCGCATCATCAGGTCGATGAAAGGGTAATGGAAATAGATGAGTTAGCGCGACACATTGTCATTTTCACCTTCCCATCAGCTTCCAACAATGCCCAATACCTATTACGGTTTCTGGCAGATTGATTGCCTAAAGATGCGCAGGAGCGGTCGAAACTCGCGGACAAGGGTGGTTGTGTCGATGCCGTCTTTCGGACGCGAATTTCTTGATTCCGAAGATGTTACCGCTGAAGAAGCGGTTGGCTGCGGCTTAATGTCGGCATGGACTGTTATGCCGGACAAGTTCGTAGCTTGTGCATGTCCCTCGAGAAAGGGGAGAATTCCATGGGCCCCACATGCAGCAATTGCCCAGTACTTAAGACTTCACTCTTCAGCAGCCTCTCCAACGAGCAAGTCGCGCAGTTGGGATGCGTGTTCCGCCCGGCGCGTTACCGGAAGAACCAGATCCTCTTCTTCGAAGGCGGCGTAGCCCAACATCTCTTCGCTCTGCATACCGGGCTGGTCAAATTAGTGAAGTCGCTGGAGAACGGCAAAGACCGCATAACCAGTGTCCTGTTCCCGGGACAGATGTTTGGCCTGGAATCCCTTTCCGAGCCAATGTATCCATTGACGGCGATCACGCTCCGTGACAGCGAAATCTGTGCCGCATCGCGCGATGAGGTCGTGGTTTTCCTCCAGTCCAATCCCGAAATCGCCCTGGGCATGGTACGGTTCCTGGTTGGTGAAATCGGGCGTGTGCGCAGCCAAGTCACTGATATGAGCTTCAAGGACGCCAGAATGAAGGTGGCGACGTTCATTCTGTCCCTGGTTGCTTCCGATTCTGCCCCTCATGACACGCATACGACGCTTAACCTGCCGCTCTCCCGGCAAGAGATCAGCGAGGTGCTTGAGTTGTCCCCAGAAACAATAAGTCGCACGCTAGCGGCGTTCCGAAGGCAACAATTGATAATCGCCCGTGGCCGGCACGTGACGGTTCAGAATCTGACCGGTTTGCAGTCGGCAGCGCGCCGCTGAAGGCCCCTCGAGAAGCGACCTTATGTCCGCAAAGACGGAACTCCCCTAATCCGTCCTAGAAAACTCCCGCAAAATCTCCTTCCCACTTGTGCAGTCAGCAGGCTAAGTGTCGGCAGGTAAAGCCTTTATGGCAACTTCCGAAGGGAAGGAACTAGGGGGCACAAATAAAGAAACTAGTACCTCTCTATTGACATAGGTCATGTAGAATTGTGATGTTTAGTATCGACAGCCGCTCGACTCGGCTGCTAGCGTGCTCTTGTTGCACTTGAAGCCCTTGGATCTTGGATCGGCACTATGCAGTTGACAGCTCTCTTTTTCGCTCGTTCCCCGGCCGACTCGAATGGAGTGAGCACAACTCGGCCCCTCTCTGTGGACCGATTCCTCCTACCTCTCGCGACGATCCGCCACTTAACGGCCAGCGCGTCTTTATGCGTCGCATTCCTCGTGTTAACGCCGCCGACATTCGGTCAAGCCGCCAGCCATTCTTCTTCGACAGGGGGTGCAGACCACCCTGACATCATATTCGTTCAAGCGAAGTCGGTACAAAGTGGCAAATTGTCGCAAAGATTCCCCGCCGGAAGCAGAATCGTTCGATTTGAGAAAGAAACCAGGCGACTTGCAAACTTGACACAGGATTTCTTTTGCGCGGCGGACCCGCGCATCTCCTTCGATGGCTCGAAGGTGCTGTTCGCCGCAAAGAAAGATGCCACTGGGGGATGGCAGATCTGGGAAATGAACACGGACGGAACGGAGCAGCGCCAAGTGACCCACTGCCCGGAGGATTGCCTTTCCCCAGCCTATCTGCCACGCGATGCAATTGCTTTTTCCGGCGAGGTCCCGGACGGTGATGGAACGGGGGCTTACCAACTCTTCTTTGCCAAGCTGGATGGCAGTGATGTGGAGCAGATCACCTTTGGTCCGGGCGATTACCAGTTGGAGACGGTACTACAGAACGGCTTGATCCTCGTGTCCGCGCGTTCACCTCTGGAGATGCCCGGAAAGTCCAAGCACTCACGCAACCTGTACACGATGCGACCCGACGGCAGCGCACTCGCGGCGTTCCGAAGCGACCGCGAGGATCCGGCAATTCGCAGCCAAGCGGAAGAGTTGGATGACGGATCCGTGGTTTTTGTCAAAAACACCAAACTTGACTCCGAAGTCGGAGGCAATCTGGCGGCGATTCAGCGTGGCGCCACACACAATTCGATCATTGGCCCGGCGAGCGCGTTAATCTGGTCGCCGCGGCAACTCGAGGCCTCGCGATTGATTATGGCGCGGCGAGTAACGTCGTCCGCGGCAGCCGCGAAATTCGACTTGTATTCATTTGATTTCATCCACGGGAAGTTCCAGGCGCCCATCTACCACGATTCCGAGCTTTCCAGTATCGAGGCCGTTCCCATCGCGGCCCACGCTGCTCCGCGCTGGTACTGGAGCACTCTGCGCCCGGACATCAAGATGGGCTACTTCATCTGCTTAGATGCCTCGCTTTCCGACGAAGGTCCCAAGGGGCGACTGGCGCAATTCCCGAGCAAGGTGAGAGTGCTGGGGCTGGATCCGTCGACGGATAAGGAAGCCAGCCTGGGAGAAGCACTGGTCGAGCGTGACGGCTCCTTTTATATTGCGGTGCCTCCGGACCGTCCGGTGCGCTTCGAACTGCTGAGCAGCGAGGGCAAGGTAGTGCGTGGACAAAAGAGCTGGATATGGGCGCGCCAGGGGGAAGAACACGGCTGCGTGGGTTGCCACGAAGACCGCGCTGTAGCTCCCGAGA
This sequence comes from Terriglobia bacterium, assembly GCA_050008495.1. GTDB lineage: Bacteria > Acidobacteriota > Terriglobia > UBA7540 > UBA7540 > CAVROP01. The sequence continues at coordinate 22,580 of JBEKMN010000001.1, read as the reverse complement.
ATCGCTGGCCTCTGGCGTTGCGGCGCTTTGACACACCTTTCTGCCTTGGTGTGCAGCCGCCGCTCCAAGCAGCGCACTGACGAACTGTGGAGGCAACTCTGGTGGCTGCCTAAGGCGGACACAAGGGCCGCCCTTACAGGGAAAAGACAATGAGAGTTCGAGCACGGCAAATCGAGATGACACTTGCGGTGGCGATCCTGCTTGTTGTGGGGCTGACTGTCACGGCGCAGAACCCGGTTAGTACGCCGGCAGCACGCACGCCGGCTTCAAAACACACTGCCTCAGCCCGAAGTTCAACGCGTGGTTCCGCGCCGCAGACGGGCGCCGCTCCCGCCTTACCTACTTTCGAAGATGTTACCGAAAAATCCGGCATCAATTTTCGGCATTCTTTTGGGGAGCAGAAGCTCAGCTCCATCATGGAGGCTACCGGTTCCGGCTGCGCTTGGATCGATTACAACAACGACGGTCTCTTGGACCTTTACGTGGTGAGCGGGCGGTATATTGACGGCGCCACCAAGTTCTCGAAACGCGATGGTGTGGATGCTACGAACCACCTCTACCGCAATAACGGCGATGGCACTTTTACAGACGTGACCGAGCAAGCAGGTGTGGGCGGCAAAGGATTCGGCATGGGCGTAACCGTTGGCGACTACGACAACGACGGCTACGAAGACATTTACGTCACCAACTGGAATTCGTCGATTCTCTATCATAACAACGGCAACGGCACGTTTACGGACGTCACGGCGAAAGCGGGCGTCGAGAACCCTCACTTCGGAACCGGCGCAACCTGGCTCGACTACGACCGCGACGGCAAGCTTGATCTCTTTGTCGGGAATTACCTGAAGTTTGATCCCAATGCCAAGCGCGAGTTCTTCAGCGCGGATGCATTTCCCGGCCCGCTCGATTACGAGGGCGACGCCGACCGCCTTTTTCACAACAACGGCGACGGGACTTTCACTGATGTGTCTCACAAGGCAGGGATCGATAACCCGTTGGGCCGCGCAATGGGTTTGACCTCAGGCGACTTCGATAATGACGGCTGGCCGGACATCTACATCGCCAATGACACGATGGACAGCTATATGTACCGCAACAATCACGACGGCACGTTCACCAACGTTGCGCAGGATGTGAACGTGGCGTTTGGGGCTAACGGAGAGGCCACGTCCGCCATGAATCCCATCTTCGGCGATTACGACAATGACGGCTGGCAGGACATCTTTGTCTCCGACATGCGTTACCACCGCCTCTTCCACAACCCCGGCGGCAAGGGATTCTGGCTCGACACCACCGTTGAAACGGGCGTGGCCAGCGTTTCCGGACAGTACGTGGCCTGGGGCGACGGTTTCTTCGATTTTGACAACGACGGCTGGAAGGACCTTTTTATTGTGAACGGAGGCCTGCACTGGCTGATTCCCATGGAAGACTCGGTGCTCCGAAACAACGGGAACTCTACGTTCACCGATGTCTCCTCACAATTGGGTGACTACTTCAAGGTCAAGAAAGTCGGGCGGGGTGCTTGCTTTGGGGATTACGACAACGACGGGTATATCGACGCCTTCATCATGGTGTTGGGTGGCAAGGGAATCCTGCTCCATAACAATCCCCCTCCCCTGGGCGTGCGCAATCACTGGTTGACCATCAAGTTGACGGGGACCAAAAGCAATCGCGACGGCTTTGGAGCTCGCCTCGAGGCGATCGCCGGCGACCTCCATCAATACACCGAGGCCCCAGCAGAGAACGGTTATCTTTCCCAGGGCGACCCTCGGCCGCACTTCGGCCTGGGCAAGCACACGGAAGTTGAGAAGCTCATTATCCACTGGCCAAGCGGAATCGATCAGGAGCTTGACCATGTCAAGGCAGACCAGTTCCTGACTGTGAAGGAACCCGCCGAAACGCCCACCGGCACGGGAGGCAAGGGGCGATGAAGGACGCAGGCACATCCCGATCAGTGCCCCATTCCTGTCATCCTGAGGAGCCGAAGGCGACGAAGGAGCTCCGCAGTTCCCGGATTCCGTGCAGACTGCAGAGATCCTTCGCTGCGCTCAGGATGACAGCCGGCACGTTTAGCATGGCATTGCTTGCCCTATTGGCCCTCTCCGGTTTCGGTCGTCCTCTAGACTCCTACGCTGCAGTCTCCGCGCCTCAGCAATCAACAACTGCTGAGCCCGAATACCTGTCTCCCGTCGAGATGAGATTCTCGCCGGATGGTCAGCGGCTTTACGTGGTGTGCGAAGGGAACGGATCAGTGCTGGCCGTCGATGCGCGCACCCGCCAAGTCGTGGCGCGCGCGAAGGTTGGCGCCAAACCTCGAGGCCTGGCGCTTTCCCCGGACGGCAGCACACTTTATGTCTCGAACTCCTGGAGCGATACGGTCAGTGAAATCGACGCTCGATCGTTCGAGGTCCGCCGCACTCTCAAAGCAGGTTGGGGACCCGTGGGGCTAACTACCGACCGCAGCGGCAAGTTCTTGTACGTGGCCAACAGCGTGGGCGACGACGTTTCACTTTTCGATCTCACTTCGGGCAGGGAGATCAAGCGTTTCATGACCGAACGCTATCCTGAACAAATCCTTCTCTCCCGGGATGGACGCCGAGTCTACGTGTCGAACATCCTGCCGCGCTTTAGTCCCTACGATCAGCCGCCTGTCTCTGAATTGCTGGTCATCGACGCCGTGAAGCAACTGGTCGAAGCGCGCGTTTGGGTTCCTGGGGCAATCGAACTGCGACATATCGCGGAAGCCCCGAAATCTCTGGGCGGCTACTTGCTGGTTCCGGAAATAAGGCCCAGGAACCTCGGTCCCCTGATCAGCGTGGCGCAAGGCTGGGTAATGACACATGGCATGGCCATAGTCCGACCTGCGGCCGGTGCGGCTCGCGAATCGCCCCGACAGGTTACACAGGTGGTCCTCGACGACATTGATTACTATTTTGCCGGCGAGAACGGCGCTGCATTTACACCCGACGGGCGCTACGCGCTGCTGACCGCCTCAGAGGCGGACACTCTCACCATCATCGACACCGCCAAGCTGGCGCGGCGGCTCCACGCGGTTTCGAGCGAGGAACTTCCCAACCGTCTCGACTCTGCGCGCGCGTTTGTAGCGAGGCGGCTGGCAACCGGCTTCGATCCGCAGGAAGTGGTTGTTTCACCAGACGGCCGGATGGCCTACGTCGCCAACCGTCTGGACGATACTCTGACGGTCGTTGATCTCGCCAAGCTCCAAGTTGCCTCAACGGTCGGTCTTGGAGGGCCAACAGAACTCACGGCCATTCGTAGAGGCGAGCGGCTTTTCAACGCCGCAAAGTACTGCTTCCAGGGCCAGTTTGCCTGCGCCACTTGCCACCCCAACCGTCACTTGGACGGGCTGTCGTGGAATCTGGAAACTGCCCAACTCGGACGCGATCGCGTGGCCAACCGCACCCTGCGCGGGATCAAAGACACGGCGCCCTTTAAATGGAACGGGCACAATCCGGACCTGGCAACTCAGTGCGGCCCGCGCATCGCCAAGTTCCTATTTCGCTCCGAAGGCTTCAACACCCACGAACTCGAGGACCTGGTCACATACCTGAACCAGATTCCTCTTCCCCCGAATCGACACCTCTCGCCCGACGGTCAACTTAGCGAGGCGCAGGAGCGTGGCCAGGCCGTCTTCTACCGCACCCAGAAGAACGATGGCTCTCCCATTCCAGTCTACAACCAGTGCGCCACCTGCCACCCCGCGAATTCGCACTACACCAGCCGGACGAGCTTCGATGTCGGCTCGGCGAATAAATACGACACGATCTCGTCGTTTGATACTCCGCAGTTGGATCGCGTCTACGAGGACGGACCATATTTGCATAACGGCCAGGCGCTGACACTCGAGGAAATCTGGACTGTATTCAACAACAAGGACACTCACGGCGTGAGCTCGGATATGTCCAAAGAGCAGTTGAACGATTTGATTGAGTTTTTGAAAACACTCTGAGGCCTGGGATTTGAAATTTGAGATTTGAAATTTGAAATGTGGATTCTGAGATTTCCGGGGGTGTGAGGAGATACATGATGAAGCGATTGCTGCTGAGCACCGCAATCCTTTTAACGCCGTCTTTTCTCGGCATGGCGCAGAGTGTGTCTTCTCCTGCATCGGCCCCAAAACCCCAGCTCATCACTCGATGGGAGAACTTCACAACCGCCAACGGCATGCCGGACCCAAAGGTCTTCTGCGTCACCGTCGATGGGAGCCGGGTTTGGGCGGGAACCGAAGACGGCTTAGTGCTGATCGAGAACGGAAAGGTGCAACGAGTTTACACCACCAAAGACGGTCTTGTGCAGCGTGCCGTGATGGGCATAGCGGTGGACAAAAAAACGGGCGACCTGTGGATTGCCACCTTTGGCGGAGTCAGTCACCTGTCCGGCGGCCAGTTTCAAAACTTCACCAACCTCACCAGCGGCCTCCTGAACGACATTTGTTACGCCGTTGCAGTCGTCGACCAGTACGTCTGGGTCGCTACCACGGCTGGCGTCAGCCGGTTCAACACTTATACCGGCGAATGGACGAGTTGGAGCGAAAAGAATGCGCCGTTCCATGAACCGTGGTCTTACGGCATCGCTCCGGCGGGCAATAAGATGTACTTTGCCATCTGGGGTGGCGGCCTGCTCGAATACGACGTAGCGGGCAACTACTGGAAGCCCTATACCAAACCCGACGAGGAAATGGAAATGGTCCTGTTCCGCAATCAGGGCCTCATCCATATCATCGTTTCCAACGTTGCCTACAACCCTGACACCCAAATGGTCTGGGCCTCCACCTATTTCGGCCTCAGTGGCTATGACGGCCGGAACTGGCACAATTACCTGACCAAAGACAGCGGCTTGGCGTCGGACTTTATCAATGCCCCGAAGTCCCGCGGCGACGACGTCTGGGCCTGCACCGATAAGGGTCTGAGTTATCTCAATTACAAGACCAATACCTGGGTCAGTTATCGTCCTGCGAAGAAAACCGGCCGGGGAGAAATCGAGATCACCTGGCCGGATTCGAAGAAAAACAATCTCGAGACACCAACTTCTCTCGCCCACAATTACGTCTTAAATATGGATTTTCAGGGCGAGGACATATGGGTGGCGACAGCCCAAGGGCTGAGCCATGGAATTCGCGAACCTCAGAAGGAGAGTCAACTCTATGCGTCGATCACATCCCACCGTAGCAGCGGTGAAGTCGCACAAACCCGTGCCTCGAAAGGCCGTTAGTGCGCCTCAAACACTGAACGAAGCTTACGACTACCCCAAGCCCTCTTCCTTTTCCCGCGCGCTGCGGCTGGACATTAAAGGCGTCACCATATTGCTGATTTCCGGCACGGCCAGTGTCGATGAGAGCGGCAAGACGGTCCATGCCGGAGACTTCAGCGCCCAGTGCTGGAGAACCTATCAGAACATAACCGGATTGCTCGAGGCCGAAGGGGCAACGTGGCAGGACATCGTGCGCACAACGTGCTACTTGCGCGATATCGAGCGCGACTACGAGGCTTTCAACGAAATTCGCACCCAGTTCTTCAAAGAGCAGGAACTGGATCCGCTGCCGGCTTCCACAGGCATCCAGGCCATTCTGTGCCGTCCGGATCTGCTCATCGAGATTGAAGCGATTGCGATCTTCGAAACGGACCGCGGCGGCGGCAGCAACGGGCAGTAAGCATGATGTGGCGGGGGCCTGGCGCTTCGAGCTTAGCGCCGACCTTCACGTCGGCGCCTCGACGGCTGAGACGCCCGGACGCCCGAAGGAGTGATGGCAATGAGAATTGCCGGACAGGTCAGTATTGATGACATTCCGAAGATTTGCCCTCTCGTGAGCCGGACGGCCAACCCTCAATACGGAGAGCATGGCACGCGCGTCGTGAATGTGGCGGGCGTGCGGTTTGGGGGTGAGCGTCCCGTGGTGATCGGGGGGCCTTGTGCGGTCGAGAGTCACGCCCAGACCGTGGGGTTGGCGCACGCAGTGAAACGCGCGGGCGCAGACATGTTGCGCGGAGGCGCCTACAAGCCTCGCACTTCCCCGCACGATTTTCAGGGTTCCGGACTCGAGGGCCTGTGCATCCTCAGTATCGCTCGCCAGGAGACCGGCCTCCCCATCGTCACTGAAGTCATGGATCCGCGCATGGTGGCGGAAGTGGCTGAAGTGGCCGACATGCTTCAGGTCGGTTCGCGCAACATGCACAATTACACGCTGCTGGCAGAAGTGGGCCGCGCCCGCAAACCCATCCTGCTGAAGCGCGGGATGTCCGCGAGCCTCTGCGAATGGCTGGGCGCAGCGGAATATATTGCCAAGCAAGGCAACATGGACATCGTGCTGTGCGAGCGCGGCATCCGGGGCTTCCCTTCCGGCGAGTACTCGCGCTATGTGCTCGACCTTAACGTGATTCCGGCAGCCAAGATGCTGGCTTTCCTCCCCGTCGTCGTCGACCCAAGCCACGCCACAGGGGTCTCCGCCATGGTCGAGCCGGCCAGCCGGGCCGCGCTCGAAATGGGAAGCCACGGGCTGCTAATCGAAGTCGCGGACCTCACCCTCGGCGAGCCCAGGTGTGACGGCTTGCAGGCCATCGATGCGGCGACTTTGGCGAGAATTGTGCGCTTTGCACAGGAGAAGAAATCAGTCCGGAGCCCGGAGCTTGCAGCCGAAGGTGGGAAGGAAAGGCGGCCCTCTTCAGCTTTGAAAGCAACTGCGGCCTTTCCGTCGTGAGCGAGGCGTGGAGGATTGCAGCGTAGTGACGGCCGTTGTGCCCGCCTTAAGTCAACCATGGGGTGGTCCCTGCACGCCCTCGCCGGAGAAGACATTATGCGACGATTCATTCTCATCTTTGCCCTCTTTTTAATGGCGATGCCGGCCTGGCCCCAATACAAAGAGCCGGACGACGACAAGCCCGTGCAGCGCTACGCCAACATGCCTGACGAGGCGGTGCCGTACCGGCGCTTTACAAAGCCTTACTACGACTGGTTCGTTCAGACCGATACGATCGCCTATAACGGCGCAGCCCAGAAGCGGCCTGACGGCGACGCCTCCAAACTGGACGATATCGCGATCGGTTTCATGGCCCCGGTCGAAAACAATCCCGAATCAATTTTCGGCGTTCCCATGCTGCACGGAGCGCAGCTCGCCCTCGAAGAGGCGAATACGCGCGGCGGCTACCACGGTAAGCCTTATGCACTCAAAGTGCATAACGAATCCGCTCTCTGGGGCGCTTCCTCGACTGAACTGGTGAAGATGCTCTTCAATGAGAACTGCTGGGCTATGCTGGGTTGCGTCGATGGCCAGAACTGCCACATCGCGCTTCGCGTGTCTCTCAAGCTCGAGGTCCCCATCCTGAACGTCGGCACGACGGACCCCACGGTTACAGAGACTCGCATCCAATGGCTCATGCACGATTTTATCGACGACCGCCAGCAGGGCTATACGCTGGCTGATTACGTTTTCAAAACCCTCAAGCTCAAGCGTCTTGGCGTGATTCGGACTCAAACCCGCTATGCTCGCCTGGGCGTGGCGAAATTCAATGACGAAGCCCGGCGCATGGGCCGCCAGCCGATCCTAGAGGTGAAATTCGAGCGCGGCGATAAAGACTTTTCGCGACAACTCGCCATGCTGAAGAACGCGAAGCTTGAGGGCGTTATCATTTGGGGCGAAGCCGCCGAAGCAGGCCTGATCCTGAAGCAGATGCGCGCTATGGGCATGAACAAGCCGGTCTTCGGCGGAAGCCGCCTGGCCTACCCCCAGTTGCTTGAAGTCGCCGGCCCTGCGGCTGAAGGCACCGTCGTCACCACCACCCTCGATCCCACGCGCCGGGACCCGAAATGGCTGGCCTTCCGGGATGCTTACCGGAAGCGGTTCAATGAGGAGCCCATCGACTACTCCGCTTACGCCTATGATGGAATGAGTATTCTTGTCGCGGCGATTGAAAGAGCGGGACTCAACCGCGGCAGGATCATGGACGTACTACGGGACTACCAGATGAAGAGTTACGACGGCGTGGCCGGAAAAGCCCTTTTCGACCACACGTTGAACAATATTTCTCCGGTGACCATGGCGCGAGTGAAGGACGGCAGGTTTGAGTACTGGCCGGCTCCGCGTCAAGGCGGACACGAGGGGGCACAGAGCACCTCAGGCGGTCGTGGCGGACAATAGTCTTGCAGAATTCCAAATTCCAAATCTCAAATTTCAAATTTCCGCTTTCGCATCTTGCTGCCCTGCGCTGGTCTCAAATCTCAAATTTCAAATTTCCCCCTTTGCATCTTGCCGCCCTGCGCTGGTCTCAAATCTCAAATTTCAAATTTCCCCTTTTGCATCTTGCCGCCCTGCGCTGGTCTCAAATCTCAAATTTCAAATTTCCCCCTTTGCATCTTGCCGCTCTGCGCTGGTCTCAAATCTCAAATTTCAAATCGCGCCCTCTTGCCCTTCCCCGGGCCGCTGCGCTCTGTGCCGCACTCCTTGTCTGCGGCTCGCCTGCTTTTCCCCAAACTCCTCCCCATCCTTACGCAGTCATTCCGCGGGACGCAGTGAATTATTCCGGACCGGGCCGCGATGCCAGTCACGATCTGCGAGGGATTGAAATCAAAATCGGTCTGCTTGCGCCGCTGACCGGCCCGCTCCAGAACGAAGGTAAGGCGTTGTTGCAGGCGGCACAGTTGGCCATGGAAGACGAGGCTGCGAACCCCTTCCCCGCCGGGCGCCGGCTTTCAATTGTAGCCCGCGATCAAAGCGATTCCTGGGGTCGAGCAACGAATGAAATCGTTCGACTCGTATTTAACGACCAGGTGGCGGCGCTCGTCACCTCACTCGATGGCGATTCTGCTCACCTTGCCGAGCAGGTCGGAAACAAGGTTGGAATCCCCATCGTCACGCTTTCCACCGACCCTTCCACAACGCAGATCAATCTTCCCTGGATCTTTCGCCTCGCTCCCACAGACACGCAGCAGGCCGGCGCGTTTGCAGACGACATCTACATCGAGCGCAAATTGAAGAAGGTTTTTCTGATCACGGAGATTGATCATGACGGGAGAGTCGGCGGCGTGGAATTTCAAAAGGCGGCTCACTCACGGGGCGCCCCACCTGTCGACCCGTTTGAGATCGACCCGGCGGTGCCCAACTTCGACTCGACGGTGAGTCAAGTCATGGCTGCAAAACCCGAAGCAATGGTGTTTTGGACGGGGACAACAACGGCCTCGAGATTACTCCGGCTGTTTCTCAAAGCGTTCCCGACAACGCAGTTCTATCTCAGCCAAGAAGCCGCCCAGACACTTCCCGGCTCCAGCCAGCCTAATGTCTGGATCGTCGGCCCGAGCCTGATAGACAACTCGTTGCGTGAGAGCTTCGAAAATCGCTACCGCGCGCGGACGGCAGAACTCCCCGCCCCGGCCGCCGCTCAAGCCTACGACGCCGTGCGGATTCTCGCTGCTTCGCTGCGGCTTTCGGGCCCCAATCGCGCCCGCTTGCGAGACGCGCTGGCCGCGCTTTCGGACTACCACGGCGCCTCTGGAGTCGTCAGCTTCGATCACGCTGGCAACGACCTGGGCGGCTTCACTTTAGTCAGACTCCCCTGAGAAGCAGGCAGTAAGCAGACAACAGTTGGCAGCCCGCGCCATGGGGCATCTTCAGAGACAGATAGAGGTATAATCTCTGGTGCCGGGGTACTCGATCGGCGGTTGCCGGGCACGACCCTGGGGAGACAGGAGGACACGTCAATGAAAGTGCGGACCTTCACGGCGGTCATTCATCAAGAAGACGATCTTTACGTCGCTACATGTCCTGAGCTGGGAACTGTCAGCCAGGGTGCTACAATCGAGAATGCTCTCGCCAATCTCAAGGAAGCCACGGAGCTCTACCTGGAAGAGTTTCCGCTCCCGGACGTGGGTCGTCCGCTTCTGACGACGTTCGAGGCGACCTATGCCTAAGCTCCGCCGTGTGTCGGGAGAGGAGGCGATTCGGGCGCTCGAGCGATTGGGGTTCAGACAGGTTCGGCAGCGTGGCAGTCACGTGATCCTCAAGAAGGAAACGGCTCAAGGAGCGATAGGCTGTGTCGTGCCACTCCACCGTGAGCTAGCGATTGGCACTCTGCACGGAATTCTTCAACAAGCCAAGGTCGCGGCGGAAGAGTTTCTGGAGAAGCTCCAGTGAGGAGGATGGAATGCCAATACTCAATCGAAAGCAAGGCGCGGCGCGGCAAACGCGTGGCTCATCCATCGTTTTGCGACCCAAGAGGTCCGGGGGCTACGGCCGGCTTGGTAACGGCTGAAAGCTGATCGCTTCCTCGCATGGAGCCCAGGCCGTCAGCGCTTGACGCCCCTGAGATAGACGGCATAATCCGTCGGCGCAGGTTTGCCGCCCGCTTCTCGTACGGCCGCGGCCGCTTGCCCGCGGTGATAAGCCGAGTGCAGAACGAGGTGCATCAGCACATCCTGAATCGGCGTCCTGTTCTCTGTCCCTTTGAGGCTCAGGTAAGTGAGATCGCTCGCAAGCTTTTCGGGAGTGAGTCCTTCGAGGATGGCGTGCCACCGCAGACGCAGATCTTCGATGGCCAAATTACATTCCTCGAGCGTCAGGTCAGGCCACGGTTGCGCGGTGGGCGGCGCGGGATTCTCGAACCTGGACATCCAGATGCGTTGCCCGCCGATGACGTGGCAGAACGCCTTTCTCGCTTTTTCGCTGCCGCTTGGCACTGTCTTTAAGCTTGCCAACGTCTCGGAGTTTGCCCAGTAGTCGTATTCAAAGAGTTTTCGATGATCCATACGTTCCGCTCCCGTGAAAAAGTTGGCGGCCTAAGAGAGAATGCTCACTCCCGGATTCCTACTCTGACTTGAATAGCCCTGAATAGACAACCCCCGCGATAGCTGCGCCGAGGATCGGGGCGACCCAGAAGAGCCATAATTGCTGGAGCGCCCAGCCGTGCACGAAAAGCGCAGGCCCGGTGCTGCGAGCAGGATTCACTGAGAGGTTGTCTACGGGTATCCCGATCAGGTGAATGAGGGTGAGGCTGAGGCCGATCGGTATTCCCGCGAAGCCCACCGGCGCGCGACCGTGTGTGGAGCCGAGAATCACAAACAGGAAGAAGAAAGTGAGAACGATCTCCGCCAGCAGGCATGCCCCCAGAGAGTATCCGCCCGGAGAGTGCTCCGCATAGCCATTGCACGCGAATCCGCCCAGCTCAAACCCCGGTTTGCCGCTGGCGATAAAGTACAGTACCGTGGACCCGGCAGCCCCGCCTAAGACCTGCGCGACAATGTAGGGAACTAGCTCTGAAGCTGGGAACCGTCCACCAGCCCATAACCCGACCGACACAGCCGGATTGATGTGGCAGCCTGAAATGTGACCGATGGCGTACGCCATGGTGAGCAGGGTAAGACCGAAGGCCAGCGCCACTCCGGCAAAGCCAATGCCAAGTTGAGGGAAGGCCGCGGCTAGAACAGCGCTTCCGCAACCCCCGAAGACCAGCCAGAACGTGCCAAAAAACTCCGCTCCACATCGTTTTCCTAGCGACATAAGCAGTCCCCCTTGTTGTGTTTGTGATTTTCGTCCCGCGCCACACCGGGTCGGCTCCGGAGGAGCAGCCCGAGTGCTGATGATTTCAGTCTATCATTTCCGGATAAACCTTGCACCACATTGCAATGTAGGAAACACTATCCTGCCGACTGCCCTCTGATGTCGGCTGCCCTGTCCCACGTCCGGAGCCCATAACGGCTGAGATAGATCGGGATATTCTTGAACAGCCGATTCTCGGCTTCGGTTTCGCGTATCATCGCCCGTTTCACATGCGAAAGCGTGCCGGTAAGAATGGTGAGCGAGCCGCCCTCGCCCCCCGCCCCGTTCACCTTCCAACCCAAGGCCCCGTGCTCCTTCGCGATCTCAATCACCCGACGCGCATCGCGGCTCACCAAATCAGGATGTAGCCGCCCCTGCGCCTCGGTGTTCTCGATCATAGCTTCTCCCAGCGCCACAAAATCGCCGGCGTAGACGGCATCCCTGCTTTTTTCAGCCGTCGCCCGCAAGTCCTGAAGCTTGCGGCAGTCCGGCCCCGACCCCTCGAGCTCCTTGATCACTTTCTCATGGACCGATGAGGAGCTGTGGGATTTGCCGAAGTAGATCAACACCAGGCGCCGCTCGAGTTCCCACCAAAGCGCGTTGGGGATCTGGATCTGTGAAACCGTGGCGCGTGGATAGTCGAACATCTCGATATAATTCAGCCCCCCGTAGGCCGAACACAACTGGTCCTGAATACCGCATTGCAGCTTCAGCATCTCGGTCTCAATCGCCTGCGCTGTGTACGCCACCTCGTGGGCGGTAAGGTGGCCCTGGGTGAGGCGGTCGAGGGCTCCGACCAAAGCCACCGCCACCGCCGCAGACGTGCCCGCTGAAGCCCCGCTCGGTGCTTCCGAGAAAATCGACACCTTCAATGCCACGTCGGTAGGAACCTTCATGCGCGCAATGGCCGCTTGAAGCAGCGGGTGCTCATCCCAACTAGATTCCGCCCCTTTGGCCACAAACCGTTGCCCATAGTTCTCAGCGAAAACCGTGATTTGCCGATCCACCGCGTCGTTCCTGAATACTTCCACTTGCACTTCGACGTAGGGGTAGACCCCGATATTGAAGATCTTTCCGCGCTTAGCAAACCAAGTATCCGTCCAGCCCCCGTTGTCGCAAATGCGAATAGGAGCTACGCAGTTGATGATGCGTTGCGGCTGCTTGCAGGTATTATCGTTCATGAGTTGCTCCCAAAAAGTAGCAGGAAAGAGTCGATTGATGGACGGCGCCCTCTCCCGTGGGGAGAGGGCAGTCTTAGTTTCTAGTTTCTGATTTCTATTTTGCTTCCCGCCAGTTAGGCCCCACACCGATATCCACGCGCAACGGCACTTTAAGCGGATAAGCGCCTTCCATCTCGGCTTCGACAAGCTTGCGCGCCTGATCTAACTCAGCTTCGGGAGCCTCGAACACCAGTTCGTCATGAACAGTCAACAACATGCGCGTCCTCATCTTCTCTCGCTCCAGGCGCGCGTGCACTTTGATCATGGCTAGCTTCATGAGGTCCGCGGCTGTTCCCTGAATGGGAGAATTCATGGCTTCGCGCTCAGCTCGATTGCGCGAGGGCACATCCCGGCTGTTGATATCAGGAATGGGCCGCAGGCGGCCAAAGAGCGTGCGCACGCGTCCGGTGGTCCGGGCTTCTTCAACCAGTCGCTCGATCAGGTCTTTCACTTTGCGGTAGCGTTGGAAATAGGCCTCGATGTACTGCTGCGCCTCGGTTCTGCTGGTGCCGGTGCGCTCCGCCAACCCGAAGGAGCTGAGTCCGTAAACCACGCCGTAATTGATGGCCTTCGCCATCCGGCGATGCTCGTGGTTCTGAAGCGCCGGAAGCACGCCGAAAATCTCCTGTGCGGTTCGCGCGTGAATGTCCTCGCCGCGCGTGAACGCCTCGATCAACACCGGATCGTCCGCCAAATGGGCCAGCACCCGAAGCTCCACCTGCGAGTAGTCGGCGGAGATCAACCGGCAGCCGGGATCAGCGACAAACGCCGAACGAATGCGCAGCCCGAATTCATCGCCGATCGGTATATTCTGCAGATTGGGGTTGAACGAGGAAAGGCGCCCGGTGCGCGAACCGGTCTGGCTGAAGGTGGTATGCAGGCGGCCCGTTCGCGGGTTAATGAACTTCGGAAGCGCGTCAAGGTAAGTTGATTTCAACTTCGTCCGCGTCCGGTAATCAATGATTTTGCGCGGCAATTCGTGCTTTTCGGCAAGCGATTCCAAAACAGAAGCGTCGGTTGAATACTGCCCACTTTTCTTCAGCCTCTTGCCCCCCGGCAGCTTCAGCTTGTCGAACAGAATCTCGCCAAGTTGTTTCGGCGAGTCGATATCGAAGGGTTGGCCGGCAAGATCGTAAATCTCGCGGGTAAGGCCCGTAAGGTCCTTATCAAATTCACCTGACATGGCAGCCAGTACGCTCGCGTCCAGGCGGATGCCGAACTTCTCCACGTCCGCCAGCACACTCGACAACGGCAGTTCGATCTCCTCATAGACACGCCTCAACTCTTCGCGCGCAATCTCAGGTACCAGCAGGGCGGCAATCTCCCGCGTGTTGTCCGCCCAGTCCGCCGTCGAGCCCGAAAGCTTGTGCCCGTGACGGCGAAGCACCACGTCTTCGAGCGAATGGCTCGTGGCCAAGGGATCAAGCAAGTACGAGTAGAGCATGGTGTCGTCTGTAACACCCGCCGGCGCGATTCCCGCCTTTGCCAGCAGTAATCGCAGCAGCTTGGAGTTGTGAACCGCCTTGGGATGCGACGCGGAAGAGAGAAAAGACTTCATGGGCTCGAGAAGGCTGGGCGTGGCGGATAGAGTTGCCAACCGGCTGCCGTCCGAAAAGCCTAAGCCCCGAAGTTGCCCGGCAAAACTCTCTTCGCCGTCGACCTCGAACCCAATCGCCACCGGGGCGCGTTCCTCTAAAGCATTCAGCCACCGGGTCACCGACTCCGGCGTCGATAGTTCTTCGGCCTCCTTCGCTGCCTGCACCGGGATCGGCGCCTCTTGCAGGAATTCGCGCAACAGCGAAGTGAACCCCAGTTCCTGGCACAAAGCGCGCAAATCGGTCAGATCCTCGGGGGCGCGCTTGAGGTCTGAAGGGGCGACCGACAGCGGAACGTCCGGGCGAATGGTGGCCAATTCCCGGCTGAGCAGTGCTTCTTTTTTGAAATCGCGCAGGGCGTCGCGGTAACTTTGCTTCTCCGCCTGCTCGTAGTTTTCCAGCGCCTTGTCAAGTGTGCCGAACTTGCGGAGGAGTTCTGTGGCGCCCTTCGGTCCGATGTAACTTCGCTTCTTCGCGCCCGGCGCGAGGGGAGGCTCTTGACCCGGAAAGGGTCGCGCACCGGGGATGTTGTCACTGGGATCGCCCGTCAGCGCTAGCCAATCCACTACCTGCGAAGGCTCAACGCCCAGGATTTCCTTGACCTTCTCGGCGTCGCACAACGTTTCGCCTTCTGATGCTCCCCGGGACGGCTTCAGCACCTTGACGTGATCCTCCACAAGCTGGAAAAGGTCCTCGTCGCCGGACACGATGAACACATCCGTTCCTTGCGCCGAAGCGTTCCCCGCGAGCGTTCCCATCACATCATCGGCTTCGTAGCCCTCTCTCTCGACCATCGCCAATCCGAGCGCGCGGCAGAATCGTCGCACGTAGGGAAGCTGAAGAGCTAGGTCCTCCGGAAAAGCAGGACGGTTCGCCTTGTATTGTTCGAATAGCTTGTCGCGAAAAGTGGGAGCGGCAAGGTCAAACGCCACGCCGACCAGGTCGGGCTGGTGGTCTTTGAGGATCTTCCGCAGCGTTCGGGCGAAGATGTAAATCGCCTTCGTGGGCATTCCGCCGGGCGAGCGCAAATCCATCTGCATGGGCGCATGGAACGCCCGAAAGACCAGCGACATGGCATCAATCAAGACCAGCTTCTTGCCGGGCTGGAATTCGGCCAAGGTACCCCTCCGATTTTCGACGTAGTTGTTTATTCTACCCTAAATCAGGTTCGCCAAAGGCACACAAATCTGAGCCAATGTTGCATGATTGACACATCTCCGGTTCTGTTACGGCCGGAAGAACAAGCATAAAGTACTGATAATAATTGTCTTGTCTAAACCCGCGCACTTGGCTAAGAAAATGCTTATTATCTGAGTTTCAAGGAGCTTCTTGGCCAACCAACACACGATTGCGAATCCGGTCTCCATCTCCGGTGTGGGCCTGCACACGGGCGTTAGGGTCAACCTAAGTCTCTGCCCTGCCCCCGCTAACTCGGGCGTAGTCTTCCGGCGCACCGACCTGGAGGGCTTCGTCATTGAGGCCCAAGCCCGAAATGTCGCCCGGGTCAGCTACGCGACGAGCTTGATGAAGAAAGGCGTACTGATTTCCACTACCGAGCATCTCCTGTCGGCCCTGGCAGGCTTGGAAGTGGACAACGCAATCGTGGAAATCGACAACCTGGAACTCCCGATCTTGGACGGCAGCGCGCGGCCCTTCGTCGAACTCATCACCCAAGCCGGGATTCGTCGCCAGCGGGCCCGAAGGAACTTCGTCAAAATCCTTAGGCCCGTTGAGGTAGTCGATGGAATGAAGCGCGTTATCGTCTACCCGGCGGATTCTCTCCGCGTCACCTATCGTATCTCCTTCCCACACCCCTTAATTGGGGCGCAATCCATCGACTTTTACTCCGGCTCGTCCGAATACGCCGCTGAAATCGCCCCGGCCCGGACATTCGGGTTCCTGGAAGAACTCGAAATGCTTCGCAAGAATGGCCTGATCCGCGGCGGCTCGCTGGAGAATGCCGTTGTACTGGATCGCACGGGTGTGGTCAACCCCGAAGGGCTGCGCTTCCCCGACGAGTTCTGCCGGCACAAACTTCTGGACCTGATCGGCGACTTCTCCCTGCTAGGCCGCCCACTACTCGGCCATGTGGTCGCCGAGCGAGCCGGTCACGCCATGCACGCGCAACTTGTCGCTCGTCTTTTGCGCGAGAGGCAATCCTGGAGACTCGTTACCGACCCTGAGCCTGACGCAAAACCCGTTTCCGAGCCGGTGCTTGCTGCCAGCGAGGCCCCGTAAGAGGAATACTTTCGGACCAACCTTCATCTTCGGCTATTTACAATTCACTATTTACTCTTCACAATTCACCATTCATGGTGGATGAGATCTCCAACATGTCGACCGAGTCACTTCTCCCCCTTCTCGAAAAGGCGTTTGGCTTCCCGTCTTTTCGAGCCAACCAGGAAGCCGTCTGCCGCGCCGCCATTGCCGGACGGGACATACTGCTGGTCATGCCGACGGGATCCGGCAAGTCACTTTGCTATCAACTCCCCACCCTGGCCCGCGGCGGCACGGCGCTGGTCATCAGCCCCTTGATCGCTCTCATGGACGACCAGGCAGCCAAGCTCGCTTCACTCGGCTGCAAAGTCGCGCGCGTGCATTCCGGCATGGACCGCCTGACTTCTCGCCAGTCCTGCCGCGACTATCTGAACGGCGAAGTGCAATTCATGTTCATTGCGCCGGAGCGGTTTCGGGTGCCGGGATTCCCCGAAATGCTGGCCAAGCGGAAGCCCTCGCTGATCGCTATTGACGAAGCGCATTGCATTTCGCAATGGGGTCACGATTTCCGGCCGGATTATCGCATGCTGGGGCAATACCTCCCGGCGTTGCGTCCCGCGCCCGTCATGGCGCTCACGGCCACGGCAACCCCCATCGTGCAGAACGACATTGTCAGCCAACTTCGCTTGGTCGACGCGGCTCGGTTCATCCATGGTTTCCGGCGCGAGAATCTCGCCATCGAGGTCATGGAGGTGCCGCTCCCACATCGCCCTCAACTCACCCAGGAGCTGCTTAGCGATCCGGCTCGGCGCCCGGCTATCGTTTACGCGCCCACGCGCAGAGCATCCGAGGAATTGGCACGGGATCTCTCTCGCTTGTTTCCTGTGGCCGCGTACCACGCAGGGCTTGAGTCCAGGCAGCGGGAGCGCGTCCAGGCGGCGTTTGTGGAAAGCAAGCTCGAGGCGGTGGTCGCCACCATTGCGTTTGGCATGGGTATCGACAAGCCCAATGTGCGGACCATCATCCGCACCGCACTGCCCGCGAGCATCGAGGGCTATTACCAGGAAATCGGCCGCGCCGGGCGCGACGGACTGCCCAGCCGGACGATCCTGCTGTATTCTTACGCCGACCTGCGAGTGCACGAATACTTCTTCGAGCAGGATTACGCCCCCGTGGAAACTCTCGAAGCCATCTATCACCGGCTCAGCCCGCAACCGCAGCCGAAAGAGGACCTCTGCCGGGCTCTGCTTCTCGATCCCGAGTTGTTCAACCGGGCCCTCGACAAGCTTGCAATTCATGGCGGCGCGGCGATCGAGTGGACGGAGAACGTGACCGTGGGCAGCAAGGACTGGAAGCAAGCTTATCTCGCTCATTTGGAGACAAAGCGCGCGCAACTGGAACTCATGAGGCGCTTCGCGGAAACTCATCAGTGCCGCATGCGCGCCTTAGTGCGGCATTTCGGAGATTTCACGGATAGCCAGCGGCCCTGCGGCCGGTGCGATTTCTGCGCTCCCCAACAGTGTATCGCCCAGCGATTCCGGCTTATCACGCAAGCTGAGCGGCGTATTGTCTACGAAGTCATCGAGGCACTTCGGTCTGTGAATTCCCAAACCCTCGGAAGGCTGCACCAATCATTGTCTCAGGGCGGGTCCTTAAGCAGAGACCGCCTGGAGGGCATTGTCGGGGCGATGGCCGCGGCCGGACTGGTGCAGATCGAGGACGCCAGCTTTGAAAAAGGCGGCAGAACCATACCCTACCGGAAAGCGATGCTGACCCGCGAAGGGTTGAGCCTGAACGATCGCACGCCGCTGGATCTGCTGCTGGCCACCAACCGGGCGGAAGAGTGGCAACCAGCGAAGCGAGGGAAGAAAAAGTCTCCGAAACCCACAAAGCCGCCTGCCCTCATCCTCTCGGTTGACGAAGCCGCGCCCAAGAAGAAACGCCCGCCGCAAGGGCAGCCACGAGGGCCGGAAACATTTTCGCCGCAAGAGTCTGCGCTGGAAGAAAAGCTGCGTGCCTGGCGGAGTGCGGAAGCGAGAAAAAGCGGATTTCCGGCTTACTGTGTTTTCAGCGATCAGGCGTTGTACGCTATCGTTGTAGCCCTGCCGGCCGCTCCCGCCGAGCTGCTCGAGATCAACGGAATCGGACCTGCGAAAGCGGAAAAGTATGGGCGGAGCATCCTCCACATCTGCCGTCCTGCGAAAGGTGAACTCTGAGCCGGGTCGTAAACCGCTCGCCCCAAACCGGCCAAGAACGTGACGCCGACATGCCAGAAGACTGCACGTCGGCGCCACCCGTCCAAAAGCAGATTCTTCGCGCCTGCCCCCTTTGGGAAAAGACGATTCGGGATGGCGCTGCCACCGGGGACGAAGGGGGACACTTTGTCCCTGGCGCCGCAGTACTATTTTGATACGGTACTTTGCCTCTTGCGGGAGGCAGACGACCGGAGTATCCTCCCTGTGGGGGATAAGTGATAGACCTTCCGGCAGTAAAATCAAAACAATTGAAGAAGAGGAGGCGTACTATATGCCAATCACGGCTGTAGTCGAGAAAAACGCGTATGAAGCGGCGATGGAGAACTTCGATCTCGCCGCGGATGCGCTCGAACTCGACCATAATGTGCGAAATATGATCAAATCTCCCGAACGGGTGCTGACCGTCCACCTGCCCGTTCGGATGGACAACGGGAAGATTCACACTTTTCAGGGTCACCGCGTGCAACACAGCACCGCGCGCGGGCCTGCCAAGGGCGGAATTCGCTACCATCCGCACGTCACATTGGATGAAGTGAAAGCCCTTGCAACCTGGATGACGTGGAAGTGCGCGGTTGTGAATATCCCGTTCGGCGGCGGCAAAGGCGGCGTGACCTGCAATCCGAAGGAGATGTCGCAGGTCGAACTGGAGCACCTCACTCGCCGCTATGCCAGCGCGATTCTTCCCTTGATCGGCCCGGCGCAGGACATCCCCGCACCGGACGTCTACACCAACTCTCAGGTCATGGCCTGGATCATGGATACGTACAGCATGACGAAGGGCTATCCGATTCCGGGCGTGGTCACCGGCAAACCCATTGCTCTGGGCGGCTCGCTGGGCCGCAACGAGGCTACCGGCCGCGGCGTTTTCAATACCCTCCAATCGGCGTGCGAACACCTCCACATTCCGATGAAAGGCGCGAGGGTGGTGGTTCAAGGATTCGGCAATGCCGGTTCCATTGCCGCCCAGTTGCTGCACGCCAATGAGGCTTGCGTGATCGCAGCCAGCGATTCGAAGGGTTGCGTTTACAACGCGAAGGGCCTGGACGTTCCGGCACTGATCGCGTACAAGGAGAAGACCGGCGGCGTGATTGCCTTCCCCGGTTCTGAGCCGGTCACTCCCGAGCAATTGCTCGCCATGCCTTGTGAGATCCTGGTTCCCGCCGCGCTCGAAAACGCGGTGCAAGGCGAGAACGCCGAAACGCTGCACACGAAGATTGTCGCCGAGGCAGCCAATGGTCCGTTGACCCCCGAAGCCGACAGAATCCTCGAAGCCAAAGGCGTCTTCATTATCCCGGACATCCTCTGCAACGCAGGCGGCGTCACGGTTTCCTACTTTGAATGGGTGCAGGACGAGCAGCACCTGTTCTGGGAAGCTCAGGACGTTTACAACCGCCTGGAGCGCGTCATGAAGACCAGCTTCAACGACGTGCTGAAAATCCACCTGACGCACAAAGTCGGGATGCGAACCGCTGCGAATATGCTGGGCATCGGCCGGGTGGCAGAAGCCACCACGCTGCGCGGCCTTTATCCGTAACCCTTGAAATGCTTTCTTTCGAGCCGGGAGCTGAATGGCAGCTCCCGGCTTTTTTGTGCGCGCAAGCTCCGAAAGCCTGTCATGCTGTGTCTGTCTTAAGCCCCAAAGGGGCGAACTATCACAGCCCAGGCCAACGGCCTGGGTCAACGTCGCGCCTTCAATCTCGAAGCCCTGTAGGGGCGAAATACACCGCCAGCGCATGGGTTCGCGATCCCTAGTGCCGAAGGCGAGATGGACGTTCAGTTGGGACAAAGATCGCGGCATGGGTACTAACCGATTCCGCCCTTTCAGGGCTGACCCGATCTAAACGGGCCGAGATCGCTGACCCAGGCCGTTGGCCTGGGCTTCGTTCGAGCGCCCCTTTGGGGCTCAGTCCTGCAACCACCACCAGCTAACTCGAGGGAGGCGACATGAGCACTGTTGAAACCAAGAACGAACTCAGCGTCTATGAATCCATGGCTGCGCGCTTCGACGTGGCCGCCGCCAAATTGCAATTGGACGAAGGCCTCACGCAGTACTTGCGCTCCCCCAACCGGGAGATCATCGTGCACATTCCCGTGGCGATGGACAATCGTCAGCTCAGGGTTTTCGACGGCTACCGTGTGCAGCACAGCATTGCACGCGGGCCTTGCAAGGGCGGTGTTCGCTACTCGCCGGATGTGACCCTGGACGAAATCCGCGGACTGGCCGCCGAAATGACCTGGAAATGCGCGGTCGTCAACATCCCCTTTGGCGGCGCCAAAGGCGGCGTTGTCTGCGATCCGTCCCAACTCTCGCAGGGAGAACTGGAACGCATTACCCGGCGCTACACGGCGGAAATTTTGGACTACATCGGACCGGAGCGCGACGTGCCTGCGCCCGACATGAACACCAACGAGCAGACGATGGCCTGGATTATGGACACCTACTCGATGCACATGCGACACACCGTGACGGCCAGCGTCACGGGCAAGCCGCTCGACTTGGGCGGCTCGCAGGGCCGGCGCGAGGCCACCGGCCGCGGTTGCATGATCTCCATCGATGAGGCGCTCAAGCGCTTCTTGTGGAAAAGACAGGAAACGCGCGTCATCGTTCAGGGCTTTGGCAACGTCGGCTCGGAGGCCGCGAAACTGCTGCACGAGGAAGGCTACAAAATCATCGGTGTTGCCGACGTGGCCGGCGGTGTTTTCAATACCAACGGACTGGACATCGCCGCCCTGCTGCACTACTCCAAAGAAAACGGAACCGTGAAAGGATTCCCCGGTGGCGAGAGCATCGGGACGCAGGAAATTCTGGAGCAAGAATGCGAGGTGCTCCTCCCGGCCGCTACGGAGAGCGTCATCACCAGCAAAAACGCTCATAAAATCAAGGCTCGCATCCTGGCGGAAGGCGCTAACAGCCCCACCACTCCACCTGCGGACGCTATCCTGTTTGACCGCGGCGTCTTCGTCGTCCCCGACATCCTGGCCAATGCCGGTGGCGTCACGGTGTCCTATTTCGAGTGGGTGCAGGACCGCCAAGGCTACTTCTGGCAGGAGAGTGTAGTGAATGAACGCCTGAAGGCGATCATGGTGGCCGCCTTCGACGAAGTAGCGCACTACGGCGAGAAACACAAGGTCAACAACCGCATCGCAGCCTACATGCTGGCTATCGACCGCGTCGCCTTCAACGTCAAGCTGCGCGGGATCTACGCGTGAAAACTTAGCCGGCACACGAGCCTCTTTCAGGTCTGGAAACCAAGCGGCGATTCGGTCATGATGTCCGTCTCCTCCACAGGCGGTCGTGTATCGACTCGCCCCGGCCCATAAAGTACGGCGCCCGCGCCTTCGCCACGCCTACCCGGGCCTGAATCCTGCCCACCGACCGCCGAACGTTGCATCGAAAACCCCGTTCTTTCGCTTCCTTTGACGCGTTTCGTGCGCAAGAATGCGTTGGTTTTGCGCGCATTGTTTTGGTGACTTCCTTTGTTTTCAATGAGTTCTTAGCTTCGTTCCCACGATTTTGTGATTTTTTGGCAGGACAAAGGGGCAACCCTTGCGGTTGCCCGGGGGCGGCCACAAGAACCCCCTCACCCCCCGACCCCTCTCCCCCAAGCGGGCGTGGGGGGATTGTGGATTCGGGGGGTGGCGCCGACGTGCCGCCCTCTGCCATGTCGGCGTCACGTTCTTGGCCAGTTTGGGGCGACCGGCGCATACATCCCGACCAAACCCGTCGGGACGTATGCGCCACCCCGGTGGG